>JAOULO010000087.1 GCA_029881995.1 Gammaproteobacteria bacterium
CCATGAATATCCCTCCTTCCAATGAACGTAAGCGCTTAACTTAAGTCCTAACCAAAGGAGAATAATAATGCAGCTGACCGTATCCGGGCACCACATCGACCTTACCGAAGCCATGCAAAGCTATGTTGAAAACAAAATGGAACGTCTGGAACGCCATTTTGATCAGGTCACCAACATCAATGTCATCCTCAGTGTTGAAAAGATGCGCCAAAAAGCAGAAGCAACCATTCACATCAGAGGTAATGATCTATTTGCTAATGCTGAAGATGAAAACATGTATGCTGCAATCGATGCTCTGGTTGATAAGCTTGACAGGCAGATTAAAAAGCACAAAGAAAAGCTGACAGACCACCACCGGGCTGAAGGAATTGAAAGCAAACAACGAATTGACTAGTTAACACCCAATGCATTTATCAGAACTACTCACCCCTGAACGCATCGTCTGTAATTTATCTGCACAGAGTAAAAAACGTGCCCTGGAGAATATCAGCGAGATTATTGCAACAGGACAACCAGAAATAACACCTTCTGAAGTCTTTGATTGTTTATTAGCACGAGAACGTCTCGGCGGTACAGGAATTGGTTTTGGTGTTGCCATCCCACATGGTCGTTTAAAAAATATTACACAGGCAATCGGTGCCTTTGTAAGACTCGAACATGCAATTGATTTTGATTCTATCGACAACCAACCTGTAGATCTAATATTTGCACTACTGGTCCCTGAAAATTCTACAGAAGAGCATCTTCAGATACTGGCAAGTATTGCGAGTATGTTTAATGAAGAATCCGCTCGAACAAAATTGCGTCAGGCAGAAAATAGCGCTGACATTTCAAATATTATCAATAGCAGGTAGTTTTTTTATTTATAAATGAACCACCCTCTCTCCATTCAGACCTTGTATGAACTTCATCATAAACAGCTTGAGCTGGAATGGATTTGCTGTCAAAAAAATATTGTATACATAACTCCAGATAGAGATGACAAACGGGATACTCCTGTCGTAGGTTATTTCAGCACGATTCACCCAAATCAGATACAGGTAATAGGTGATAAGGAATTGGAGTATTTCAACAGCCTGGATAAAGAAGCTATCGGCCATGTTCTTAACAGCATGGGTAGTGAACATGTTCCAGTATTTATTATTAGCAAAAAAGCTGTCTTACCCGAAATTATTCTGGAATACGCCAAAGAAAAAAATATACCGGTTATTTCTTCAGGTCTTTCTGGGAAAAAATTAATCGAATATCTCAATTACTATCTAAGCCAGTTAATTTCTGAGCAAACCGTTTTACATGGGGTGTTCATGGAAGTCATGGGTATCGGCGTTCTGATCGCCGGACCGAGCGGGATAGGTAAAAGTGAGTTAGCTCTGGAATTGTTGAGCCGAGGGCATAGGCTGGTTGCTGATGATGCCCCAAAATTCACACGAACCGGCCCTGATGTATTACACGGTACCTGCCCAAATTTACTGCATGGTTTTATTGAAGTTCGTGGCCTTGGAGTTTTAAATGTTAGAGCTATGTATGGTGAAACATCTATTCTTCAGACCAAACGCCTTCGCCTGGTGATTCGCATGGAACTCTTTACAGAAAAGAGTGAGCAGGAATTAAACCGGCTTGACACAGCAGAGCACTATGAGAATATTATTGATGTTGAAATTCCAGTTGTCAGTATACCGGTAGCACCAGGCCGCAATATGGCGGTTATTGTCGAAGCTGCTGTTCGTAACCACGTCCTTCGATTGAGTGGCTATAATGCAACAGAGGATTTTATTAACCGTCAACAGCAGGCCATTAATCAGGACAGCGAATGAGACTCGTCATAATCAGCGGAATGTCAGGTTCAGGAAAGTCTGTCGCATTACATGCCCTCGAAGATCTGGACTTTTATTGTATCGATAATTTGCCTATCGGTATGCTGCCTGCTTTCTCGGTTCAGATTCTAAGTAAACCTGATAGAAATTACGATAAATTCGCTGTAGGTATTGATGTTAGAAACCTGTCTGGAGATTTGTCCATTTTCCCAGATTTACTGGATGAGATGCAGAATAATAATCTGAAATGTGACGTAATATTCCTCGATGCTGATGATACAACCCTGATCAAACGTTTTAGTGAGACCCGTCGTAAACACCCACTCACGGGAGAAGGAACGCCCTTAAGTGAAGCCATTATTGAAGAGCGGGAAATACTGGAACCAGTTTCGTCGCGAGCTGACCTGGTCTTTGATACCAGTAAAACAACTGTTCACCAGTTGCGTCAGCTTATTCGTGACCGCATTCAAGGCTCCCAGGGAAATATGATGTCTGTCCAGTTTGAGTCATTTGGTTTCAAACACAGCACTCCAGTCGATGCCAATTTCGTTTTTGATATTCGCTGCATACCGAATCCTCATTGGGTACCAGAGTTACGCAGTTTGACTGGCAGGGATCAGGCAGTCATTGATTACCTGGAACAACATGATGAAGTTCGTAAGATGTACGATAATCTGAAATCTTTTCTGACTGAATGGATACCCTGTTTTGCTGCGGAAAACAGGAGTTATCTGACGATTGCAATAGGATGTACAGGTGGGCAACACCGGTCTGTTTATATGGCAGAAAAACTGGCCTCACACTTTAGTACAATTTATGATAATGTAATGACCAGGCACCGGGAGCTTCCATGAGTGTTGGTATACTTATCATAACTCACAGTAATATTGGATTATCATTGTACGATGCTGTGACATCGGTGATTGGTAAATGCCCTCTACCAACCAAACTTCTACCTGTTTCATTAGATTGTGAACCTGAAGATCTGGTTTTGAAGGCACATAAATTGATTTCAGAACTCGACAAAGGGCAAGGTGTATTAGTATTAACTGACATGTATGGATCAACCCCTAGTAATATTGCATGCAAACTGGCTAATGGTAAAGTTCAGGTTGTCGCAGGCATTAATCTGCCCATGTTAGTACGTGTAATGAACTATCCTAACCTCGACCTTCCTCAACTGGCCAATAAGGCATTATCTGGCGGTCATGAAGGTGTAATAAGCTGTCAGCATAATTAACATGATAAAAAAAGAAGCCAAAATAATTAATAAACTCGGGTTACATGCCCGCGCAGCGGCTAAACTGGTGACTTTGGCATCAGGTTTTAAGTCAGATATTCAACTTGGTCTAAATGGTAAACAGATCAACGGCAAAAGTATTATGGGTGTTATGATGCTTGCCGCTGCCCAGGGTTATACAATCGAATTGACTGTTTCTGGAGAAGATGAAGAGCAGGCAATGACCGCACTTGAAGAATTAATCAACTCAAAATTCGGCGAAGAGCAATAAACTGAAATAACAACAGTCTCGCCAGGAGCCATAAATGTCATTTGCACAACTTGGCACAGGTGTATCAAAAGGCATCGCAATTGGTCCGGTGCATTTACTCTATCGGGATGAACTGGAAATCCCGGAGTACGTTCTGCCGGAACAATTTATCGCTGAGGAACAGACCCGCTATTCTGCCGCTATTATCCTGGCTCGAAAACAACTCCACGACACGCTAGAAAAGATCCCTCCCAATACCCCAACCGATATCTCTGAATTTATTGATACACACCTGCTTATGTTAAGCGACTCTGCACTCTCTAAAGCCCCTCTGGAAATTATCACCAAACATAAATGTAATGCTGAGTGGGCACTAAAAATACAAAGAGATGCCCTGGTCAGAGTTTTTGATGAAATGGAAGATCCTTATTTACGCACACGTCGTGATGATGTGGATCATGTTGTCAACAGCATTCAGCGAATACTTTTAAACAGTCCTGTTCATCACAGTGTGACTCCAGCACAGGAACACCCACACAGTGGACATATCCTGGTAACTGACGATCTTTCTCCAGCTGATACGGTTCTTATGCAACACCAGGGAATTGCCGGCTTTATTACAGAAGGCGGCGGCCCCACCTCCCATACCGCCATCCTGGCCAGAAGCCTGGGCATTCCTGCAATTGTTGGCTTGCACCATGCTCGGGAACGCTTGAAAGATGATGAGACCATCATCATCGATGGGCAAGAAGGCTGGATCCTGGCGAGTCCCGATGAACTTAGCCTGCAACACTATCATCAGAAACGTCGCCAGCAACATTTACAATACATTGAGTCCATTAGAAACAAGGACCAACCTGCTGTTACCAAAGATGGAAAGACGATTCACCTCATGGCCAATATTGAACTCCCCTCAGATATTGATGCTGTACATGAAATCGGCGCACAGGGTATTGGTTTATATCGAACTGAGTTTCTGTTTATGAATCGCGCATCCCCTCCTGGTGAAGAGGAACAATTTGCGACTTACAAAGGAGTGATTGACAAGCTTAATGGAAAAATGTTGACAATCAGAACCATTGATCTTGGTGCCGATAAGCAGGTCGATGGTTCCAGCCAACAGAATGCAGCAACGAATCCTGCGCTTGGACTAAGAGCCATTCGGCTTTGCCTAAAAGAGCCAGAACTTTTCATTCCCCAGTTACGTGCCATTTTACGTGCATCGGCCTACGGTCCGATCCGAATTCTAATTCCAATGCTTTCAAATATTAATGAACTCAAACTCGCGATCCAGATCATTGATGAGGTAAAAGCTGATTTACGACAATCGGGAATTGCCTTTGATGAAAATATCTCCATTGGTGGCATGATTGAAGTCCCTGCGGCTGCGATAAGAGCCAATATGTTTCTGGAGCACCTCGACTTTTTATCTATCGGGACAAATGACCTTATTCAATATACCCTGGCCATCGATAGAATAGATGAGGAGGTCAATTATCTTTACGACCCACTCAATCCAGCCGTATTAAATTTGATAGCTATGTCCATCAATGCAGGCCAGTTACATAATAAACCTGTCGCAATGTGTGGTGAAATGGCAGCTGATCCACGTTTCACTCATATACTTTTAGGCCTGGGTTTGACTGAATTCAGCATGCATGCCAGTAATCTTCCTGTCATCAAACAGGTTATTAACAACAGTGATATGTCTTCCCTTGCTGAGCAAACTAATAAGATTATGCAGTGCAGTACCTATGATGATTTCATATCTCGGCTGAACAAGTTCCAATACAATTCAGCTGTTTAATTATCTGAACAAGATTTTTTTCTTTTACCTCGGACACCTGTTAAACTTACACAAACGCAGGGTATGAACATGTCTGACCAAGAAAAACCCACAGAACTCTTTTCCCGACTGTTATCACTGATTGAACAACAGGATAGTCAGCAGCTAATTGCTGAACTTGAAGAGATGCACCCTGCGGATATTGCCCACTGGCTTGAATCCGTACCCTCTGATCATCGAAATATTATCTGGCCGCTGCTGTCGACTGAAATCACCGGCGAAATTCTTCTGAACCTGAATGAAGAGCTACGCGGTAGTCTCATGCGTAAGATGGATGATGATGATCTTCGCCAGGCGGCAGAGAGTCTTGATACAGATGACCTGGCCGACATTATTCCTGAGATGCCACTCAATGTAACGCAGGAATTACTCCTGACCATGGAAACCCAGGATAGAGACCGGCTACGCTCCGTGTTGTCCTATCCGGAAGATACCGCAGGCGGCCTGATGGATCCGGATACCATCATGGTCAGAGAAAATATCAGCCTCGATGTGGTCATGAGATATCTTCGACGCCGAGGTGAATTGCCCGACGGAACTGACAAATTATTTGTAGTAGACCGCGATAATAAATATCTGGGTTTATTGACCCTCTCAAAATTAATAACCAGCGATCCCTCACTTAAAGTTGAAGACCTGATGGACAGGGAGGATAACGCCATACCGGCAAGTACTTCTGCCCAGGAAGTTGCCAACCTGTTTGAAAGACGCGACCTGATTACCGCCCCCGTCGTTGACATTGAGAACCGTTTGCTTGGACGAATTACAATTGATGATGTGGTTGATGTTATTCGGGATACCGCCGATCACTCATTTATGAGTATGGCTGGTCTGAATGAAGAAGAGGACATGTTTGCCCCGGTCGTAACCAGCACACGCCGGCGCAGCCTGTGGTTGGGTGTGAACCTGTTAACGGCCTTACTGGCTTCCTGGGTCATTGGTCGCTTCGATACCACCATCGAACAGATTGTCGCACTGGCCGTCCTGATGCCTGTGGTCGCCAGTATGGGCGGTATCGCAGGAAGTCAGACCCTGACCCTGGTCATCCGGGGTATGGCCCTGGGTCATATCAGCTCCAGTAATGCACGGCGGCTGTTTATGAAAGAATTATGGGTGGGAGTCTGGAATGGCCTGATATGGGCCATCGTTATTGCTGGCATAGCCGGAGTCTGGTTCAACAATATGCTGCTAAGTATGATTATCGGCTTTGCCATTATCATCAATCTAATTGTCGCAGCCATTTCCGGGGCTACTATTCCTTTATTCCTGCGCCGTATCGGGGCCGATCCTGCCCTGGCGGGTTCTGTTGTACTGACCACCATTACTGATGTCATTGGCTTTTTTGCCTTCCTGGGGCTTGCCTCACTATTTTTAATATAAAAACCTAAATCCATTCTCCATATTGTCGATATAAAACACAGGTGAAACAACCACACACACTTGCTAGACTAGAAAAAACTGAAAATTCGTATGACTAAGCAAAAACGTAAAAAGTGGATCAATCTATACCACTCCGAGGTACCCGTAGTTTCCCGCCTACTGGGAAGCGTACTGGTTGCCCGTGGCTTTGCAGCGAAGTATCAAAAACGAAAAATGAAAGGCTTCAAAGGTTCCGTTCCCCTAGTCCGCGTCGAGGAACATGAGGCCGAACAGGTCAAGGATCTACTGAGCTATTACCGCCTGACCTCGCTCTAGTATGCTAACAGCCCCTAGTTCCCGGCCACAGTTATTTCATTGATCAGCCAGGACCCTGAGACCAGATTCCCCCGCTGATCCATATCATTCCCTACAGCTAACAAGCCCTGAAACATTTGCGGTAAAGTACTGGCGATGGTGATTTCTTCAACCGGATACTGAATCTCACCATTTTCAACCCAGAAGCCACTTGCCCCTCGAGAGTAATCCCCGGTTACAATATTGACTCCCTGGCCCATTACCTCGGTCACCAGAAGCCCGGTATTCATTTGCTGGAGTAATTCTTCGAAGCTTTGCCCGGTCGAATTGATAAATAGATTGTGAACACCGCCTGCATTACCGGTGGATTGTAGTTTCAATCTTCTGGCTGCATAGGAGTCCAGCACATAAGACTGCAACACCCCTGACTCGATCAGCTTACGGGCCTGGGTCGCTACCCCTTCAGTATCAAATGGTGCACTTCCCAGCCCCTGAATCAGATGAGGCCGCTCATCCATTTCCACAAAATCCGGGAAAAGCTTTTTGTCTATCGCATCCAGCAGGAAGGACGACTGTCGATAGAGGGCCCCTCCACTCACGGCCCGGACCAGGTGCCCCATCAAACCTCGTGCAACATCTGCGGTAAAAATCACAGGGACTTTTCGGGTACCCAGTTTTTGGGCATTCAGCCTGCGTACAGTTCTTTCACCAGCCTGCCGGCCAATGTCGTTCAAATCTTCCAGCCTGTTAGGATTTCGAGAAACGCTATACCAGTAATCCCGTTGCATCTCATCATCGCCAGAGGCAATCAGGGTACAGCCTATACTGTGTCGTGAACTACTATAACCACCAACAAATCCCAGTGAATTACCATACACACGCTGTCCACTATGGGTACTGATATAAGCCCCTTCCGAGTTACTTATCCTGTTATCCACTGCCATGCCTGCTGCTTCGCATTCTCTAGCCATCTCCACCGCCTGCTCAGGAGAAAGATCCCATGGCTGGTAAAGTTCCAGGTCAGGCACATCCTTCGCCAGGC
>JAOULO010000068.1 GCA_029881995.1 Gammaproteobacteria bacterium
CGAGACGACTCGGCCAGACCTGCACATTCATCTGCTGAGGTGTAACGGGCAATATCGCAGGCTGCCTGGACGGTAGCCTTGATAGCATCTGGCTTAAAATCAGTCGTACTGGCAGAGCCCTTACTGTGACCAAAGTAAACCGTGACACCAAGACCTTTGTCTCGATTGTATTCAATGGTTTCTACTTCAGCCTTGCGGACCGTAACAGAATACCCCTGCTGACTACTTACAGCCGCTTCCGCGGATGAGGCCCCTAAGGTTGAGGCCTGTTTCAGAATATCGTGTACTATGCTCTGCAGGTAGCCAATCTCATAGTCAAAAACAGAATTTGTATTAGAAGAAATTTCAGCCATCATTAATCTCGTTTAAAATTGGTTTTTTTTATAAACTGTACTTTATTTGCCATCATACAAATGATAGCGTGCAACCTATGTCAGATGATCTAAACAACCAGGATACACCTCCGAGTAAGTCTCAGCTTAAACGTGAAGCCCAGGCACTGACCAGTTTAGGTAAACAGCTTGTCGAACTGGACAAAACCATGCTGGCCCGTCTTAAACTGGGCGATACAGTGTTGACTGCCATTCATGATGCCCAGAAGATAAAACAACACGGAGCTCTGAAACGGCAGTTACTCTATATCGGTAAATTACTAAGACAAACTGACACCGATGACATCATCAATCAACTTGAATCATTCAAGTCCATAGCGCAGCAGCAAAATCGTATTTTTCATGAACTTGAGCAATGGCGCGATAAACTGCTGGCCGATGATCAGGCCCTGACTAATCTATTAGATACTTATCCAGCAATTGACCGACAACATATCCGCCAGTTGATTCGTGCTGCTCGCAAGGAACAATCGCAAAGTAAACCACCAACTGCGGCACGGAACCTGTTTAAATATCTGCGCTCTATGATTCTTTCAGATTAAAAAATCAGGTACCTGTTCCACCAACGGTGAGTTCATCTATCAATAAACTGGGCTGACCAACACCGACAGGGACACTCTGGCCCTCTTTGCCACAGACACCTACTCCGGTGTCCAGTGCCAGATCATTCCCAACCATACTGATTTTTTGCATAACCTCAGGGCCGTTTCCAATCAGGGTGGCCCCCTTGACTGGCCGTGTTACCTTACCGTTTTCAATCAAATAGGCTTCACTGGTGGAAAAAACGAATTTCCCAGAAGTGATATCAACCTGCCCGCCACCAAAATTTACCGCATAAATTCCTTTTTCTACCGAAGCTATGATCTCATCAGGGTGATGCTCACCGGCCTTCATATAGGTATTTGTCATGCGGGGCATAGGTAAATGTGCATATGACTCACGGCGGCCATTCCCCGTCACTGGCATATTCATTAAACGGGCATTGAGTTTGTCCTGCATGTATCCCTTGAGAATACCATTTTCAATTAATACGGTCTCACCAGTAGGAGTCCCTTCATCATCGATATTCAAAGACCCACGTCGGTCTTTTATCGAACCTTCATCGATCACGGTACATAGAGGTGAGGCAACCTGTTCACCAATACGCCCGGAAAATACTGAACTTCCTTTACGGTTAAAATCTCCTTCCAGTCCATGCCCTACTGCCTCATGCAATAACACACCAGGCCAACCTGGCCCTAAGACCACGGGCATACTTCCTGCCGGGACATCGATAGCATCAAGATTAACAATAGCCTGCCTGACGGCTTCACGTGCATACCCAAGGACATGATCATTATTCTGAAAATAACTGAAGTCATATCGTCCCCCACCACCACTAGAGCCCTGCTCACGACGACCATCATGCTCAGCAATAACAGTAACACTCATTCGCACAAGGGGACGAATATCTGCGGCCAATGTTCCATCGGTAGCAACCACCATAATAACCTCGTGAACTCCGCTCAGACTGGCCATAACCTGAGTGACTTTGGAATCTAAGCTTCGTGCCTCTTTATCAACAGATTGTAATAAGGCTATTTTTTGATCGGCTGATAAACTCAGTAGAGGATCATTTGATAAATAGAGATCGTGTGAGTGGGGTGACGACCATGCTTTGACCTTTCTGTTTTGTCCATGGTTGGCAATCACTCTTGCAGTAGAAGCCGCCTGGGTCAGGGCAGGCAATATAATTTCATCTGAATAGGCAAATCCGGTTTTTTCACCACTTATGGCTCTGACTCCAGCGCCCTGCTCAATATTAAAAGTACCTTCTTTAACAATACCATTTTCAAGAACCCATGATTCATGCCGGGAAGATTGAAAATAAATATCGGCGTAATCAATTTGGTGACTTAACACCTGATTAAGTACTGACTGCAGGTCTGAATCCTTCATCCCTGACGGAGCCAGCAGTATTTGTTGAGCAATATCGAGGGTTTGTTCAGGCATTTGATGGGCTACACAACATACGACGGTGTTCAAGTACAGGAAAACTGCGGCGAGTATTCTGAATTTTTTGCATATCCAGTTCTCCCAGCACAACGCCGGAACCTCTCGGCAGACAATCCTGGATTGTACCCCAGGGGTCGACGATCATACTGTTACCATAGGTTTCCCGGCCACTGACATGATATCCACCCTGAGCTGAGGCAACCACGTAGGCCAGATTTTCTATGGCCCTGGCTCGAACCAGGGTTTCCCAATGTGCCTTACCTGTTATGGCAGTAAATGCAGAAGGGACGGCAATGATTTCCACGTTTTGATCTGCCATGCTGCGAAACATTTCCGGGAATCTCAGGTCATAGCAAACCGCAATACCCAAGCGGCCAAAAGGCGTATCAGTTACTGTGATGGAGTCACCATGTTCGATGGTCTCAGATTCGTGGTAGGTTTCTCCTGATTCCTCGAGAGTCACATCAAAGAGGTGGATTTTGTCATACCTTGCCGCAGGTTTACCCTTATCATTAAAAACTAGGCTGGCCGCTCTGATTCGGGACGCATCACTGGTTTTAATCGGAATTGTGCCACCCACCAGCCAGATACCGTGTTTTTCAGCTTCACCAGCAAGAAAATCCTGTATCGGCCCGGAACCTTCCTGCTCTGCCACCTTAAGTTTATCTTTTTCTGTTATTCCCATGACGGCAAAATTTTCTGGCAAAACGACCAGTTTTGCCCCCCCATCAACGGCTTGACTGATTAGTTTGCCCGCTTCGGTGAGGTTGGCACTCACATTTGGCCCAGATGCCATTTGAATTGCTGCTACTTTATCCACTTTTTCTACCTGCTAAACTACATCACATATTGCTCTAATTTGATATGGTACCAAATAATGGCCTGTCGACCCGCATTTCAATGATATTATTTTCTCTACTACCCGGCCTGAGTTCAATCTGCCTTGCTGGAACCCCAAAGGAGACAAACCAGGCCTGCAGTTCTGAGGCCCATAAGGTACCCTCATCACCACCCGGGTAGATTATCTGCAGCTTGCTTGATGATGATTTATTAAAATCAATCAACACACTTTTTAATCCCGACATCTTTAATATGCTTACTGCATCCTTTGGTATGGACCATTGTTCATGAGTTAGTGTATATGTCGAGGCAGCAACACTTGGGAATGTGATCATACTAAATGCCAGCCCCAGAATAATGGTTTTTAGAAAACTCATATTAAAACTCCTCATCCTCATCTTCATCCTTGTCAAGTCGAACAACAGCTGGCTTACTCCATGGACCTGAAATATGGTACTGTCGTGATAATGACCTATCCATATCAGATCCAAACATACGTTCAAATAACCACACGAGAGGTATTACACCAGTCCCCATAAGTAAACCACTGACCACAGGCATTGTACCTGCAATCTGAGGAGTTACTGTAACGACCTGATCCAGTTTCTTGTTTCTCAGATCTACTTTTCCAACTGCAAGTATATCAGCAATAGTACTATCTACTGACAAGTCTGTGGTTTTGGCCACTCCATTTTTTAAATCTATATTTCCTGTAATTTCATCAAATGCAAAACCTGATCCTGCATCTTTAAAATCTAACAAAAGTCTTCTTGGTAATGTTGAAATATTCAATAACCCGAGGAAGCGGCCAGCTCCTGGGTTAATCGCAGTCACAATTCCGTCCTCAAGCTTGATATTTATTCTTCCATTGGTATATCCAGGCCTGAACACATAGAAAGGGTTATCCCAGTTGAAATTAATAGATATTGTTCCTTCTCCATCTTTTACTTTGTCAGGGAACCCAAACCGTTCAGTTAATTTCCCGGCATTGTTTATTGTAAATTTACCTAGCGCTTTGGTTTTATGCCAATTATTTATATAGTGCCAGGTCATGGTTCCACTATATTTCATTTCTGGCGATGTAATACTTAGCCTGTCAAATACAAGACCTAATTTATCTTTACGGCTATCAAACTCAACTTTCCCAATCTTTTTCCCGGCAAAGACAAACTCACGAACCTGCCCCTTGAATGCAGGCATAATAACAGGACTGGTATATCGTTTACGGGGTTTGGCTTTCTCTTTATCAAAAGGCACACTCACATAGGCAAAATCAACAATAACAGGTACATCGACAATAGGTCGGGTTCTTAGCTTGCGGTATTTGTTGTAATGCTCCTGCATGACTTCACGCCATTTATATTGGTCAGCATTATTAACAACCCCAGACAACCTGAACTCATCTTTGTCTGGTAGTTTTGCTTTGCCAGCGGACAGCTTCATTTCTCCAATCTCAATACGTGCAGGAAAATAATTATTATTAACACGCATTTCTGTCGACATTCTATCGCCATATTGAATATTTAGTATTGTTTTAATTTCTGGTAGAAATGTTGATTTCAACATTGTTGGTCGAGCGATCTCCGGCGGTTTTCTATAGGGTTCTGGTAAATCAATTTCTACCCCAGCCAGATCTGATTTAAGCCACATTTTCGCCGGTTCACGTTCTATGCTATTGACTGACTTCTGGTGCCCTAATGTAATTTCCCCTTGCCATGGAATGGTTCCATATATCCGCATAAGGCCTAATTTTTTAAAATTTCTATCCAGCATCACAGCATCAAACTTGCCTTCTCCATGCACTGTTGCCACGGGCTTAATCCCAATTATTTTTGAGCTGACTCGTATTTTTGCTGGCCCTCCCAGTAATTTTGCTGAGATATCTTCACCATGGTGCTTTTTATCAGAAAAATAGACTTTACCCTGAATATCTGTAACCGGCATTCGATTATGCATCATGTGTAATTCGGAGTTTTTGGTTTCCACATAGCCAGAAAATCGTTTTTTATAGGTTTTTGCCAGATCCTTATCAAGCGCAACGCTAAACGTCATATTCGTATGAATATCACCTTTGAAAATCGTTTTACTTACAAATCGTTTGGAACGCTTGCCAACAGGCGTCTTTGCAAAGAAATTAAACCCATTGTGTGTTGTGCTATAGGCATCTCCTTTTGCCACAAGAATAGGTTTTTTAAAGTCCTCGACAGTAACAACCAAATTCTGAATATCACCACCATGTATACTGGCCTTCAGGGCCTTGACCTTAATACCAACATTTGTAAATTCCCCACGAGCTTCCAATCCCTCAAGCTGAGGCCATCCAGGAAAGTAATGCATCTCTACGTTAGTAGTATGAAAACTTCCATTCAGAACGCCCGAATATTGTCTAAACGGAAACCGGTTTGACCAACCTCGATAGGCGACATCTAGCTCATTAACTGTTCCTGCAATAAAACTTTCATCAATCCATTTAACCAGTTTTTCCTTCATCATGGCAGTAGGTTGATACTTATATATCTTGGTAAGATCAAGTTTGCCGAATGAAAGATTGAAATCGAGATAACTGGCTTTTTTGGCGACAGGCAAATACATCATCATACCAGCCGAAACTTCCAGCTCATTATTTGCTGCAGAAATATTATCTGTTTTTATCAGCCATCCTGTATCGGTGTTAAGAAAGTCCAGTCTTGTTTTTAAACTGGAAAGTGTAACAGGATATCTAAATAGTTTTGGATAATTAAATAATATTTGTTGCGTATCGATCTCAAGATAGCCATATTCTTCATTGAGATTCAATTGTGCATTTACACCAAATACGCCAGGTGAATTATCTGTTGGCGAAATCCCAAAATCCGTTAAGCTTGCAGCAACACTGTATGCCTGAACAGTCTCACCATTACGTTTTAAGCTTAAATTTAAGTTATGAATTTCACCAGTCGGCTTAAATTTGTGGGTGTATATTTTATGTTTATCATCAATCAGATTAAATTCCTTGATAATTGGTTTTATATCATCAAGCTTTGCATATTCCAGATTAAAATCCAGTTTGGAGTTATTATCTTTATCATTCTCCCAACTCAAGTAAACAGATGATTCTTTCCAGACACTATCATCTCTTTTAAATTCAATATCAGCCAATTGAAGTTTCCAATTATCACTTTTTCCAAACCAGTCAAATTTTGCATTTAACTGGTCAATTCTGGAAATAGTGTTTGTTTTGTTATTGGCTACTTCTACATCCTTAATAGACACATCACCAGAAACTTCCTGTATTATTCCATTTTCCCACTCTCCCCAGAGTGAAAAAGCAGACACTCCATCAATAATTTTTAACTTCCTATATTGTGGTTGAATCCCGAATGATGAAAGCCGAAACTCCTTACTTTCAAGGTAAACAAGGCCAGCCCACTCAGCTGGTTTTAAAAGATCACCGGTTATATCCATCGCAATATTAGCCTGTTTACCTACTCTTTCCGGGAGTTCAACAGACCCTGTTAACTGGTGACGATTCAACCGATTCTTAATAGTTAAATTAACGTTATTAAATGTATAGCTCTTCTTTTTCTTTAATTTTAAAACAATGGTACTTTTATCGAGCTTAAGACTGGTCTGCTCCATTAACCATTTGGCCAGCTCCTCGCTTATGACACTATCCTGGCCAGATTCAACCAGCTCTACAATATCGACTCCCTGAAGAAGAAAACTCCCATCTTCTTTCTGCAAAATATATACTTTGGTTCCAAGAATACTTAAATCTTTAGGTATAAGCGCCTTACGCGAAATAGATTCTATAACAGAGATACCCAGATGAACCTCTTTAAAGGCAACGATCTCTTTATCTCCGGAATTATCATAAAGATGAAACCCTTTAAATATCAAAGTTGGTGTTAATCCAACTAAACGGGCATCAATTGAATCAAGAGTAACTTTCTTTCCAATAATTTCGCCCAGTTTAAGCTGAATATTTTCTCGGTAACCCTGCACTTGAGGTAGAATGACCCGGGCAATCGATAACATGACCGCCGATGTCACCACAAATATAGCTATCGCATAAATGATCGACCTGCGAATCTGGATGATTGTTTTATCTGATAACTTCATCTGTTGAAAATCACATTAGAACCACGTCAAACTGTTCCTGCGTGTATTCTGTCTCAACCTGCAACTTAATCGGTTTACCAATAAACTCTTCAAGTTCAGCCAAACTATTTGATTCTTCATCGACCAACATATCGACAACTGGCTGTGATGCCAGCACAAGCAGTTTTTGAACTTCAAACTGTCTGGCCTCACGCATAATTTCACGAAAAATTTCATAGCAAACTGTTTCCGCAGAAAGTAAGGAGCCACGCCCACTGCATGTTGGACAGGTCTGACACAGAATATGTTCGAGACTTTCCCTGGTCCTTTTACGTGTCATTTCAACCAGTCCTAAAGTAGAGACTTCACTAATTTGTGACTTGGCACTATCTTTTTCGAGATTTTTTTCCAGGGCACGGATTACCTGCCGACGATGCTCAGCATCCCCCATATCAATAAAATCAATAATAATGATGCCACCCAAATTACGTAGCCTGAGTTGCCTAACGATAGCCTGGCTGGCTTCAAGATTGGTTTTAAAAATAGTTTCTTCCAGAGTTCGATGTCCCACAAATGCACCCGTGTTGACATCGATGGTTGTCATCGCCTCGGTCTGGTCGATGATCAGATATCCGCCCGACTTGAGTTGCACTTTACGTTCCATGGCCTTGTGAATCTCATCTTCAATGCCATAAAGATCAAAAATCGGTCTTTCACCAGGGTAGTGTTCTATTCGATCTGCCAGATGTGAAATAAACTTATCTGCAAATTTTTTTATCTTGTCATAAGACTCGCGTGAATCTATTCGGATTTTTTCTATATCACTATTTCCCAGATCCCGCATTGTGCGCATAACAATCTGCAGGTCATCATGAATTAAGGCTGGTGGCTTTGTTTCTTTAGTACGAGTCTGAATTGTCTGCCAGAGTTTTTGTAAAAACTGCATATCATTTTTGATAGCTTCTTCACTGGCACCCTCAGCCACAGTTCGGACAATATAACCACCCTCTTCATATTCAGGCATCAAGCGTCCAATAATATCTCTTAATCTCTGCCGTTCTTCCTCGCTCTCAATTTTTTGAGAAACGCCGATATGTTCAACACCAGGCAGGAAAACCAGAAATCGAGAGGGAATGGAAACCTGAGTGATTAACCTGGCACCTTTGGTCCCCATGGGATCTTTAATAACCTGCACAACCACATCCTGGCCTTCTCTCAACAAGAAGGTGATATCTTCATGAGGTTTAGGATTATCGCCATTGGCTTTGTATTCAGATTTATCTGTCACAATATCAGAGGCGTGTAAAAAGGCTGTCCTATCTAAGCCTACATCTACAAAAGCCGCCTGCATTCCAGGTAAGATCCTACAAACCTTACCCTTATAGATATTTCCCACCAAACCCAGTTTATGTGCCCTTTCAATTTGGACTTCCTGTAACACCCCATTTTCAACAAAGGCAACTCGGGTTTCCTGGGGGGTGACATTAATTAGAATCTCTTCACTCATTGTAATTATTATCTCAACAGCCTGATGCCAGCGGTGTGTAACAACTCAGCAGTTTCAAACAAAGGCAGGCCCATCACCGCGGAATAACTACCCTCAAGCCTGTTTATAAATATAGCGGCTTTACCCTGTATTCCATAGGCACCCGCTTTATCTTTTGGTTCTCCTGTCTGCCAGTAAGCCTCAATTTCTTCCTGACTTAAAGTCCGAAAGCTGACTGTACTGATATTGATTTTTGTTCGTACTTCCCCATCAATCAGTGCCACGGCACTCATCACCTGATGACTCCGACCAGACAATCTATTCAGCATCGATATGGCCTGCTCCCGGTCACTAGGTTTACCAAGGATCTCATTATCGATGACCACCGCTGTATCTGCACCCAAAATAGGTTTTTCTTTCCTTAAGCCTGTATTTCCCTGCCCTGCTTGTGCTTTTTCGACCGCCATACGCACCACAAAGTTCTCAGCCATTTCATTGATACCGGGAGTCTCATCAATATCACTGCCAATTTGATGGAAGCTAACCCCAATCTGGGCCAACAGTTCACAGCGTCGGGGCGAAGTCGAGGCCAGATAAAGATCAAAATCCTTCTCAGTCATACAGAATATTGATTATTTGTGGTACGGGTGATGTTTAAGGATAGACATGGCCCGGTAAAGTTGCTCGGCAATCACGATTCGTACAAGCGGGTGGGGCAGAGTCAAACTGGACAAAGACCATTTCTGTTCCGCCCGTTTCAGGCAGGCAGGGGCCAGACCTTCGGGCCCACCAACCAGTAGGGCTATATTTCGCCCTGACTGCATCCAACTATCCATTTGTTCGGCCAATTGCTCAGTTGACCAGGGCTTGCCCTGAACTTCCATTGCCACAACCAGGGTATCTTTTTTGATGCTATTCAGCATTTGTTCCCCTTCCTTTTCCATCAGTCGAGCAATATGGCTATTTTTACTGCGTTTATTGAGTGGGATTTCAATCAGTTGTAACTGGCATTCCGGTGGCATGCGCTTGGTGTATTCTTCATACCCCTTAGTGACCCAGGCCGGCATTTTCTGCCCGACTGCGATGAGAGAAATCTGCATCTCAGCTCCTCACTAAGGGTCGATAATTCAGAGCTGCTGATCTCCTGATACCTGAGGACTTTCCTCACCCCAGAGTTTTTCCAGGTTATAAAAAGCACGAATGCCTGGCTGCATGACATGAACAACCACATCACCAAGATCGACCAGTGCCCATTCACCAATATCCTCACCCTCAACACCAATGGGTTTTAGACCTGCCTGCTTGGCTTTTTCCACTACTGAGTTGACCAGCGCCTTGACCTGCCTGGAAGTATTGCCGCTGGTAATGACCATAACATCGGTCACACTGGTTTTGCCTCTGACATCCAGTACACGGGTATCAACGGCCTTCACATCTTCCAGGGCCTCAATCACCAGGGCCTGTATTTCATCTATTTCCATCATTCTCTAAAACTACCTAAAATAAATCTGTTCCTGTCGGATTATTGTTAATACATCAGATGGCAACATGTCACTGACCTCTGCCCCATCCCGCAGCCCCTGCCGAATACGCGTGGATGAGATATCCATTGCCGATACGGTGCAGAATATCACATCCCCTGCAGGCCGTTTGTTACAGCTTTCACGATCACGGGTCTCATGTTCTGCCAGTAAGTTTTGCAGACCAGTACTTAGCCAAGCCGGCCTCTCATAAGCTGGGCGGGTCATGACAATTAAATGGGCCAGTTCAGTTAATTGTTGCCAGCGGTCCCAGCTTTCCAGCTCTAAAAATGCATCCAACCCCAATATTAATCCCAGTGATAGCTCAGGTCCCAGCTCACTTCGCAGGGATATGAGGGTATCCACCATATAGGATGGTCCTTCCCGCCTGAGCTCCCTATCATCTACCACAAAACCCGGCTCATGACTGACCGCCGCCTGCAGCATGGCCAGTCGTTGTGCCGGCGTGGCAACAGGGGCATCTCGGTGAGGGGGAACACCACAGGGAATAAAGCGGATCTGATCCAGCTTCAACTCATCGAGCAAATCCCGGGCAGTTTGTAGATGACCATTGTGAATGGGGTCAAATGTTCCCCCAAGAATACCAATCATCAGCTACGGATGTGTCCATCGCCAATGACGATATACTTCTGGGAAGTCAGGCCTTCCAGTCCCACAGGCCCACGGGCATGTATCTTGTCGGTACTGATACCAATTTCAGCCCCAAGCCCATATTCAAAACCATCGGCAAAGCGAGTTGATGCATTGACCATCACCGAACTGGAATCCACTTCCATCATAAAACGTCTAGCCCGACCGATGTCTTCGGTAATAATGGACTCCGTGTGACCGGAACTGTGCTTATGAATATGTTCAATGGCCGCATCAAGCCCATCGACCACCCGGATTGACAGAATCGGGGCCAGATATTCCGTGTCCCAGTCTTCCTCGGTTGCCGGGACGGTATCGCTCAATATTTTTTGTGTCGCCTCACAGCCTCGAAGTTCAACCCCTTTGGCCTGGTACTGTTTCGCCAGCTCCGGTAAAACATCAGCTGCCACGACAGTGTCCACCAGCAGGGTTTCCATGGTGTTACAGGTACCATAGCGCTGGGTCTTGGCGTTAATGGCCACCTTAATGGCCTTTTCCTGATCTGCCATTGCATCAATATAAACATGACAAACACCATGCAGGTGTTTGATCACCGGTACCCGGGCTTCAGCACTGATACGCTCAATCAACCCCTTACCACCACGGGGCACGATAACATCCACGTATTGCTGCATGGTAATCAGTTCGCCCACGGCAGCACGATCGGCCGTCTCGATCACCTGGACCACTTCTTCAGGTAGACCAGCCTGTTTGAGTCCGGCACGGATACACTCGGCAATGGCCTGATTAGAATGCAGGGCCTCGGAACCACCACGCAGAATCGCGGCATTACCCGATTTCAAACACAGGGCCGCCGCATCGGCTGTCACATTAGGACGGGACTCATAAATGATACCGACTACACCCAGTGGCACGCGCATTTTACCAACCTGGATACCGGAAGGCCGATAGGTCATGTCACTGATCTCACCGACCGGGTCTGGCAGAGTGGCAATCTGGCGAATCCCCTCGGCCATGCCGAGCACCCGCTCTTCATTCAGTTCCAGGCGATCCAGCAGGGCCGCATCCAGGCCTTTGTCTTTACCCGCCGACATGTCTTTGGCATTGGCTTCCAGTAAGTCAGCCTGTGCGGCGAGGATGGCATCGGCCATGGCCAGCAGGGCCGTGTTCTTTTCATTGGTGGTGGCAACGGCCAGCACACGGGCCGCCTTGCGGGCCTGCTGGCCCAGTTGGTTCATATAAGTCTTGATATCCACTTTTGCATCCATGGAAAAAATCTCTGCTTGTCTGTTTGGATTCAGGCGGCAGGTCGGTGTTTCACCACGGCCAGCCCGGCAATTCGAAGGCATAATTGTAACAGTTCATCCCACACGATGCCCTGCGCCAGCCCCTTGATCATGCGATCAATTTCCCCGGATTTCCAGATAAAACCCTGCCAGCGTTTGAGGGGGTGGCGCTGCAGGGCCCCACTCACCAGGGTTTTACGCTTGTCCCAGACACGATGACTGGCCAGCACGGCATCAATGGATTGACCAGTGGCCACATCCGCCGCCATGTTACACATAGTCCGCAGCTGATAATTAATGGCCCCCATCAGAGCGATGGGTTCTTCCCCCTCACTTCGCAGGCCAAACAACACCTTACTGACACGGGCTGGATCACCCGCCAGGGCGGCATCCATTAATCCAAAGGCATCGTAGCGAGCGCTATCCGCCACCCCCTCGATAACCTGTTGCACATCGATCTGGCCGGGACCGTTGAGTAATAATAATTTCTCCATCTCCTGGTCAGCCGCCAACAGATTCCCTTCCACCCTGTCGGCCAGCAATTTCACCGCCTCCGGCGAGGCCTGCAGACCCCGTTGCTTCAGCCGAAATGAGATCCACTGTGGTAACCGGGCCGGCTCGACAGGCCAGATCTGGACATAGACCCCCGCCGTCTCCAGGGCCTTAAACCACTTGGC
>JAOULO010000053.1 GCA_029881995.1 Gammaproteobacteria bacterium
GCCCAGGCCGTTAGCCAACGTCGGAATAAGTAATATTTCGTATGCTTACTTGGCAGCCTGCTTAATCAGGCTGGTGCCGGTTTCTATCTGTTCAGCAGCATTTTGCTGTTCAGGCATAAAGGTCAAAATCAGCGCCATGGCGGCTGTCATCAGCAGCAGCGAAAGAATTTGTTTCAGTGTGACTTGTCTCATCAGTTGTGTCCCCATGAAGAAGCTTAGTTTAGCCCTCGTGGCCTGACTGATATGTCGGACAAAACTGAATGGAATGTAGGTTGATCCCTACATTTTTTGTGATCTAATTACCCTTAAACCTGAGTATATTACTTGGGTTTAGTGAGTTGAACCTATTATTGGCTAATGACAAAAATGCCCGTGTTCTGCGTGAGACATCAGATGTTTGAAATCCTGACCATCTAACTGAATAAGAGCACAGTGATCGCCACCTTCAACAAAAATGTCTTCCTGCTCAGTGAGCAGTTTGTCATCCACCAACATTTCAAAACCGTAGGCCTCGCCCAGTGCGGGGATAGCACCTTGCTCGCAGTCATAGAACAGGTCTTCGATCTCCTGTTCATTGGCAAGCATAAACTGGCGGTTATAGATCTTTCTTAATCGAGGCAGGTCAACATGCTCATCGGCCGGCAGAATGACCATGACGAAACCGACATCATCTACTAGAACAACGGTCTTTGCCAGGTGATCGGCTGGAATATGAGCCGCTTCGGCCGTACTAACGCTAGACATGGTAAAGGGGTGTTTTATTACCGTATAGCTGATCTCCTCCCAATCAAGAAACTCCTGTATGGTTAGTGCAATTGCCATGGTGTTCTCCTTGGATTGTTTGTTGTTTAATCGTACCGTTTTAAAATAATCATAGCTGATTTGCTTAACTTAAAAATACTTTTATTTGTGCTAGAAAAATCAGGGCTGGCAGGAAATATGCAGTTAGATAACAGACTAGAAAAAAATTAAAACTGACAAAAATTATCAATAAATCATGATAGAAAATGCTAAATTAAAATTAACAATTGCAGAATAAAACAAAATCACTGGCTTAGATAAACAACTTAAAGTCAATCCCAGATAATCAGGCCATTTCTGCCTGCATATCAAACGGGAGTAATGAATAAAAATAATCAGGTATAAAATTACTTATGAGCAAGACTGAGTCTGAATTACAGCAACTACAGGTTCGCGATGGTGCAAAGATCGGTTTTCGTCTGGCTAAAAATGAACTCAACCGTTGCGTGATTGGTATGGTGCATGGACTTGCCAGCAATAAGACTCGTTGGGATGAGTTTATCGACAAGACCTGTTTAAGGAAGATTGCAAACCTGATGGCTTTCGATCTTCGAGGCCACAATGATTCACTCTGGCATGGCCGTATCACAAGGAGCAAGTGGGCAAGAGACATGTATGATATTTTCAAGGCAAAACAGTTTGATAAAGTTTTTATGATTGGTCATAGCATGGGTGCTCAGGTTGTTATGCAATATGCCATGCAACATCGCGATCTGGTCAATGGCTTGATTCTGATTGATCCGATCTTTGATAAGAACCTGACCGGTAATCTGGTACTGGCCCGTCGTACCCGCTATATCCTGTGGACAATTCTGCTCGTGGTCTGGTTTTTTAATCTGTTGGGTTTTAGAAAACGCAAGTTTAAGTTTCGTAGTCTGTATGAACTGGATATTGCCACGC
This sequence comes from Gammaproteobacteria bacterium, assembly GCA_029881995.1. Classification (GTDB taxonomy): domain Bacteria; phylum Pseudomonadota; class Gammaproteobacteria; order UBA6429; family Thiohalophilaceae; genus JAHEDB01. Next base: position 1,702 of record JAOULO010000053.1, read on the forward strand.
GCCAATATCTTGCGGAGAATCCTCATCAGGACATCGCTGAGCTTTATATGAGTCCTGTCGAAGATATGAAGTACATGCCATTGGCTAACTACATACAGGATATCCTTGAGGTCATCAGACCTGTGGGTCCTATCGATAGCATTGATTGTCCGGTACTGGTGTTATTATCTAAAAGACCGGCCATGAGTAATTTACAGAAGAACGTGGAAATTATTAAAACCATTCCCAATAGTCAGATACACTATATTGAAGCCGATCACTGGCTCATGACAGAAAAGCCGGATGAAGCCCGCCAAGTGATGGAAGACTGGCTTCAATCACAATTAAATACAAATGAAAATCAACAACGTTCTCAAGCATAGCCAGCAACCTGTTCTAACCATTATTCTGGTCGGTATCTGTGTCGTCATTGCCCTGGCGAGTAATCTGGGTGAAAACCGACTGATCGTGGAAAATTTTCTTATTTCCAAATACCGGGGTCAGGGTATTTGGTTGTTACCGGAAATCAGGGCGGGAGAATACTGGCGTCTGATCACACCGATATTTATCCATTTTGGAATTTTACATATCGTGTTCAACTCACTTTGGTTATGGGAGTTGGGTGGGGCCATTGAGCGTACCAGTCAGGCCTGGAAACTGGGGGCCCTGGTATTTGTCATTGGCCTGCTATCGAACCTGGCTCAGTACTTCTATGGTGGCCCCTTCTTTGGCGGCATGTCCGGTGTGGTGTATGGTTTGCTGGGCTACGTATGGGCGCAGGGACGATTTAATCCCAATGCGCGTTTGATTCTGCATCACTACATCATGGTGATGATGCTGGTGTGGTTTGCCTTATGCTGGACGGGCTGGTTAGGTCCCATTGCCAATATGGCGCATACAGTGGGACTCCTGGTGGGTTTGTTGTGGGGCTGGCTTGAGGCCATACGGGTGAAGGGGCTCAGGCGAGGTTAGGTGACACTCAGGTTTCGACTGACAACCGCCTTACTGGTTTGAAGTCCTTGAAGTCATCCTGGTCTTCATCATTATGGTATTCGGTTTCCCCATCGAAATAAAACCACTGGTTATCCTCTTTTACAAAGTTGCTCGTTTCGTGCAAATAGCCGGGTTTATCATCAATGGTGTAATAGGCCTTGAATTCGATAACCCCCATTTTATCATTGGCACTGCCTTGCTCCTTACGAATGATCTCCAGCTTTAACCATTGAACACCACTATCATCACTAAGGTTAACTTTTTTAGGGCGGGAGCCGGGATGCCAGGTATGGTTCAGGTATTCACTATTCAGCATGCAATAGGCTGAATACCGTGCTCGCATAAGGTTTTCCGCGGTCGGTGCAGCATTTCCAGCATGGAATGGCTTGCAACATTTATCATAGGATTTGCCAGATCCACATGGGCAAGGACTTTTCGGTTTGAGCAGGTCTTTAATCATTTGTTATTGTCTATTTGAAATATTCGATAAATACGCTACATTCGTAAATAATTGTTACAAGTTACTAGGTGTATATATAAAGCATAAACATCGATATCCTATAATTCCATAATAATAGCGTGATATTGTTCTGGATATGTCCGCCGCTATGTTTATCAGCGTCTGGTTTGGATATAGTTTTAGGATGATTTGAGCCTTCTAACCGACATACGTTGTAAGTGTATTGCTGGTTTTAAATCATCATTAAATCAGGTGTTTATGAGTTATTAGCTTATTAAAATTAACAGACTGGTATGGCTTGTTAAAGTCTGTACTATACGAGATGATTCGTAAATACATGTAACACTGCTTTAACTGAAAATATTTGTTACAGAATGAATAGAAGGATTAAATTGTGAGAATTGCACTGGTAGATGACGATCAGCACCTGGCTGAACTGGTAAAAATCTGGCTCGAACAAGAAGGCCATCAGTGTGTGTATTTTTCCAGTGGCAAGGACTTTGCCCATTCATTAAAACGAGAAAGCTTTGATCTGGTTATTCTTGACTGGGTGATGCCAGAGATGGATGGTGAGGCCGTACTCAAGTGGATGCAGGAACAGAGTATTACTGATGTCCCGATTATCTTTATGACTCAAAAATCGGGTGAAGAGGATGTTGCAAAAATCCTCCTGCTGGGTGCCGATGATTATATTACCAAGCCGGTTCGGCAAAAGGAGTTTCTGGCACGTATCACGGCTGTTGCCCGCCGTTTTGCGCCGCCAGTTGCCCAGGAAGTGCTGGAGTTTCAACCTTATAAAATCGACTTTGCCAAACACACTGTGTACTTTAATGATGAGTCAGTGAAATTGACTCAGAAAGAGTTTGAGCTGGTAGGTTTTCTGTTTAAAAATCTTGGCCGCTTACTCTCTCGTAACCACATTCTCTCTTCAGTATGGGGTCATGGTGATGAGTTCAATACACGCACCGTTGATACCCATGTGAGCCGTATTCGCAAGAAACTGGATCTAGATCCGGACAAAGGCTGGCGGCTCTCGGCTATTTATCATCAGGGTTATCGGCTTGAACAGGTCGATGTGGATGAGAAGAAGGCGTCCTGAGCTTATTCTGTCATCTCTTCTCTTGGTTCTGCTAGTAACCAGCGACTAAGGGCCACCACTGGTCCAAGACTACCGCGCATAATCGCTCTTAAAACTTCATTTTGGCGAATAAAATTCGCGATAGGTGGGCTGGTCTGATAATAGAAGCTGACAAACTGCTTTCCGGCCTGATTGGTTAGTAGATAAATATCCCTGAATCGTCGTAACCATTTCACTTCCTTCTCCAGCAAACTGCCAAAGGCGGCAGTGGCAATAAAGCAGCTATCTTCACTTGTGGCAGTTTTGCTACTTGCTGCAATCTCTACATTGGCTGTGTTATTGGTAGAATTTGCATCGAGCTGGTTCTGGGAGACAGTCACATTGCTGCTGAGAATGTTTGAGTTTGAGTTGGAGAGTGTAACACTGACGCTGGTGCTCTGTTGATCGGCCAGTTCTGCAACATGACATTTCACACTGGAACCGTTGGCCGAGCAACAACTTCCTGAACCGCTTCCTACAAAGCTCAGACCAGAGGGTAAGCTAAATTCAACCACCAGGTTAGTCGCGGCTGAGGGACCATTGTTGGTGACATCTGCTGTCTGAGTGAGTTGTGAACCATTAACCGTGAATGAACCGAGGCTCAGGCTGGTATCAATCGTTCCGCTGACTGTGGTGGTTTTAAATACTCGATTATCACTTAAATTAGGATCTGAGGTTGCACTACTCACAATCGCTGCATGAGTGTGACTTCCTGAAGCCTTCAAAGTTGTTACGACATTTACAGTTGCCGAGCCCGCATTAGCCAGGTTGCCCAGATCACAGCTGACAATACGGTTTTTGAAAGTACAGCTACCAGCACTGGGGGTGGCTGAAACATAACTGTGACCAAATGGAATCATATAGGTCAGCATGGTCGCCATGGCGGTATCACTGCCGTTATTGGTGACCGTGGCGGTGTAGGTATTATTGGCATTCAGTGTGGTTAGCCCAGTATCCGATATGCTCACCTGCAGGTTGGCTGAGCCTGAGCCCACCGTGGTCGTCCAGCCAATATCTTTTAGTAGATGAACAGCCAGTCCCGGCTTATGCTTGGGGCCGGAATAGAAGGGCTCCATGGTTTCGCTGGGGCTGAGTGAAGTACTGAAGTGCGAAACCGATGAACCAGAACTGAAACTACTGGGTGCATACATAAATACATGGTCATTAACATCTTTACCACCAGTCAAGCCACCACTATTAGCGACGACCTGGGCACCGATCCAGTGCAGGTTGCCCTCATCAATGACTGCGGTGGCTCGTTGGCCATCTGTCATACTGCTCATTGCAGAAGGTGAGTAACCATGTCCTTCGAGCTTCAAAAGATAAGTATCGTTTCGTCCATTGTACTTTTGGCCACTTTGGTTCAGCAGGTTTAAAAAACCCAAACCATGGATGAGTTCATGGTTTACGACAGTGACAAAGTCGACGTTAGAACCACCACCCAGATTAAAACCGTAGTACCAACTGGTCGATCCCAGTACGGTGCTGGTATCAATATCGGTATTAAATTCAGCGACAATATCATTTCCAGCATTGAGATCTGCCCCGTAAAGGGCCTCAGCCAATGCGATGGGGTAATAGGTATTACTAACCGGTGCCCCTGTAAAATCACGTACCACACTGATGGGGCCAGCCTGGCCTAGTACGGCGCTGTACTGACTTCCTCCCAGAGGAATCATGGAGGCATCGACCTTGATTTCCGTGCTACTGACTAGATGTTGTGCAATCAGGTTGGAGGCATATTGAAAGGCATTCAGGCGTTGTTGCCCAAGGGTCATGCCATAGTTGCCTCCAACTGGGCTGGATGGAAGAGGATCATTAAATCCGGTGCATTGGGTGTTGGTATTTATCAGGTTAAAGCTGGCGGCCGCATGGGCAGAGCCTATCTGTCCTACTGACAGAATGAAAAGCAGCGAGCCAAGGGTTGTTACGAGTCTATTCATGTTTTTTTAAAGATTCCTACTCGTTTGGCTTGAGCTGCCGCGAAGGGCGGAAACGGTTTTCCAGGTTGATTTGATAGCCTACGCCAGGTTGAGCTGGCGGGATTTCTTCGACTGGGTTATTAGTTTGGTCCTGAGCCGTTAAACTGGCGGCAGGTAATGAGTGGGCTTCGACCTGTGTTGGCGAGCGTATAAATTCACCTGTCACAGGATCGATTACAGCCTTGAGGCCATGCATCAGGTGGGTTTGTGGAGGCTGTGAATCCGGTATGAGCGATTTTGTCAGGAACACCAGACCAAACATTGCCAAAATACCGACTGCAAAAATTCGTGAAAAATACATACGTCCAACACCAGGCTTCAATAGTCTTGATAGCGACCGAAGTTGCCGGAAACTGAAATATGCGATTCTGGATTTGTGACCGAATTTGTGGGGATTAATGTGAGCAGATTAATCATTTCGCCTGTATAATCGGCGCTTTTTCAGGGTAGGCACACTGTGACCGACATTAACAAACTCCGTAATATCGCCATCATCGCTCACGTTGACCATGGCAAGACCACGCTGGTTGACCAGCTTCTGCAACAATCCGGCACCCTGGTGACCCGTGGTGAGGCCGAGGAGCGGGTCATGGACTCTAATGACCTGGAAAAAGAGCGTGGTATTACCATTCTCTCCAAGAACACGGCCATCAAGTGGCAGGACTACCATATCAACGTGGTGGATACCCCTGGACACGCCGATTTCGGTGGTGAGGTGGAGCGTGTGCTCTCCATGGTGGACTCGGTACTGCTGTTGGTCGATGCGGTGGAAGGCCCAATGCCCCAGACCCGCTTCGTGACCCAGAAGGCCCTGGCCCGTGGCCTCAGACCCATCGTGGTCATCAATAAGATCGACCGCCCTGGCGGCCGCCCTGACTGGGTGGTGGATCAGACCTTCGATCTTTTCGATCGACTGGGTGCGACAGATGAACAGCTGGACTTCCCGGTCATCTATGCCTCAGGCCTGTCCGGCTATGCCAGTGACGATCCCGATGCCCGTGATGGGGATATGACACCCTTGTTTGAGACCGTAGTGAAACATGTTCAGGCACCAGATGTGGATGCGGATGGCCCTTTCCAGATGCAGGTCAGTGCTTTGGACTACAACAGTTATGTCGGGGTTATCGGCATCGGTCGAATTACTCGTGGCAAGGTCAAGACCAATACCCCGGTCGTGATTCTCGATACGGATGGAAAAAGCCGTAACGGCCGTATATTACAGATCAACGGTTTTATGGGCCTGGAGCGCGTTGAGATGCCTGAGGCCCAGGCCGGTGACATTATTACCTTTACCGGTATCGAAGAACTGAATATTTCGGACACACTGTGTGATCCAGGGACTCCGGAAATTCTACCTCCGCTTTCTGTCGATGAGCCGACTGTGAGTATGACCTTCCAGGTCAACAACTCACCCTTTGCAGGTAAAGACGGTAAGTTTGTGACGTCAAGACAGATACGTGAGCGTCTGGATCGTGAGTTGATCCATAACGTGGCCTTGCGTGTAGAGGAGACGGGAGACCCCGATAAGTTCCGTGTTTCTGGTCGTGGTGAACTTCACCTTTCTATCCTGATCGAGAACATGCGGCGTGAGGGTTATGAGCTTGGTGTATCTCGACCCGAGGTTATTCTTAAAGAAATCGATGGTAAAAAGCAGGAACCCTATGAAAATGTCACCATCGACGTGGAAGAACAGCACCAGGGTGGTGTCATGGAACGTCTCGGTACCCGCGGTGGAGATCTGAAAGACATGATCCCGGATGGTAAGGGCCGTGTGCGTCTTGATTACATCATGCCTTCCCGAGGCCTGATCGGCTTTCGCACCGAGTTTATGACGGCGACACAGGGTACTGGCCTCATGTACAGTGTGTTCAGTCATTATAGTGAGATGAAGAAAGCCAGGTTTGGGCAGCGTATCAACGGTGTGCTGATAGCTAATGGTCCGGGTAAGGCGCTGGCCTATTCTCTGTTTAATTTGCAAGAACGTGGTCGCCTGTTCATAGGTCATGGTGAAGAGGTCTATGAAGGAATGTTGGTGGGTATTCACTCCCGAGACAATGACCTTGTGGTCAACCCGCTTAAAGGCAAGCAACTGACCAATGTTCGTGCAGCCGGTACAGATGAAAACCTGATCCTGACACCACCGATCATCATGAGTCTGGAGCAGGCACTCGATTTTATCGATGATGATGAACTGGTTGAAGTAACACCCCATCATATTCGACTGCGTAAGAAGCTTTTACAGGAACATGAGCGCAAGAAGGCATCACGTGCCCCAAAAGAATAAGACTTGAAATTGAAAACTGGTCTTATTTAAGATGACAGCTATTATTTAGGCAACACTTCGCAATAATAATAAATGACTCAGTCATCTTAAGGAGCAAATGGCATGATCGGTAAAAAGAATATCGTGTTCGGTTTTCTTTATCTTGTATTAACGGCGGCCCTGGGCCCGTACATGGTGGTAAAAATGCTGCCTGACGTGGGCATTGCCCAGTCAGAAAAGCAGGCCAAGGTAGGGCGTCTACAACAGCTCAAGATCAACCAGTTTGAAGAAGATCTGGAAAAGTTATCAGGCAAAAAAATTGCCGAAGCCAATACCGATGGTATTCTCGCTATTAATAAGCTCCTCAATAGTCGTCAGCCTATCGATAGTGTTAAAAGTGGTGCCCACGCCCATGGTAATCTGGAAGCCCTGTTAAATATCGCTGCTGGTGTGGTGCTCTGTTTTATTGCCGTTGCCCCTTTGTTTAAACAAATCATTAGCTGGATATTTATTGCCGGTGCACTAGTACATTCCGGAAGTTTATACCTGCTGAATTTTGATCAAGCATGGGCGCTTAACTTATTGCCTGTAGGGCCCTGGTTGGTGCTTGCTGGACTATTATTGATCGGTATTGCCACCATCATGGGTTTCAAGGGAGAAATTGTTAAGGACTAAATTTATGGAAGTCCTGTTCCCTGATATTCGACCCTATGTTAATCACACCCTCGCGGTGGACCCACCTCATGTTCTGCACATTGAGGAATGTGGTAATCCCGATGGTTTGCCAGTCGTGTTTGTCCATGGCGGGCCTGGTTCAGGCTGTGAGGATTATCACCGGCGGTTTTTTGATCCCGATATCTATCGCATCATTCTGTTTGACCAGCGTGGTTCTGGAAAATCCACTCCCCATGCCGAGCTAGAAGGGAATACTTCCCAGGCACTGGTGGCCGATATGGAAGCCATCCGTGAGCACCTGAAGATTGATAAATGGGTGCTATTTGGTGGCTCATGGGGTTCAACATTATCTTTATTGTATGCCGAAACCCATCCTGACAAGGTACTGGGACTGATACTGCGTGGAATTTTCCTGTGTCGAAAAAAAGAGATCGACTGGTTTTATCAGGCAGGGGCCAGCAGGCTGTTTCCTGATCTGTGGCAGGATTTTCTCAAACCCATTCCAGAAGATGAGCGGCATGACATGGTGCCGGCTTTTTACAAACGGCTCACAGGGGATGACGAACTTGCCCGTATGTCAGCTGCCAAAGCATGGTCTATCTGGGAGGGTCGCACAGCTACACTAAAACACAGCAAGTCGGTGGTGGATCATTTTGGTAATCCTCATACGGCCCTGAGTCTGGCGCGTATCGAGTGTCATTACTTTATGAATAATGCCTTCCTCGACGATAATCAGTTGTTAAGAGATGCCCACAAACTGAAAGATATTCCCGGTTATATCATCCACGGTCGTTATGATGTGGTCTGCCCTATCGAGAGCGCCTGGGATCTACACCAAGTCTGGCCTGAGGCTGAGTTTACTATTGTCCCTGATGCCGGGCACGCTGCATCAGAACCCGGTATAATCCATGCCCTGGTTAGAGCCGTCCGTAAATTATCCTACGAACTGAAAAAATGATTGGCCTGTTACAACGTGTTAATGAATCCAGCGTAACTGTTAATAATCAAATCATTGGAAAAATCAATCAGGGTATCCTGGTGCTGGTCGGCGTTCAAAAGGGGGATGATGAAGCAAAAGTCGAACGCCTTGCCTCACGCCTGCTGACATATCGAGTCTTTCCTGATAGTGATGACAAAATGAACCTGAGTGTGCAGGATATTAACGGTGGTGTGTTATTGGTACCTCAATTTACCCTGGCCGCCGATACCCGCAAGGGGACACGGGCCAGTTTTACCTCAGCCGCTCCTCCTGATATCGGGCAGCGATTGTTTGATCAACTGGTGGGTAGGATAAAATCTCAACACCCTGATGTAGCAACGGGAGAGTTTGGTGCCGATATGAAAGTGTCATTGCTCAATGACGGACCCGTTACATTCTGGTTGGAGGTGTAAATATGAACCAACACCTGGTCAAAGTTTTTATTCTTTTATTTATTCTCTCCGGATGTCAGGAGTCTGTAAATTATGCCAAGTCTGATCGTTACCCCTGGCAAGTTACCCTAATGAGCGATGGCAGTAGCCAGATATTTGGTATTCATCTGGGCGTCACTACGGTAGATGAAGTATGGCAAATGCTTGGCAAGGGCCCCAAGCTGGCCCTGTTCGAAAACCCGGATGGGAAATTATCACTGGAGTTGTTTTATAAGGAGTTTACTCGAGCAGGTTTAAGCGGCAAATTGATTCTGACGGTTGAGAATGAAGGCAATGTACTTCAGGATCTAAAACAACAAGCCCACAAAAAAGAGCAGCTGGAAAGTGGGGTCACGCAGCATTATATGCAAACACAATCCCTACCGGTGATTGAAAGTCTTAAGATCGTTGCCATGACCTATATGCCCTATGCCGATCTGGAAGAAGAAATGGTCACAGCCCGTTTTGGTGAGCCAGCTGAAAAAATTCGTAGTCATGAAAAGGCTCAGCACTGGTTGTATCCTGATAAAGGCCTGGATTTGATCATTAATGAATCTGGTAAGGAAATCCTGCAGTATGTATCACCTAAAGAATTTACTAGCCTGGTTAAACCCCTACGACCTTAACTTGCCTTTGACTGTGCTTTACGCTTGCGGCGTATGACCCGTGATACTACCTGGTTGCGCCCCTTATCTTTTGCCGCATAAAGAGCAGAATCTGCTTTAGCGACCAGTTGCTGACCAGTTTCTTCTGAATCACAACCGTGTTCGGGCAACATGGTGGAACAACCGACTGATACTGAGATTTTTGAACGGATATTGTCATCAAGTTCATATTCATTCTCAGCGATAATAAAGCGAATGCGTTCCGCAATATCGGCTGCAAGCTTTGTATCGGTATTGGACAGCAGCACGGCAAACTCTTCGCCACCATAACGGGCCATTACATCACTGCCACGCATTTGCGCCTTAATAATGGCGGCCACTTCCTGAAGAACGCGGTCACCAATCTGGTGGCCATACTCATCATTGAATTTCTTGAAGTGGTCGATATCCAGAAACAGGCAACTGAGGGGCTTCTGGGTACGGGCGGCGCGGGTGATTTCTTCATCAAGGCGTTGATCGAAATAGCGACGATTGTGTACACCGGTCAATGGATCGATAAGCCCAAGTTGTTTAATACGCTCCTGGTTAAGGGCGTTTTCTATACTGATGGCAACTACCGAAGTAAATTGCTCAAAAAAGTCCGTGGCTGTGCCTTCGATAAAACGATTTTCCTGATAACTACCAAGGTTTAGTGAACCGACAAGTTTCCGATTTCGGATAAGAGGCAGGATTGCCATGCTGACAGGTTCAAGAAGTTCATAACGGGGAAAATAGAATTCTTTTTGTTTTTCATCACATTTACCAAGCAGCGGAGACATGTCATCGGACAGTCGCGATCGAAGTCGGTAACGACTATCGACAAAGATCAGCCCGGGGTAATTGGCAAATTTAAACCCTTCATTTTTTAAGGTGCGGCGAATTTCATATTCGGCATCGATCAAGGTCAGGGTGACAACATCCAGTTTTGAGTCTGCGCGATAGTCAGACAGGATGATTTCAAACAGGGAAGCCAGATCATTGGCCGCCAGTAATTTAAGGATATTGGCATTCAGGCGCAGGTATTTCTGTTCGTTATCTTTTGCCTGCTCAACAAAAGCCCTTAATTGCCTCTTTAATTTTGTGTTTTCATCGTAAAGATGTTCAGCATTCATCGGCGTTACGCCTCCGTGCCGGGTTTTCCTAGTTCATATAATAGTTCAAAAAGCTGGCTTTGGCTGACGGGCTTGCTCAAAAAGTGGTCCATCCCTGCTGCGATGCATTTTTCACGGTCTTCTGTGGTGGCATTGGCTGTTAATGCAACAATTGGAGTGTGCTGATTATTCTTTTCCTGCGCACGCCAGGTGCGGGTGGCTTCAAGTCCATCCATTTCCGGCATGCGCATGTCCATTAAAACAAGATCGTAGTTGTCATTTTGCAGGGCAGTGACGGCCTCGGCACCATTGGTCACCCGGTTTACCTGATGTCCAGCCTTTGAAAGGTATACAGAAATCACCTTTGCGTTTATATCACTATCCTCCGCGACCAGAATGTTGAATTGTTTTGTTGTTATTTGCTGTTTATCGTTGCTTGATTTGTGAACAGATTCCCTGTCACTAACTAACAAACAGTCTTCTATGTCCTGATATCTAATCGGCAGCATCAATAATTTATTTAATTTATTTTCTAACTGGTTTTTAGAGTTGCCAGAGGTGAGTTGAGACAACAAATAAACCTGTAGATTGTCTGATTTTGTTTTGTATAGCTCATCAAGTAGTTCCTTGCAGTTTTGTTTGCATGTGCCCGCGTTAATAAAAAGATGAGTTTTATTTGTTTTAGATAGATTTTTTACTTCTGTTAGTAATCTATCAACATCGCTAACCGGTATAAATTCAATATTTAAGTACTGACAATAACGTTCGAATATTTTCTGTTGGAAAGGATTGTGATCGAGCAGCATGATTTTAGATTGAGTATCTATATCTGGTGGTGTTTTAAACTCAGATTTATAAGGCAACGAGATTTCAAGCCAGAAGGTACTGCCATTGCCTGCAGTGCTTTCAACTCCGATCTCACCATCCATTAATTTGACCAGGTTATACGAGATAGTGGTACCAAGACCGGTACCGGCCTGTTCAGTTCTACGACCCGCATCGGCCTGGTAAAAAGGTTCAAAGATGTGCTCTACCTGAGATGCATCCATCCCAGCACCAGTATCATGGATCTCAAAGCGAATGAGTGCTGTTTTATTATCGGTATTTTGTCCTTTGATATGGATGGCGGTATAGACATTGCCTTCATCGGTAAATTTAACGGCATTGCTGATTAGGTTTAGCAGGATTTGTCGTATTCGATTGGCATCACCTACCAGGATATTGGGAATCTGTGGGTCAATATAATAGGTCAGATCAATTCCCTTGTTTGAGGCAACCGGCGAAAACATCTGGGCCACGCCATGGGTGAGTTCATAGAGATCAAACTTGTCGGGATTGAGACGATACTTATTGGCCTCTATTTTTGAAACATCAAGGATGTCATCAATGAGCGCATGTAATGATGTGGCGGATTGCTGCAGGCCCTGAACATATTCTCTCTGTTCTTTATCGAGACTGGTCTTCTCTAATAAATTGCTCATGCCAATAATGCCGCTCATGGGCGTCCTGATTTCGTGGCTCATGGCCGCCAGAAATTCACTTTTTTCGCGATTGGCTTTGTCAGCATCGGCCTGTGCTTTCTTAATACGGCTGATCATGGTGGTGATATAGGGCGGTAACAGGATCAGCAATAACATGTAGATCGAGACATCAAGGATATGTGAGTACCAGGTATCGGAGTACCAGAGCACCAGGGAAAAGCCAATGACACTGGCTACGCTTGAGGCGTAGAGTTCACGTTTACCATAGCGAACGCCATAACCAATAAAAACCCAGGGATAGAGCAGGAAGTAAGGACTGAATGGTCCGCCATCAGTCAGTAGCATGGCCAGACTAATGGAACCAAAATCAATAACAATGGTGAAGTAGATACGATAGTTAGACCGGGGTAAGCGAAATATGCTGGCCAGAATAAGAAAACTAATTATGATGAAAGTTGAACAGAAGAAAAGATACAGGTCATAACGGGGTGGATAGTAATTGACGTACATACCAATACCGATATGCACACTGACCAGAATCCAGATCACAAAGCGAATCAATGCCTGGGAAAACTCAGGGTTCGCCATATAGACAGTAAAAAATTCTTCTTTAGATTTGAATAACTTCATATCTTACCCGGTTGGAGTTATGCGGATTGACTGCAGGCCAGTATAATGCATTTCATACAGAATGAGAGGTGATCAGTATGTCCGGTAGTGCAAAAGTGGTTTTTGAAGAAGGCAATAAATGTGCGAAGTGTACCCAGTCTATCTGCTGTACCTATACGACTCAGGAAATACCGGCACCTCGCAGTAAGGATGATTTTGATCACATGCTCTGGCAAATGGCGCATCAGGATATTCAGATATATAAAGACGAGGATGGCTGGTTTCTGGTGGCGAATAATGAATGTCGATTCCTGTTGCCGACTGGAGGTTGCCAGATTCACGCAACACGCCCACAGGTTTGTCGTGATTACTCTAATGATTTTTGTGAATATGATGAACCGGCAGAAAAACATTTTGACCACTATTTTAAAACTTATGAAAACCTGCTGACCTATTGTCGCAAGCGTTTCAAAAACTGGGACAAGCGTTTTGTCGACTAGCCTTTGGGCATGATATCCAGAAAGCTGTGAATGGCATCGAACTCGGCAACATCCCGTTGTTCATCCTGGCTGTCGGGTTTGTGCACCGCCAGCAGGAATTCAATACCATATCGATGGGCCGAGCGTAGTACAGGCAGGCTATCATCCACCAGCAGGGTGTGCTGTTTATCGTAATCCACATCCACTTTTAATTTATCCCAGAAAACCGTCTCTTCCTTGGGCATGCCGTAGTCGTGAGAGCAAATGATCTGGTCCAGGTGGTTGTGCAACTGAGTACGATCCAGTTTTAGCATCAGGCTTTTCTGGTGGGCATTGGTCACCAGGACCACTTTCTTATCGTGTTGACGTAGTTTGTCGAGAAAATCCAGCACATGGGGATGGATAGCAATGAGGTGATCGATTTCCTGCTTGAGACCAGCAATATCCAGGCCGAGGGTATCTGTCCAGTAATCAACGCAATACCAGTTCATGGTACCTTCCACTTTCTGGAATTCGGGAAATAGAACTGCCTTGGCATCGTCAACGCCTAGGGCATGTTTTTCCGCATAACGGAGGGGGACATGTTCTCGCCAGAAATAGGAATCAAAGTGGAGATCCAGCAGGGTGCCGTCCATATCCAGCAAAACGGTGTTAATTCGTGACCAGTCAATCATGGAGGGATACTAATATAATGGGGCGGTACTGTCAGCATGGGTGATTTTGTCTATATTGTAGGAATAGGGAACTGACAGGATTGGCTATATAAATGAGGAATTTCCGAAAAATTATACCTGTACTGCTGGGTCTGTTACCGGCCCTGGTGGTGGCCAATAGTGATTACACTAAGGAAGAACTGGAGCGCTGGTTCAATAGCGACAGTTTTGAGCCCCCTCAGCCCACCAGGGAGGTCAATGATGGGCACTTGGAGTTTGTCAGCCCGCCTGCTAAAAAGCCTCTACATCACCATCACAACAATATGACCATATTTCCGCATAGCCTGGAGGATGGCTGGGTGCTTATGGAGCAGTGCCATACCAATCTCGACAAGGTGGCTGCCGCCCAGATTATTTTTGCCAAGGACCGTATCAAAGATATCAAGGTAGTCTCATCCAGGAACATGGAGCGGGCCTGGGTTGAGGGGCCATCAGTACAAATGGCCAATATCACCGCCAATGCGAGACTCTGTATCCAGGCCTGGACCCGGGCCCTGTTTATTAATGATGATGGCAGTTATAGCCTGAAGAATGGCCCCTTCATGAGACGCTTTCTGGATGGCTATTTTCCCCTGCGGGTTTCCATGGATATCCGATATTCCGGGACAGGTCTCAAACCGACCCATGTCTTGCCAGCAGAGCAAAAGGGGTTTGAGGTCTGGCGTAAAAAAGATCGCATCGGTTTTGATGCCGTATTCGAAGGAAAATTGCGCACTGAATTCGGTTTTGAAATCGAAACGCTTTGAATATTACTTATTCAGGTGACTTCACTCCTGTCACAAGGCTGGGGTAAACTGACAGTCCGGCCACAAAGCCAAGACGATATTGCATGAAGCGCCTACCCGAAATCCTTTCCACCCAAACCCTGGCCAAAACCCGCCTGTTCCATATCGAGCAACTGGATCTTGCCTTTTCCAATGGCACCCATGTGCAGTTTGAGCGGATGTGTGGCTCTCCTCAGGGAGCAGTGCTGATTGTTCCCATGCTCGATGAAGATACTGTGGTACTGATTCGGGAATATGCGGCAGGTACGGGTCGATACGAGCTGGCCCTTCCTAAGGGACGTATTGGCAAGGATGAACCCGTTCTTGATGCCGCCAACCGGGAGATCATGGAAGAAATTGGTTATGGGGCACGTTCGCTGGAACATATGACCAGCATGACCCTGGCCCCAGGCTACTCCAATCAGACCACGCATATTGTGCTGGCCCAGGATCTCTTTCCACAACAGGCGGATGGTGATGAACCTGAGCCAGTTGAGTCAGTTCCCTGGTCAATGCGAGATTTAGCTGGCCTGCTGGCTCAGCCAGACCTGACCGAGGCCCGCAGTATCGCTGCATTGTATATGGTGCGGGATCGATTATTGGCCTGATATGGATAAAGCCCAGCTCCAGGTCTTACAGACTCCGGTTGTGTCCCTGGCCATTAAGGCCGGTGCACGTATCCTGGATTTTTATCGTTATGGTTATGATGTCGAACAGAAGCCAGACCAGACACCACTAACAGAGGCCGATATCGCGGCCCATGAAATTATCGAGGAAGGGCTGCAGGAGCTGACCCCGGATATCCCTATCCTGTCGGAAGAGGGGACAAAAATCCCTTATGAAGTTCGTCGGCAATGGCCGCTGTACTGGCTGGTCGACCCTCTGGATGGGACTCGCGAGTTCATCCACCGTACTGATGAGTTCACTGTAAATATTGCCCTCATACAGGATGGCAGGCCGATCATGGGACTGGTCCATGCCCCGGAACTGGAACAGTGTTATTTCGCCAGTCGGGGACTAGGAGCCTATAAAAAAGCCAATAACCTGAAACCTAAACGCATCATGGTCAAACAGAAATGCCGTAAGCCAGTAGTGGTTGCCGGTAGCAACGCCCATCCATCCGAGGCATTTACCCGTTTTGTGGCCAATCTTGGTGAGGTTGAACTGCTCAGTGTGGGCAGTGCCCTGAAATCTTGTCTGGTGGCCGAAGGGAGCGCAGATATCTATGCACGACTTGGTCCCACATCCGAGTGGGATACCGCCGCAGCCCAGTGTATTGTTGAAGAGGCCGGTGGCAGGTTGACCGATACCGGGATGCAGACACTGTCCTATAACACCAAAGACAGTCTATTGAATCCGCATTTTTTTGTTTTCGGTGATGTGAGTGTGGACTGGGCCGCTTATCTTGAATGAAGTGTTAGCAGCTTCCCTGGTTTTCGGCTTCCATAGCATGGTCAAGGGGCGCCTCAAGCTGGCATCGGTCATAAACGGACATAATTGACTGCAGCTCATTGAGAATCTTTTGCTTTTCTAAATCATCCAGCCCATTGAGTAACTCAATCGGTGAATTCGATTCCAGCTGGTCTATATACAGACGAACTGCCTGACAGCCTTCCTGACAGAGTGCTTCGATGATTTCATCGACAGAATGGATATGTGGAGGAATTGGATCGGGATACATCGGCTACAAACAAATTTCAGCTAGAAAGAGAAGCGTATCACAAAATAGCCAATGAGAACAAAAAAGGCCTGCATGATTTCCCTCATGCAGGCCACACATGTCTTATCGATATATGCGCATGGCTAGAACATCAGTAGCTCGTGACGATAATTGGCCCGTAAGGCCTGTTCCAGCCTGCTTTCTTCATTTTCCGGGTCAATGCTTTCGACTATAGTCTCGGGCGGCGCATCAATGGCGAGTATATAACGGCCATTTTTGGCCTCGATGACTGAGATGCGGGTCTCAATCCCCCCAGTTGTCATGGCGACTACGTCCCCGGATTCCTTTTCTAGTACAAACATCTTCCTGCCCCCTATCCTTTCTCCATTATTTAAAACCGTATCATTGATGTGGGTTAAAAATCAAGCAGATTTTGCCGAATTTCCTGTGAGATTTTGCCTACAGGAAATAGCCGATGAAACTTAGATAGTTAGCACAGGATGATTTCTTATGGAGAGTATAAAACTAGAAGTGGTGGCCAGGGACGGAATCGAACCGCCGACACGGGGATTTTCAATCCCCTGCTCTACCGACTGAGCTACCTGGCCATTTGATGCTTACATACAGGTCCGAGTAGCAAGGAAACCAACTACGGGAAATCACTAGTGGGGGGGGTTGGTGATTAACCCTGGTTCCTCGTTACTCGTCCCTCCCCTTGGGGAGCCGCGTATTAAACAGGCATCGCGCCGGGGAGTCAAGTTCCCCAATGGGGTAGGGTTAATCTTCGGGTGGTGTATAGCCTTCTGGTGCGGCTGAGCCCTCACCAAAGAAGAAATTTTCCATTTCTTTTTCCAGCATGGCGCGGTGTTCCGGGTTGACCGGGGTCAGACGGTGTTCATTGATAAGCATTGTCTGCTGGCGCATCCACATTTGCCAGGCCTCACTGGAGACAGACTCAAAGATGCGCTTTCCCAGTTCACCGGGATAGATCTGGCGTTCCAGACCCTCGGCTTCTTTACCGAGCTTCACACAATTTACCATTCGCGCCATGTTGCTCTCCTTCAGTTTTAACTGGCTGATTTGGATCAGCTCAGGTTTTCTAGCATTTGTCTGACTGGACCTGGCAGGCCCAGGGCTTCAGGTTGGCGGGTGTTATACCAGACTGATGCTACATCTTCCATGACCCGATCCGTGTGGTTTTTGAGGGTGGCTCGAATAGGATGGATGTCGAGGTGGTAATGGCTGAAGGTGTGGCGCAGGATTTCCTGGTGTTGATCAACATCTATATTCAGCCCCAGTTCAATTGCGCACCATTGTTCGATATCCGTTTCCAGTGAGCACTCGGGAAAACTCCACAATCCGCCCCAGATGCCTGCAGGGGGACGCTGTTGTAAAAGGAACTGACCTTGCTGGTCCTGCAGGAGCAGCATACGGGTCTGTTTAACGGGTAAGACTTTCCTGGCTTTGGGAGTAGGGAACAGGTGCACGCTATCCTGTTGTCTGGCCTGGCAGTGCTGGTTGAAGGGACAGGCCGGGCAATCCGGTTTGCCTCGGCGACAGAGGGTTGCCCCCAGATCCATGATGGCCTGGGTATAATCGGCCAGGCGTGATGTTGGGGTGTAGTCCTCGGCCAGTTGCCAGAGGGTGTTTTCAATGTCTTTTTTTACCGGCCAGCCTTCGATGGCATGCAGACGAGTGAGGACACGTTTGACGTTTCCATCCAGGATGGGGTGTCGCTGTCCAAGTGACTGCGCCAGAATAGCGCCCGCAGTGGAGCGGCCTATGCCCGGCAGGGCGATGACCTCATCAAACTCGACGGGGAGCATACCTTTGTGATGGTCATGAACCATCCCGGCGGCCTTGTGCAGGTTGCGGGCCCTGGCGTAATAACCCAGCCCGGTCCAGAGGTGTAAGACCTCATCCAGTTTTGCCGTGGCCAGTGTGGTGATATCGGGAAAGCGGGCCATGAAGCGCTCGAAATAGGGGATGACAGTGGTCACCTGGGTCTGTTGTAACATGATCTCAGAGACCCAGACCCGATAGGGGGACCGTTCGGTCTGCCAGGGTAGATCATGCCGGCCATGCTGATCAAACCAGGCCAGCAGTTTTTTGTCGAAGCCTTTAATAGTTTTCATCGTCCTGAGCTATGCGTTCGATGGTCTGGATGGTTTGTTTGGCCTCTTCGAACATTTTGTTTTTCATGATGTAGGTGCCGATCAGGGGCGGAACAAAAAATTTAGGTACGATATCGGTACGGTAATTGATAATGGTAAATTCTTCTTGCTGGCGAATGTGCCACAAAACCCGGCCGTATTCCAGATTGCTTTTTTCTGGCAGGGTGACGGCACTGATATAGCCATTGCCCTGTTCGGTCACCCATTGCGTTTGAAATACTTTCTGACAGAAAAACCACACACAGCCTTCGGCCTCGATACGTATCAGGTGGTGCTTGCCTTCACTCTTCAGTAACTTGCTGTGTTTGATGGCATTGTTCAGTTTATGAATATTGTCGAAGTCAGTGAGTATGGCA
>JAOULO010000054.1 GCA_029881995.1 Gammaproteobacteria bacterium
TGGATAAGACAATACGCTATGGCCGCCCCGGCCGTGTCATGCCTGCGTTTGATTATCTCAAACAGGGCGAGATTCAGGCCATTACAAAATATATTCGCAGTTTTGTCTCGGTAAAAAGCCCGGTTTATGACCGACATACCATTAAAGGTGATCTGAAAAATGGTGAGCGCCTGTATCAAAAGCAGTGTGCCGCCTGTCATGGCGCAAATGGTGAGGGAGGCCATGGCACTGGGGTAACGTTTTCACGACCCCGTGACCTGCCTATTATTGCACCTGCCCTGAATAATTCTGGTTTTCTGGCCTCAGCCAGCGATGCCCTGATCAAGGCGGCGTTAATGCAGGGCCGTGAAGGTACACCTATGCTGTCCTACCTGAAGCAGGGGATGACCGAAAATGACATCAATGATGTGGTCGCCTATGTGCGTAATTATGAAAAGAGACTGATCCCTGCGGAATACGACATTAATAAGGAACCCATGGCCCTGGTTTATGATTCTCCACGAGATCTGCAGGGCACTATCGATAGTGTTAAACGTGCAGCCATTGGTAAGAATTTTAGAATTATCCGGGTACAGACCCTGGAAGATGGGCTATTTAAAAATGACAAGGATAATAAGAAACAGGTCATTGTCTACTTCTGTAACTTTCAATTATTGAATGAGGCCCTGGCAGTTGATCCTCGGGTGGGGCTGTTCCTGCCCTGTCGGGTCACGATCGTGGAGCATAAAGGGGAAGTCAAACTGTATGCCATTAACCCTAAAAGACTCAGTGGCCTGTTTAATAATCATGAGCTGAACAAGCTCTGTGGCGGTATGTATGAAACCTATACCGATATTCTGGAGGAGTCCACATTATGATAAAAGCTGCCACATTCAGGATATTAATTCTTGTTATCGGTTTAAGTGTGGTATCGCTGGCACAGGCCGGTTCCATGATCATGGTACGTACCAGCATGGGTTTTCCTGAGGCCATGGCCGAATTACAAAATCAGATTAAGGCCAAAGGCTATGTAGTCAGTCGAGTGCAACGAGTCGATATCGGTCTGACCAAAAGCGGTTATAAAACTGATAAATATCGGGTTGTCTTTTATGGTAAACCTGAGCAAATCAGGCAATTAAGCCAGCGTTATCCTGAGCTTATCGCCTATTTACCCCTGAAAATATCTATATTTGCCGAAGGTAAGGACACAATCCTGGTTACTGCCAATCCCCAGCACCTAAAAAAGGCCGGTGATCGCAAACTCGAACAGATTATCAAGGTCTGGGAACGGGATCTGGCAGCTATATTTCACAATATGAGAGAGCAAAATTGATCATTTCAGGGCGAAAGGTTAACTTTTTTAAGCCATTGAATTGATGTGTGAATCGTCTAAACTCAACATATATCTCTAGCCTTATGTGGCTCATTCAAGTTATTGTTAAAATTATCCGATATTAAAAATATGGAAAGTAAAACATCGGTACAATCTGATGATGGATAAGTTTGATAAAGACCAACTGGTAAAATTATTACAAACCAACCCGCTTGGGATGATGCTGATTGATCCCAGTGGTAAGGTCGCCTGGGTGAATGATAACTTCCCGGTTATCTCCGGAATCTCTTCTTTGCAGGTCTTAGGCAAAACCATTGATACGGTCCCTGCGGAATACCAGAACCTTTTTGAAGATGAAGCCACGATCCACCTGGATGCACAGGGCAGCCGACCTGAATCCTGGCTGGTGGTGTCGTCTGAGCGTTTACCTGACGGTAGTCGTGTGCAGTATGTAAAAGATGCCAGCCTGGTGAGGCAACTGGCTAAAGAAAGGGATGAGCTTAAGCAGAAGGTTACCGAGCTGAATATTGTGGATGATGTGACCGGCTTGCTTAATAAGCGCGGACTTTATCAGTCCCTTGAACCACAGGTATCACGCAGTCGCCGCTACAATAACATGCTGTCCATCCTTATTATGCGCATCGAAAACCTGGATGATGTTAACCAGAAGTATGGTTATGAGACTGGCTACAGTTTATTACAGGCGATCAGTGAAATTCTCAATGACCAGATGCGTTGGGCCGATTCCATCGGCAGGTTGAATGAAAATGAGTTTATGTTGATCCTGCCAGAAACCCCACAAGACATTGCTGGCCATCTTGGCGAGAAGATACGGGAGCGCCTCGGCGAACTGTCTTTAGCAGAGCTGGCTGGTGAAAACCTGCAATTACGTACCCGCGTGGGAATGGCCCAGTGGCAAAAGGGTGAGGACACCCGTTTGTTAATGCAGCGGGTCAGGGAAACCCTCAGGGGCAGTGAAGAGTTTCAGGTCGCGGTTGCATAAAACCAGCCAATACCTGGAGTGTTAGGTAGTTCAGGGTGTTGGTTTATATTTAAAACGAAAATAACTGAATAATTGTTCACCCCCAGAAGGGGTGAGATGGGTTTCACCCATTTGTTCAATAAGCTCAAAATCTATCCCCAGTTCCTGAGAGATTTTTTCCGCGTCGTATTGAACTATGTTCAGGCCGCTGCACATGGTTGGACCACCGATGGCAAAGGCAGCCAGGATCAGAAAACCACCCGGTGACAGCCCTGCCTTGAGGGCCTCAATATACTTTCGCCGATCACTGGCCTCAGTCAGAAAATGAAAAACGGCCCGGTCATGCCATAGGGCAAAAGGGTGGGGTGCAGAAAATTCAGTGACATCACTGACATACCATTCAACGGTATTGGCCTTGTCGGCAAGACGTTGTCTTGCGACAGTGAGGGCATTGTCTGAGATATCCAGCACGGCCGTTTGGGTATAACCCCTGCTGAGCAAATGATCGATCAATACGGATGCACCGCCTCCTACATCGATTATCGGCTGATCCTTGTCCAGTTGGCAGTGCTCGATAAGTTGCAGAGAGAGGGTTGGCTCTTTTTGATACCAGCTGACTTCCAGCGGTGACTTGTCGCTGTAGATGCCTTCCCAATGATCCTTCCGGTTTGTCATGCCAGTCTTTGTCTGGCCCGTTTAATGGCTTCACGTACCTGTTGGGGGGCCGTCCCACCGATATGGTTTCTGGCAGCAACCGAACCTTCCAGGGTCAGGATTTCAAACACATCCTGTTCGATGGTGTTGGAGAAACCCTGTAATTCTTCCAGGCTCATTTCTGACAGGTCTTTACCGGTATCAATGCCATAACGAACCGATTTACCCACGATCTCATGGGCATCACGGAAGGGCACACCCTTGCGCACCAGATAGTCGGCCAGATCCGTGGCAGTGGAGAAGCCACTTTTGGCCGCTTTGTACATGGCCTCACGCTTGACTATGATCTGCGGCATCATGTCGGCATACAGACGCAGGCAACCGCGCAGGTTATCGATGGTGTCGAACAGGGGTTCCTTGTCTTCCTGGTTGTCCTTGTTATAGGCCAGGGGCTGGCCCTTCATCAGGGTCAGCAGGGACGTCAGGTGGCCAAAGATTCGGCCGGTCTTGCCCCTGACCAGTTCCGGTACATCGGGGTTTTTCTTCTGCGGCATAATGGATGAGCCGGTGCAGAATTTGTCACCCAGATCGACAAAATTAAACTGGGCCGAACTCCACAAAATCAGCTCTTCTGAAAAGCGCGACATGTGCATCATGATCAGGGAGGCTGCGCTGGTGAACTCGATGGCAAAGTCACGATCACTCACGGCATCCAGAGAGTTCTCACAAACAGCATCAAAGCCAAGTTCCCTGGCGGTGAATTCCCGATCGATGGGATAGGTGGTGCCCGCCAGGGCGGCTGAGCCCAGGGGCATGACATTGACCCGCTTGCGGCAGTCTTGCAGTCGTTCACTGTCCCGCTGCAGCATCTCAAACCAGGCCAGCATGTGATGGCCCAGGGTCACCGGCTGGGCAGTCTGCAGGTGGGTAAAGCCAGGCATGATGGTGTCCACTTCCTGTTCGGCCAGTTGTAACAGACCTTCCTGCAGGCGTTTCAATTCGGCCTGGAGAATATCGATCTGCTCGCGCAGGTACAGGCGTATATCGGTCGCGACCTGGTCATTACGGGAACGACCAGTGTGCAACTTTTTACCAACATCACCAATGCGATCTGTCAGTCTTGCCTCGATGTTCATGTGAACATCTTCCAGTTCTGTACTCCAGGCAAAGTTGCCCTGCTCGATATCGCTCTGGATATCTTCCAGCCCATTAATAATGGTCTCGCATTCCTGTTTGGTCAGGACCCCGACTTCAGCCAGCATGCTGGCATGGGCGATGGAGCCCATGATGTCCTGTTTGTACATACGCTGGTCGAAACCGACCGAGGCGGTAAAGGCTTCAACAAAGGCATCAGTGGGTTCAGTAAACCGGCCGGCCCAGGGTTTGTCTTTCTGTTCACTCATGGAATTGATTCACAAATACTTGGATAATTGCGCGAAGTATAACGGTTTTATGCCCCTGTCGCATGGGACGGCTTCTAACTGGGCCGACAATCGGCTATTTTAGGGGCATAGCTGAGGGAATATCGATGGCCGAGAATAATAAGCATAAAGCGCTAGAGACAGAAGGAATCTTCCTGCCCAATTTCTGTGGTATCCGAGTGGTCTTCGTGGTGGTGGTGATTGCCCAGCTGTGCGCCATCGTCCTGACCATGGCACCCATGAATATCAGCCCAAAAGAGCGTTGGTATGACCTGGCCATGACCTCGTTTTTCGTACAGTGGGCAGCCCTGTCCTGTAGTGGCCTGCTTTGTCTCAGTCGGCCCTATCTGGGGCGGTTTAGCAACCGGGAAGTGGCCCTGATTAGTTATAGCCTTATCGTGCTGGTTATAGTGGTACTGAGCGAAGCGGCCTATTGGCTGGTGTATCGACCTAATCAGTATGGTGGAGGGAATCACTGGTTTTTCCTGCTTCGGAACATTCTGATTGGTGGCATTATCGGTGGTCTGGTGCTTCGCTATTTTTATGTGCAGCAACAGTGGCGCGCTCGGGTACAGACCGAATCCACCTCACGATTACAGGCCCTGCAATCCCGCATCCGGCCACATTTCCTGTTTAATAGTATGAATACCATTGCCAGTCTGACCCGGGTCGACCCGCAACAGGCGGAAGTGGCGGTGGAAAATCTATCAGACCTGTTTCGCATTAGTCTTGGGGATGCCAAAAACAGTTATAGCCTGGAGGAAGAATTGGGCCTGTGTCACCGCTACCTGGAAATCGAGGCCTTACGCCTGGGGGATCGACTGCGCTTAAGCTGGCATGTGGATGGGCTCCCCACAGATGCCAGGGTGCCCCCCTTACTTTTACAGCCCCTTTTGGAAAATGCTGTGTACCATGGCATTGAAAGTATGAGTGGAGGGGGTGAAATACTTGTCAAAGGTGAGCGTGATGGTAGCCAGTTATCAATTACCATCCAGAACCCTGTTCCACTGACGGGTCAACTGTCTCATCAGAAAGGCAACCAACTGGCAATGAACAATATTCTGGAACGCCTGCAGGCGGTATACGGTAAAAAAGCCAGCTTACAGACAGAACAAACAGATGGGCAGTTTAGAGTCAGCCTGCACTTCCCATACCGGAAACATGATGATGAAGATACTGATCGCGGATGATGAAAAACTGGCACGGGATCGCTTGCGTTCTCTGGTTACCGATCTGGAGCTGGGTAATGTCATAGGCGAAGCCGACAACGGCCAGTCGGTCCTGGAGCAGACGGAACAATTAAGGCCAGATGTCATTCTACTGGATATTCGCATGCCGGGTATGAACGGTCTGGAAACCGCCATGCACCTGGATCAATTCGAAAGCCCACCTGCTGTAATATTTACCACGGCCTATGATGAGTATGCCCTGCAGGCCTTTGAAGCTCACGCTATAGATTACTTATTAAAACCGGTACGGCGCGAACGGCTGACCAGTGCAATTCAATCGGTCAAGCGTTTGTCCAGGTTG
Source organism: Gammaproteobacteria bacterium (assembly GCA_029881995.1). GTDB lineage: Bacteria > Pseudomonadota > Gammaproteobacteria > UBA6429 > Thiohalophilaceae > JAHEDB01. Next base: position 5,900 of record JAOULO010000054.1, read on the forward strand.
CAACTGACGGGTTTACAACAGCAGACAGGCCATGAGACAGCCTCTCATATCAGTGCGCGAACCCACGGTGGTATCAAACTGGTAGCGATAGCGACGATAAAGTATTTTCAGGCGGCCGATAAATACATCACGGTTTATTATGATGAAGGCAGTGTCCTGATTGAAGAGTCACTCAAGTCGCTGGAAGAGAGATTGGGGGAACTGTTTATTCGTGTACATCGCAATGCACTGGTGGCAAAAAGGCTGATCATCGCGCTGGAAAAAGATGATCAGGGGCAGTGTCAGGTACGATTACAGGGTGTGGATGAAAGCATTGAAGTCAGTCGCCGGCATTCTGCAGAAGTCCGCCAGCTACTGAAACAACAGGCTGGATAACATCGTTTATCTATAACATCTCCACGACCCATTTGGTCACCCTTGCAGTGGCCTCAGCACATTTGTTACCCCGTGCCTCAGTAAAGTCCTTGTACTGTTGTTCATCCCACATGTTATAGGTCTGACCCGTAAATTTTTCCTGCAGTTGCTGGCAGGTCACTCCGCCAAATTCTGTCTGGAAACGTTCGACCAGTTTCTGGCCAAGTTTAAAGTTGCCCACGAATTTACCTTTATCAAACTTATCATGGTCTCGACCCCTTTTGGCACTCAGTGCCAGCAGGCCACCCGTCAATGCACCACAGGTACCTAAGCCTGCCAGTCCACCACCACCGGAGAGACCATGGCTTGCCTTAATGGTCTCATCGCTGACATAGCCAACCGTGGACTGTACGGCCTTTAACACGCACTGCGGGCAGCAGCCATATTCAATTTCATCTGCATAGGCCTGTTGTGAGGCCTGTTCAGCCAGTTCCTGTTTGTTGATCTTGGGCATGGGTAATTTCCTTATTAAGTTTTAAAAGGTATATACATACCTATTATCCTGCTTAGCTGACAGCTCTTTCTGATCCAGATCAAAAAACAAATTAGCCCTGTCGGTCTTTTTAGCCGAGAATAAAAAAACGGGCCCAGATGGGCCCGTTTTTATCTGATTTAGTGGGTAGATCACACTTTCTCTCTACCACGGAAAACCATCAGGAACAGCAACAGGGCGATGAGGCCCGCTATACCTTCTTTTGAAAATTGACCAACGATCATACTCAGGTTGTTTACAACACCTGTTGTACCTGGGAATAATACATCGATGACAACCATCACAAGGATAAGTGACATACCCATTTCGATAGCCGTGTGCAACCAGCCATGGATATGATCGATGCTGTCTTTTATTGAAAAGTCATTACTCTTTTTAGCAGGCATAACATTATCTCCTTCTAAATTATTCAAACTAGACAAACTTATGACTTGTCACGCATGAATATAGTCATAAACACGATCAGTGTGATCAGACCTACCAGCCCATGCCCAGTAAAGCTTTTTACCAGCATGGCAACATTGTTAACAATGTTAGTAGTGCCAGGGAACAACAGATCCACGACTAAAAACGCCACTGCCAGGGTCAGACCCAGGCCCATGATTCCATGAATAGAATCGGTAACTTTATTCAAAGCATCATTTACTTTCATGATGATACCCTCACTTTTGTGATTGACTACACTAAGCCTAGTTGAGGTGTATCAGTTAAACATGCTTGATTTTTAAAAATTTACATAGTCAAACCAATATGTTTAGTTTATAAAAAAAATAAACTAAATTTATGAAGAAAACATTAGAAATAAGTTTGCATAATAAGCAAAAAAATCACTAAAGTTTTGTAAAGTCAGAATTTAGATTTAAGAAGAGAATTTTATTTAAGTGCAATAGAACGCAGCTTTGAGATTGCATGGTTAATCGCATTGTCGATATCACCTGCAAAGAACCCTTCAGTACCGATACCTACCAGTTTTGGAGCAACTTCAGCACCTTTGCTGCTCACAAAAATCAATGTGGGAGTCACCCAGGCGCGGTAACGGCCGGTCAGATGGTCGGCTTCGACTCTGTCGCCATTAAAATCCGTCAGTGTATCCATATCATCAATTTTCACTTTGCGGATGATGACCTTATTGGCGTACTCACCACTGCGCAACATGGGTTTGAGATAGTTCTCTTCCATGATGGTGCAGTAGGGACACTCCTCCTGGGAAAACATGATCAGGATGGGCAGGTTTTTATCTGCCGCCTGCGCACCGAGGGATTCGAGGTCGGTGACCTTGTGGATAGTGACATCATCTGCCTGGGCAACCTGTATGACCAGACTGGCCAGCAGCAGCAGGGGGAGTATCAATGGATAGAATTTGGGGTATTTCATCGTAAACAACCTGACTAAATTTTCATGTATTATATCGGCTCTTCCCGCCTGGCGGAAAAGGTATATATGCACAGATCTATGTGCTTGAATCTGAAAATAAAGTAGAGAGCTCCCCGATGACACAAACCCTCCGTATCGCCACCCGCAAAAGCCAGCTGGCCCTCTGGCAGGCCGAGTATGTCCGTGACCAGTTGTTGCGCCACCATCCGGATCTGCAGGTGGAGCTGATCAAGATGTCCACTCAGGGGGATAAGATCCTCGATACCCCGCTGGCCAAGGTGGGGGGCAAGGGGCTGTTCGTCAAGGAGCTGGAGGCGGGGATGCTCAATGGTGATGCGGATATCGCCGTGCATTCCATGAAAGATGTCCCGGTGGAGCTGCCTGAAGGTCTGCACCTACCGGTGATTTGTCCCCGCGAAGACCCGCGAGATGCCTTTGTCTCCAATACCTTTGAGACCTTCGAATCCCTGCCGGAAGGGGCACGGCTGGGGACTTCCAGCCTGCGTCGCCAGTGCCAGCTGAGTGCCCTGCGCCCGGATCTGAAGGTGCTGGATCTCAGAGGAAATGTGAATACTCGCTTACAGAAACTGGATGATGGGGAATACGACGCCATTATCCTGGCCGCGGCCGGACTCAAGCGCCTGGAAATGGCTGAGCGCATCACCGAATTTCTCGATCCCGGTTTGAGCCTGCCTGCCATCGGTCAGGGTGCGGTGGGAATTGAGTGCCGGATGGATGATGAGCGAATCAATAGCCTGATAGCCCCCCTCAATGACCCCGATACCCATATCCGTGTCAAAGCCGAGCGCGCCATGAACCACCGCTTGCAGGGCGGCTGTCAGGTCCCCATCGCCGGCTATGCCGAGCTTAATAAGGGCATGCTTTTCATGCGGGGGTTGGTCGGTCAGACCGATGGTAGTGTGATTCTGCGCGGCGAAATTGCCGGTAAGCCAGAAGATGCCGAAGAGCTTGGCCTTGTACTGGCCGAGGATCTGCTTGACCGGGGTGCTGATACGATTCTAGCCAATCTCTATGCCTGATCAGGGCCTGAATCAGCCTGGTGTCCTGGTGACAAGACCTGCCCAGCAGGCAGATAAGCTGAGTCAGTTGATTGAACAGGCCGGGTTCCGGGTTCACCGGTTACCCCTGATCGAAATTGCCCAGCCACTCGATGAGAATGCCGCTCGGCAGGGGCTTGCGACCCTGGATGCGGTGGATATCGTGATCTTTATCAGTGCCAATGCCGTCAGGCAGTGTTACTTATATATAGGTAAGGCACTGCCACAGAATATCCGGGTCGCCTGTGTCGGTCAGGCCACGGCCCGGCAGTTTCAGGATCAATTTGGCCGGGCAGCTGATCTGGTTCCCCAGTCAGGATATAACAGCGAAGCCTTGCTGGCCCTGCCGGAATTGCAGGCAGTCAGTGACAAAAAAATCCTGATTATTAAAGGGGAAGGCGGTCGAGATTTACTGGCCAGGACACTGGCAGACCGGGGTGCGGAAGTCAGCTATGCTAATCTCTATAGACGTATAATCCCGACTGAGGCCAGTCAACAGTTAAGTGATTTATCCCGGCAGGATGAAGTGGATGTACTGATATTGACCAGCGGCGAGGCGATTGAGAATCTCGTTTCACTGAGTGATAGCCATAGCCAGAAGTTCCTGAGTCAGAAGACATGGCTGGTGATTCATCCGCGTCTTGCCGAGATAGTAAAACAGCAGGCCTGTTATAAAGATATTCTGATAAGTGACGGCCCGGGCGATGAACAGATTTTACAATGCCTGATACAATGGGCGGGACAATAACCGGTTACAACGGACTAGATGACACAAGAAGGCGCAGCCGTGAGCGACACACCTGCAACAAACGATCAAAAAGAAAATAAAACGCATAGCACGACCAAACATAAGCGTAAAAAAACCTCACACCATACAAACCACCACTGGATACTATGGCTGGTTCTGGTGGTATTGATCGGTTTGTCCTATCAGTTTGGCTGGAAAAATATTCAGGAATTTCATGACCGCTTTGTGGGGATGGAGACCGCCATGCAGGGGGTGCGTGAGGACACCGCAAAACAACTGGATGAATTCAAAACCGGCATTAGTGCCATCGATGATCGCCAATCCCACCTTGAGAACGGGCTTGATGAATGGTTTAGCAAGAACAGCCATTTACGCAAGGACTGGCTATTGGCCGAGGCCGAATACCTGATCAAGCTGGCCAGCCATCGCCTGTTACTGGAGCAGGATGTGAAAACCGCCATTGTGGCCATGGAAGGGGCCAATGCCCGCCTGGCCGATGTGGGCGATCCTTCCTTATTAAAAGTCAGAAAGCAGATCAACAAGGACATCCAGAAACTGAAGTCCGTCCCCACGATAGACGTGGCGGGTATTTCGTTGACCTTGAGTGGTTTGATTCAGTCGGTCAATAAGTTACCCCTGCAGGTTCCGGATCCCGATTCTATTCGTCAGCGCATCAAGGAGCGCACACCGGAAAAACGGGAAGTGACCGGGGTAAAAAGTTTTCTTACCGCCCTCTGGCAGGATCTGAAAAACCTGGTGATCATTCGTAGTCATGATTCTCCGGTACAGCACATGCTGACCGCGGATCAACAGTTTTTCCTGGTGCAGAACCTGCAGCTTCGACTGGAGCAGGCCAGACTGGCCCTGTTACAGGGGGAAACCGGCGTCTATCAGGAACGACTAAAGGAAATGGAGCAATGGGTACCACAGTATTTTGATACGACCCATGAGCTGACCAAATCAACCCTGGGAACCCTGGTCAGTCTGCGTAAACAGGATATTACCCCTGAGCTACCCGAACTGACTCGCAGCTATGAAATGCTGGAGAAATACCTGACCGGTGGTTCAACCTACAAACCGCGTAAGGCAAAAAAGAAAGTTGCTGAAGAAAAACCGAAAGGTTCAAAGGATTCAGAACCAGCCAAACCAGATACCAAAGCCGTACCAGCTCCGGAAGCCGAACCGGCCCCACCGAAGCAGGAAGCACCCGCTAAACCCGAGGCCAGTACCACACCCCAGGTCAAGATATGAAAAAACTGTTCATTGGACTGTTTATCTTTTTGATCGCTGTCCTGCTGGGACTGTTTGCCCATCAGGATACCGGCTATGTATTGATCGGTCGTGGTTACAAAACCATGGAACTCAGCCTGACCCTGTTCGTGGTGCTCATGGTATTCCTGTTTTTTATGATTTATCTGGTCTTCTGGGTATTACGAAACTCCTGGGAAGTGCCTGCCCGACTGCGGTTCTGGCGATCTCAGAAAAAGGGCCGTCGAGCCCGACGTAATTCCAGCCGCGGACTGATAGAACTGGCCCAGGGAAACTGGGCTTCAGCAGAGCGAGCCCTGGTGCGTGGGGTGAAGGGTAGCGATATGCCCCTGTTGAATTACCTGTCTGCTGCTCGTGCGGCACAAAAACTGGATGCACCGGATCGGCGGGATCATTACCTCTCCATGGCCCATGAAAACCGCAAGGATGCCAGTTTCGCCGTGCAGGTGACCCAGGCTGAATTGCAACTAGCCTATGGTCAGCAGGAACAGGCCCTGGCGACCCTGATGCATCTGCGCACCATTGCACCCAAACATCCTCATGTCCTGTTTCTAATGTCACAGCTGTACGACCGCATGGAAAGCTGGGGTGATCTGAAAAACCTGTTGCCAGACTTACACAAACAAAAGGTGCTGCCCCAGGAAGAACTCAAACGCCTGGATAAACGAGTGCATCGAGAGTTACTGGGTATAGCCGCTAAACAGGGCAAGGCCGACAGGCTGCGTCAGTCCTGGCAGCATGTTCCCCGTGACCTGCGTCATGATGAAGAACTGATCGACGACTATGCCCGGCACCTGTTGCGACTTGAGATGTACGATATGGCCGAGTCACTCTTACGTGAAGCGGTGAAAAGAAAATGGAATCTCGATTTTGTGTATCTCTATGGACTTGTCCAAAGTGCACAACCAGCCAAACAATTGAATTATGCCGAGGCCTGGCTAAAAGGTCATGAAGATAATAATGTGTTGTTACTGACCCTGGGTAAGATCTGTGTACGCAATGAACTGTGGGGCAAGGCCGAGTCCTATTTCGAGGCCAGCCTTGGATCAGGACCTTTGTCCGAGACCTATACCGAGCTTGGTCGCTTACTGGAAAAACTGGAACAACAGGATCGTGCCAGGGAATGTTTCCGGAAGGGCTTATTACTTGCTGCTGATGAAAGATCTTATACAGCGATTCATACTGAGCTCGACCCTCGATCTATGTCCAGTCAGCTACAGGCTCGATAAGGTATTTATGCTGACGACTTGTTGTTGCCCCGTCCTAATCCTTGGAAAACTCAAACACGTCAGAATAATAATTGTCTAAATTCAGCCCCTGTTTGGCAAAGGCATCCGTACCGGCGTGGATCATAGCGGGGCGGCCTGAGCCATAAATCTCATAGGTGCTGAGGTCAGCAAAATCTTCACAAATAGCGTCATGCACGTATCCGGCTCGTCCTGCCCAGTTGTCTTCTTCTTTGGGTTCAGACAATACGGGTATGTACTGGATGTGTGCATATTGGTCGGCATAGGCCTGTGCTACATCGTTCATATAGAGATCTTCTTTGGTACGCGCACCCCAGTAGATATGCATAGGGCGGGTAATATTTGCGGCAATGGCATGATCAATGATGCCCTTAATCGGCCCAAATCCGGTACCGCCGGCCATGAAAATTACCGGCCGATTGGAATCTTCACGCAAAAAGAAGCTACCCAGTGGGCCTTCGATACGCATGATGCTTTTCAGCTGCAGATTATCGAACACTTCCGAGGTAAACCGCCCCCCATCAATATGGCGAATATGCAGCTCAATGATGGCATCATGGTGGGGTGCGCTGGCAATGGAAAAACTGCGGCGACGGCCATCGGGTAACAGGAAGTCGATGTACTGCCCCGCCAGGAACTGCAGGCGTTCTGTGGCAGGCAGCTTGAGTTCCACCAGCATCACATCGTGGTTGAGACGCTCCAGTTTGCTGACCTTACAGGGCAGGGTTTTGACGGGAATATCCTTGATTGCACCGATTTCATGGGCCTCGATGCTCAAATCACCCTGCGGGATGGCCTGACAGAACAGGGTGATATTATCCGCTCTGTCATCCTCATCCAGGGCAATGGGTTCAATCTCTCCATAGGATACCTGGCCACTAAGGACTTTACCCTTGCAGGAACCACAGGCACCATTACGACAGCCATAAGACAGGTTAAAACCCTGGCGCAGGGCGGCATCCAGGATGGTTTCATCGGTATCAACCGTAAACTGATGGCCGCTGGGCTGGATAGTAATGGTATAACTCATTAATCTACTCGGATATTATTGAACGCGAGATTATCCCTTAATAGTGATGGAAAAGACACCCTTCGAATCGGTATTCATCTTTGGCTGCGGCGATATCGGCCAACGAGTAGCCCACCTGTGGCTGGATAAAGGCTTGCTGGTATATGGCCTTGCCCGTAGTGCGGAAAAGCAGTCTGCCATGGTCCAGCTGGGGCTTTCGGCGGTACAGGCCGACCTTGATGAGCCAGCTTCGTTAACGGCTATCCCTGAACTGGAACAGGCCCTGGTTTACTGGTTTGTACCCCCACCACAGCAGGGACAGGTCGATCCTCGTATGCAGAACCTGTTGGCTATTCTTAGTAATCAGCAAAAACCCGTCCGCATCATCGCCATCAGCACCACCGGTATTTATGGTGATCAACAGGGGCGTCTGGTCGATGAAGATACACCCCCCAACCCACAGGTGGATCGGGCACGTCGTCGCCTGGACATGGAAACCCAACTCAGAACCTGGGGTGAGACCCACAATGTCCCGGTGATTATTCTGCGGGTAGGGGGCATTTATGGCCCGGATCGTCTGCCCCTGAGACGTATTCGGGATGGGGTGCCGGTGCTAAAACCAGAGTTATCCCCCAAAACCAACCGAATCCATGCCGATGACCTGGCCAGGGTCTGTGTCGCAGCTGCGACCCGACCGTCCAGGAGCCGAATCTACAATGTCAGTGATGGACAGGATTCGGACATGACCGAGTACTTTTTCACCCTGGCCGATTTTTTTGGCCTGCCACGCCCACCCGAGGTGGACTGGGCCGAGGCCGAAAGGAGCATCAGTCCCGGTATGTTGTCCTACCTGCGGGAATCCCGCCGCCTGGATACCCAACGCATGCGGCAGGAGCTTGGGGTGGAGCTGCGTTACCCGAGTCTGCTGGATGGTTTGAGGGCAATGCAGGGGGCTTGAGCTCAAGAAAATCCTCGCTTTTGTCGATGTATCTGGAAGAGAAGGATTTTTTTACCCAGTTACCATGACACCACTGCAATACTATAAATATCTTATCCACGACCATGGATTTAAGTCCGAACCCCTTCAGGAACAGGCCATGCTGGGGCTGGATGATCTATATCTGGAACTGATCTCCACCGACTGGCCAGCCGGCTTTTTTACTCGAGCCTTTGGTAAGGTAAAACCCGTTACCGGAATTTATATGCATGGTGGAACCGGTCGTGGCAAGACCTGGTTAATGGATTCGTTTTACAGCTGTGCCGATATTGCGGAAAAACACCGCCTGCACTTCCATCGTTTCATTCGTGAGGTGCATAACCAGCTTAGTGAGCTTCACGATGTGAAGGACCCTCTCAAGGAAGTGGCCAGGCAGTGGGCCAGCCGGTACAGGATGATTTGCCTGGATGAGTTTCATGTCAGTGACATCGGCGATGCCATGATCCTGGGCGGCCTGCTGGATGCCCTGTTTAAACAGGGGGTCACCCTGGTAACCACTTCCAATATCCCCATTGATGAGCTCTATAAAAATGGTCTACAAAGAGAACGCTTTCTACCGGCCATTGAATTATTAAAACGTCATACCACAGAAGTGGCGCTTGGTAATGGCAAGGACTATCGGATAAATCTGCTAACTGGTTGGGAAACCTATCATGTCTTAAAGAATGGTCAGGGTGAGCAGGTTTTGAGAGATCAGTTTCAGGCCCTGGCCAATGTGCCGGCTAAATCAAACCGAACGGTCGAAATCAATAAACGGGCCTTCCGGTATCATGCCTGGGCCAATGAATTGATCTGGTTCAGTTTTGATGAACTTTGTAGCAAGCCACGTTCGGCCAATGATTATCTTGATATCGCACAGAGTTTTCATACGGTGTTTATTAATGATGTACCGGTGATGGATGAAGCACGAGATGATGCCGCCAAACGTTTCGTACATCTTATCGATGCCTTATATGATAACCACGTCAAGTTGATCCTTAGCGCAGAAGCTCCCGTCGATACCATCTATCAGGGTAAGCTGGTTAAGTTTGAATTTGACCGCACCATCAGCCGCCTCAATGAAATGGCCAGCCAGGATTATCTGGCCAGTGAGCACCGAATAGACTGAAAAATAGTTCCATAAAATTTTTCCATTTTTTTACTTGAAATCCTCACGTCTGACCCTATTTCCTCACTACGGATGCTCAACTGAGGTCCGGCTTGTAAGAATCATGTTGCTTAAACAGAGGAGAATATGATCATGCGTACATTAGATTTAACACCCTTATACCGTTCTGCGGTTGGTTTTGACCGTCTGGCTTCCATGTTCGATGAAGCGACGCGCACTGACACCGGTTATCCCCCTTATAACATCGAGCTGGTAGAAGAAGACCAGTACCGTATCACCATGGCCGTAGCCGGTTTCGCAGAAGATGAGCTGGAGATCGAAGTGGAAGGCGACAGCCTGAAGGTCACCGGCAATAAGCAGAAAACCGAAGAGCCGAAGCAGTACCTGCACCAGGGTATTGGCGCACGTAATTTCGAGCGTCGTTTTAACCTGGCAGACCATGTCGAAGTGCGTGGTGCAAAGATCGAAAACGGTTTGCTACACATCGACCTGGAACGTGTGGTTCCTGAAGCAATGAAGCCACGTAAGATTGAAATTGAAAATAAATCAGGCAAGCGCCTGTTCAGTGGTAAAGCTGCTTAATTTAATTTTTCCCTGGTTCAAATGAAAACCGCCGCATAATGCGGCGGTTTTTTATACGTCAGTAATTAATTTAAAAAAACTTGTATTGAGTTGGTTGTTAGATGGGTGTCTGAGTTTCTGAATAGCCATTCTATACATCAAAACGTTTAATCATCCCCTGTAAACGCCTGGCTTCATCTTCTATTTTCTCAGTCGTCTGACTGGTCTTGTCAGCATATTCAGTTGTACGTCCTGCAAGATCTTTGATGCGGCCAATACTATTGTTTATTTCCTTAGAGACTGCCGTCTGCTCTTCTGATGAACTGGCAATTTGTGTATTCATATCACTAATATTGGATATGGCTATGTGGATGGCACTTAAAGATTCCTGGGTGGTTCTTGCCTGTTCTACACTCGATTCCACCTGATTAAAGCTCTCATCCATAACCATTACAGCCTGTTCACTATCTGTTTGTAGTCGCTCAATAACGGTCTGTATTTCATTTGTCGAGTCCTGAGTTCTATTTGCCAATGTTCTTACTTCATCGGCAACAACGGCAAAGCCTCGTCCGCTCTCACCTGCACGTGCGGCCTCAATAGCTGCATTTAGCGCGAGAAGATTGGTTTGCTCAGCTATTCCTCGTATAACATCCAGGATAGTGCTAACACCAAAGCTTTGCTCTTTTAGTTGAGTAATCGTTTCTTTTGCAGTATTAATTTTTTGGTGTAATACAGATATACCATCCATATTAAGCAGAACAACTTTTTCTCCTTTTTGGGTTTGTTGTTCTGCATCAGCAGCAGATTGTGCCGCCTGGGCAGCGTTAACAGCAATCGAATTTACTGTTTCTGTCATCTCGTTCATGGCGTGTAATACTTGTTCAACCTCCATGTACTGTTTATTGACACTTTCTCTTTCTTTTTGTGCGTTGGATGTCACCTCCTCTACAGAAGTGTTTAATTGTGATGCAGCTCCCTCTACTTGTGAAATCATTTCGCGCAAGTGTTTTATTGTGTCATTGGTGGCACATTGGAGCTGACCTATTTCATCCTTGCTGCGTGGTTCCATTGTAATTGTTAGATTACCACTGGCGACAGCCTTCAGGTTTTCAGCGACATCTTGTAATGGGTTAAGAGACCTACGTATGTAGAGAAACAGACTGGCAACTGCAATTAATACGATTCCAATAATCAGGCCGTAACCTGACCAGGTTGCAAGACTTTTTTGTTCGTAATTTTCCGTAAAGTCTGTTGCGGTAACCAGGCTAGCCGAATTTATTCCTCTAGCGTCAGCGATTGGCGTTGAGACTAATGAGAATACCTTTTTCTCAAACCGTTTGGTCGACAATTGGTTAAAACCAATGTCAGTTTGACCAAGTGACATACCTGAGAATAGTGTTTTATTGCTAGAGCTCTCTATACCACTTGATGGATTGTATATTGCTGCATGTGCGCCTGTATTCTCAAAAACTTCTTGAATTGCGACATCAAGATTTCTGGCAAACACTCCCAGTCCAGCTCGTTTACCTCTTACATGCAATGGAAACACGACTATGGCATGTAGATTGTTATTGCCACACCTTTCAAGGCCACGAGATAGCTTATCTTCTTTTATCGCAAGATCAACTAGTAATGATTGAGTAATGTCGCCGATACCTTCTGGTGCAGAGAATATAGTCTTGCCGTTTTCATCCAATATCCACATATAATTGATAGTGTTTGCTGTAGATAGTAATAGATGGGTCGATGCAGCATTCTCTCTGACTATATCGAATTCTTGGTTTTTCAAAGCGTTTCTTAATTTGCGATCACGTACTAAATTTCTTGTCTCTCTGGAAAGAAAATCAAGTTGACCATCAACAATTTTATTCCATAGTAAGTTGTTAGACTTCGTAACCGCCAACTCATAGCGGTCCTGATCATATGACTGAGAAACAAGTGATACACTTAAAAGTGAAGTTGCCACGATAAATATCGTGACAACAACAACTAATGTGATGCGAAACCGTAAAGTCATAATTATGACCTGTTATAAGTAAGATGATGTTATCGTCCTACTCAACGGGGTAACCAGATTTTTTCCATGCGGGGAAACCATCTCTAAAATAGTAGACTTTCTTATAACCCCATTTGACAGCCTTTATTGAAGCTTTTGAACTTCTCATACACTTTTTACCGTTGCAATACAGGACAATGGGATCATTAACGCTGGCATGTTTAGCAAGGGACTTTTTTGAGTAGGTCTTTTTCAGGTCAAGGAGAATTGAATCGGGAATTCGTCCCTCATTCCATCCTTTAATCGTCCGGACATCGACAAATAGTACACCTTTTTCATACAAAGCTTTGGCCTGAGCAACATTAATAGTTTTGGCACCCGAAACTTGTTTGGGTGAGACCTTGTTTGCAGCAATCGAATTAGTCGAAAACGCCAAAATGCATAGGACAAGTGGTAATAATCTAATCAACATTTGTAATACCCTCTTTTAAATAAAACGTGTAGTACTCCTGCTATATTTTTCGGCTATTGCCATACATACTTTAGGACAATTTCCTTAAAATAAACTCAATAATTGGAGTTGTTTAAAGGTCGATACAGGTTTCTAGTCAAGTCCCGGAAGTTTTGTTGTTGATGAATTAATATAGTTGTTTGCAGTTTTTTTCTTCCTGCGATTTGTTCTCAGTTACGAGTTAGAACAGTACGGTGGTATTTTTCCTGTACCGGTCTGGCATTATTATCAATCAGATCGGCGAATGTTTTAACCTGTGCATCTGATACGGGAACAGTATTTTTTAATACCATCCATTTCACACCTTCAGTACAGGGGGGTGTCGTCAGTGAACCTGAATACATGTAATAGCCACGGTTCTTGGGCAACATGTTGAGGACGTTTATTTTGCGGGACATTTTCTTTTTCTGACCTGCTTTTACAGGGATACGACGCCATATCTGGCTAATGGTATTGTTTTCCTGACAGGCCTTAAACAAAACACCAACCACCGCCAGCTCTCCATCTGAGGCCTTGTGAACAAAATGGGCCACCATATCAGCCGGTTTACCATCAACAGTATGTTCCGATGGTGTATGGAAGTGGAACTGTAGTAACTCATAGCGCTTACCACTGACCACAATGTAATTGCCCTTATGCATATCAACCTGGATGGTATGGCCATTGTTAACAATGGTTTTGGCACCTTTGCGATAGTTAAAGCTGATATGGCTCAGGCGGGCGGGCTTGGTGCTGGTGATATCAATAGGAGACTGGCGTGTGCCATTTTTACATAAATGATAATCTTCCTTGATGCTCCCCCAGCCGGAAGGATCACGGTAATCCCAGTCCGCCTTATGAAACTCATGATTTTCAACTTGAGCTTCTTTTTTCTTTGATTTTTTACTGGCCTTTTTACTCTCTTTCTTGGTCTCTTTTTTAGCAGGTTTGCTACTGGATTGACCCCCTGTGATAAATGAAGGTAAAGCCGCATCACCACGGTCGAAATCCTTCGGCCCGGCGCTGGCAATAGAGATCATGCTGAAAGAGATCAGCAAGGCAAAGATGGTCTTAAAAACGGTTATATCTGATTTCATTATGTTCAGTCCCATGTCGAATTTGAAAGTCAGCACAAATTCCAGCGTCCGGACAGGGGATAACATTAGGGCAGGCCCATGATTTATAGAGTTAAATATATTGCGGAATAGAGTGGAGAGATGATTTAGAGAATATCCAGATCAGACCAGAGTGCATCGATGCGTTTTTTCACCTCTTCATCCATGGTAATGGGTTCTCCCCATTCTCTCGTGGTCTCACCAGGCCATTTATTAGTTGCATCAAATCCGATCTTGGAACCAAGACCGGAAACCGGTGAAGCAAAATCAAGATAATCGATGGGGGTGTTATCGATAATGGTCGTGTCCCTGGCCGGATCCATACGGGTGGTCATGGCCCAGATCACATCGTTCCAGTCACGCACATTGACATCATCGTCGGTGACGATGACGAACTTGGTGTACATGAACTGGCGCAGGAAACTCCACACCCCCAG
>JAOULO010000055.1 GCA_029881995.1 Gammaproteobacteria bacterium
TCTGTTGCGTCGTGCCATGGGCAAGAAAAAGCCCGAGGAGATGGCCAAACAGCGGGCTGTTTTTGCAGAAGGGGCAAAAAATAACGGTATCGATCCCGATCTTGCGATGAAAATCTTCGATCTGGTAGAGAAGTTTGCTGGATATGGCTTTAATAAGTCACACTCGGCCGCCTATGCCCTGGTCTCCTACCAGACCGCCTGGCTCAAGGCCCATTATCCGGCCCCATTCATGGCGGCAGTTCTGTCAGCGGATATGGACAACACCGACAAGGTAGTGACCCTCATCGATGAATGCCGTGATATGAAGCTGGCCGTGGTGCCACCTAATGTAAATGCCTGTGAATACCCGTTTACCGCCAAGGATGCCAAGACCATCGTCTATGGTCTTGGCGCCATCAAGGGCGTGGGGCAGGCGGCCATCGATGCCATTATTGAGGAGCGTCAGAGTAACGGGGACTATGCTGATTTGTTCGACTTCTGCCAGCGGGTGGACCTGAAAAAGGTCAATCGTCGGACCCTCGAGGGGTTGATGATGTCCGGTGCCATGGATGTCTTTGGTGAGACCCGCGCCAGTCTGGTGGCAACCCTGCCAGCGGCATTGAAAATAGCTGAACAGCATAGCCGTGATGCTGAAGCCGGTATTCAGGATCTGTTTGGGATTGCCCAGGCTGCAGAACAGAACAAAGGGCCGGGTACCTATCACCGTCTACCTGAATGGAAAGATGCGCTGCGCCTGCACAATGAAAAGCAGACCTTGGGGCTGTATTTGACCGGACACCCCATCAATGAATATCTGCCAGAACTGAGCAATTTCACCAGCTCTCGAATTGCCGAGCTCAAACCAACCCGCAATCAGACCGTGATTGTGGCTGGGCTAATTATTGCCATACGCACCATGAATACCCGTCGTGGAGACAGAATGGCATTTATCACCATCGATGATCGAAGTGGTCGTATTGAACTGGCGGTGTTTTCCGAAGGTTACCAACGCCACCGCGACATGCTTTCCAAAGATAGGCTGATTGTCGTGGAAGGTGAGGTCAGCGTGGATGATTACAGTGGTGGTTACAAAATGAGCGCAAAAAATATCTATGACATCGAACAGGCCCGTGAACACTTTGCCAAGGGTTTGTTAGTCAGGGTCGACCATCAAAAGGCCGCCAATGGCTTTGTCAGAGACCTGCAAAAGGCCCTACAACCTTACCGCGAAGGTTTCTGTCGAGTCGTGATCGATTATGAGGCTAACGGAGCCCGGGCTAGATTGCCATTAGGCGAAGACTGGACGGTGCATCCTACCGACGAGTTACTGCACCGACTGCGAGATCTGGCGGGGCCTGAACAGATCGATGTTATCTATTGAAAAACAGACTGTTTTTCTCTTTTGTTAAATCGGGCATGTGGATAGTACAACTCTCTGTGTTAGAATTAGAACATTCTAATTTCAAATAAAGTGGATGACGTTAAACCATGAATCTGAATTTTCTCGACTTTGAACAACCCATTGCCGAACTGGAAGCCAAGATTGAAGAGCTGCGTTACGTGGGCTCAGACTCTGAAGTTAACCTCAATGATGAGATCTCCCGTTTGCAGTCCAAAAGCCGTGATCTAACCGAGTCGATATTCTCAAATTTAAAGGCCGCACAGATTGCCCAGCTGGCGCGTCATCCTCAGCGTCCTTATTTCCTGGACTATGTACAACGCATTTTCACCGATTTCGAAGAACTGCATGGTGACCGTGCCTTTGCCGATGATAAGGCCATTGTCGGTGGCCTGGCTAAACTGGAAGGTACTCCTATCATGATTATCGGTCAGCAGAAGGGGCGAGACACCAAGGAGAAAGTGGAGCGCAACTTTGGCATGCCAAAACCCGAAGGCTATCGCAAGGCTTTGCGTCTGATGGAAATGGCCGAGCGTTTTCAGCTGCCTATCCTGACCTTTATCGATACCCCCGGTGCCTACCCCGGTGTGGGTGCCGAGGAACGCGGACAGAGCGAGGCCATTGCCAGAAACCTGTTTGTCATGTCCAAACTCAAGACGCCCATCATCAGCACGGTTATCGGTGAAGGTGGGTCTGGTGGTGCACTGGCCATTGGAGTCTGTGACCGCCTGTTTATTATGCAATTCAGTACCTATTCGGTGATCTCACCGGAAGGCTGCGCCTCTATCCTGTGGAAGAGTGCAGAAAAGGCATCTGAAGCGGCTGAGGCCATGGGCCTTACCGCACACCGTCTCAAGGAGCTAGGCTTGGTAGATCAGATCATCGATGAACCCCTGGGTGGTGCCCATCGTGATATCGATGCCACGGCCGCCAATATCAAAGCCACGCTGGTGGATGCCCTGGCGCATCTGCAGGAAATTCCAGCGGATAAGTTAGTCGACCTGCGTTATGAACGTCTGATGCAGTACGGTAATTATACTGAGCAATAACATCTCGCTGATTTTTATCCTGGCATGAGTTTCAATCCTGACCACCTGTTACAACAGCTGGTTCAGCTGTCTGCTGTGAGTCGTTACTGGGTGGCATTTAGTGGTGGTTGTGACTCCCATGTGCTTTTGCATTCTTTGGTCGCTATTCGTGAGCAGTTAGATAAATCTGTACACGCCATTCATATCAATCATGGTCTGCAGGCCGTGGCATCCAGTTGGGAAGTCCATTGTCAACAGGTTTGTGATGCCCTGTCTGTTCCTCTTGAGATTGTCCGCGTCGATGCCAGACCTGAAACAGGTGAGAGTCCTGAAGCCAGGGCCAGGCAGGCCCGTTATCAGGTGTTCAAGGAGATACTGCAGGACGAGGATGTGCTGCTCATAGCTCACCATGAAGATGATCAGGCCGAGACCCTGATGATTCAGCTTCTACGTGGCGCGGGGGTGAAAGGACTGGCAGCCATGCCGGTTGAAGCCCCACTTGGCAAAGGCAGGCTGTATCGCCCTCTGCTTGGCGTGACCCGTGCGGTATTACAACAGTATGCCAAAACACAGGGACTGGTCTGGATCGACGATCCAAGTAACCAGGACACTCGCTTTGATCGAAACTATTTGCGCCATGAGATCATGCCCTTATTGCATCAACGTTGGCCGGCCGTCACCAGTACCCTGAGTCGCTCGGCTGAGAATATGGCCGAGAGCGCTGAACTGCTAAGGCAGTTGGCCAGGGAGGACTTTGCAAACATCAAACAGACATCCAGTCGCGTGAATGTGGAAAAGCTACTTGGTCTGGAGGCTCCACGTTTGCGCAATCTGCTGCGTTACTGGTTGAGTGAAATTTGCCAGCTAACGACACCAGATCGTCGTCATCTCAATCGCATTGTGCATGAAGTCTTACCGGCTGCCGAGGATGCCAGTCCGGTAGTCAGTTGGATGGGAGGGGAAGTACGTCGTTTTCGTGGTGAGTTATATGCCATGCAACCACAGCCACAGTCGAACAATGAAAAACCGACCATCCCCTGGGATGGCAAACAGGCATTAAAACTCGATAAACAGGTGCTGATACCCCATCAGGTTAAGGGTCAGGGGGTGAATCCTGATTTATTGGCCAGACATAAGTTATCAATCAGATTTCGTCATGGTGGTGAAAAGTGCAAACCCGTTGGACGGGGGCATCACCATAGCCTGAAAAAACTATTTCAGGAGTGGGGGATACCACCCTGGCAACGTGAACAAGTACCCCTGCTTTATGTAGGAGAAGAGATTGCACAAATAATCGGTTACTGCATATGTGAGCCTTTCCAGTCCCAACCACAGCAGGATGGGCTGCTCGTTACGCTGGAAAATGAGACTGGCCATTGAAACCTTGGCGGAAAACAAGGAAAATACCTCAGACTGATTCGCAGCACATTTCCCCTCAGCGAACATCGAGGCAACGCGTCCAGTCAAACACTGACGCGTTTCAGTCCCCAAAATAATCACACGGCTAATTGATGACGAAGTATATATTTATTACAGGCGGTGTTGTGTCCTCACTAGGTAAGGGCATCGCTTCCGCCTCTCTTGCGACTATTCTCGAAGCCCGCAAGCTGAAAGTGACCCTGCTCAAACTCGATCCCTATATCAATGTTGATCCCGGTACCATGAGTCCCTTCCAGCACGGTGAGGTATTTGTGACGGAAGATGGGGCTGAGACAGATCTGGATCTGGGTCACTATGAGCGTTTTGTGCGCACCACCATGACCCAAAAGAACAACTTCACCACGGGTCGTATTTACGAGACCGTGATCAGTAAGGAACGCCGTGGTGACTATCTCGGTGGTACGGTACAGGTAATTCCCCACATCACCGATGAGATCAAGGCATCAGTTAGAGCCGGAGCCGAAGGCTATGATGTGGCCATGGTAGAGATTGGTGGTACCGTAGGTGACATCGAATCCCTGCCATTTCTGGAAGCGATTCGCCAGATGGGTGTCGAGTTGGGCCATGAAAATGCGTTGTTTATGCACCTGACCCTGTTGCCCTATATCCCGACCGCTGGCGAAATCAAAACCAAGCCAACGCAACACTCGGTAAAAGAACTGCGTTCCATCGGTATTCAGCCTGACATCCTGCTGTGTCGTTCCGATCGTCCCATTCCTGAAGATGAAAAACGTAAGATTGCCCTGTTCACTAACGTGGAAGAGCGTGCGGTAATCGAAGCGCTGGACGCTGATACCATTTATCGTATTCCCATGATGTTGGCTGAGCAGGGGCTGGATGACATCGTGGTGGATAAAATGAAGCTGCCCGGTAAGAAGTCTGACCTGTCTGACTGGAAGGCCTTCATCGAGGCCATGGAGAACCCAACCGGGGAAGTTTCCATCGCGATGGTTGGGAAATACATGGATCTCACCGAGGCCTACAAATCTTTGAGTGAGTCTCTTATCCATGCTGGTGTACACACTCGTACCAAGGTGAAAATTGTCTATATTGATTCTGAAACACTGGAGACCAAGGGCACGGATTGCCTGAATGAGGTAGACGCCATTCTGGTTCCTGGTGGTTTTGGTGAACGCGGTGTGGAAGGTAAGGTCATTGCAGCCCAGTATGCTCGCGAGAAAAAAGTTCCATACCTTGGTATCTGCCTGGGTATGCAGGTGGCTGTGATTGAATATGCTCGTAATGTTGCCAGCTTGAAGGATGCCAATAGTACTGAGTTCAACAGTAAAACACCGCACCCAGTCATTGCTCTCATTACGGAATGGGTAGATGCCAACGGCAATAAGGAAATACGCTCCGTAGATTCAGATTTGGGTGGCACCATGCGTCTCGGTGGCCAGGCCTGTAAATTGAAGTCAGGCACGCGTATCAGAAACCTGTACGCCAGAGATATGATTACTGAGCGCCATCGCCACCGTTACGAATTCAATAACAACTATCGTGATCAGTTACAGCAGGCCGGACTGATTATTGCCGGTACATCAGAAGACGAAAGCCTGGTAGAAGTGGTTGAAGTGCCGGATCATCCCTGGTTTGTGGCTTGTCAGTTCCACCCCGAATTTACCTCGACGCCTCGTGACGGACACCCCCTGTTTAGTGGATTTATTCAGGCGGCCCGTGACCATAAAGAAAAATAAAATAAATGGTGAATGAATGAAGTTATGTGGTTTCAATGTCGGTATCGACCAGCCTATTTTCCTGATTGCAGGACCATGTGTAATCGAAAGTGAGCAACTGGCTCTGGATACCGCCGGTCTGTTAAAAGAGATGACCAGCAAACTGGGCATTCCGTTAATTTATAAATCCTCTTTCGATAAGGCCAATAGAACGTCGACCAAAAGTTTTCGAGGCCTGGGCCTTGAAGAGGGGCTGCGAATTTTACAGAAGGTTAAAGATGAGATTGGTGTGCCGGTCTTAACTGATGTACACGAAGATACACCCTTAGAAGAAGTGGCATCGGTCGTTGATGTGATGCAGACACCGGCCTTCCTGGTACGCCAGACCAACTTCATTCAAAGCGTTGCTAAGCAGGGTATCCCGGTCAATATCAAGAAAGGCCAGTTCCAGGCCCCCTGGGATATGGTCAATGTAGTCGAGAAGGCACGTGAAGTAGGGAATGAACAGATCATGCTCTGTGAACGTGGTGCCTCATTTGGTTATAACACCTTAGTATCTGATATGCGTGGATTGGCCATTATGCGTCAGACCGGATGTCCTGTTGTATTCGATGCCACACACTCCGTACAACAGCCCGGTGGTCAGGGCGGCACCTCCGGTGGTCAACGTGAGTTTGTCCCTGTGTTAGCACGAGCTGCAGTCGCAGCTGGCGTTTCCGGCTTATTTATGGAGACCCATCCTGATCCTGCAAAAGCCTTGAGTGATGGCCCCAATGCCTGGCCCTTACCTATGATGGAAAGACTGTTAACTACACTGCAGCAATTAGACAGCGTGGTGAAAGCAAATGGGTTTATCGAAAGTGAATTGATGCCCTGAAATTGAAGATGAACTGAGAAGAGAGAAAGTAAAGACGATGTCGAGCAAGATTAAACAAATTATAGCGAGAGAGATTATTGATTCCCGTGGTAACCCCACCGTTGAGGCCGATGTGATTTTGGAATCCGGTGTGATGGGCCGTGCCGCGGTACCATCCGGTGCCTCCACTGGTGCCCGTGAGGCGATTGAACTGCGCGATGGAGACAAATCCCGTTTTGGTGGCAAGGGTGTTACCAAGGCGGTAGGTCATGTGAATAATGAGATTGCCAAGGCCCTGGTTGGGCAAGATGCCAGCGATCAACAGAACATTGATGACACCATGATCAAACTGGATGGGACTCATAACAAAAGCAAACTTGGCGCCAATGCCCTGCTGGCCGTCTCCATGGCTTGCGCCAAGGCGGCTGCCGCGGATGCTGGCAAGCCACTGTATGAATACCTCGCCACAGAGTCTTCTTTTGCGATGCCGGTGCCCATGATGAACATCATCAACGGCGGTGAACATGCCAATAACAGTATCGACCTGCAGGAATTCATGATCATGCCGGTGGGTGCTGCAAACATTAACGAAGCTATTCGTATGGGGGCAGAAGTCTTCCATGCCCTGATGAAGGTACTGGATGGCAAGGGCATGAATACCGCTGTAGGTGACGAAGGTGGCTTCGCGCCAAACCTGTCATCCAATGAATCGGCCATTGAAGTGATTCTGGAAGCCATCGACATGGCGGGTTATAAGGCCGGTAAAGATATCTATATCGCCATCGATGCCGCCAGTAGCGAATTCTACAAAGACGGTAAATATGTCCTGTCATCAGAAGGCAAGACCTTAACTGCCAGTGAGTTTATCGATGTGCTGGAAGACTGGGTCAACAAGTATCCTATCATTAGTATCGAAGACGGCCTGGCCGAGGATGACTGGGAAGGCTGGAAGGAACTGACGGAACGCCTGGGTAAGAAAGTACAACTCGTCGGTGATGACCTGTTCGTGACCAATACCGAGATCTTCAAGGAAGGTATTGAGAAGGGTATTGGTAACTCTATCCTGATCAAGGTGAACCAGATCGGTACCCTGAGTGAGACCCTGGCGGCTGTTGCTATGGCCAAGAAGGCCGGTTATACCGCTGTCATGTCACATCGCTCTGGTGAGACCGAAGATACCACCATTGCCGATCTTGCCGTTGCCACAAGCTGTGGTCAGATCAAAACCGGCTCCATGTCACGCTCGGATCGTGTTGCCAAGTACAACCAGTTGATTAGAATTGTTGAAGCACTGGGTTCAAAAGCCAACTATCCTGGTTTAAAAGCGTTCTACAATTTAGATAAATAAATATGGAGGAATCGTATTGCGCATACTACTAAGCATACTTGCACTGCTGTTTGTATTGCTGCAATACGATCTCTGGGTTGGCGAGGGTAGCCTCGCCACAGCCTGGCGCCTGCAACAGGACGTAAAAAAACAGCAACTGGAAAATGATCGCCTCAAGGAACGCAATGCCTCCCTGGCAGCCGAAGTGGTTGACCTGAAGCAGGGCCTGGATGCGATTGAAGAACGTGCTCGTAATGAGCTGGGAATGATTAAAGAAGGCGAGACCTTCATTCAGGTTGTAGAACCAAAGTAAAGCCTGTTCATGGCAAATTCAAAACACACATATTGGGCTATCGTACCTGCTGCCGGCATTGGCAAGCGCATGGGCAGTGATATTCCCAAGCAGTATCTGAAATTGCACGGTAAGACCATCATCGAACATACCCTGCAGCGACTCTCCCAGATTGAACTGATCGAAGGTATTGTAGTGGCAATTGCCAAAGACGATCCCTGGTGGCCTGAATTAAATCTGGATCTTACAAAACCATTAAATGTCGTACATGGTGGAACTGAACGTTGCCACACGGTTCAGAATGGACTGTATGCCCTTAAAGGAAAATGCACATCCGATGACTGGGTGCTGGTGCACGATGCGGCACGTCCCTGTGTGCGTATCGATGATATCAATATGATGATCCAAAGCCTCAATCGCCATGAGTCCGGAGGACTGTTGGGTATGCCGGTGCGTGATACTATGAAACGGACCAATCAAAAGAACCAGGTTCAGAAAACCGTGGATAGAGATAATCTCTGGCACGCCCTGACACCACAGATGTTTCGCTATGGATTATTGAATCAGGCACTGGAGCAGGCATTGAACGATCAATTTCTGGTAACCGATGAAGCCTCGGCCATGGAACATGCGGGATTCTCACCTCTGATGCTGGAAGGGCATGGTGATAACATAAAAATTACTCGACCAGAAGATCTGGCCCTGGCCGATTTTTATTTGCAATATCAGAGTGAGTCACAAATGGATGTTGCAACTGAAGGACTTGATGATGGAGGTTAAATGCTACGCATAGGACAGGGTTTTGATGCCCACCGTTTTAAAGAGGGCGATAAGCTAATCATCGGTGGTGTGAGCATACCTTTTGAAAAAGGCATGGAGGCCCATTCCGATGGTGATGTACTGATCCATGCATTATGCGATGCTCTGTTAGGCGCGTTAGCACTTGGAGATATTGGTAAACACTTTCCTGATACCAGTGATGATTTCAAAGAGATCGATAGCCGAATCCTGCTTCGTCATGTGATGGAGTTATTACAGGAGAAGAACTATCAACTGGTTAATGCGGATATGACTGTTATTGCCCAGGCCCCTAAAATGGCACCTCACCTTCAGTTAATGCGGGAAAATCTTGCTGCGGATTGCCAGACTGATATCGACAATATCAGTATCAAGGCAACAACCACCGAGAAAATGGGTTTTACCGGCCGAGGTGAAGGCATAGCTGCTCAGGCTGTAGTGCTTTTGCAAACTATCGATTAAACCTGACTCTTATCTTGTATGACATACGCAATGGATCAACTGGCCTATGCTTGGCCGCGTCTAAATGCCTCTGCTACATGGCGCTGCGAACCAGAAGACTTTCAGGTCGATGAGATGCTTGGTTTTGAACCTGATGGTGAGGGTGAGCATGTCCTGTTACAGATCAGAAAGCGAGATGCCAATACCGACTGGGTGGCCCGTAAGTTATCCAGATTTGCCAATGTCCACCCACGGGATGTCAGCTACGCCGGTTTGAAGGATCGCTTTGCTGTTACGACACAATGGTTCAGTGTGCGCCTACCCGGTAAAGAGGAACTGAACTGGAGTGGGATTAATGATGAAGAAATCACGGTATTACGATGGTCTCGGCATGGACGTAAATTAAAGCGGGGCAGTCTGAAGGCAAATCGTTTTAAAATTCTTCTGAAAGAACTACAGGGTGACAGGGATGAAATAGAAACCCGATTACAACTGATTCAGGAGACTGGTGTACCCAATTATTTTACTGAACAACGCTTTGGTCATGGTGGCCAGAATATCGATAAAGCCCGTGAGATGCTTATTGAGGGCAAGAGGGTGAAAGACCGACATAAACACAGTCTGTATTTGTCTGCAGCTCGTTCTATGTTATTCAATCATGTTCTCAATGAAAGGGTAAAAGCTGAAAACTGGAATACTCTACTAAAGGGTGAGGATGTATTGTTAAGTGGCTCTAGAAGCCATTTTATTGCAGAAGAGATTGATGATGTCTTGCAAAAGCGTTTACTGGAATGGGATATACAGCCAAGTGGGCCTTTACCTGGAAAAATGAGAAATCAAATTGTCACTGATGTTTCGGAAATGGAAAAAGCTATGCTGGGTGAGTTTACGGACTTGTGCCTTGGATTGGAAAAGGCAGGCGTGTCAGCAGAAAGACGATCATTACGTAGCCATGTGATGGATTTAAGTTGGGGATATCAAGAGATGGACCAGTTGCTTATTGAATTTACTCTGTATAAGGGATGCTATGCCAATGCTGTAATACGTGAATTACTCGAAGCGTCTATTATTCCTAGGAGTCAATCTTAAACTGAGCGATGAGTTCCTGTAATTGAGATGCCAGTTTCGCCAGTTCCTCACTAGAATTCGTTGTCTGTTTGGCCCCTTCTGCGGTTTGTTCTGATACCTGGCTGATGCTGGTTATGTTGCGACTCATCTCTTCCGCAACTGAACTCTGTTCTTCGGCTGCACTGGCAATCTGGCTGTTCATTTCATTGATGGTTGTCACAGCACGAGTGATAGCCTCAAGCGCCTCCGCTGCTTCATTAGCCTTTTCTACACCGTTCTGAGCTTTTTCCCTACCTGATTCCATGGTGGTAACCGCTTTTTGTGCACCAGCCTGCAGTTGTGTAATCATCTGTTCAATTTCTTCAGTCGATTGATGGGTTCGGCTGGCTAATGTTCTGACTTCATCTGCAACAACGGCAAAACCACGACCCTGTTCACCTGCTCGTGCCGCTTCAATCGCTGCATTCAGGGCAAGCAGGTTTGTCTGTTCAGCAATATCTTTAATAACATCCAGGATGGTTCCAATTTGTTCACTATCCGCTTCAACGGTATGAATTACTTCCGACGCATTTTCGACTTCCTTTGCCAACTGCGATATAGCTTCAGATGTTTGTTGCACAATGACTTTGCCTCCCTGGGCATCATTGTCAGCACTATTTGCAGAGCCAGCAGCAGATGAGGCATTTCTAGCAACCTCCTGTACAGTTGCCGACATTTCATTCATCGCAGTGGCAACCTGGTCTGTTTCCATTCGTTGTCGTTCAATATTTGTTGAACTATCTTTCGCAATCAAGGATAGCTCTTCCGATGCTGCGGCCATTTGTGTTGTGGCGCTGATGATTTGTTGAATTAGCGCCTCAAATTTTTCCACCATGTTATTAAAGTTAGTCGCAATTTGACTCATTTCATCGTGAGTATCAAGGTGTAAACGTGTTGTCAGGTCTCCTTCAGATAATTGCTGGGTGGCATCTCCAATTTGATGAATGCTAATTCGAATTGAATAATAAAATCCGATTGAGAAGTAGAGTAACAGTAGGTTGATAAAGGCAGTAATGACTATTTCTATGTTTCGTCTTAAAGTCTCCGTGTGAATTCGATCGTCAATTTGTTGGTTAATTACAGGGATAACAGCATCAAATAACTGAAATAGTGTTGCGATAGTATCTGTGCCAGATTTAAATATATCACCACCTTCAATTGTGATGGTTTCAGTATTTAGAATATTTTCCTGTAAATTGTTAGTAAACTTTTTACTATTTTGGATACCATTGGAAATCAAATCCTGTAAGGCGTCTTTTAGAGCTGGATTAAGTGCTAGAGCCAGATTGGCATGTTTTTCAAGTTCAGACTGCTCATTATTGATCGTCCCTGTAATCACAGAAAGTTGAATAGTTTCTTTGATCGTAATAGATTTTCTTGCCGCTATTCCGGTAGCCAAACCTCTGCCTCGTCCCAGTACTTCGGTTAGTGCAGGCAAGTGTTCAATAGCAACATTAACAAGGTTAAAAGTGTCTGAGTGTGTATCCAGAATTAACGTTGATGTTTCGGCCGTGTGTTCCAGCAGTTCAAAGACTTCTTCCATGAGTAGGGTGTGGGCCTTGAATATTTCCGGGGCAGGTTCATTAAATGCCGTGGATTTTATTCGTTCCCATTCGGTGATGATTTTATTTAATCTATCGCCAGTTTTCAGAGTTGTTGCATGGGAAGCATCATACGCACTAACGTTTGCAAAATTGATATCAATGTTTTTCCGTCTATCAAGAATTTTTTCTTTAAAGTGTTCAGCACCATTGAGATAGCCATTGGTCATCCCTCGGTGTTGAGGGATGAATTTTAATAATGGCAATAATCTATTCGCGTACTCCAGTCCAATACGTTCTTTTTCATATGTACTGATTTTGACATTGATATTGTTAATCACAAATACAGACAGGGTTAAAATAGCGAGAAAAAAGAGGAGATTGAGAAAAAGAAATTTAACCGTGATATTTACGCGGTTTACTAGGTATATCGCTGGTTTGAAAAGGGTTTTCATCCGGGTAAGGGTTCTCGTCAATGGTGCGATGTATTTGAGCAGACTGATTCTTAATCTAATATATCGGGATAAAACCCAAAATTCTTTAGGGTTGGGGATATTTAAATGGTTCTATCGTTTTGATTTTCTTAACAGAACATATATGGCCCCGGTACCTCCATCAACAGGCCGAGCAGAACAAAAGGCCAGTACTTCATCACGTTGCTGTAACCAGTGATTAAGCTTGTTTTTTATGACGGGTGTTTTATTGAAGGAACCATGGCCCTTACCATGGATAATTCTCACACAGCGCTTATCCAGTTGGCTCATTTCGGGTAGGAATTCAGCAACCGCCTGGCGGGCTTGATCGGAGGTTAAACGATGCAGGTCGAGTTCTGCTTCGATACTGAATTGACCACGTCTGAGTTTACGCATCACATTGGGCTGGATGCCTGAGCGACTGAACAATAACTCTTCTCCGGTTTCCAGTTCGTCGATGGAAACAGGATCACTCATCATATCTCTTATGACTTGTTTTTCATCTTGTTCGCGTTTGATGGGTCGGGGAGGCTTTTTTGGCCGATACGGGGCAGTCTTGTCCTGCTGCAATGGCCTGACATCGTCCATCAGCTCCCGGAATAAGTCATGTTCATTTTCTGGTGGGTCCGGCTTTTTTGTCATAGTGAGAAATCGGTTTTTTTCGAGTATAGTAAAACAATTCATGCCGTAGTGGGCAAGAACTCCAGCACAAGAAGGCAAGTAGTAGATAAATGCACATTCTGATTAGTAATGATGATGGCTATGAGGCACCTGGAATTAACTGTCTCGCCGCCGAGTTTGCCAAAGAGATTGATATTACCGTAGTGGCTCCTGATCGAGATCGTAGCGGAGCCAGCAATTCCCTGACCTTAGAACTCCCCATCCGCGCAAAACGTATGGATAATGGATTTATTAGGGTTGATGGCACACCCACCGATTGTGTGCACCTGGCCATTACCGGATTGCTTGAACAGGAGCCGGATATGGTGGTTGCCGGGATTAATGCCGGTGGTAATTTGGGGGATGATGTTCTGTATTCTGGAACGGTTGCCGCTGCCATGGAGGGGCGTTTCCTGGGCTATCCGGCCATGGCCATTTCCCTGGTAGGCCCAGAGCTGGAACATTATGCCACGGCAGCCCAAATCGCCGTTTCACTGGTCAAAAAGATGCAAGCCGGGGCTTTTCCCAGCGATGTGATTTTGAATGTGAATGTGCCAAATCTTCCTCTGAATCAGATAAAAGGGATTCAGGCGACCCGTCTGGGACATCGACACAAAGCTGAACCCATAATCAAATCTCAGGATCCCAGAGGGCGTGATATCTACTGGGTTGGCCCTCCAGGACAGGAGCAGGATGCAGGACCGGGAACGGATTTTCATGCCATCAAGAATCACTATGTCTCCGTCACACCATTACAGGTCGATCTCACACGACATAATCTGGTGGATGAAATATCCGAATTGCTTGACGGTGTGTTGAAATGAGCGTGGAACTTAATGGGATTGGTATGACATCCCAACGAACCCGAGATCGTTTGGTTGATCGCCTGAAGTCTGAGGGAATCAGGAATGAGCAGGTGCTGGATGTCATTAGGAATACACCTCGACATATCTTCATGGATGAAGCCATTAGCAGCCGCGCGTATGAAGACACAGCTTTACCAATTGGTCATGGTCAGACTATATCGCAACCTTATATCGTTGCTAGAATGACAGAAGCTTTGCTTGAAGGGGCCAGGCCGCGGAAGGTGCTGGAGATTGGCACAGGTTCAGGATATCAAACGGCTGTTTTGGCTCAACTGGTTGACGAGGTATACAGTATCGAGCGAATTTCAGCCCTGCTCGAGCAGGCGCGTCTGCGTTTGGGTGGTTTAAATCTACATAACATAAGATATTTACTGGGTGATGGACATCTTGGCTGGAAGGATATGGGGCCGTTTGAAGCTATCATTGTGACCGCTGCACCAGTAGAAATTCCACATGAGCTACTTGAGCAATTGTCCGATGGTGGTAAATTGATTTTACCAGCCGGACCATCAGGTGCACAGCAATTGATGTTGGTTACGCGAGAAGGTGAAGAATTTCATCGGCAGTTATTAGACAGGGTCAGCTTTGTGCCCTTGAAAGAAGGAATACAACAGTGAAGCTTTTTAGCAAGTTATACGAAAAGGTCATGCTCTGGTCCAAACATAAACATGCTCCTCGGTATCTGGCCGGCCTGAGTTTTGCCGAATCCTCTTTTTTTCCAATTCCACCTGATGTCATGTTGGCACCAATGTCTCTCTCGCAGCCAGCTCAGGCATGGCGATTCGCTTTATTAACAACAGTGGCTTCGGTTTTAGGTGGTATCGCGGGTTATTTTATTGGGGCGTTCGCCTTTGAGTTAATCGAACCCCTTTTGCATAGTGCAGGTTACTGGGATACTTATCTTAAAGCGCGCGCATGGTTTGAAAAATGGGGATTCTGGGTTGTATTCCTGGCCGGATTTTCCCCCATCCCCTATAAAATTTTCACAATAACCGCCGGGGTGATTGGCATGGCGTTTCTTCCCTTTGTGCTGGCATCTGCAATAGGGCGAGGTGCCCGTTTTTATCTGGTTGCGGGACTGATGGTTTGGGGGGGTGAAAAAATGGAAAAAACCCTGCGTCAGTATATCGATCAACTGGGTTGGATCGTCATACTTGCCCTGATTGTGGTTTACCTGCTGTACATATAATTTGCCTATGCCTTTACCGATCATTCTGATCATATTGATATCAGTAATGCACATGGGCTGTAGCCATACTGGAGTGTATTCAAAAGGGTATTACAGTGGGGAGAGTGGTCAGTCAAATAATACTGAACACGTCGTCAAGGCAGGTGAAACCCTGTATTCCATCGCATTTCAATATCGACAGGATTACCGGCAGCTGGCCCGTTGGAATAACATTGATAATCACTACACGATTTATCCACAACAGAGGCTTCGGGTTAAACGGCCCACTCGGATTAGAACCCGTTATACAAAAAAAGATACAAATGTTAACAATTCAAAACATCCAGCAAATCATTCTACGGTTTATAAACCTGAGGTAAAAACGAGACCTGGTTCACAAGTTTTAAGCTGGGAATGGCCTACTAAAGGCCCTATTCTAAGCCGTTTTTCAGCCTCAGATCCGGGGCAAAAAGGAATTGATATTGGGGGTCGTCGAGGAGTACCTATATATGCTGCAGAGGCTGGTTATGTTGTGTATAGTGGGAGTGGACTTAGGGGCTATGGAAAGCTTATTATCATCAAACACAATGAAACTTTTTTAAGTGCATACGCTCATAATAATCGCCTTCGTGTAAAAGAAGGAGAAAAAGTAAAGAAAGGTGAGCGTATTGCCGATATGGGTGATACGGGGACGGATAAGGTGAAACTTCATTTCGAAATACGACGAAACGGTACGCCAGAAAATCCTTTTAAGTTTTTGCCCAAATGACAATCATAATTAAAGACTTTTGGCTGACAGCGGGTTAAAGGGAGACCATGAAACAGACGAATAACCGAGCTGAGAAAAAGCAAGACTTCAACGACGACATAGAAACGCTGGATGACAGCGATGCTATTCTTGATCCTGTCAAAGAGGATGAAGTTGAAGAAGAGAGCGTTTCCTATTCACCTGGTGAAGTTCCCGATGGACAACTCGACGCCACACGACTCTATCTGAGTGAAATTGGATATTCGGCCCTGCTGACGGCTGAAGAAGAGGTCTATTATTCCCGCCTGGCCCGCAAGGGCGATGAATCCGGTCGCAAGAAAATGATCGAGTGTAATCTACGCCTGGTGGTGAAGATTGCACGTCGCTATCTCAATCGAGGCCTGGCCCTGCTGGATCTGATTGAAGAGGGCAACCTGGGGCTGATTCGTGCCGTGGAAAAATTTGATCCTGAACGTGGTTTCCGTTTTTCGACCTATGCCACCTGGTGGATACGCCAGACCATTGAACGGGCCATCATGAATCAAACCCGTACAATCCGCTTGCCTATTCATGTAGTAAAAGAGATCAATATTTACTTGCGTGCTGCTCGCCATCTGGCTCAGACCCTGGATCATGAGCCCAGCCCGGAAGAAATTGCCGCTTTACTGGATAAACCCATCGATGACGTGAAACGCATGTTGGGTCTGAACGAGCGTATTGCGTCTGTGGATACTCCCATGGGGCGTGATTCAGACAACTCCCTGTTAGATGCCATCCCCGATGAAAACAACACCGACCCTGTGCTGATGCTGCAGGACGATGATGTGAAGGGTAATATCGAAGACTGGTTAAACCAACTGACCGACAAACAGCGTGAAGTGGTGGAACGCCGCTTTGGTTTGAATGGTCATGATGTGGCGACTTTGGAGGAAGTGGGTGCCAGCATTGGTGTAACTCGTGAGCGAGTTCGTCAGATTCAGATTGAAGCTTTGCGCAAGTTACGTGAAATTCTTGAGAAAGATGGTTACTCGGGCGATGCACTGCTGCAGTGATCACCGTGTTTCAATTCACGATCAAAAACGCCATTACACTCCGATCTTCAGCCACCAGCACATTATAAGTACGGCTGGCGGCTGCTGTATCCATTACTTCTAAGCCGATTCCCTTTAGTCCAAACTGCTGACGGATTTCCATTTCAGGAAACTGCAGGCGTTGGCCTGTACCCAACAACACAATATCTGGCTGGTTTTGCCAGGCTTTCTCAAAATGCTTTTCTGTGAGCTGAACAACGTCAGTAATAGCCCAGATCTCAGGCTGGTTTGTGTCTCCGAGAATCAGGCTTGATGAAAAGGATTGCTTAATATGGGGTTTGCCGGGTTCATCAGCGGGTATTTTCAGGATAAGTTCACCTGGCTGGCTGGAGTGAATCAAGATGCCCTGTGCGGTATCAAGCGTAAATTTCATTGTGTATCAAATCCTTCCACCCATTGGGCTGATTGACGCTAGCAACACGAGCCGGTAATGTTAGCAGCTTTTCCGGGCGCCTGTCGTCCGGCAGTAGAAGACTAGAACATCAGGACACTCGCTTGAAAGACGAATTTCCCAGGATTAAACGTTTACCGCCTTATGTTTTTAATATCGTTAACGAACTGAAGGCCGCTGCTCGAGCGCGGGGCGAGGATATTATCGACTTTGGCATGGGCAATCCTGATCAGCCCACACCAAAGCACATTGTCGACAAACTGGTCGAGGCAGCACAGCGTGATGATACCCACCGCTATTCCCTGTCTAAGGGCATTCCTCGTTTACGTCGTGCCATCTGCAACTGGTACAAAGACAAATTTGATGTGTATCTGGATCCTGATTCCGAAGCCATTGTCACCATAGGCTCGAAAGAGGGGCTGGCCCACCTGGCCATGGCTACGGTGGGGCCGGGGGATGCGGTACTGGTGCCCAACCCAGCCTATCCGATTCACCCCTATGGTTTTATTATCGCCGGGGCAGATATTCGCCATGTGCCTCTAATCCAAGGGGTCGACTTTTTTGAGGAACTGGAAAAGGCCATCAAGGACTCCTGGCCCAAACCCAAGATGCTGGTGCTGAACTTCCCCGGCAACCCTACTGCCCAGTGTGTCGAGCTGGATTTCTTCGAGAAGGTGATTGCCATTGCCCGCGAGCATGAAATATGGGTGATTCATGATCTGGCCTATGCAGATATCGTGTTTGATGGCTATAAATCGCCTTCGATCATGCAAATTGAGGGGGCAAAAGAGGTGGCTGTGGAGTTTTATTCCCTCTCAAAGAGTTACAATATGCCCGGCTGGCGAGTCGGTTTCATGGTGGGCAATCCTACCCTGGTGGCGGCCCTGGCCCGGATGAAGTCTTATCTCGATTACGGTATGTTTACCCCTATCCAGGTGGCTGCGATTACTGCCCTTGAGGGACCACAGGATTGTGTCCGGGAAATCAGAGATATGTATCAGAGCCGCCGTGATGTATTATGCGACGGCCTGAATGCGCTGGGCTGGAAGGTGAAAAAACCGCAGGCCACCATGTTCGTTTGGGCTCCAATTCCGGATGCCTTCAAAGAAATGGGATCACTGGAGTTTTCCAAGTTGCTTCTGAAAGAAGCGAAGGTAGCTGTATCACCCGGAATTGGGTTTGGGGAATATGGTGATGACCATGTACGCTTTGGCTTGATTGAGAATGAGCACCGCACACGTCAGGCGGTACGTGGTATACGCGAGATGTTTCGTAAGTTTAATAAATAGTTGTAAGGAGAGGATGAGTGAATCCTGTAAAAGTTGGGTTACTCGGTCTGGGGACAGTTGGCGGCGGGACCGTCAATGTACTCAAACGTAATGCTGAAGAGATTGCCCGTCGTGCTGGCCGTGGTATCGAAATTGTCCACGCCGCGGCACGTGACCTGAACAAGCCCCGTATCTGTGACACCGATGGTATTCAGTTGACCACTGATCCCAATGAAGTAGTCAACAATCCCGAAATCGAAATCGTCATCGAACTCATCGGTGGTGACGGTCTGGCACTGGAGATGGTGAACAAGGCCATTGAGCAGGGCAAGCATGTGGTCACTGCCAACAAAGCCCTGATCGCAAAGCACGGTAACGACATTTTTGCCAAGGCACAACAGAAGGGCGTCATGGTGGCCTTTGAAGCGGCCGTGGCTGGCGGTATCCCTATTATCAAGGCCATTCGTGAAGGCCTGGCCGGTAACCAGATCCAGTGGCTGGCCGGAATCATCAATGGCACAGGCAACTTCATTCTCACTGAAATGAAGGACAAGGGCCGTGACTTTGATGATGTCCTCAAAGAAGCCCAGGCCCTGGGTTATGCCGAAGCTGATCCTACTTTTGATGTGGAAGGGATTGATGCGGCCCATAAGCTGACTATTTTGGCTTCAATTGCCTTTGGTATTCCTCTGCAGTTTGAAAAGACCTTCACCGAAGGCATAACCACGATTACCCGTGAAGATGTGGCCTATGCCGAAGAGCTGGGTTATCGCATTAAGCACCTGGGTGTGGCACGCCGTACTGATAAGGGCTTTGAATTGCGTGTTCATCCGACTCTGATTCCGGAACGTCGGCTGATCGCAAATGTGGATGGTGTAATGAATGCCGTTCTTGTTATGGGTGATGCGGTAGGCCCAACACTTTACTATGGAGCCGGTGCAGGTGCAGAGCCCACGGCCTCTGCTGTGGTCGGTGATGTAGTCGATGTGGTGAGAGCCCTGACATCCGATCCTGAAAATCGTGTGCCGCATCTGGCTTTCCAGGCCGATTCACTAGCCAACGATCCCATCCTGTCCATGGATGATGTGGAAACCGCTTATTACCTGCGTATGTCGGTGCAGGACAAACCCGGTGTGATGGCCAAAGTGGCCAGTATTCTGGCAGAAAGCGATATCAGCATCGAAGCCATTATTCAGAAAGAGCCAGTGGAAGATGATGCCTTTGCCAACATCATAATGCTGACCCATCGCGTGGTGGAAAAGCAGATGAATGCCGCCATTGCTAAAATTGAAGCCCTGGATACCATCAACGGTGCCGTGAAGCGCATCCGTATGGAATCACTGGATGCCAAATAGAATTTAACGAGTTTTAGGAGAGTAACATGCCTTTTCGTCCCCGTTATACTGGACTCATCGACAAATACCGTGACCGCCTGCCCGTGCATGATGACACCCGTATTATCAGCCTGGGTGAAGGAAATACACCACTGATTCGCCTGAGCAATATCCCCAAACTGTTGGGCAAAGATGTGG
>JAOULO010000056.1 GCA_029881995.1 Gammaproteobacteria bacterium
ACGCCCCTTCAAGGCATTATTAAAGGCATGCCAGTGTCGCTCCAGGGTGGCACGGGAGTAGATATAGCAAGGCGTACCGTGTTCTGCCGCTATTTCGGCAACGGGGACGTCTTCGGCATACAGCTGGCCGTTTTGATAGTTGAAATAATCCATGTCTTATTGTTTGGTGGCCGTTGTGGATTTGTTGGTCTTTTTCGTTTGCTTCACAGAGGCAGGTGCTGGCTCAGCTGGCAGGTAGAGGGCACCTTTTTGGCCACAGCCGGCCAACAGGCTGATGCCGGATGTCAGCATGATCAAGGCCATGAACATGACAATGGAATAACATAAGCGCATAGATGACCTGTTTGGGGTTAACATGACCAATCGAGGCAGGCATTATACCTCTCCTATGGACAATTTCTACGGCCACTCCGTAAAACAAAATCAGTAACATCGACCGTGCGCATCAGAAGCAATATTTTCGTCTGGGTCTTCGTCGCCACCATTTTGCCGCTGACGGCACTGGCGTTGGGGGCCACCTATTTCAGTGAATCCACTTATCAGTCCGATGTAGCGCGCGATGTGGGCAGTCACCTGGAGCGACTGGCCTCGGAACTGAAGCGACAAATGGATAATTATCGGGAATTGACCGAGGGGATGGCCCAGGCCCCG
Source organism: Gammaproteobacteria bacterium (assembly GCA_029881995.1). Taxonomy (GTDB): domain Bacteria; phylum Pseudomonadota; class Gammaproteobacteria; order UBA6429; family Thiohalophilaceae; genus JAHEDB01. Next base: position 652 of record JAOULO010000056.1, read on the forward strand.
GCCATCCAGCAGACCCTGCCTATATTAAATAGTCTCCGGCGGGGCCAGCATGATGCTCGCCTGAACATCCACCGTAGTCGCATCAATCATTTCTTTGAAGGTTTTCAGACCATTCTCAAGAGTGGCTACTTTTTACGACTGATGGACAGCTCAGGCAACACCTTGGTGAAGGTGAGTCATGTTACGCGCAGTGCTCCAGTTTATGAAAGTGTAACGGGAGTGGCCTATGTGGAGCAGGAGATCAATGCCCCGGCCTTTGTCAAACGCCTCAAGACATTAAGCAAGGGGGAGGCATCCCCCGTGATTCTGCCCCATCATCAGTTTTATCCCGATGTACTTGAGACCCTCAAGCTGTATGACTATGTGGTACCGCTATACCACCGCAACCATTTTGTCGGAGCCCTGAGCCTGACCCTGGTGGGTGAGCAACTGGACCATGTCATGCGCAATGCGCCACGCCTGTACCAGGGCAAGCTGTTTGTTTTGCAGAACAGTCCGGATGATACGGATCGGCATGGCCTTTTATTATTTGACGATCAACATGACCTGCATTTTGTGCAACGACGTAGTACGCCAGTGCGAGGCAAAGATAAGTACACACCTACATTGATTGATACCGTGAGTGAAAACCTGTTCGGTAATTTCCGATCCGCTGACGGTGAGCTGCACTTCTTCTATCTGGAAATGTTTCCCTATAACAATCTCTTGAGTAACTGGGTGATGGTGACCCGGATTCAAACCGATGTGTTGTCGGCACCCTTCCAGCAGATACGCTGGCTGATCTGGTTGTGCGCGGGCATCGGAATGGTGATCAGTTTGATGTTGGCCAATATCGGCACCCTGCGTGTCTCCAACCCGATTGGTGAACTGACCCAGAAACTGTTTGATTATGCCAATGGCAAATTTCAGGGGCGTATTGAAACCAAAAAAGGCATTGATGAGATCGATGCCCTGACCGAGGCCTTTAATTACATGGCCGATACCGTGAAGCAGAGTGAGCAGGGTCGGCAACGGGCCGAGAACATGATGTTACAAAGTGCCAAGCTGGCCAGTATCGGACAGATGGCGGCGGGTATCGGTCATGAACTGAATAATCCACTTAATAACATTCTTTCCTATGCCAAGCTGGTAGAGCGGGACACCAAAGAGAATGACGCTGTCCAGAAGGATATGAAATCATTACGAGAAGAGGCCGTGCGCGCCTCAGAGATCGTCAAGGGAATTTTGAATTTCGCACGGCAGGTACCACCTGAATACAGCCAGTTCTCTGTACCAGAATGGCTGGACAGCACCCTGGCACTGGTACAACAGACTGCACGCAGCAAGGCCATTACCCTGGAAGTCAATTCCGGTTATGAAGGGATATTGGAAGGCGACCGGGGCCAGTTACAGCAGGTACTGGTCAACCTGTTACTCAATGCCATTCAGGCCAGTCCACGAGACAGCCAGGTGACGATTGAAACCCGTCTGCATCACGACCTCTTACACATCCGGGTACGAGACGAAGGAGAGGGAATTGACGAGGCAGTACTGGACAGAATATTTGATCCCTTCTTTACCACCAAGGCAGAGGGGGAAGGCAGTGGCCTGGGCCTGTCCATTAGTCTTGGCATCATAGAGCGTCATCACGGTACACTGTCTATTCGTAATAATGAAGGACAGGGTGTCACTGCCCGCATATCATTGCCTACATATAGCGAGAAAATGGAAATCAATTAAGCCATGGCCGATAAAGCAAGTATTCTGTTTGTTGATGATGATCCCAAGTCGGGGGAACTCATGCAGCGCTATAGTGCGGGTGCGGATTATCAATGTCATGTGTATCAGGATCCACGTAAGGCTCTGGACTATTTTACCCAGCAGGGTGCCGACCTCATTATCAGTGACCTGCGTATGCCGGGCATGACCGGGATGGAGTTATGCGAGCAGGTCCGTAAGCAGGACAGTGATATCCCTTTCATTATCATCACCGGTTATGCCGAAGTGGATAACGCCATCGAAGCCTTACGCCTGGGAGCTAGTGACTTTATTAAAAAGCCCTTCGATATGGATGAGCTGCGTTTGCAAATTGAACGCACCCTCGAACATCGCAAGCTGGTAAAAGAAAACCGTTTACTCAAACGCCAACTCAAAGATGAACAACAACGCTATGGCATGGTCGGTCAGTCAACGGCCATGCAGGACGTCTACACCACTATCAACAAGGTCGCGGACATTCGCTGCAATGTGATCATTAGCGGTGAGTCCGGCACCGGTAAAGAACTGGTGGCCCGCGCCATTCATTATCAGGGGCAGTATGCGGATAAACCTTTTATTGTCATCGACTGTGGTGCCCTGTCGGATACCTTGTTAGAGAGTGAACTGTTCGGTCATGAAAAGGGAGCCTTTACCGGTGCGGTAAAAGCCAAGGCGGGTTTATTAGAAGAAGCCAGTGGCGGTACTGTATTTCTCGATGAAATTGGCAACATCTCCGACAATATGCAGATCAAGTTACTACGTGTCATTCAGGAACAACAGGTAACAAAAGTCGGTGGTATCAAGCCAACTGATATAGATGTTCGGTTTATTGTCGCTACCAACCAGGACCTGGAGCAGAAGGTCAGGGAAGGTACCTTCCGGCACGATCTTTATCATCGACTTAATGTCGTAACCATCAACATGCCACCCCTGTGTGATCGCAGCGATGATATTCCCGAACTGGTGAATCATTTTATAAAACAATATGCACAACAATATCAGCGTGAAGTGACTGGTTTTGAAGCCAGCGCCATGCAACAACTCATGGAACATGAGTGGCCCGGTAATGTGCGTGAACTACAAAACCTGGTAGAACGTCATGTCGCTCTGGCTGATGTACCTACTATGCAATTACAGGGACTAAAAACCGTTCGCCCAGAATTACCTGAAGATGAACTGGCTGGTGATCTGCCCAATCTCGAAGAGCTGGAACGGCGTTATATTTTGAAAGTGCTTGCCAATTTTCATGGCAACCGTGAGGCGACAGCCGATGTGCTGGGGATCAATAAATCGACCCTGTACCGTAAATTGCAGAATTATAAAAAACATGACGAGGACACGTCTGTAGACTAATGGCTTTCTTTAAACCAAAAGAATTCAATTTTTTATTTCCTGTTATTATGGGTCTGTTACTTTTTGCAAATATATATGACGTTAATGCAGATAACAGTTCTCCTTCCTTCAAGGTTTCACTTGATCGGGCCTGGCATCCCTTTTCTTATCTCGATAAAAATAATCAACCGCAAGGTCTATTGATAGACTATTGGCGTCTTATTGGTGAAAAGCTTGGACAGCCAGTTGAGTTTAAGTTGGTGGACTGGCAACAAAGTTTGGAGTTTGTACGAGAAGGCAAGGTTGACGTACATGGTGGCCTGTTCCAGTCGGCCAAACGTGATGTCTATTTGGCATTTTCAGATAACCTGGTGCCATTGAGTACCCGCCTGTTTGTTTCTTCCAGATTAGATGCGAGAAACTTTTCTGATCTCAAGAATGTAGTTGTTGGTATTACTCGAGGAGGTTATGAGGCAGAGTTTGTTGAAAAGAAATTTGCATTTATTAACCTGAAATACTTTAACAATAATGAGGACCTGGTAAAAGCGGCGCTTGAGGGAGAAGTGCTGGCCTTTGTTGCCGATTATCCAGTCGGTATGTATTACCTGCACAAATATGGCACACCAGAGCAATACCGGGTTGTATATACGCTTTATACTCTATATCTGAAAACTGCCGTAGCCAAAGCCAATAAAAGTAAGTTAAATAAAATAAATACTGTTCTGGCGAGTATCACAGAAGATGAAAAAGACAATATTAAACAAAAATGGATTCGTACTGAACAGGTTATCCCAGACTGGCTTATCACTGGCCTGACTCTTTTTGTCATTGGTTTACTGGTGCTGGTGGGTTGGGTTTATGCCATTGTGTTGAAAAGACAGGTGCGTCATAAAACCCGTGAGCTGCAAAATAAAGTGGATGAGTCCACACGCTTACATAATGAAATTGAAGAATTAGTTAAAGAATTACGCTTACAAAAAGATGAAGCAGAACAGGCTAATATTGCCAAGTCCAGATTTCTGGCAACAGCCAGTCATGATTTGCGACAACCACTACATGCCCTGTCACTCTTTACCTGGGTTTTGGATGATTCGATTAAAGATCCAGAAAACCGCAAAGTCGTAGGTCAGATACGATCATCGGTAAATGCATTACTGGATTTGTTTAATTCACTGCTGGATATATCAAAACTTGAAGCAGGGGTGATGAAGGTTGAAAAAGAAGCATTCCTGCTAAATGAACTATTGGGTAGGCTGGCAAATGAATACAACCCTCGCGCTAAGGAGAAAAATTTACGGATTCATTGGGCAGATTGTCACGAAACGGTGTTTAGTGACCAGACTTTGGTTGAACAGGTATTACGCAATTATTTATCTAATGCCATTCGTTATACCAAATCAGGTGAAGTAAGTGTTACCTGCGAGCAAGATGATGAGTCGGTTACTGTCAGTGTGACAGATACCGGGATTGGAATAACAGAAGAAGAACAAAAAAATATCTTTGATGAATTTTATCAACTTAATAACCCGGAGCGGGATCGTAGTAAGGGACTTGGTCTGGGTTTAACGATAGTGCAGCGAACCGCCAGATTATTAGGCCACCCAATTTCTGTGCAGTCTCAACCTGGCAAGGGATCAACATTTTCAATTACGTTAAGGCGTTCAGTTGTTTCTGTTGAGGATTCTCAAACAGAATCGGGAGGTTTTGAACAACCTGAACTCAAACATTCTCTTATTCTGGTGATTGATGATGAAACCAGTGTGCTTGAAGGTACCAGGAAGTTACTCGAGCGATGGGGTTACAAAGTGATTACAGCATCAGATCTGGAGAGCGCCTTAGTGCAGCTTGCACAAGGGCAACGAAAACCTGATGTAATTATTGCCGACTATCGTTTGGCAGATAACAAAACGGGTGTCGATGCAGTCAAAGTGATTCATACACAATATGGAGAGGGTATACCGGTACTGATTATCACCGGTGATATTGCCAGTGAGTCTATGCAGGAAATTCAACGTAGTGGTTTTAAAATGCTTCAAAAACCGGTGGCGCCTGGAAAATTACGGGTTTTTTTAAGACGCTTCCAAACGGAACAAAACTAAACCAAGTTAGGCAAGAATAAATATATAACATTGGGAAAGAGCAGCAATATGCAAGATATGACGAATCACAAACTTGCTAAACGTACCTTGCAGATACAAACGCAAATTTTATTTGATGGTTTGTGGATTGTTATCGGGGGCCACATTGTGATTGGTCTGTTGCTGTATTTCTACCTTCAGGAAAAACTTGCATCTGAATACCTTCAGTTATGGATGATTGCCCTTCTTGTGCCGAATGTGCTACGAGTTTTTCTTAAATATTTTTATACAAAATTTCGGTATAAGCTAGAGGATAAGAGTTGGTGCAGGCTGTATGCATTGCTTAGTTTCTTAAGTGGTATTGCCTGGGGAGCAATCGGTGTCTTAAGTGCTGATCTACATTCATTCCCTCTAGTGGTGCTGGTGTTGTGTGGTGTATCAACTGCCGCCATGATGACAAGTGCAGCTTATTTGCTACCCAGTTTGCTTTTTGTACCGACTACCAACGCACCATTTATTACACTATTGTTCTTGAATCCCGATGTTGATTATCAGTCAATGGAGTGGTTTTCATTGGCCTATATGGTTTTTCTTATTTATTACTTAATAAAAACCCACAGAAGCCTGATTAAAAGCATCCAGCTCCGCTTTGAGAACGAACAACTGGTTCATGAACTCACCGCTGAAAAAGATATTGCAGAGAAAGCAACGCAAAAGGCAGAAATGGAAAGCTTATCCAAATCCAAATTCCTTGCAGCAGCCAGTCATGATCTGCGCCAGCCTTTACATGCCCTTCACCTGTTCTTTGATGCTCTCAAACTTAGTACCACCCTGGAAGAGCGTGAAAAACTCTATCCAAATATTAATTATTCCATTAAATCACTGGGTGAGTTACTCAATGCCCTGCTTGATATTTCAAAACTGGATGCCAATGCCGTTGATTACAATCTGCAGCCTACCGCGCTGGGTGAGGTTATCGATAACATAGCCCGCGAGGGGGAAGTTGAGGCGAGTAACAAAGGCCTGAAACTACGTGTACGACATTGCGATTGTGCTGTTGAGACCGATCCTGTCTGGCTGGACAGGGTTTTACGCAATCTGGTCAGCAATGCCATTCGTTATACCCGCTCAGGCAGCATACTGATCGGGTGTCGAAAACGTGGAGATAAAGTAATGCTCCAGGTCTGGGATACCGGCATAGGAATACCCGATAGTGAACAGGAAAATATCTTTGTTGAATTTCAACAACTCAATAACCCACAGCGGGATCGTAACAAGGGCCTCGGTCTTGGATTGGCCATTGTAAAACGTCTCTGTAAATTACTGGGGCATTCCATTGAAGTAAAATCACGAATGGCTAAGGGCTCCGTTTTCAGTTTAACGATGAAGCTTAGTACGCAACAACTACAAAGCGATGACTCCATGTCATTAAAACTGAGTGACAACCTGCAGGGTAAACAAACACTACTGATCGATGATGAGGAACAGATCAACCAGGCCATGAGTGTCCTGTTACAAAAGTGGGGCTGCGAGGTTGTGACGGCCAATTCCCAGCAGGAGGCACTGGATAAAATCAGACAGAAAAACATTCAGCCTGATGTCATTATTGCTGATTATCGTCTTGCAGATAATCGTAATGGGGTTGAGGCCATTCAGGCCATCACAACAGCGCTGGGTAAAACCATCCCGGCACTACTCATTACAGGTGAAACCTCTCCTGATCAAATTAATACGATTAAGGCAACAGGATATAAGTTGTTACATAAACCGGTTAAACCAGCGAAATTGCGCATCATGTTAAACAAGCTATGCAAAGCAAGCAAAACCAAAGCAGCTAAAGATTTTGCCGACGTGTAGCCAATATAAGATCAGTTAGTGGCTGGTAACCTTAAATAGTTTTTGATCCCCATCCGGGATATACAGGTTCCCTTCGAGTACGGTTTCAATGGCCGCGACGATCTGTTCGGCATTGTGTGATTTTGGAATGAACCCCATGGCACCCAGTTCGAGGGCCTGCTGGATACTATCATTTTCCTGTTCAGCAGAGATGAGGACGATCGGAATCAAAAGCTCATCGACATTGATCTGTTGCAGAAAGTCCAGCCCTCCCATACCGGGCATATTCATATCCAGCAGAATGATGTCATAGTTAGCACTCTTAGCCAGTTTGGCCATGGCTTCATCAATACTGTTGGCACAGTCTACTGCAACCTGGCCAACCAGGTTATTGAGTACATATATCAGCCCATCAATAAATAGTTGCTGGTCATCAATGACCAGAATGCTGATGGCTTGCTCCTGCTGAATGGGTGATTCTATGACGTCCACTGTTATTCCCCCAGGTCATACATATAGTTATTCGTCATCGAGTTAAAGCGTCGAAACTGATCGAGTGTTGTTAAATATCTTACATCATACCTTTTATAACAATGATTAAGGTCAGATCCGTCACTCGAAAGTATGAAAATAACAAAAGTTTACAAATTCTAATGATTTGAAGAGAGTTTAAAATTAAAAGACTGGGTATGACTTGCGTATGGGTGTGGTGGGGAGAAAGCGGTATGGGTTTATTCTGTAGCCTCAGCCATCTCAACCTCGTCTATCAATAGCTGTTCCTTGGCCAGTTTTACACATTCCGTTCGGTTATTGGCACCCAGGATCTGAAACAACACCCGCACATGAGATTTGACCGTGTGTTCAGAGCGATTCAGTGTTGTGGCGATTTGCTGGTTAGAGAGCCCCTGCGCAACCAGCTCCAGGGTCTGGAACTGTTTTTTGCTCATGCCCATTTCCTGTAAGCGTTGTTCAAAACCATCAACCTGTACGGCAGTGGATGCCTTTTCAAGTTGTGCCTGAATCCCATCAGGTAAATAGATTGAACCTTCCAGCACCATTTTAAGTGCCTGAATCATCTCTTCGGTAGTATGGGACTTGGGAATAAAACCCATGGCCCCTAATTCCATGGCCTTGCGAATAATGCCAACCTTGGTTTCTGATGAGATGACGATCACTGGAATATAGATATCGTCGGCACTCAGGCGTTGTAACAGGGTGAGGCCATTCATGGATGGCATGTTGATATCGAGCAGGATCAGATCGTAGTCATCACTCTCTGCAAGATATTGCAGTGCCCCTTCGACATTATGCACTGAAGTGATATTGGGTGTGGTGTCTAACTGTTTTAGAACATGGCTCAAGCCATCACTGAATAGTGCATGGTCATCGATAATCAGAATTTTCATCGAATATACATCCTTGTAGATCAAAAAATGGCTGCATGTTATGTGTAACCTTGATTTTGTATTTTTATATTATTGCAGATATAACCACAAATATAACAGGTTATTTGTTAGATTAGTATATCCTGGTAGAAAAATCCTGGAAAAACTTTGTAGCACTAGCCATACAAACACATCATTTTTTTATGGCTAATTCGTTTTGGGGAGGGAGGGTACTTAAAAAAAATCCCCCTGTTATTGCTAACAGGGGGATACACTGACTTGTTACATTATATCCTTATGGATAAACGAAACCTGTTCTATTTACCTTATAGCGTAGTGTGTTTGCCTTGTCGCAGCTGCCTGTACCATTCATTGTTTGTATGGTTCCACTTTTATTGACTGTGTTCAGCTTAACATAAAAGTCCCAGTTGCCTATTGTGTCATCAGCACCGCCGCCTAAGCCGTCATCTTTGTCCTTGAGAGCACCTGAGACTCGTACCTGCTTTATCGTATCATAGTAGAAGGTGAACTCACGAACTGCATCTGTCCCGAGTGAAAGGGTGCCAACATCTTCAACGCCAGCAGGACCAGACCTTGGCCTTGTATAAACACGGTCGTCATCGAGGTTGAAATGACCCCATATATCACCCTTGCTAGTGCCATCGCAGTCGCTGTTAATTCTTACATCTAATAGCGTCAGGTTGACCGTTTGCCCAATGGGTTTAGGCGCCTCTGGTGGAGGAGGAGTCAAATCACAGGTTTTTAGATCATATTCACTGACATTCGTAACGCTTGCCAGACTGGTTGGTTTTTTGACGCTTGAGATTTGATAGGAAATGGGTTGAACGGCAGTCAGTGGTGTTGCTGACTCGAAGTACTCACCCAGCTTGCCTGCTTTGATCAGGGCTAATACGGCATCCTGGTTACCTCCAGCGGCAACCACCTCAATATTCGTTGTTTCTTTTTCCAGGATTTCTTTGGCCTTGGCCTCTGCACTGGCATCTACAGTAGCGGAATTATATGAAAAATTCACTGCCGCGCTTAATTCCTGTTCAGAAAACTCACCAGTCAGTTTGTAAGTCAGGATACGACCATAACCGATGCTGGAGATATAAGCCGGTGGATTGTTCGGACCGATCTGACCAGCGTCAATGACGCGTTGCAGACTTTCTTCTGTAAACTTTTCTGAAAAGAAGCCCTGTCCGTCTACAGGTGGATCAACATACACGGTATAGAGTTTTTGTACAAAGTGTGCGACGACAGTATTGGTTTTATTGGTCCTTGTGAAATCGAGATCAGCAGAAGCCTTGGCGCCCAGATACTTGGCTGAAAATCCCAGTTCCAGTGTAACTTGCTCTTTACTGTGTGCAACGGTTGAAGTGTAAGAGGCATTTGAGCTAGTGACCAGACCGGCCTCTTGTGCCTGCGAAACCAGTTTACCGATAGCAGACTGAACAGACGCCAAACTTGGTTCGGTGACTTCAATAAAGTTATCCTCGTCCAGGAAATCAATACTGATGGTCATTGGAGCCCGTTCTTCGGGTTTGACACTGAGTTGGTCGAAAGAACCCAGGGTTTTGTAACTATCGCCCGTGATAAGGTTGCCCAACCAAAGTACTTGCCCATTTGGATTATATAAGACGATCTCTTGCGGAGTTTCCTGGATAGACATCTTGGTGACTGTACAGTTTTCGTGAGCTGGATTCGGATCTGGAAGAGCGTAATCATCTGGATTTCCGGTCGGATCTTCTGTAGGACCATGCAGTGATTCGAGTACCGGCGAATATTCGTTCCAGGTGCTGACTTCAGTCAGATAAGCGTTAACATCAACGCCTTTATCTTCTGGTGGAGGGGAGGTTTCTCCACCACCGCCACCGCCGCCACAAGCCGCCAGGCTGAGTAGTGCCGCTGCCAGAAACATATGACCCGGCTTTGTTTGTTTTTTTCGAGTTATAAATTTCATTGTTATTAGTTCTCCCATGCTGAGGTACATTATTGTGTTGTGATTTATAGCAATAGCGGGAGTAAAAGGACTCACTCGAAAGTATGAAAATGGGTTTGCAGGTGAGTTTGTGTTGATTTCATGTCAGGGGTAGCACGGAGCTTCAACCGTGTGTTAGCACTAGTAGAATGATTTTATTTTTTTAGTTTCATGTCCCTTCGTAGGTAGTTTTATATGTTCTGCACGATCCATCGTGCAACTTGCACGATAGTCTCAAATTGAAAATCCCTAAGCCCCTGATTTAGTTCAATTCTAAAGCTGGCACAGTTATTGGTTATAGAAATGTCACCTAACATAACTATATCGAGTCTGAGGAGACGTTAATGAAACGTAGAAGCTTTCTTAAAGGCACCCTGGCCGGTTCTGCTGTAGCAGTTGCCGCTGGCGCAGGTCTGCTGAGCCCACGTAGCGTACTGGCCGCCTGGCCTGAGTCCGCTTTCAATGCCAAGAGCGTATCTGACGCCATGGACAGCCTGTTCGGCACCGCCGACAACAAGGCCTCTGGCGACATCAAGATCAAGGCCCCTGATATCGCGGAAAACGGTGCGGTTGTTCCTGTGACCGTTAACACCAAGATTGCGGGCGCGAGTGCCATTGCGATTATCGCTGAGAAGAACGGCCAGCCTCTGGCTGCCAACTTCGAACTGGCCTCCAATGCCAAGGGTACGGTTTCCACTCGTATCAAAATGGGTAAAACCATGGACGTTATCGCCGTGGTCAAGTCCGGTGGCAAATTGTACACCGCCCGTAAAAACGTCAAAGTCACCATCGGTGGTTGTGGCGGTTAATGGCATATAGAGGAGAATTAAACAATGGCTAACTCAATTCGTATCCGTGCCAAATCCAGTGGTGGTGCTACAACCGTTAAAGCGTTGATCACTCATCCAATGGAAACCGGCATGCGTAAAAACAAAAAAACCGGTGACAAGATCCCTGCTCACTACATCACTGAAGTGAAGTGCGAACACGGCGGCAAGACTGTTGTGAACGCACAGTGGGGACCGGCAGTATCCAAAAACCCTTACCTGTCTTTCGCCTTCACGGGTGCCAAGGCTGGTGATTCCGTCAAGCTGAGCTGGGTGGACAATACGGGTAAAAGCGATTCTGCTGAAGCCAAGGTCAAATAATTCTTACATAGAATTATGCACAGACGACGGGGGCCAATGGCCCCCGTTTTCATTTCATATCCGGTAACTTTTTTATTCGTTACTTTCGAGATATTGAGAAAGGATGGTATTCAATGTACGAAAGCGTACCGGTTTGGCTATGTAACTGGTGAACCCGGCCTGTTCATAAAGCTCCCTTTCTTCTTTTAATGTATTGGCGGTTAGCGCGATGACCGGTTTATCAAAACCTTGTTGTTGCAACCTTTTCAGGGTTTCCATGCCATCTATCACCGGCATTTGTATGTCCAGTATGACCAGGTCAAAATCTTTCTCAGCAATCATGTCCAGGGCCAGTTGACCGTTTTCCACGGCTATGACATCCAGTCCGAGTTTAGTGAGAAGTGCAGTGATTAAAATTCGATTATCCGGTGCATCATCGGCCAGTAACACATGACCTTTGAGCATAGTGGCCTCAGGTGCCTCTTCACCTGTGGAGGGGATGAGGTGTTTGTCCAGGCTGGAGATAAATTCAATGTCACTCAATGAGCCGGTTGGCAGACAAATCATAAAACGGCTGCCCTTGCCCTTTTCACTGCTGAGTTCGATTGTGCCGCCCATGAGTCCAACCAGATGCTTTGTCAGTGATAGGCCCAGACCTGTGCCGCCGAACTGGCGTGTGGTTGAAACATCGGCCTGATGGAAGGGCTGAAAGATTATTTCCTGATGGGTAGATTCGATACCAATACCCGTATCAATCACTTCGACAAGCAGTTGATCCTTAGCCCGTTGACAACGGATATTCAGGTGGATATAGCCCTGTTCGGTAAACTTGACGGCATTGGAGCAGAGGTTGATAAGCACCTGTTTGATCCTGAAGGGATCATTTTTGATCGTGACTGGCAGTGGCCAGGCGTAATTCACTTTCAGTCCCAGTCCCTTGTCTTCGGCCTGCTGGCGCATTAGCAGTTCAACATCCTGCAATAACTGGACGGGAGAAAAGTCGATTCTTTCGATCTGCAGCTGATCTTCTTCAATTTTCGAGATGTCCAATAGATCATTAATGATGTGTAGAAGATGGTTACCGTTGCGAATAATGGTTTGTAATGGGGCTTTTTGTGACGAGCAGGTATCGTCAGTATCCAGCATGTTCTCACTGAAACCAAGAATGGCCGTCAGCGGGGTCCTTAACTCATGACTGATATTGGCCAGGAATCGGCTTTTGGCCTTGGCGGCTTCATAGGCCTCATCTCTGGCATTACAGATCTCAATGGCCTGTGATTGAAGCAGATCATTTTTGCTCTGAACCCTTTTAAACAGATTTGACAAAATAATGGCAGACCAGACAGCAAGCCAGATAAGAAACAGGCTGAGTATTAAAACAGGTGTACCAAAGGTTTTGTAAAAATCCTGCCAGTGATTACTATCGGGATGAATAAAGATCAAATCAGCAGGGGGGTGATTGAGCGGTAGTTTTATCCAGTGGAGATGGCTTCCCGTAGATTCAAAATGGCCTGTTATGCTCTGGCTTGCCAGTACATCACCAAAGGGGAAGTGTTGCTTTATTTTCCGGTGCAGGGATGGGCTTTTTAGCCAGTAGTTACGTTTACCTTTTTTATCAATATGAATGATATGGTAAGTGTTGTTCTCAATGACTGGGTATGGCAGTGGAACTTGTTTTGGATCCTGGCCTTGTTTTGAAAGGGCATCGACTTTTTCTACATAAAGTTGTAGATAGTTGAGGTCCTGCTGGTTGTATGCCCGTACATGAGCATGATAAATAACTGCGGTGAATAGACAGATACAGATCAGTGTGACAAGAATAAATAGTCCAATCAGACGAGCCTGGGCCATGTTGCACCTATAGACCGGCCGTTATGACTTTTTTGTCGTGCTGATACCAGCAATAAAATACACCGGGCAAAAGCCAACTGCGACGAAGACAATATTAAATACACCAAACCCTCCCAGCATGAGATTGAGTAGAGGGTTAGCCAGCAGCTCGGTGTTGATAAAACCGATGTAGATTAAGTAAATCGAGCCAATGGTACGAAGTACTCGATCCAGGATGCTCATATTTAATGGAAATTTCATAACTGGTCAGACTCCGTATTAACCATTTTCTTCCTTGATTAATCGGCTGAAATCAGTAAGTGTTTAGTCGTTTGAAGGGCTTTTTAGTCGGTAATTTGGTATAGAGGTGCTTAACTCGAATATGAATTACCTTGGTTTATCAGGATGTTAGCATTCACAGTAAATCTAAAAGCTAAAAATCATCCCAAGTGAGATAGCGGCTGGATCTTCTCCTGCCTTATAAGGCTTAACGGTATCGCCGTGCCCACCATCCGCAACTTTGTAAGTGGCATTTTCGTCATTATTGGTCTGGGCCCACGCCAGATACAGGTCTGACTGGCTATCTAGATGGAAAAATAGACCAATGCCATTTAGTTGGGCACCGGTTTTTTCTGAGTTTGCATAGGCTTTCGCTTTGAGGCTATGCATCGCAATATCAAAGTCAGAATTAATACGATATAAAGCACTTATGCCATAAACTTCCTTGTCCCAATGGGGAAAGCGAAGCAGATCATCGGCCTCAGTTTTTTCATAGACAAAGCCTATTTGCAGGCTGGATATCCAGTAGTAAGCGGCCAGCCGCACACCGGTGAGTATGGCTCGTTCAGTTTCACTATTTTGAATATTGGTTACTGCCATACCATCCCATTGTTCAAAACCGACACCCAGATATGCCGTATTGGTGCGATACATAAGTGCATAGCTACGCATCACCGCGCTATTGTCGTCTGTCGTGTCATTGTCCTCAGCTGTTGGGTTACTGGCTGAATACATCGCCTGTAGTTCCCATGCCTGCATTTTGTTTTTATAAAAAATGGCGTTCTCGCCCCGATCATTCATTTTGACATTATCCAGCATACTGGCGCCTAGCAGGGCAAGTCGGTCAGGAACAAGATCACTAAATAATCCCCAATAGCCGGCGACAATTTTATAAGGTGTATCATTGTGACCTACAAGCAGATCGCCATAGTTGCTGGCGATACCAAGATAACTATTTCGAGTAGCGAGATTTCCGTTGGCTTCATCGAGTCGGACAGTTTGCTCCAGTTGCCATATCAGGTCGATATGCTTTGGTGTTTTATGACGCCCTTTAAAACCAATCCGACTGGCATTACTGGAAATGCTGGTACCTGTTTTTTTACCATTGTCCATGCGGTTTGCTGAGACGTGTAGCTTGCCATAGATCTCAAGCTCATCCTTATTTAACTGGGCAGAATGTACGTCAAACCCATATAAGGAGAAACACAATAACATGACAAGTAAATGTATTTTCTTCAACTTCATTAGCTCGGATTTCTTTGTTATTTATTATGGCTGTAGACTTTTATGGATTACATGCAGTTAATGATTGTTTACAAAATTCCTTATAACTTAAGCTGATCTCAGGTTTATCAGGCTTTTGCTCATATATAATTAATTTAGATTTAATCTGCTTGTCAAAGTAATATCCGGTGGTGGTTCTGCGTGAAATTTAATGTGAGTAAAACATATGTTTGTTTACTGTTGTTGCTTAGCGGTATTGCCCAATCAGCACCAGATAGTCAGCCATTTACAATATTTCCACAATCTCTAAGGGTTGCTTCCAGTAACAGTTTCCCACCAATAAATATGCTGGATAAAGAAGGTCAGTTGACAGGTTTTGGTCGTGATCTATCTGATGCAGTACTAAAGTCAATGAACATAAAACCAGTACGCAGGCACTCAGCTATCTGGACAGATGTTCTATCCTGGCTGGATACCGGGCAAATCGATTTTATTCACGATACAGGTTATACAAAAGATAGGGATGCCTATCTCGATTACACTATTCCGATAATTGAAATGCCGGAAATCATTTTTGTTAAAAATGCACGTCTTGATATAAATACACTGGATTCGCTCAAAGGTAAGACGGTTGCATGTGTTAATAATCACATTACACATCTCTATTTACAGCAATATACAGATATTAAATGTCATATTGTGTATAAACCGATTGAAGGTTTATACGCGTTAATGGGCGGGACGGTGGATGCCTTTGTGTATCCCAGAGAGATTGTGATGTACTTTGCGCAACAATTGCGTGTTGCGGATGAAGTGAAAATGGTCGGAGAACCACTACGGTATTTATCATGGTCAATGACAGTGAAGGAGGGTAATGCTGAAGTTATAAGTGTCCTCAATGAAGGAATTAAGAGGATAAAAGAAAATGGGGAATATGAACGAATTTACAATAAGTGGTTTGGTAAAAGGCTACTGGCTGGTTATACCGAGTCAGAGGTTCGTATTATTGTTATTTCAGTGGTGGTACTTTCCTTGTTTGCAGGCATCAGTGTTGTCCTGCTGTTTTATAATCGTCGTCTGAATAATGCCAAAGAAGCGTTAGAGCATAGTGAGAAAAAGTATTCTGAAATAGCGGCGAGTGTTCCAGGTGCAGTATTTCAGATCTGTAAATATGGTGATAATGACTGCCGGATGGAATTTATTAGTCTTGGTATGGCCACAAGTATTGGGGTATCAAGCCAACAGTTATTAGGGAATCTGAAAAACTTCAGTAGCCATATCTATATTGATGACAGAATGAAGTTTTTACAGTCGCTACAGGAATCCATTCAAAATCATTCACCCTGGCAAACCGAATTTAGAATAGAGACTACCAGGCAAGAAATCTTATGGTTTCAAGTCTCATCTACTCCAAAGGAGCTGGACAAAGACTTACTTACATATAATGGAATTTTACTTAATATAACTGATCATAAGGAGTTACAGGAAAGGCAGGAACATTTCTTTCAGCTATCAAATAATATGTTATGTATCGCTGGGTTTGATGGCTATTTTAAATTGTTAAATCCATCTTGGGTGACAACATTGGGCTTTAGTATGAATGAGCTTAAATCTCAGCCTTTTCTCAACTTTGTACACCCGGAAGATCAACAATTAACTATAAATGAAGCACAGAAGTTGGGTGAACGTAAAGGAACAACAATTAATTTTGAAAATCGCTACCGATGTAAGAATGGTGAATATAAATATTTAAGCTGGATGGCGGTTTCATCACCTTATGCTGAAGAAATATATGCAGCAGCCCACGATATTACCGATTTAAAAAATGCTGAAGAAGAATTACGACGGGCTTACGATGGATTAGAGACACGTGTTGAGCAACGTACGATAGAGTTAAAACAGGCAAATGAACATTTGCAACAGGCCGAACAGGCTATGCGCGAGGCCAAAGAGGAGGCAGATAGAGCAAACCTGGCAAAATCGGAATTTTTATCTCGCATGAGCCATGAATTACGTACACCACTAAATGCAGTATTAGGTTTTGCGCAGTTGATTGAGACAGATCCTGAGTTACAGGGGACTGAGCAATCTGAATTTGCAAATGAAATTTATACTGCTGGCAACCATTTACTTGAGTTGATTAACGAAGTTCTGGATCTGTCGAAAATTGAGGCCGGTCAACTTACCGTGGTTTTAGAGCCTGTCGATATGTGTAAGATGCTTGATGAATGTCTAAGTCTTGTACGACCACAGGCAGACGCTCGTGGCATAAGAATATTTTTACCTCAATGGAAGCAGGAAACTTATGTAGAAGGAGATAAATTACGGCTCAAGCAGGTTATTCTCAATCTGTTAAGCAATGCTGTAAAGTATAATATTGAAGGTGGAAGTATTCGCATAGATTGTGAAATTAATGAGAATTCCAAAATTGAATTTTCTATATCAGATACAGGTCATGGAATGAGTCAAGCTGAGCTGGATAATTTATTTCAACCCTTTAACCGTCTGGGTGCTGAAAACTCAGAAATTGAAGGGACAGGTATTGGGCTGGTTATTACTAAAAAACTTGTTGAATTGATGAATGGTAGTTTGCATGTTAGTAGTGAACAGGGTAAAGGAAGTTGCTTTGCCTTAAGACTTAAAGGTGTAGAGGAGGATGTTGCTACTGGTTCTGAAAGGTCTGCAGAGCATGTTGGACATTCAGTATTTAGAGGGTCCGGTAGTTCAAACCGACAAAGGATATTGTACATAGAAGACAATAAGCCAAACATCAGATTAATGCAGCAAATCCTGACCAAGATGGAGAGTGTGGAATTTGATATTGCCGAAACGGCTGAGGAAGGTATTGAGTTGGCGATAAGCAAGCAGCCCAATTTGATCTTAATGGATATTAACTTGCCCGGAATGAATGGCTATGAGGCATTGCAGAAACTACAGTCAATCCCCTCTTTATCCAACACGCCAGTGGTGGCCATCACGGCCGATGCCATGCATGACTCTTATGATAAAGGTATCGCAGCGGGTTTTAGTGATTATGTTGTAAAACCGTTGGAGGTCAGTGTTTTACTAAATGTGATATCTAAACAGCTTGCTCAAACAAAAGCAAAGCAATTTGGCTCGTAAATCATGCTTTAATTTTTGATGCTGGTTGTCATTAGTCCATTCCAGTAGAATCGACAATTCGTTATCCCTTACGGATTATCTGTTATGTCTTCTGTTGTCCTTGAATGTGTTGAACTCGGATCACCGAACGCTGATTACAGCGTCATCTGGTTGCATGGTCTGGGTGCCAATGGCCATGATTTTGAACCGATTGTCCCTGAATTGAATTTACCGGATACGAGTCAAATCCGGTTCGTGTTTCCCCACGCGCCACAAATGCCAGTGACCATCAATGGTGGGGCCGTGATGCCGGCCTGGTATGACATTCGCTCCATGAATTTTCTGGATGGCCAGGATGAAGCAGGTATTCGTCACTCTGAACAACAGCTGGTTGCCCTTATCGAAAGAGAAATCAAAAGGGGGGTTCCATCAGATCATATTGTGCTGGCCGGTTTTTCTCAGGGTGGCGCCATTGTGCTGCATACCGGCCTGCGTTACCCACAACCCCTGGCCGGGATTATGGCGCTGTCGACCTATCTGCCCCTTGATGAATCTGTGGCGTCAGAGCGACATGAGGCCAACAAGGCGGTACCCATTTTTATAGGCCATGGTAGCCACGACCAGATTGTCCCCATCCGCCTTTCCGAAATGACACGGGACTATCTGGAAGAGCTGGCCTATCCAATTGAGTGGCATAAGTATTTTATGGAGCACAGTATTCATCCGGATGAGATTGTTGATATCAGTAGCTGGTTGAACAAAAGGTTTAAATAGAAAACCCTGCTTTATCAGAAGCAGGGTTCGTTAAGGCAAGAGTTATTGTTTTGCTTTGCTGGCTTTTTTCTCGCACTTCTTAATATAGGCTGCACGTTTTTTTTCATCGGTAATTTTCTTTTTATCAGCCTTTTTTTCACAGGCAGTTTTTTTCTGGGCGGCTTCAGCTTGAACCAGATTCGTACTGAAACCAAAACTGACTGTTGTCAACAAAGCGACGAGTAAAGCTGTGCGTTTAATCATTGTTATCTCCATCGATATAGGTAAGTTGCACATTGCGTGCATATCTTAGGTGGAAATCGTTCGGTTCATAATGAAAATTATCGATGGTGATTACAGGAAAAAGCAATCACAGCTGTAACTGACAACGTGCTTAAACTAGAATTTGATAAATTTGTTACTCGCCTCTGGAATGATCTGCTTCATGGAAATTAGAAGCATAATTGATACATAAATAAGAATATTAGAATATGTTGATATATGTCATGTTCTTATTCTTCTTATTTAGAATAGAATTATTTCATGTTGAAATTAAAGGAAAATTTATGTCATATCGTGTGGTTATATACTGTCTGCTTGCAATCTACAGTCCCTTGAGTGCGAATGCATCAGTCGGGGAGAAGCTTTATAACCGCTATTGTGCAGCCTGCCATGGTTCTGAGGGAAATGGGGGAGTAGGAGTTCCACTGGCCTTACCCGCCTTTCAGCAGGCCGTGGATGATGAT
>JAOULO010000057.1 GCA_029881995.1 Gammaproteobacteria bacterium
TTCAGAAGGGCCCGTTTACCGCTTTCCTTTTCGTCGGCGGCCACCACATCGGCCTTGTCCTGGCAGGAGCGTTCGATGGCATAGACCAGAGCATCATTGTCACGGGCCATGAGTTTGTCCATATTGGCTTCCAGCCAGTCAAAAAATTCCACGTCACTGAGTAGGCCGTATTTGATAATTTCGGCAATACCGGCACTCAGTTGGCGATCTTCCAGAGTATCCAGGGTTGCGGTATCGGCCAGCACCACTTTTGGCTGGTGGAAGGCACCAATCATATTTTTACCCAGTGGGTGGTTTACGCCTGTTTTCCCGCCTACGGATGAATCTACCTGGGATAACAGCGTGGTTGGGATCTGAATAAAATCTACTCCACGCTGGTAACTGGCTGCCGCATAACCGGTCATATCACCAATCACTCCACCACCAAGGGCGACCAGTGTGCACTGGCGATCAAAGCGTTTTTCCAGCAGGGCATCATAGATGCGATTCAGGATCTCGAGATTTTTATATTCTTCACCATCCGGCAGGATAACAGTCTCACATTGGTAGTCACGCAGACCATAGAGGGTTTTTTCAAGATAGAGGGGGGCAACGGTCTCGTTGCTGACCACCATGACCTGCTGGCCTCGGATGTGGGGCTGTAGAAGTTCTGGGTTACCCAGCAGGCTGTCCCCGATGTGAATCGGATAACTGCGTTCGCCCAGCTCAACCTGAAGAGTTTTCATCGCGATTAAAACACCATCAATTTGCTATCTGTATATTATACAGTAGCTTGTGGGAGACTGGATGATTTTAAATCAGTTCTTTAACCTTTTTAGTCACGTAGGCGGCGACTTTTTTTGGGTTACTACGGGCAGTATCGATTACCAGATGGGCCACTTCCCTGTAAAGGGGGTCTCTCTCTTCTAATAGGGTGGCCAGTTTGCTGCGGGGATCTTCAGTCTGAAGGAGGGGACGATTGCGGTCTTTTCGAGTCCGTTCAAACAGATCATCCAGCTCGGCATGCAGATAGACGACTATACCGCGTTCATGCAGGTGTTTGCGATTTTCCTCTCGTAGTACCGCACCGCCACCTGTTGCCAGGACAATATTCTGCTCCTGAGTCAGCTCATCGATCATGGCAGATTCGCGGTTTCGGAATCCCTCTTCACCTTCGATTTCAAAGATCAGCGGAATTTGGGCGCCGGTTCGACTCTCAATCTCGTGGTCACTGTCCAGAAAATGAAGCTTAAGCTGCCGGGCAAGCTGTCGGCCAATGGTGGTTTTGCCGGCCCCCATGGGGCCGACCAGAAAGATGTTTTGCTGAGTCACAAGTAAAGATATTTACTGAGTGGTTCTAGAACACTTTGATGTCTTTTAGAATTTTCGGTGTCACGAAAATCAGTAGCTCAGATTTTTCATCCCTTTCCCGAGTTTGACGGAACAGGGCACCAATGAGTGGTAGATCACCAAAGAAGGGCACGCGATCCACCTCGCTGCTTTTAATCTGTTCGTATACACCACCCAGAACAATGGTTTCACCATTGCTGACTAGGACCTGAGTCTGGACTTCACGGGTATCAATACTGGGTACACCGAAGAATATCTGACCCACGCTATCCTTGTTGACCTGAAGATCCATTATGACCCGATTATCGGGAGTAATCTGAGGTGTTACCTCAAGGCTGAGTACGGCTTTTTTAAACGACACCGAGGTGGCACCACTGGAGCTGGCTTCCTGGTAGGGAATTTCCACACCCTGCTCGATCATGGCCTTGTGACCATTGGCGGTAACGACTCTCGGGTTTGAAACAATCTTACCCTTACCTTCAAGCTGTAGTGCAGACAATTCCAAATCAACCAGAGTATTTCCATTTAAAATAGCTAAGGCAATGGAACCAGCTGATTGATTATTGACTGGCAGGTCGACATTCATCCTGTTATTCGTTGAAGGAAAACCAATGGCTCCACCACCTACATGATCGTTTACCATTCCACCTGTACCAGTCGCATTCCCAGAGGTAGACTTAAAGTCACCGCCTTCCTGATCATAATCAGTGACACCAAACCTTACACCGAGATCTTTGGAAAAGTCATCATTGGCAATCACAATACGGGATTCGATCAAAACCTGTTTAACAGGGACATCCAGTTCGGCAACCAGTTTTCGGATAGAGGTCACTCGCTCTTCAATATCATGTACCAGAAGTTTGTTGGTACGGTTGTCAATATTGATACTGCCTCTTTCCGACAACATGGATGAACTAGCTGATTTGATCAGACCTGCAATCTCTTCTGCCTTGGCGTAGTTGACCTGGATATTGTCATTAATAAGGGGGGCCAGCTCTTCAATTTGTTTGGAGGCTTCAAGTTCAATTTTTTCCTGGGCAGCAATTTCGGACGCTGGGCCAATCATCATGACATTACCCGCTTGACGCTTGGCCAGACCTTTGGTCTTTAGAATAATATCGAGCGCCTGATCCCAGGGTACATTTTTAAGGCGTAATGTCAGTGTTCCCGAAACAGCATCACTGGTGACCATATTAATACCAGTGAAATCAGCAATTAGCTGTAAGACAGCACGGACTTCGATATTCTGAAAGTTAAGAGATAACCTTTCTCCACTGTAACCAAATTTATTTTGTTTCTTTTTCTGTTCTTCTTCTTTGCTTACTGTCTTGATATCAATCGTAAAACGGTTATCAGTTTGATATGCAATATGGTCATAGTTTCCTTGTGCAGCAATCACCATCCTGACATCAGCACCTTGTTGGAAAGCGTCAACAGTGCGAACCGGAGTGGCAAAATCGATGACATCCAGTCTACGTTGCAGTTCGTCGGGTAGTTTGGTGTTTTGCAAGGTAACATAAACCTGCTTACCCTGTTTTGACATATCAACAGCTGTATTCGGATCGCTTAATGTGACAATGATTCGACCTTCACCTTTTTCACCACGGCGAAAATCAACATTGTTAATGGATTTTCCAACGACTGTACCACTTGATGTCAGCGGTGTTGCTTCTATAGAATTGCTGGCAATTTCCTGGCTGCCTGTAGAGTTGATGGTGACAATGACATCACTACCCTCAATTTTAGTTTGATAGCCAACCAGTTTGGTCAGGTTGATAACCACACGAGTTCGGCCACCTGCTTCAACAGTAGTTACGCTTCGAGTTACGCCAACACCGATAGATTTGTTCTTTCTGGGAAGATTACTCTTGGTCTTTGGAAAATCCAGGGCAATTCGAGCAGGATTATCAATAGTAAAACTACCAGGCTCTTTTATATTACCAGACATGGATAGTCGAATCTGCACAAGGTCACCGGGTAAGGTGCTATAACTTATCGATTCCAGTGTCGCATCGGCGTTGTTAAGAATGGCGGCTTTAGCAGGCAGACCAATGACCATGCTCACAAACAGGATAAACAGATAATTTAATGTTTTTGCCATTTTGTTTTCCAGCCCAGAAGATATTTTATGTTTATATTTAGTATCCATCATGATTTTCCATCAATACCTCACTCATTTAATGCTAGTGAGGCTTCACGATCGACCCAGCTACCAGTGCCACTTGGAATAATTTCAACCAGCTTAATGGCTGTCTCCGAGATCGATACGATTTTGCCGTAATTTTTTCCAACGTAGTTACCAATTTGAACACGATACACTGATTTATCAGGTGCACTAATGAGGCCCCACCGTACGCCACTTTTTTCAAGGTGCCCGACAAAATCAAGCGTATCCAGCGGGTATTGTTCCAGTGGTTCACGTTTGCGATTCATGTCTGGCCGCAGGTCGCTATCAGTATAACTGACCAGTTCTTCTACATACTGGACAAATGGATCGCGTAGTTCTGAGGGTTTGTAGGCAAAGGTTTCGTATGGCAGAACCTCAGGTAATGGTTCGATACGACCTTTAGGTTGTGACCGTACTTCTTCAAAGAAGGCTTCCAGATCACCATAGCGCCCACCACTACATGCTGACATGCTGATGAGACCAGCAACAAATAAAATTCTTACGAAGTAGCGACAAATATAGTTAGTTCTCATATTTGTATCTCCGATCACACCTTTGTATATCTTGTTACATCTAACATAAGTTTTATCCTACTTACACTTACTGCGTAGAAGTGCTTATCTCCTGCCTTTCTTTTTTTTGCGTTTGTCTGCTCGATGGGAAGCCAGTTCCTCGGCATCCAGGTAGCGATAGGTTTTTGCCGTCATATCCAGGGTCAGTAAACTGGAGTTTTTACCACCTTTAATATTGATATCATGCAAAGTCACAATACGCGGTAACGCTGCTACGCCACTGACGAAGCTGCCAAACTGATGGTAAGTTCCTGTCATAGTAATCTTGATGGGCAGTTCGGCATAAAAGTCCACAAATGATTCCGTGCCTGGTTTGAACAGCTTGAATTCGATACCACTGGACAGGCCGGTTTGTGAGATATCTACCAGCAGGTCTTCAACTTCAGTTTTACTTGGTAGTTGACGCAGCATTGCACCAAATGAATCTTCCATTTCTTTCATCTGGATCTTGTATGTATCCAGATTGATGACCTTGGTGTATTTTGATCGGTATTCTTCCTTAAGCTGTTGTTCTTTCACATTAGCGGTATCCAGTTTTTTAAACTGGCTTCTTAAATCGAGAAAGTAACCTAGCAGAAGGACAACAAGACAAACTATCGCAACAAAAGCGACTTTTCCTGGTAATGGCCAGGAACCTATGTTGCTAAAATCGATATCATTTAGGTCTATGTCTTTCATTTTGTCGATTTAGATTTCTTCGGATTATGTTTAGTTTGCATGGCATGCAGAACAAATTTTCGATTCCCATCGATCGCGTTCTTGTTTTTACCGGCTTCAATGACATCCAGTCTTGGGTTCGATAACCATTCCGATGAAGAAATGTTTCTCATAAAGTCTGAAACCCGGGCATTTGACTGGGCCATACCTTCAATTTTTAAATTCTTACCATTCTGTGACAAACTTAGTAGAAAGACACCTTCAGGGATCTTTCTGGCAACTTCATCGAATAGATGAACAACTTCGGGACGATTTTGTTGTAATTGCTGGATGATTTTCATCCTGTCGAGCAACTGACGTTTGGATTTTTCAAGGTTATGAATTTCTGTCAGCTGTTTGCCGACTTCCGCGATTTCATTCTTGATGTAATTATTACGTTTACCCTGACTATTGATCTGGCGAGAAATTTCCAGGTGTACGGCGACGATAACCAACACGATGAGGACAACAGACAGGCCAGTAATACTGAGCAGTTGTTTTTGTTGCTCTGCTCGACGTTCCTGACGCCAGGGTAAAAGGTTAATCTTGGCCATTAGTCAAAGTTCCTCATTGCCAGACCACAACCAATCATTAGAGAAGGGGCGTCATTGGTTAAACTCTGTGCTTTGACTCGTGATGCAATAGTCATTTGGGTAAAAGGATTAGCAATGATGGTTGGTACGCCGATTTTATTGGCAATGACTTCATCAATTCCATCGATCATGCTGCTGCCACCCGCCAGGACAATATAATCCACACTGTTATAAGCACTGGAAGAGAAGAAAAACTGGAGAGAACGACTGACCTGCTGGGTCATGGCTTCTTTAAAGGGCTCCAGTACTTCTGGGACATAATTATCCGGTAGACCGCCCTGACGTTTTGCCATGCCGGCTTCTTCGAAAGACAGGCCGTAACGACGCTGTATTTCTTCCGTCAGTTGTTTACCACCAAAGACCTGTTCGCGGGTATAGATGGTTTTCAGATCATGAATGACGTTTAAAGTCGTCATGGTAGACCCCACATCAATGATGGCAACGGTCATGCCCATACCTTGATCAGGTAACTGATTAACGATCAGGTTGAAAGCGTTTTCCATGGCATAGGCCTCTACATCGATGATCCGGGGTTTTAATCCTCCCAGCTCAATCGCTGCAACCCTGACATCAACATTTTCACTGCGCGAGGCAGCCAACAGGACATCAACACGCTCTGGATCATTCTCTGACGGCCCGAGGACTTCAAAATCTAGATTCACTTCTTCAAGGGGATAGGGAATATATTGATCGGCTTCCAGCATGATTTGTTGTTCTAACTCGTCTTCAGTAAGATCCGCAGGCATGGCTATGACCTTGGTAATGACGGCGGAACCGGCAACTGCAGCGACTGCATGTTTGCAGCGAGTACCCGAACGTTTCACAGCTCTCTTAATTGCTTCGCCCACAGCCTCGACATCTGAGATATTCTTTTCTATAACAGAGTTGGGTGGCAGTGGTTCGACAGTATAGCTTTCCACCCGGTAACGATCACCACTTTTACCAAGCTCGAGGAGCTTGATCGCAGTGGAGCTAATATCAAGCCCAACCAACGGAGGTGATTTAGGTACGAAAAGGCTGCTGAAATCCATGTTTTTCCTTAAAACTCTGATAGTTACATAACTATTATATACATTTACTTTAATTTTCCCAGTCAACTATAGGGCAAACAATGTTTAATTACAATTCACATGGTGTTAACCCGTTTAAGGTCTTATACTCATTAACTGACGCATAATGACAATAAACGTGAATAATTTACCTTTTTTTTGTTGTAAAGACTTGTGAACACACCCCAAAAACGCCTATCTGGCAAAATTTTTAAGTATTCTCGCAACGCCGTTTTCTTCGGCGGCATTGCGCTACTGTTTGTGACCATGGTGTTGTATCCGTTTTTGCCGGATATCGAAACCCTGAAAGATGTTCGACTTCAGGTACCCCTTAAGGTCTTCACCAACAGTGGTGATCTCATTGCCGAATTCGGCGAGAAAAAACGTTCTCCCCTGGATTATAACGAATTTCCACCCAAGTTAATCAAGGCTATTTTGGCTGCCGAAGATGCCAGATTTTATGAGCATCCGGGGGTGGATTACCAGGGTATATTACGCGCAGTTATTTCCCTCATTAGAACCGGGGAACGCTCCCAGGGGGGAAGCACCATCACCATGCAGGTGGCCCGAAACTTTTTCCTGAGTCGGGAAAGGACTTTCCTGCGCAAATTTAACGAGATCCTGCTCGCATTCAAGATTGAAAGCAAGCTCAGCAAGGAAGAAATTCTTGAACTCTATCTAAATAAAATCTACCTCGGCAAACGATCCTATGGGTTCGCCGCAGCAGCACAGGTGTATTACAACAAAACTCTCTATGATTTGGGGCTACATGAGCTGGCTATGTTGGCGGGTTTACCCAAAGCCCCATCGCGCTATAACCCGGTGAGAAATCCGGAGCGGGCCGTTATTCGACGTAATTACGTTTTAAGCCGCATGTATGATGTGGGATATATCTTTGAAGAGGATTACAAACACGCCGTAATTTTACCCGACGAAGCCAGTGTGCATGGTCAGGTTATTGATGTTGAGGCGCCCTTTGTTGCTGAAATGGTCAGGGCCGAAATGGTTGAACGCTATGGGAATGAGGCCTATAGCCTGGGCTATAAGGTCTACACCACGGTAGATTCCCGCCTTCAGCTGGCAGCCAATAATTCCTTACGAGATGCGCTGCTAGCTTATGACAGGCGGCATGGTTACAAGGGGGTCATCAAGCATGTGGATCTGCTGGAAGGTATCCCGGAAGCGCCTGAGGACGAAGATCTGGAACTGGAAAAGGCTGCCAGTCGAAGCCAGACAGAAAGTGGTGAGGAAGTTGAAGTTCCCTACAAAGCCACACCAGAACAGGAGTTCTGGGAGTATGTTCTTAATGATGTACCGTCAACAGGAAATCTTGAACCAGCCCTGGTCATTCAGGTTAATAAACACGATGTGTACGCATATACCAAAGATAAAATGGTTTTTATCCCATGGGAAAAAATGGACTGGGCACAACGGTATATTAATGACAATCAGATGGGGCCTAATATCAATTCTCCGAAAGATGTCCTGAAAGAAGGAGATGTCATTATGGTCGCCTCTGCCGAGCCGGGTTGTTCCTGGCTCGCCCAGGTTCCTAAGGTTGAAGGGGCTCTGGTCTCCCTCGACCCACATGAGGGTGCTTTACTGGCACTGAGTGGTGGTTTTGATTATTACGCCAGTAAATTTAATCGGGTCATCCAGGCCAATCGCCAACCGGGTTCCAGTTTCAAACCGTTCATTTATACCGCTGCACTGGACAAAGGTTATACAGCTGCCAGCCTGATCAATGATGCTCCGGTGGTATTTGATGCGCCTGGACTGGAGGATACCTGGCGACCGGAAAATTACAGTGGTAAGTTTTACGGTCCAACCCGCTTGCGTAAGGCACTCGTTAATTCACGAAATCTGGTTTCTATTCGCCTGTTAAGATCAATTGGGATTGGTTATGCCATCAATTACGTTAAACGCTTTGGCTTTAAACGGGCAGCATTACCGCGAGATCTGTCTCTGTCATTAGGGAGTGGAACCCTGACACCAATGGAGCTTGCCACAGGCTATACCGCTTTTGCTAATGGTGGTTTCAAGGTTGAGCCTTATTTCATTAGTCATGTTGTTGATCCCGAAGATAGAATTATTCGAATTGCTCAACCGGTCAGGGTCTGCGTACCTTGTGCTGAAGCCATTGAAAAACGTCGTGCCGAAGAGGAAGAGGCCAAGGCAAAAGAAGAGGCGGAGAAGGAACTGGAAGAACAAAAGGCCATGCTCGCTCAGGGTGAGGGAAGTAACGTCAGTGATGACAAAAACACACCAACCCCTCAACTAAAACAGCTAGATATAACAGATAGCAGTGAACAAATAACAGCTGAGAATTCTGAAACTGAAGATTCAGCCTCTCAAGCAACTGAAACTCCCATTGGCCAACAGGAAGCCTCTGTATTTGATGAAGTCATTGAGGAACTCAAGCCATCAAGATTGATTCCTAAGTTGGTGGATATCAAGGTTACTGATGAGTATCCAACAGTCTGGTTGGGTAAAAACAGTGAACCTCTTCCCTTTGAAGGCCCGTTACCAATACGTGTTGCCCCTCGAGTTCTATCACCACAGACACGTTTTCTGATTACTACGATGATGAAAGATGTGGTCAGGTTTGGTACCGGTCGGCGTGCCCTACAGTTGGGACGAGCCGATCTGGCGGGTAAGACTGGCACGACCAATGACCAACGAGATGCCTGGTTTAGTGGCTTTAATGGTGATGTAGTTACGGTCAGCTGGGTGGGGTTTGACACGCCAACACCTCTGGGGGCAAAGGAAACCGGTGCTCGTGCGGCCTTGCCCATGTGGGTTGACTTTATGGGTGAAGCCTTAAAGGGGCGTCCTGAGACACCGCTGGAGCAGCCACCTGGGGTGGTCTCCGTTAGAATTGATGAAAAAACGGGTAAGCTGGTTTCTGCTGAAAGTCCGGATGGTATTTTTGAATACTTCCTCTCGGATCAGATTCCACAGGAAGAAGCCAGAAGCGATCCCAGTGATCCGGATGCACCCAGTACACCTTCAAACATAACGGAGCAGCTATTCTGATTCTATGAGACCTCAACGAAATGGACGTATACAGATGCGCGGGTCGAGCAAGGAAAAACAGATGCGAATTCGTCTTGCCCAGGAGGCAGCGCGAATTCTGGTTGAAAGTGGGGGACAGGATTTTCTGAATGCTAAGAAAAAGGCGGCACTTCGGCTGGGCGCAGTTGATACCCGTAATATGCCAAGTAACACAGAAATCGAACAGGCCCTGATTGAGTATCAGCGCCTGTTTCGTGGTTCCACTCAACCCCAAATCCTTCAGGCATTACGTAGTGAAGCACTCAGGGCGATGGATTTTTTCGCAGAGTACAACCCCAAACTGGTAGGACCGGTCTTGCAGGGTACAGCCGATGAGCATACCCCAATCAGTTTGCATATTTTTGCTGCCAGTGTTGAAGAAATTGGCTTTTTTCTGATGCGTTATCAGATTCCTTATCAGATACAGGACAAGCGCCTGCACCTGGCAGGGGACACCCACGAAACCTATCCCAGTTACCGATTTATCGCAGGCCAGTTCCAGATGGAGGTGATTGTGTTTCTCACTGGTAAGCCAGTGACACCCCTGAGCCCGGTGGACGGTAAGCCCATGCGTCGAATCGGTGCTGCTGAACTGAAAGAACTACTCGAAGCCGAAGACTAATCCCCGATTTGTGGATAATGCTCCGGATAAGCAGTCCGGGCTACTCCGGTCCGTATGGCTGCTCGAGCTACAGCAGGGGGGATGTAATCCCGCAAGCGAGGGTCAAAGGGGGTAGGAATGATATATTCAGGCCCAAAACTCAAAGACCCCTGCTTACGGCCATAAGCCTTGAGAACCGAATCCGGTACCGGTGCATGGGCCAGTTGTGCCAGGGCATAAACGGCTGCCACCTGCATATCGGTATTAATCGAAGTGGCCTGTACATCCAGTGCCCCACGGAAGATAAACGGGAAGCCCAGGACATTATTAACCTGGTTGGGATAATCACTACGACCGGTGGCCATGATGACATCCTTACGGACGGCCAATACGTCGGCTGGACGAATTTCAGGATCTGGGTTGGACAGGGCAAACACGATTGGGTGGTCGGCCATGCTTTTTACCATGTCCTGAGAAATCAAATTAGGGCCGGATACCCCAATAACAACATCCGCCCCCACCATGGCCTCCTCAAGATTGCGACTGCCATGGTCATTGGCAAATTCTTCTTTATAGATATTCACATCACCACGGCCATGGTGAATGACGCCCTTTCGATCCAGCATCAGGATGTTTTCCTTATTGGCCCCCAGCCTGACCAGAAGTCGCATGGAGGCAATGGCAGCCGCCCCCGCTCCAAGGCAAACAATGCGTACAGAGCCCAGGTCTTTACCCTGCAATTCCAGGGCATTGAGTAGTCCGGCAGAAATAATAATGGCCGTACCGTGCTGATCATCATGGAAGACCGGGATATCCAGTCTTTCGGTTAAGACCCGCTCAATCTCAAAACAATATGGGGCAGCAATATCCTCCAGATTGATGCCCCCGAAGCTGGGTGCGATATTGGTGACAGTTTCAATAAAGGCATCGGTGGTGGCTGAATCGACCTCGATATCGACCACATCAATATCCGCAAAGCGTTTAAATAGCACTGCCTTGCCTTCCATAACAGGCTTACCGGCCAGGGCCCCGACATTACCTAGCCCCAGTACCGCACTACCATCGGAAATAACGGCCACAAGATTGCCTTTATTGGTATACCGATAGGCGGCCTGAGGGTCTTTGGCAATTTCTCGCACTGGGGCAGCCACCCCAGGTGTATAGGCCAGGCTGAGCTCTTGCTGGGTTTCACAGGGCTTGGTCAGCTGGGTGGCGGTTTTTCCGGGTTTGGGGAATTCGTGGTAATCCAGTGCCGCATCGGCATGGGTTCGGTCAGTCTTTTCTTTGGGTATTGGCATTGTCTAAGTCTTGCTGCTTTTTCGGATTGTTCAAGCTCAGGGGGATATTTGTATCGCTGAGGGGTGTTTAATTCGCATACGTAACTGGCGCTTATGATATTGAACCCAGCCCCGGACCTCCAGTTGTTTTCCTTTTAATTTTTCAAAATCCATATTCTGGAACCATCTGAGATCTTTACGTAGGATACGAACGGCAAATTGTCGGTTAAAGTTTAGCCAGACGGTGTTGTTACTGTGACCAACCCGGTTTATACGGCCTCGAATTATTTGAAAGCCACGCAAATCATTCGACAGCCTATCAGCCGGTAGCACTCGCGAGTATTGCTTCGACCAGAGGCCTTTGTTGCGTTGACGAGCCTTTTGTTCTGCCTGTTGATAGCAGTCGAATTGCCATGTATTGGGAGGAACCGTCAGAGAGTAGGCCAGACCCTGTTCTAGCAGCCATTGACTAATATTCTGTCCGTTTGAGAGAAAGACATGGGCCAGCAGGCGGTCATAGCGGTCATGCTTTTCCTGGCCATAACGGAGTTGCAGCCTTGTGTTGTTGCCAATCAGGCTGCGCAAGCTGTCTCGTGCTTGTTTTGCCAGGGGTTCTGCAGGTTTGTCGTCGCGGGCCAGTTCGGGTGTATTAACGCCGATGATGCGTAGTTTTCGACCGTCGGCCAGCCAGAGGGTGTCACCATCATGGACATGTCTGACCTGAACCTGTTCATCGGCCTTGTCCAGCCCACAGGGCTGGGCATGAAGGGGAAGTGGCAGCAGCAGGCCAGGCAAACAAAAAAGGGCGCCTGCGAGAGGCGCCCTTTTCAGGCTGTTGAATAAATTCATCAAGCAGCGTTATTTTTTCATGCCGTACTTCTGGCGGAACTTGTCTACGCGCCCTGCCGTATCCATGATCTTCTGTTTACCAGTGAAGAAAGGATGACAGGCGGAACAGACTTCGATGCTCAGGTCGTGACCGACAGTGGAGCGAGTTTCAAAACTGTTACCACAGCTACAGGTGACTTTAACGTCAGCGTAGTCTGGATGAATTTCTGCTTTCATGGTGTTACCTCATTCATTAAAGGCGTGCCGCCGCCCGATCCACATGTCGGGTACCGCACAAGACGGGCGATCTTACGGAAAAGCAGCCCTGACAGCAAGTGCCGAGGCTTGAATCAGGCCTCTTCTTTTTCGGCCTTGCGAAACTCGATGACCTTGGCGCTGGGCTTACTCTCAACAGGGGGCTTTTGGCCTGGTTTATAGGCTGCCAGATCGACATAACCCCGGTGCAGCTCATTGAAAGAATCCCACATTAAACCCGAGATGGCGATAGTAGCGGCCAGCGGGGTTTTTTTCAGTTCCCGTACCCGGTCAACCTTCCACTGCAGACGATGCAGCATTTCATGACGATCATCGGGAAAACGGCGGATTGTTTCGTTAAGTACACGTTTGCGACGTGCTTCGAAACGAGCTGGATCAGTTTCAGCCAGTTCAGCCCACTCTTTGAAATTGAAGTCTGTCGACATCAATGGTTTGTTGGCAGTTTTCATCTTACTTCCCACCCTGTTTAATCCTGTCCCCATAGTCCGTGATGTTTTTATCTGGAAGCGTCTGCCTGATGCACACGACCCAAAGATACGGGACACCACGTGTGTTTCTTTTATCATCGGGCTTTTGTAAGGGTATGTCAAAGCCAAATAATGGCCTTACTTAAAGTAGATTGTTATGAGTGAGCTTGTATCTGTTTGATTTCCAATTAAATAATTTAATGAAAAACTTATAGCTAAAGATTTATGAATTTTTGGAATTGAGCACTAATACTCAAGTACTTGGGGAGAAAGCAGGGCCAGCCCTAGGGCCAACCCTATCGATTTTAGCGTTTCATGGAGTCGAAAAACTCTGAATTGGTCTTGGTGGCCTTGAGTTTATCGTTGAGAAATTCCATCGCGGCCAGCTCATCCATATCATGCACTACCTTACGGATGATCCACATCTTCTGCAGCTCGTCTGGTGAGGTAAGAAGTTCCTCTCGACGGGTGCCAGAGCGATTGATATTGATGGCCGGATAAACCCTCTTTTCGGCGATACGGCGATCCAGATGGATTTCCATGTTACCGGTACCTTTGAACTCCTCGTAGATGACGTCATCCATACGAGAACCGGTATCGATGAGGGCCGTGGCGATAATGGTCAGGGATCCGCCTTCCTCTATATTACGGGCTGCGCCAAAGAAGCGTTTGGGACGGTGCAGGGCATTGGCATCCACACCTCCGGTCAGGACCTTACCAGAAGAAGGAATCACAGTATTGTAAGCACGGGCCAGTCGAGTAATCGAGTCGAGCAGGATGACAACATCCTTTTTATGTTCCACGAGGCGCTTGGCCTTTTCGATGACCATCTCGGCTACCTGTACGTGACGGCTGGCGGGTTCGTCGAAGGTACTGGAGACCACTTCACCACGCACAGAGCGGGCCATCTCGGTCACTTCCTCCGGGCGTTCATCGATGAGCAGAACAATCAGATAACATTCTGGATGTTTGGTAGCTATAGACTGAGCGATGTTCTGCAACATCATGGTCTTACCCGCCTTGGGTGGTGAGACCACCAGACCACGTTGACCCTTACCTACCGGTGAGGCCAGGTCGATGACACGGGCTGTCATGTCCTCAGTGCTGCCGTTCCCCAGCTCCAGGTTCATACGTTCATTGGGGTGTAGTGGGGTCAGGTTTTCAAATAGAACCTTGTTCTTGGCATTTTCCGGTGGCTCGAAGTTGATTTCATCCACCTTGAGCATGGCGAAATAGCGTTCACCATCTTTGGGTGGACGAATTTTGCCCGAGACTGTATCGCCTGTTCGCAGACTAAAGCGACGGATCTGGCTGGGTGAGACGTAGATGTCATCAGGGCCGGCCAGATAGGAACTGTTAGCAGAGCGCAGGAAGCCAAAGCCATCCTGCAGGATTTCCAGTACACCATCTCCATAGATATCTTCACCGCTTTTGGCGTGGGCCTTAAGAATGGCGAAAATAATATCCTGTTTGCGGGAGCGGGACATGCTCTCGATACCGACGGTTTCAGCCAGTTGAAGCAGCTCGGGGACGGGTTTTTGTTTGAGTTCTGTTAGATTCATACTTTTGGTTCTTTTTTGATTTAGAGAGGGAATTGAAGCCAGCGGCAGAATACCGCGCGCACATGAAAATAGTTCTACGTTGTCTTAGGTTTATCCGTTAATTTGAAATTGGGAACCGCTTAGCAGCGAGAGTAATAGTGAATCGGAAGATTCTAGTTAATTTCTACTAATAAACTTAACACCAAAATGGCGAATCGTCCAGCCCCATTTCGGGGCTGGCATCACATCCGTTAAAGATTGCTGTCAATAAAGGCGGTCAGCTGGGATTTGTTGACCGCACCAACCTTGGTGGCTTCCACATTTCCTCCCTTGAATAGCATCAGGGTTGGGATACCCCGGATGCCAAATTTAGGGGGGGTTGATGGATTTTCATCAATATTCAGTTTGGCTACTTTTAATTTGCCGTCATATTCATTGGCGATTTCATCCAGAATAGGGGCAATCATTTTACAGGGGCCGCACCAGTCAGCCCAGTAGTCAACGAGTACAGGGCCTTCGGCGTTAATGATTTCATCGTCGAAGGTATCATCTGTGACGTATACAATTTTGTCGCTCAAGAGTTTGTCTCCAGTTTGTTCTCTTTATAGCTTCATTTTGAGCGCAACCCGGTGTGTTTTTCAAGTCCAATCTCGGTTTGATTCTGTTATGCTGTCGCCCCATGACGGATAAACACCTTACAGATATCAGTTTTAAGAGTCTGAATCTTGCCCCAGAACTATTACAAGGTATTGAAGATTCAGGGTTTTCTCATTGCACACCCATTCAGGCTAACACCTTGCCGATTGTTTTAACTGGCCAGGATGTTGCGGGTCAGGCCCAGACAGGTACGGGCAAAACAGCGGCATTTCTGGTTGCGACGTTCCAACATATGTTGCAAAAGCAGGCAGAAGACGCTCCGGCCTCTAAGCAACCAAAGGCGTTAATCCTGGCTCCGACGCGTGAACTGGCCATTCAGATCCATAAAGATGCGGTAAATATAGGTCGTCATTTGCCATTTAAATTGGGCCTGGCGTATGGCGGTACCGGTTATGAGTCTCAACGCAAACAGATCGAAGAGGGTATCGATATTCTGATCGGTACACCGGGTCGAATTATCGATTACTTCAAACAACATGTTTTCAATCTTAAGCAATTACAGGTCATGGTGCTGGATGAGGCAGATCGCATGTTTGATCTTGGCTTTATAAAAGATATCCGTTATTTATTGCGGCGTATGCCCGAGCCAGAGAAGCGTATGAGCATGTTGTTTTCTGCCACGCTGTCATTCCGGGTACAGGAACTGGCCTATGAGCATATGAATAATCCTGAGAAGATTGAAATTGAGCCAGAACAGGTAACGGCTGAGCAGATTGTTGAATCGGTTTATTACCCGGCCAAGGAAGAAAAAATTCCCCTCTTGCTGGGAATTTTAAAAAATATTCCTGATGCACGATTGGTTATTTTTGTGAATACCAAACGTGTCGGTGAAAGGGTGGACGCCTATTTGCAGGGGAATGGATATAAAGTCGCTCTCTTATCAGGCGATGTGCCACAGAATAAACGGACACGCCTGCTGAAGGAATTTACCGATGGTGAGTTATCCATCATGGTGGCTACCGATGTTGCTGCACGCGGTTTGCATATACCAGCGGTTTCTCACGTGATTAATTATGATATTCCCCAGCAGGCTGAAGATTATGTACACCGAATTGGTCGTACTGCCCGTGCTGGCGCCAAGGGCGAAGCA
This sequence comes from Gammaproteobacteria bacterium, assembly GCA_029881995.1. Lineage (GTDB taxonomy): Bacteria > Pseudomonadota > Gammaproteobacteria > UBA6429 > Thiohalophilaceae > JAHEDB01. The sequence continues at coordinate 16,198 of JAOULO010000057.1, forward strand.
ATCAGTTTTGCCTGTGACGAATATGTTTTTACGATGCCTGAAATTGAGGAATACATTGGACACAAGATTCCAATGGAAAGCATTGGCCCAGAATTACTGGTTGAACCTAAGCCACCAGTAAAGATCGAGCGCAAGCATCATGGCAAGAAGCCTCATGGACAAAAAGGAAGACCAGGAGAACGTCGACACTCTGGTAAACCGCATCACCGAAAATCCTCATCACCGAGAAAACCTGCTTCATAGTTATCCGCTAAAGAATCGATATGTTAGTCCGTGGTAATTTACAAAAAATGAAAACCACTCTGGCCGGACCAGTGGTGTATCAAATTCCTGTGGGTGAGGAATTGATAGGTTTAAATGATGTGATTGGCAGTCCGCTGACATTACGGTTTGTCAGTGAGATCAACTGTATTCACTGTGGCCGTAAAACCAATAAGAGTTTTAGTCAGGGCTATTGCTATCCCTGTTTTAAATCGCTGGCGCAGTGTGACATGTGTATTGTCAAACCGGAGACCTGTCACTTTCATGAAGGCACCTGCCGTGAGCCTGATTGGGCTGAACAACATTGTATGCAGGATCATTTTGTCTATCTTGCCAACTCTTCAGGTATCAAGGTTGGTATAACCCGTGGTTCCCAGATACCTACCCGCTGGATAGATCAGGGTGCGAGTAGCGCTATGCCGATATTCAGAGCAAAGGATAGACTGGTATCAGGTAAGCTGGAAATGATCCTGAAGCAACATGTTGCTGATAAGACTGACTGGCGAAGAATGCTCAAGGGGGCACCAGAGGATATTGATCTCACTGCCCGACGTGATGAGCTGGTAGATGTCAGTCGAGCAGAGTTAAATCAACTCGAAAAGACTTTGGGTAATGATGCGTTTGAGTTCCTGGACAGTGAAAAACAGGTCAGTATCGAGTTTCCCGTACAGGAATACCCTGAGAAGATCAAAGCACACAATCTTGATAAAACAGCAGAAGTCAGTGGTGTCCTGAAGGGCATCAAGGGCCAGTATCTAATTCTGGATACAGGTGTCTTAAATATTCGTAAGTTTGGCGGTTATCTGGTTGAGCTTGAGATCTGATAGGGTCTGTCTGTAGTCACTTTCTGTCAGGCTGAAATTAACCAGTGCGACAGATTCATTTTTATAATCCGTACGCTGTTCAATACCATAGGGTTTGAATCCCAGTTTCCGATAGAGTAAAAGACCTGCGGTATTACCGCTGAAACAGGATAGATGTATTTCCTGAAAGCCGTGTTCAGTAAATCCCTTTTCAAGCATGTATTGCAGAACCTGTTTGCCATATCCTGCACGGCGTTTTTCCGGGTTGATGATGACATTACCAATAAAGGCATTATCACCCAGTTCATAGTCATAAAAGTTGGCAAAGCCAATAATGGTTTCACCATCAAGAAAAACGGTATTGGAAAGCCTGTCATGAATTGCTTCGGCAAACTGTTTGGCCTGCCAGGGAAAGTCTGCAAACGGTGCAATATAAAACAATTCCTCTGCCGTTTGTGCAAAGGCACTGATGGTTGGGAAATCAGTAGGGTTCAGTTCTCTAGAATTCAGCATATTTAAAAATAGTAGGCGAGTTCCATTTGAATGTAATCATCATCTCTTACACTATTGTAAAGAATTGTATCTTTTTGATCGGTTAATTCATAATAGCGGGCCTCAATACTGAGCTTCCAGGCATCACCCAGGCGCCGACTGGCTTCCAGGCTGTAAATAACAGAGTCTTTATCATTGTCCTTGATGATACCTAACAGTGCATCAGTGCTTTGCGTGTCATTAAAGGCAAAGCGCAAACCCAGCATGACATCATCCTCAAAGGGCGTGTTCGCCTTATCACCGCGATTATCGTATAGGTACTCGAGTACAAGCCCCAGGTCAGTGGTGGTCGAAAAAATTCCGTAAAAGGTATATTCAAGTCCGGTTGTGGATGCCTCATAAGTTTCGAGATCACTGCTACGATGAATGTATTCCAGTTTTAATAACCAGCTATCGATAGTGGCCTGAATATCCAGCCCGCTTTGGTGGATCAGATCGTAGTTTGGAATCAGCACAGGTTTGAATTTTGAGTTTAAGCCAGTAGTGAAACGAGGATCACGACTCGTACCATAAAAATGACTGAGGCCTATATCCCAGGCACCAAGAGTTTTTGTCCACCGAGCAGCATAGTCGATGTGTTTTTCCTTATCTTGTGACTGATAAGTGGCCTCCTGCTTGGGATCCACATAAAGTGGCCCACGGAAGCGACCTTTTTCTCCTGGAAAGGTGCGCTCACGGAAGTAGGGCATGGCAAAAAGATCCAAAGTACCATAGTCGCTAATCAATGCCAGATTGACCATGGGCTGTCCCAGTTTGTCTTCCCCATCGATATTGGCTGCAAGGTCACTCTGGTTAATGATGTCAACCAGGTGTTGTGATTCTGTTACTCCCCAGAAGACCTTGCGAACCCCTAATCGTAATTCCCATATTTCCCCTGCCATTAACCAACTTAATTCTCGAAGGTCTGCCTGGCTACGTTCTTCATCATTTTCGTCTTCGCGAAAATAGGGAATGAAGCTGAAGAGCTGTCGACCATTGTCCCATTGATAATTAAATTCAGGCTGTAGAGCAAGACTGCTGTTATTACCTTTATGCTGTGCCGGGTAGAGCGGTTCGTTCTTGAAATAACGATACTCATAGGCAAGGGAACCGGACCACTCCGCCAGTGCAGGTGAAGCGGCCAGTAAACCAACCAGAGAAAAAAGAATATGACTAGTTTTCATATTAGCGTAAACGTTTCAAGGCATTCTTATCAAAATCACGGCTGGTCAAATCAGTTTTGAATTTATAATTCTTCCATTCCAGCGTGGTGCTTTTTTTAGTCTGGTGATTAAGCATATCCATTTGGTGGGCGCGCCAGTATTTACCCAGGTATTGTTTGTGTTTGGTAATATTGAGCGTCTTTAACAGGGTATTTTTTCTGTCATAAAACTCAACCTTGCGACCCTGATACATCTTTTTATCAATCCAGGAAACCAGCTTGGTGTAACCTGAATGTTCATAGGTTGGCATACGTTCTACAACAAAACAGTCATGACCATCCAGTTTTTCATCGCGTAAGTATTTGTAGGTATACTTTTCTACTTCCTGGGATGAGATATCTTCATAGGCAAACTCACTGCCCATAAAGGGACCGGATTTATTCGCTGAAGATATTCGTTTGACACGTTTTAAAGCTGGCAGATAAAGCCATTGATCATCGGGACGTTTTGCATGAGTGAAACTTAGGAAGGCGGTACCTTTAACATCCCGGGGATGATCAAAAATGGTCAGGGACTTGTCACCATCTCCTTTTACCTCAAGTACCTTGGTACGCATACGACGTTTGCTTTCCTGTCCCTGTGCATTACGCAGGGTCATGAACATTTCAGTGGTACTGTTGCCCCAGCCAAGATCACGTTTGTCGGCCTCAACGGCAATGGCCAGACCTTTTTCTTCTGGTGTTTGAGCATTTGCGATACCAATTGTCAGTATGCTCAGGCATATGTAAGTGAATATTTTTTTCATTTTATTATTTCCTTATCGATATTAAATTTTCTCAGGCTGATGCAGGTTCAACAAGTGCATCATCATCGTTGTCTGTATCACCTTCAGTGTCAGTCTGTTTTTCCAGTTTCATTAACAAGGGTGGCAGGAACAGGAAGTCGGCAATCAGGGCAAAGATGATGGTAATCGATGTCAACATACCCATGTGGGCATTCATCTTGAAGGTAGACATGGCAAGTACCATGAAGCCAGCAACAAGGGTAATGG
>JAOULO010000058.1 GCA_029881995.1 Gammaproteobacteria bacterium
ATTCGTCATAAAAAAATAAGCCCAAAAGACAAAACAGGATTAAAAATGAAAATTGATGAATTCTGCAACTTTATAAAAGGAGTTCCAATTGTTGATTAATCCTAACAATGCAATCAACCGTGACCACCCTGAGCTACGGCCTATCGGCCTCCACTCAGGGTGGCCACGTTATTAAAGCGTTAGCCATATATGAAAATAGAGAAAGACAAAGAAGGGTATGAAAGCATTGTCATTGACAACGCAAAGGTATCTGATCTAGTTAAATACCTTGATCCAAACACTCCCTACATATGGCTATTTGGGCACATGCCAAACCCAAGGGTGGAGTGGTGGAAAACACAAGTACCATTAAATAAAACTGAATTTATTGAGGCCGAGGTAAGAAATATCGAGTTCGATTGCCAACTTACAACAAATGAATTTATTAAAAAAGCCGATCAATTTAATGATTTTGGTTTAAATCTAGTGCAATCAACAAAGCCAATGCCAAACAATTTAGATATATATAAAATACCTGAAAATACACAATGTACTGTGTTAATTAAAAACGGTGCCACCCTTAGAGTGTGGTTGCCTCATTCAGTTGAAACAGCAGTGGTAACTAGTTTTAAGGAAGGTTATTTAAGTGAAATTTGTGGCTAACAAGGCCATCAACCGTGACCACCTTGAGCTACGGCCTAAAAAACAGGCCTTCACTCAAGGTGTCACGTTATCTTGTCGTTAGATTTATATTTAAACATGAGATTTATATATATAATTGTAATTAGCTCACTTTTAACTGGCTGCTTCGGCTTTTTAGGTATCCCAGTCCCTACAAAAAAAACTGAAGTCACTGTTACAGAAAACAGAGATATATACCCTGCCGTTGGTGAATCTTGGGTCAAAGTTTTACATAAAGAAAAACCACCTTGCACGTATGAAAAACTTGGGTTTATTAAAACAGCTCTTGCTTGGAATCGTAATGCAGCAATTAGAATAGCGCGGAGTGAAGCTGCCAAATTGGGCTCAGATTATGTTGTGATAGAGAAAACATATGAGAACACATTTAACGATGCTAGAGTTGATGCTATCGCATACAAATGTCAAAAAACTATTAACTAGAGTATTAAAACTTTTAGTGAGTAAACTTATTATATCTAACAATGCAATCAACCGTGACCCCCATGAGTTCCGGCCTAAACTACAGGCCTCCACTCACGGGGTCACGTTATTAAATCGTTAGAGCAATAGGATTATATGAAAAAGGGATTAAAAATATCATTGTTGGTGGTATCTCATGCCGTAATTACTGCATTGGGTTTTTACGGAGGTATTTATTACTACGATAAAAACATTGTTGCTGCTGAAGCGATAGCGTCTGATTATGTATTAATTGCACGTTACGCGAACCTAGTTGAATTTCAACAAAACAATGGAACTAACGATGATTATAGAAATGCTTTAAATATGTTTCTAGAAGTACTTGATCGTGCTGACTATGAGAACAATCCCCTGCTAGATAAAAACACGTACTTAACTGATAAAGCTCTTACATATGCACGTCTATCCTTACTTGAAGAGCGAGTTAAAAATAATGACTCAGCATCAAATTATATGAAGCAAGCCATTAATTCTTGCAAACCCTTAAGTCGTGATTGGTGTACACCGGATAAATTGAAAAAATTTATAACAGAGCTTAATAAAACAAGCTCTAACAACACACTCCAACCGACGCAAAAACCGCGCGGTTGAGTTTATCGTTATATTTAATAAATCGAGACCCAGGCATGAAAAAGATTCTTATTATTTTATTCTGTATGTTTTCAAGTCATTCAGTTTCAGCTGATAAAGATTGGATGGCCCTTTTGCAAAATAATCAAATTGAAGAGGCAACAAAACTTTGTAAAAGTTTAGAAACTTCTGCCGATCCTGTTGATAAGGCTTCTGCTTATAAATGCTATGCGAATTTAGCCATAATGGGCAAAGATGTAATTATTGTCGAAGGAAATGATGTGGGTGGTGGCATGCTTAGAGGTGGTTACCGAGGTAAACCACTTGAACAAGCTCTTATCTATTTAAACAAAGCAATTGTATTAACGCCAAAGGACGAATCAATTCACCAAGGAAGAATGCATATTCTATTGGAATCTGGATTATACCAAAAGGCATTAGAGGCACTTAAAGATAGTATAAATGTCATAAACAGCAAAGAACATCTTGAACTGTGGCTAAATTATACCCCATATTATTTTAATGCTGGTCAACACAAAGCAGGAATTGAATTTACAAAAGTATTAAAAGATAAATTCGGTGAAGATCATAGGCTACATGCAAATCTAGGAGCTTTTTATTCGATGATAAATGAAGACAGGGACGCAATTGATAATATGGAGAAAGCAATAAAAATCAATCCAAGCTCACCTCTAAACACATGGAATTTGGCTCGATTGTATGATTACACAGGCAAGTTGGATAAAGCGGATTTAATGTATGAAAAAGCATTATCCTTAAAGGCAGGACCATTTGATACTGACCTAGAACCTAGAATGAATTGCCTTTATTCAGAGTTTCTTTTTAAGAAAAGAAACAATAAGACAAAGGCTTGTGCATATCACAAAGAATTTTGCAAAGTAGAGAGCTTAGTTTGCAATTAAAATATAACACGGCGTTCAACATGGGACCGCCAAACTGCGGCGGCCCATTAACTTAGCGTTAGATTTATAAAATGAAATTTTGGAAAATATACATATTCATATACATAAGTTTATTTCTGCTTCAGATTGCAAATACTATCTATGAAGCAGAATTAGCTTTAGATGAAGCGATCGACTTGATTATTATCACGCCGGCAACAGTATTAGCTTTATATGGATTAATTAGTAATAAACCATTTTTTAAGGTTTATGTTTGGAAAATATTATTTTTCATACAAATTATATATGTAGTCGGTTATTTGTACTTAACCAGTACGTTGGCTGAATTTGGCATGCAATTTTTCATGTTAAATCTCCCAATTTTATTAACATATTTACTTTTGCTTGCGCCATCCATATTCGGCACATACAAGTATGCATTTAAACTCAATGAAATATGGAAATAAAATCTAACAACGCAATCAACCGTGACCACCCTGAGCTACGGCCTATCGGCCTTCACTCAGGGTGGCCACGTTATTAAATCGTTAGGAATACAAATGAAAATATTATCAACAATTCTGTTGCTGCTTATATCTACTCATACTTTTGCTGAAGAGTATTGTGCTGGGTACAAAAGTAAAATTGCTGACGATCACCAATGGAATGAAATATTATTTGATAAAGAAGAAGCAATCAAAGCCATAAAAAGGCTAGAAAATGCTGTTAATGGAAAAGTTGTTTTAGATTGGTATGAATCTGCTAATTATTATACCCAAATTGAAGGTTATATTTTAAAACAAAGGATTATTCGTCATAAAAAAATAAGCCCAAAAGACAAAACAGGATTAAAAATTAAAATTGATGAATTCTGCAACTTTATAAAAGGAGTTCCAATTGTTGATTAATCCTAACAATGCAATCAACCGTGACCACCCTGAGCTACGGCCTATCGGCCTCCACTCAGGGTGGCCACGTTATTAAAGCGTTAAGTTTACAAAATGATTAAAAGACCAACAAAACTAACGATCGTTGCCTGGATTGCCATATTGATTGGTACAACTGCAATTACTGGTGGAGGCGGTTTGTTGCTATTGAGGACTGAAGGTCAAGGCGCAATAAGCTTTAGTGGAGACTATCAAACATTTATTCAAATTATATTTGGGGTAATTATGTTTTTTGGCGGAATGGAGTCTCTTTTCAGAAAGCCATGGACTCAAAAAATATTACTAATTTGCTACAGCATTGTACTTTTACTGGCCTTATCATATGTATGGAGGGATTTTTTAGCTTCTGATTATGATTTAAATCGAAAAATTATTGCAATATTCGGCAACCTCACAATACTAGCTCCGACAATATTTAGTATTTATGTTTTAAGATCCAAAGAAACTAAATTGTATTTTGAAAATGAAAAAACTTAACAATCGCTTCGTGCGGTACCGCCTAACTGCTCCGCTTCGCTGCGCAGGCGGCCCCACAAGCAAGCGTTATGTTTGGAAGTAATTATGCTAAAAATGTTTAGGAATGGTGCAAGAATAGCTGCGCCTATAATTATAATTATTCAGCTTTTAACAATAATTAAAGGCTATAAGAACCCTCTTCCTGAGGCGGCTGATATATTGTCGCAGCATGGTAATAAGGTATCGATTCTTACCGGGTTTTCTTATAGTCAGCTCCATGATTCTGAGACATACCTACTTATTGATCCTGAGGATTTTAGTTCATATAGCGTAGTGATTTATAAGGAAAAAGGTGAATTAAAGGTTTTTGATAAAACTGATGGGCTTTTAAATTATTTGTTCGGGTATGTTTTTTTAATGATCCTTTTCTGGTGGTCATGGTTTTGGCCTGCAAAACATAACAACTCACTCAAAAAGGACGCGCAATAATGCGCGCGCCTTTTAGTTAAATCGTTATGTTTATAGGAAGGACCTGTGGAAATAATAATCATAAGACATGGTAGGCCCGTGATAGAAACATCACAAGCAATCTCAGCTAGTGATTTTGGTGCATGGGTGCAGGCATATGATCAGGCGAGTATAGATCGAGAGTGTCAACCATCAAGTGATGTTATAAATACGGCCTCCCGCTGTACAAAAGTAGTCTGTAGCCATTTACCTCGTTCCATTGAATCTGCTAAGGCATTGAAAAAGACTCCAGATACGGCAGACTTTCTATTCCGGGAGGCTGAGATCCCAACCGGAATGTGGACATATCCAAAATTCAAACCAAAAACATGGTCTGTTATTTTTAGAGTGCTGCAATTATTTGGTTACAGTGCAAATGCGGAATCACTTTCAGAGATAAAAAGCCGTGCACTGACTTGCGCTAATCAGCTTATTACATATGCAGAACAACATAGTTCAGTTCTATTCGTCGGTCACGGGACTCTAAATTGGTTTATTCACAAGCAGTTAATTTCCATGGGTTGGCATGGCCCAGCTAAAGCAAATAGTGAGCATTGGGGTTGTGGGGTATATCAATGCAATTAAACATAACAATTCGTTTAAAAATGGTCGCCGAAAAAATACGCGGCACCATTTAACTCGAACGTTTGGTGATAACAAATATTAAGTTATATTGGTGAGAGTATATATGAAAGGAATAATTTCGTTGTTAATTGTCATGCTGTTTTCTGTTAGTAACGCATACTCTGACACACTGTCTTTTTCTAAAAACTTATTAGCAGGTAAGACTTTCTATATACAAGAAGATACTGGCTATGAAACCGTAGCCAAATATTATCTTGACAATAACAAGTTAAAATTGTTCTACGTAATTTTTTATAAAGGCCAGCTAGAGGAAACAGACAAATTAGATGCCACAATAAATTCTAGAGGCCGAATAGCTTACACAGTGTTTAATATACCCACCGAACTGGAATTAACAGAAGTAGGAACAAAAGAATATGTGGTAAATGAATATCACTCAAAAGTTCATAAAAACACGCTTGTATTACAGTTTGAAAAACCTGATAACTTTGCGCGTATCAAGAAACAATAAATATGTGAAAATATTATTAACTTTAGCGGAAATTCACCTGTTTCGCCTATCGGCACCACAGGTGATTTCCTCTGAGTAAAACATTAGGGCTTTAAAAGGGAATTCAATAAATGAATATATCAATTTTACTAGTTATATCTTTAATTATTCTTTCTGGCTGTGGGAGTGGCGACACTAATAATACTCAACCGTCAACACCACTTTTAGGCGTATGGGTTACTGAATCATGTGAGCAGATATCTGATAAAAATGAAGTGCCACAAAATATATGGTTCAAAGGTTTATATGAGTTTACTGATCAAGGAAAAATATTATTGGGTGCTGAACAATACTCCGACTCTAACTGCATAACACATAGTAAAACTCGAACACCTGCTGAAGTAAACGTCCCTATAACATATCAAGACCATGGCCCACAAACACTACAAGAAGGCATAAATGGCGGTGGATTATTAATAGAAATAGGTGAAGGTGATCAGCTCATATCAACTGACGCCTTTTATACCATACAAAACAACTCATTGTGCTTCTCAGATGCTTTTACCTTTGAGGCATTAAAATTTAGTAATTCTGGACCAGGTACTGAGGCAATCGACTTTGATAATTGTTTGGTCAGGCCCTAACAATTAGCTTCAGCGGAAAAAGGAACATCAAACTTGTCAGTAACTGATCAATTTATTCTGTTAGCTGAATACAACCAACTAATGAACCAGCGCCAATACGAGGCTGTGGCTAAACTATCTCAGGATGATTTGTGTCGTGATACAGGTGCTTTTTTTAAATCTGTGCTGGGCACACTTAATCATATACTTGTTGGTGATATTATTTGGTTGAAAAGATTTGCTAAACACCCATCAAGCTCAGAAACTCTGTCCTATATACGAGAAAAAGATAATCCTACATCGCTAGATGAGTTGTTATTTAAAGATCTTGAAAGATTAAGGGATGAGCGCGAAAAAATTGATAATGTAATTTTGAATTGGGTTAGCAATTTATCTGATGCTTCAATCAATGAGTGTATTACATATACAAATATGGCTGGGAGCTCATTTAATAAACCCTTTGCCAGTTTAATTAATCATTTGTTTTTGCATCAGGTTCATCACAGAGGGCAAATTTCTACCCTACTTTCTCAACTTAAGATTGATTTTGGTGAAACCGATCTTATAGAAATCATTGATGAATGCAGTACATAACAATACGATCCACCAGAGATCGATGGCTTAGTTATTAACAAAAAAAGGGACACTCTCGCGTCCCTTTCCCCGTTTTAGAATAGTCTGTGCATCACTTTTCCAAAACGTATTCGGGTTCTCTCCAACACAAGGGGCGGAGGGGAGAGAACCCGGGTTTGGTGGCTTAGTTGGATACCACTACGTTGGTGCGTGCGGTTCCCCAGACATCGCCGGTGATCCAGTCCACGATATCAAACTCAACCTCGAACTCACCTGTCTCGGTGGGTTCAAGGATCATATCGTAACGTTCACCAGAGATGGCCTTGAAGTCCACTGCATCAATGGGCCGTGGCAGGGCACGTCCGTCAGAGATATACACCTTGGCATTTAACTCTTCAGGGATACGCACCCGCTGTGGGTGATAACCGGCACAGACATAACGCGCCAGGCACTTCTGACCCACGGTCATGTTGGCGGAGATCGGTGGCAGGTTCATGGCCGAGCTACCACTGGCATCGACACCGGTGATGATGAAGTAATCTGGCTCCAGAACATTCATACCAACATCCTGACCACAGGTACCTGCTGTCCAGTCAAGACCATGCCAACGAGTATCGATCTCATCAACAACCCAGAAGGCCTCCATATCATAGGTAGGGCCACCGGATAACAGGGTGCCAGGACCTTCTGGTGGATCCACGATCAAGGCCCCATACATACCCATCTCAGCATGCAATACCGTGTTGGTATGGCAGTGATAGAAATAGGTACCAGGACTCATGGGTCGCCACTGGTAAGTGTAGGTACCGTTTACATCCCAGGTCACATGGCCCACACCATCAGAGTGGTCGGCCGGTTCAATACCATGATGGTGAATGGTGTGAATACCGTTCATCATGGGTACGTTTAAACGTGTGTGCACGATGGTACCGACATTGATACGCATGGGAGGTGATGGGAAAGGCCCACTGGCATTCATGCCGCCCATATCACCGGTTGCCGAATCGACAAATCCCCAAATAGGCACCACGGTGCCGTCATCCATGGTCATGGAACCATTCATATAAACCGCACGGTCATACACCACATCCGGCGTGACGATTCCTGGCGTGGCCGGAGTATCGGGATAGACATAACAGGCTGAGCCCATCATGCCACCACCACCGCCGCCGCCATCCATGCCGCCACCGTCCATTGAACTGGTGGTGGTAGTGGTGGTATCTGTTGTGCTTGTGTCAGTTGTTGTTGTTTCTGTTGTTGTACTAGAGCTTCTTCTTCTGCCCATAAGTCACCTCCCCTTATTCAAAATAGATATCGGTCATAGCACCGAACATGTACCAACCGCCTGCCGCGGTTTGCGACATCTCGGTATGCAGGTGCATTGGATAAGTGGAGGTCCGGGCGAGTGGCCAGGAATCCGGTGGGATCTCGAAGGGATAGATGGAGTCAATGGCACCCATCCTGGCTTCGAGGTAAAGACAGTCTTTTTCCCAGACATCGTCGCGAACCTTGCCGTTCTCGGTCAGCCATTCCATGTGGTTACCATGGGCATGGACCGACTGATCGGCCAGACCAACATTGTGCATACGCACTAATGTTCGATCACCAATATGACCGTGTAATGCTGAACGGGGATCGGTAATCGCATCGATATTGGGATCATGCGCACCCGGGGCGCCCGGTGGACGGCCACCCAGCCCGTTCAGAGTGAAATAACGGGGTATGTAGGGTGTGTTCGGTGTATTGCCACGACGTACGGCATCGTTCCAGATCGGATCGATATCGCTGAAGATCCAGGAATATTGCTGTACGAAGGTCTTGTTACTGTCGGGGAATAATCGGTTACTGCTATTCGCGGGCATGACAGGCATGGCACCATACAGGCCCAACAGGCGGTGGTAGGGGGCATTACTGCTATCGTAATACAGGTATGATCCCCAGCGTTCTACCTTAAACGAAAAACTCGTTGTACGACTGGCCGGGAGAGACTGATCGACAACACCATCGATGGTAAAACGGTGGCTTCGCGACAGCGTGTTGTGAATGGTGACATTCACGGTATCCCCTTCCCGCAGGGCATTACCGTTGTCGTCGGTGATCATCTCACCCGGCATATTCACCACGTTAGGATTACTGCTGAAACCTTTTATAAACACATCGGTACCATCGATCATGGTCATGAAACCCTGTGTGACATAAAAGGTCTTGTTGATAGTGACGGCATGCGCGCGTGGCTGCCATCCAATGAGTCCTGCTCCTCCAAGAACGGTACTGGCTATCCCTGCCCCACCCACTTTTAGAAAGTCTCGTCTGTGCATTTCGAGCTCCTGTTAGTTTTAGGGGTTTTTAGAATAATTCCAAAATTAAGTATGGTAGGTGGTGATGCAGGAATAAATAAAAAATAGACAGCTACATAAGTAATTGATTATTTGGTAATTTTCTTCTTTTTTCGATAAGGTATTGATTTACAGCAATACATCAATTTTATTGATTCTAACTATCTAAAATTAATAACTGAGTGGTCTGCTTTATTTGAAAAAATATTTTTTTTAAGGAATAAAAGTTACAAACAGAAGACACCATGTTGTGCTTAATATAGACGTTTCGATTATCGATTTTTTTTCAAAAGACAGTTTGTCAGGGAAGCTATTGATTGTAATAGTCTGTGCAAATTAAAAAGGCACCGTAATGGTGCCTTTTTTCTTTAACAAGCGTATGTCATGTCCAGACTCCTCCCTTTAAAACAACTCAATCCCCGGCATGGCCATTCGCTCCTGCTGTTCCCTTAAGGTGTAAAGCTGCTCTTCCCAGTAGCGTGGGGTGTTGAACCAGGGAAAGTGATGGGGAAAAGCCGGGTCGTGCCAGCGACGTGCCAGCCAGGCTGAGTAATGAATCAGCCGCAAACTTCGCAGGGCCTCGATGAGTTTGATCTGGCTGTAATCAAAATCGGCAAACTCCTGATAGCCTTCGACGATATTGCGCAGTTGTTTGGTCATTTGCTGGTTATCACCAGAGAGCAGCATCCACAGGTCCTGCATGGCCGGGCCCATCATGCAGTCATCCAGATCCACAAAATGCGGGCCCTGCTCGGTCCAGAGGATGTTGCCGGGGTGACAGTCGCCATGCAGGCGAATCATGCGCATATCGGATAGCTGGGAAAAGGTCTCGTCGATCTGCTGCAGCAGGGACTCGGCCGCCGCTCGGTAATTGTGTTCCAGCTCGGCGGGGATAAAACCGGATTCCATTAGCCACTGGTAGTTGTCCCGGCCGAAACTCTGTGGCGTAAATCGGGGCCTGGCCTGGAACACACCGATACTGCCCACGGCATGGATACGACCGATAAAACGCCCCAACCAGAGCTGGTTGTCTTCATCTTCCAGCTCCGGCCAGCGGCCTCCCCGTCTGGGAAACACGGCAAAACGGTATTCATCTATATATATAAGTGTCTCACCCTGCTCGTTGGCCAGGGGGGCCACCACCGGGATCTCCTGTCGGACCAGCTCGGCAGCGAATTCATGCTCTTCCAAAATGGCCGCATCACTCCAGCGGCCGGGGCGATAGAATTTGGCCACCACGAAACCACCCTCTTCCAGGCCAATCTGGTAAACCCGGTTTTCGTAACTGTTGAGGGCCTGCATGTGGCCGCTGCTCAGCAGGCCAAATTGGTCCATGGCATCCAGGATCAAATCCGGTGTTAACCGCGCATAGGGTGGGGCATCTGTATCATTATCACTCAAAGACTTGAATTCCTTCCTATGACCACTAAATTTTCATGATAGATTACGTTCTTTTCCGCCAATTTAATACAACAATCAAGTAAGCCTTATGACAACTAGCAACCCCCTTATGACCATGACCGGTCTGCCCCCGTTTGAAAAAATTAAACCCGAACACGTTGAACCCGCGATTCGTGAACTCATTGAGATGAATCGCAAGCTGGTGGATGAATTGCTCAATAGCATGGAGCATTACACCTGGGACAACCTGATCCAGCCCCTGGAAGAGGCCGATGACCAACTGGGCCGGGCCTGGTCGCCGGTGAGCCATATGAATTCTGTGGTCAATAGTGATGAATTGCGCGATGCCTATAATGCCTGCCTGCCCCTACTGAGCGAATACAGTACCGAAATGGGCCAGAACGAACACCTGTTTGAGGCCTATAAGAGTATTCACGAGATGCCCGAATTCCAGCACCTGGATCAGGCACAGAAGAAAACCATCGAAAATGGCCTGCGTGATTTTCACCTGTCGGGTATCGATCTACCTCCTGAGAAAAAAGCCCGTTATAAGGAAATCAAACAGCAGCTCTCCAAACTGACCACAAAGTATGAAGAAAACCTGCTCGATGCCACCAATGCCTGGGAAAAACACATTACTGATGAAGCCGAGTTAAGCGGTCTGCCCGACTCGGCCAAAGCCATGGCCAAACAGCAGGCCGAACAGGAGGAAAAATCGGGCTGGTTGTTTAACCTGGAGTTTCCCTCCTATTACGCCATCATGACCCATGCGGATAAACGCGAGTTGCGTGAGGAGATGTACCAGGCCTATGTGACACGCGCCTCGGATCAGGGCCCCAATGCCGGGCAATGGGACAACAGCCAAATCATGGATGAGATCCTGGCCCTGCGGCATGAGCTGGCCCAGCTACTGGGTTTCAAGAGTTTTGCCGAACGTTCACTGGCCACCAAGATGGCCGAAACGCCTGAACAGGTGATCAGTTTTCTGCAAGACCTGGCCAAACGCTCAAAACCAGTTGCGGAAAAAGAGTTAAACGAACTCCGGGAATTTGCCAGGAGTGAACACCAGCTCGATGATCTGCAGCCGTGGGACATCGCCTATTACTCAGAAAAACAGCAGCAACACCTGTTCGATATCAGCCAGGAAGATCTCAAACCCTACTTCCCGGAAACCAAAGTCATTAACGGCATGTTTGAGGTGGTTAAGCGCCTGTATGGCATTAACATCAAAAAAGTCGATGATGTCCAAACATGGCACAAGGATGTCCTGTTCTATGAAATCAGTGATGATAAAGGGGATGTCCGTGGTCATTTTTATCTGGACCTCTATGCCCGTGCCAAAAAACGCGGCGGTGCCTGGATGGATGACTGCATGGGCCGCATGAGTCGGTCGGATGGCAGCACCCAGTTACCGGTCGCCTACCTGACCTGTAACCTGACTCCCCCGGTCGGTGATGACCCTGCCCTGTTTACCCATGATGAAGTCATAACTCTGTTCCACGAATTTGGCCATGGCCTGCACCACATGCTGACCCGCATCAACCACATCGGTGTTTCAGGTATCAACGGCGTGGCCTGGGATGCGGTCGAACTCCCCAGTCAGTTTATGGAGAACTGGTGCTGGGAGCGAGAGGCACTGGATCTCATTGCCGGGCATTACCAGACAGATAAGCCACTCCCGGAAGACCTTTATAAAAAGATGTATGCTGCCAAAAATTTTCAGTCCAGTATGCAGATGGTCAGACAACTGGAGTTTTCTCTGTTCGATTTTCGACTGCACCTGGAATACGAACCGGGCAAAACAAATATTCAGCAAAAACTGGACGAAGTACGACAACAGGTTTCGGTGGTTATTCCACCCGCCTATAACCGCTTTCAGCATGGCTTCTCGCATATCTTTGCGGGCGGCTACGCGGCAGGCTACTATAGTTACAAGTGGGCCGAGGTATTATCGGCTGATGCCTTCGCCAAATTCGAAGAACAGGGTATTTTTAACACTACAACAGGACACGAATTTTTACACAATATCCTGGAACAGGGTGGCAGTTCGGAACCCATGGAGCTGTTTATCAAGTTTCGAGGCAGGGAACCGACAATAGATGCATTACTTCGACACAGCGGCATAACAACATAAAAATTAATAAGGATTTATTAATGAAACACAGCTTGATGGGCAGAGTAACAATCTTCACTCTGTTATTTTTTCTTGGACTTCAAACCAGTTTTGCAGATACGCGTTTTGTCACCGATCGCATTATGCTGGGTGTACACCAGGATGCAGATGCCAATAGCACCCTGCTAACTTCCATTCCAAGTGGTACTGCCGTTGATGTAACAGGTACGGACGGTGATTTTTCCAAAATTCGACTGAGCAATGGAACCGAAGGATGGGTGCTCAGCAGTTACCTGTTAAATGATAAACCTGCCGTTGCTGAACTGGATGACCTGTCTGCTAAATATCAGGAGGCCAACGAACAGGCCCGCAAGTATGAAAAACAGGCCCAGCTCTGGCGTGATGAAGTCTCCAATAAAAAAGATCAGATCAAGGAACTGCGCAAGGCGGCTGGTGGTGAAAGCTTTGAGGCACTGGAAAGGTTAGAAAAGGAACTTGCCAAGGAAAAGGAAAAAATGGTCAAACTGGAAGAAAAGCTGAAAACGAGCGAGGATGAACTGGACAGACTTCGCTCACTAAGCCAGGAAGATGTGGTTGCCAAATTACAGCTAATCGAGGGACAGAATCATAACCTCAATGTCCGTATCCAGGCGGCACTAGCCAATCTGGAAGGCAAAACCGTACCGACCCCAGAAGAACTGGCCGCCATTAGACCGGATTTCCCAGTCTGGTATTCACTCTTACTGGTATTGATGATCATACTAGGTATAGCCGGTGGTATAGGCTGGATGGATTATCAAAACCGAAGACGACATGGTGGTTTTCGGCTTTAGCCACAAAAAGAAAAAGGGGCCACAGCCCCTTTTTTTATTTGCTATCTATCAAACTAGAATCCAATCGCCAACTGCAAAGTATATGAGGTAGCATCCTTACCTGTACCACCATCGACTACATCGTAATCGGTGCTGGTAGCGTACTCAAAAGTCAGTGCAGTAAATTTATACACACCGAACGACATGGAAAACAGGGATTTTTCCTTTGGCATACCAAGGGCAAGGGCTTGTTCAGTCGTCTGCCTTGCAATACCAATAGTGGTTTCTACACCTGCAATATTCAGGTCATAGGCCAGTTCAACATTGGTGGCAGTGATCTCAGCACCCTTGCCTTTGAAAACCACTTCGTTATCAGCAAACTTGTCGGCTACAAGGTGTTCAAGAAATAAATGAAAACCACCAAAGCTAAGGTTGGCATGAATAATTTGTGCTGGGACATAAGACTTGACTTCGTTCGTGCCCAGGCCACCATCAGCAACTGCCTTTGTAAAATAACCGCCAATGGTGTCTGAATCAGCGATGTTATTGATGTAGTCGATCCCAATATCTATATTTGAGCTGTCACCCTCGGAGACAAAGGCCAGACGCGCACCGTGTTGATCTGCGACATCATCTCCACCTTTTTCCTGAGTATCACCATTGAACATATACACCGAAGCCTGTACAGGCCCCATCTCGGTCCCTACCAGCAACATGGATTCTGCTGTCTCTGCAATTTGCAGTACCAGCGAATCAGAGAGCATGGTGGATTCAAACGAACCAAACGGGGCACCCATGGCACCGACATGTACATTGACCGGCCCTAATGCGACATCGATATAGGCAGCATCTACTGAAAAGGGGGTATCATCCTCTTCATGAAGTAAAGTGACATAGGCATTTACCTTATCATTAACTTTACCATCAATATTAATTTCCACCGTTGCAACGGTAATATCACTTGATTTTTTACCTGCGTAATCCTCACTGGAGCCGTACTCTGCTTCAACCACGCCACTCATATTGATACGCTGCACCCAGTGCTCACCTTCAGCGTATACCGAAGGGCTTGCTATCAAACAACACGCCATCACAGCCCTTGCTGCAGGTTTAAGCCTGAAACCTTTTGACATCGTACTATCTCCTTATGACTCTATAGTTTGTTCTCTATTTAAATCTAAAAAAATCAAACAGTATTCATCAGTTCACTTTTCAGTTTATGCATACCAACTATCGGCGCATATAGCTTTTCAGAGCTATGTTGTGAGATGTGATTCACTACAATTTTTTTTCACATCGCCAATGTCATCTACAACAAATAACACCACACTCAATACTTATCGCTTGGTGAACCTGAACAACAATCTCATTAACATCAGTTTTCATGTAGTTTTTTCGGAGATCCAATAAACACTATTTTATTTATGAAATTAACTATGATGATATCTGACTCTATAATTGCGGCCGGTTTTGCATGATTCTTAAGTCTTGAAGTTTCAAAGTTTGTTTCACAAGAATTTCTGACTGGCTTACAAAAAAAAGACCTTTATGCATTAAAGAAATGACTATCTCATCCCGATACTTGGTGATAGCTGTTTGGACTTATCACAATAGTATGTAAATGTTGATAATCTGATTGTTCAATAATTAACAACATAGATTAAGGTTTTTAGGCCATGCTCAGTAAATTTAAAATCGCACAACGACTCTATGGTGCCTTTGGTGCCGTCATACTCGTCTTTGCCGGTTCCGTGTTTTTCACCGTTCTTGAGATTCAGAATCTTGCAGACCTTCAGGATGAAGGTGCAGGCCGTGCCAGAGATGTTGCCGAAATTAAAAATGTCGTGCGCCGAGTAGAAGCCTATTATGCCGTGATTGGTGACTCGGTCATTAACCGTAGACTGGATGAGACCCGTGCCGATCTGGCAGAGATAAAAAAGCAGAACGAAATAGACAAAAAGACTATCTCAGATATGGTGGACACGCCGGAAGAGGAACGCATGGCCGAGGAATACAAAAAGGCCGTTGACCATTACCTGAATGTGTTTGAATCCCAGCTCATTCCTCTGATTGAGGATGGGGCAGATAAGAATATGCAAAAGATTCGTCGCGTCGATGGCGAACTTGATGAAATTCGTGACTCTGTTCTTAATCCTTTGGACAAAATCGATGCCTCCATGTATGCCGAAAGCCAGGAAGCTGATGAGCTATTTGATGGTTCGGCCATTACGGTGAAATCGGTTACTATCATCATTCTTTTCTTTACCATAGGTATCGCGTTTGCTTTGGCCTTCTTTATCACGCGCAGTATTATCAACCCATTGAACCAACTGGTTGTACACACCACGGCCATAGCCGACGGTGATATGACGGTTCAAATTGAGGCAGAGGGTAAGGACGAGGTTGCCCAGGTCATGGAAAGTACCGCCAGTATGGTCAACAACCTGCGAACCACTATTAACCAGATCATTACGGCAACCGAACAGATTTCCAGCGCATCTGAACAGGTCAACTCGACATCACAGAACCTGAGTCAGGGTGCCAGTGAACAGGCTGCCAGTGTCGAAGAGACCGGAGCCTCACTGGAAGAGATGAATGCCACCATTGAACAAAATGCCGAGAATGCCCGGGTTACTGACAAAATGGCCAGCACGGCATCGGTCAAGGCCGATGAAGGTGGCACGGCGGTCAATAAAACTGTGGCTGCCATGAAAGATATTGCTGAACGCATCAGCATGATCGAGGACATCGCTTATAAGACCAATCTGCTGGCCCTGAATGCGGCTATCGAGGCCGCCCGTGCCGGAGAGCATGGTAAGGGCTTTGCGGTGGTCGCCGATGAAGTCCGTAAACTGGCAGAACGCAGCCAGACCGCGGCCGCTGAAATTAATGATGTGGCTAATAGCAGTGTGACGGTTGCTGAAAATGCCGGTACCCTGATTAACGATATCGTTCCTGAAATCCAGAAGACGGCACAACTGGTACAGGAGATAGCGGCAGCCTCTGTGGAACAGGCCTCCGGTATTCAGCAGATGACGTCTGCAATTGAACAACTGGATACGGTATCTCAATCTAATGCCAGTTCGGCAGAAGAACTTTCCGCCACTGCACAGGTGATGGAAGATCAGGCACGAGAACTCTCAAAATCAGTTGCCTTCTTTAAGCTTTAAACCAAACCAGACTGGCCTGAATGGCCGGTCTGGTGTCTTATATAACCTTCCTTAATCTTAATAAGCTCAACGTGAATGGTTCTTATTCATATTCTCAAGTTGAGTTTTTATTACTCCACGGTTAAAGCTTTCTGCCAATAGCTCGATAACTGACATACAAGCTAATAAACAGTATGCTTCACAAAGTTCACTTAGTTTTACTATGTAAAAAAAGGTAACTGATGTTAAACAGGGAGTAACTCAATTCGTTGAGGTACTCGACGATGTTAAAGAATATGACTATCCGGCAACGCCTGATCATCTTTGGTGTTGTTAGTGTGCTAGCTACCATCATGGTGGGCTTTATCGGATATAACGGTATCGGTGCCGTGGATGAGGCCATGGATCAAATCGTTATCAATAGCACGGCTCAAAAAAACCACCTCACTGCTGACATGATGCACGATGCCCTCCGCAGTGATGTGCTCGCCGCCCTGCTGGCCACTATGCAGGGCAACAAAGGCGAACTAAACAGTATTCGTGAAGAACTTGCAGAACATTCCAGTACTTTTCGCGGTATGCTCGCAGCCAACCAGGAACTCCCCCTGGATGAGAATGTAAAACAGGCACTCAATCAAGCAATACCTGCCCTGGAAAACTATATCAAAAGCGCCGAGGCCATTATCAGTCAATCTGCCTCTGATTTTCGTCAGGCGAATGCCATGATGGATGGCTTCAAACAGGACTTTGATGCCCTGGCCGATAAAATGGAGGCCCTGTCCGCAGTCATTGAAAACAACTCTCTTGAATCGCAGAAACAGGGAGATGCCGCTGTAGTAAATTCTGACCGTTTAATTATCGCCCTGTCTGTCTTGGCAACGATATTAATTGCCGTATTGGCCACCGTCTTTTCCCTCAGCATCACCCACCCGCTCAATGCCATGAGCCATGCCGCCCGTGAATTACGTGACGGGGACGGTGACCTGACCCGCCGCCTGCCGGACTTTGGTCGAAACGAATGTGGTGAAACTGCCGTGGCCTTTAATGGCTTCATCGAAAAGATCCAGGGCGTGTTACTTAATGTGCAGGGTTCAGTTGAAAATATGGTGAGTGCATCTGATCAGATCAGTGCCTCGGCCCAGACCCTGAGTCAGGGTGCCAGTGAGCAGGCCGCCAGTATCGAGGAAACCAGTGCCTCACTGGAAGAGATGAGTGCTTCCGTCAACCAGAATGCGGAAAACTCGCGCGCCACCGATGGCATTGCCAGTGCCACCGCCAAGGAAGCCAAACAAGGTGGTGAGGCTGTCGTCGAGACGGTGAATGCCATGGGTATGATTGCAGACAAGATTACCCTCATTGAAGATATTGCCTACAAGACCAACCTGCTGGCCCTGAACGCCGCCATCGAAGCGGCCCGTGCCGGTGAACATGGGAAAGGCTTTGCCGTGGTCGCCGATGAAGTGCGCAAACTGGCCGAGCGCAGCCAGACTTCTGCTGGTGAAATCAGTGAGCTGGCTGACAACAGTGTCAAGATTGCCGAGCGGGCCGGTAAGCTACTGGAGACCATGGTGCCCAACATCCTCAAGACGGCCAGCCTGGTACAGGAGATCACCGCCGCCTCGGAAGAGCAACAAACCGGTATAGAACAGGTCAATTCAGCCGTTGGCCAACTGGACCAGGTGGCCCAGACCAATGCCTCGGCCTCCGAGGAACTGGCTGCTACCGCTGAAGAATTGAGTGGGCAGTCAAGCGAGCTTAAAAGTACCGTTGGTTTCTTTAAGCTTAATTAGTCTCAGCCACCGTAAAGCACAAGGCCTTGCCATTAGGTGGGGCCTTTTTTATTGGTGCTTAACAAATTTGGTCCACCTGTTTTTCAGTGTCATAATGCTGCCTTAACCAGGCCTCAGATAAAACCAATCATGAAATACAAAGACCTCCGTGACTTTATTGCACAACTGGAAAACAAGGGTGAGCTAAAACGCATTAGCCAGGAAATCGATCCTAATCTGGAAATGACCGAGGTCTGCGACCGCACCTTACGGGCCGGTGGCCCGGCCCTGTTGTTCGAAAACCCCAAAGGCCATTCTGTACCCGTGCTGGGTAACCTGTTTGGTACCCCTGAACGTGTTGCCATGGGCATGGGAGAAGATTCCGTCGAGGCCCTGCGCGAGGTGGGCAAGCTACTGGCCTTTTTAAAAGAACCCGAGCCCCCAAAAGGCTTCAAGGATGCCTGGGAGAAGCTACCCATTTTCAAACAGGTGCTTAACATGGCACCGGATGTGGTGAAAAAGGCCCCCTGCCAGAAACATGTGATTGAAGGGGACGATGTGGATCTAAGCAAACTCCCCATCCAGACCTGCTGGCCTTGCGATGCCGGGCCCCTGATCACCTGGGCCCTGGTGGTCACCAAGGGCCCGAATAAAGATAGACAGAATCTCGGCATCTATCGCCAGCAGGTGATTGGTAAGAACAAGGTCATTATGCGCTGGCTGGCCCATCGTGGGGGTGCGCTGGATTTTCGTGAGTGGCAGGAAAAACACCCCGATGAACCCTTCCCGGTGGCCGTGGCGCTGGGTGCTGACCCGGCCACGATATTAGGCGCGGTTACCCCTGTCCCTGATACTCTGTCTGAATATGCCTTTGCCGGACTGTTACGAGGTGATAAAACTGAGGTGGTCAAATGTATCGGTTCAGATTTACAAGTACCCGCCTCAGCAGAATATGTTCTGGAAGGGGTTATTCACCCTGGAGAGATGGCCGATGAAGGGCCGTTTGGCGATCACACAGGTTATTACAATGAAGTGGACAGCTTCCCGGTCTTCACCATCGAGCGTATCACCCATCGGGATGACCCCATTTACCATTCGACCTATACCGGCCGTCCACCTGATGAACCGGCGGTACTGGGTGTCGCCCTTAACGAAGTTTTTGTGCCGATTTTGCAAAAGCAGTTTCCCGAGATCATCGATTTTTACCTGCCCCCGGAAGGTTGTTCCTATCGCATGGCGGTAGTGAGTATGAAAAAACAGTACCCCGGCCATGCCAAGCGGGTCATGCTCGGTGTGTGGAGTTTTCTGCGGCAGTTTATGTACACCAAGTTTGTCATCGTGACCGATGAGGATGTGAATGTGCGCGACTGGAACGATGTGATCTGGGCCATGACCACCCGTA
>JAOULO010000092.1 GCA_029881995.1 Gammaproteobacteria bacterium
CATGTTGTCCAGGCTATTGGAGTCAGAACTGGTCAATGACACTAGTGGACGCACATCTTCCATGTTCATATGGGGAGACTCGAATTTATGGCCACGAGCCATAGACCAGTTACGGTTCCCCTGTACGGTGTTGATTTCACCGTTGTGGGCCAGGTAGCGGAAAGGCTGGGCTAGACGCCATTGGGGCCAGGTATTGGTCGAAAAACGCTGGTGGAACACGGCAGTGGCCGATTCCAGGTTTTTATTACCCAGGTCCTTATAGAACACGGGCAGGAATTCAGGCATCACCAGGCCCTTGTACGAGATGACACTCGAAGAGAGGCTGGGGATGTAGAACATCGGGTCGTTTGGCTCGATGGCCTTTTCAGTACGACGACGGGCTATATATAAGTGTCGCTCAAAGCTGACCTGATCCATGCCATCTGCGGCATTGACGAAAATCTGTTCGATGACCGGCAGGCTCTTGAGGGCCTCTTCACCACAGGCAGATTCATCTGTCGGCACCGTGCGCCAGCCCTGCACATCCAGACCTTCGGTCTTGAGCTCTTTTTCCAGGGTGTCGCGGGCCTGTTTGGCTAATTTAGTGTCCTGATTGAGAAAAACCATGCCAGCCGAGTACAGCTCGGCCAGTTTGAAGCCTTCAGTTTCCGCTACTGCGCGCAGGAAGCTGTCGGGCTTTTTCAATAACAGGCCACAGCCGTCGCCGGTCTTGCCGTCGGCCGCAATGGCGCCACGGTGGGTGAGGCGCGCCAGGGCGCCAATGGCTGTGTCCACCAGCCAGTGGCTGGGTGTGCCGTCCATATGGGCAATCAGGCCAAAGCCGCAATTGTCCCGCTCGAATTCGGGGCGATAGAGTCCGCTGAGTTTCTTGTTTTCAGTATTCACAATCGTAAGATTCGCTGAGTTTGTTAAACCAACTCCGCCTTGCTGGTGAACCGGCTATCAGCCGGGCAAAACGGCCCAGCAGTATACAGTTCTATCAGTGGGGCTTCAATCTTCGGGAGGGGATAGGGGGACTGATTTTTCGGCGATTCTTACTGCTGGCCTTTGTCCATTTCGGCATGGATGGCCGAGAAATTTCGTACCCAGGGGGAGAGGTTTTTCAGAGAGGAAGGGAGTTCTTTCACCGCACTACGAGCATCTGTTGTTTTGGGGTAGACGCCGTACACCAGGGCATACCAGTCCTGGTTATTTTTACGGGTGTGGTAGTAGACCACCTTGCCGCGTAAACGGTGTTGCTGAATAAAGCTTTTTAACTTGTCGATATTCTGTGTACCCAGTAGTTGCAGGGTGTAGTTGCCTGGATTCTGGCTCCAGAGCCAGGCCTGATGGGCTTCTATATTCTGTAAGTCCGGGGTATTTTTGCCTCGGATGGTATTGGAGATTTGTGTCTGTGCAGCCCGTTGTTTTTTCTGGGTCTGAATCGAGGCAAAGGTCCTCATCCAGGGGCGTTGGGTTTTGGCAGCCACCGGTAATGACTGGATGGCCTGCATGGCCTGCTGGGTGGATTTGTAGCTTCCATAAAACAGCACATACCAGTCTCGGTTTTCACGTTGTGTTTTGTAAATGACGGTTTTATCCGACAACCGGTGTTGTTTAATATATTGATGAATTGGATTTAACACATAACTGCCGAGCAGTTGTAAGGTCAGATTGGTGGGGGCCTGGTTACTTACCCATTTTTCAGCAGTGAGATTTTTTGGATTAAATTCTGGTTTTGGTTTGGCCGCCGCCACTTTTAGATTGAAGCTATGGGTTTGTTCGCTGCCAGGGTTTTTGACCACGATGTTCCAGTTGTCTGCCTTATTGCCGGTATTAAAACGAAAGCGAATTTTCTTATCCCCGGAGAGTTGCAGACGACTGCGGGGCAGGGTGATTTCATTGTCCGACCAGCTCAGGATGACCTTAGTATCAGGGCTAAAGTTTTTTCCATGCAGGGTGATGGTTTGTTTTTTACTGCTGGTGAAAAGCTCGGCCGGTTCAATGCGTTCAATGACGGGGGTCGGTACTGCTTGCTGGGCAACGGCTAGCTGTTCCGCCAGGGCAGGGTCTTCAATACGTTCCAGGTTGATAGGCTCGGCTGGTTTATCTTTTACAGGTTTGGGTTGAACAGATGCGTCCGGTTTAATGCCGCCCAGCTTGAACATTTTTTCTTTCAGCTTGGCAAATGGGCTGGGTTGTTCCTCATCAGGCTCAGTTGCTGTGGTGTCTTGCATAGCCAGTTCCAGGGTACTTTCACCTGTGCCGGTAAAGAACTGGTTAATTTCATCCTGTTTCCAGTACCCGAGACCAGCAATGGTAAAAATGCTCAGGAAAATGAATAACAGCGAGGGTGTTAGAAAACGATCTGCCTTTATTTCAAATTCATCATCATCGTAATCAGGAAACTCTGGCTCGGCCTCATTGTTGGCCTCATCCAGGGCAATATGGGCCAGTTCATTAATGCGGGCCGGGTTACCATGAGACTGTTTGTGAATCTGGTGTATGACTTTGGGTGAAAAGGGGTTTTCTCCCTCCAGGCCAGCCAGGGTGAGACGGCTCTGGATATAATCCGCCGTTTCAATATCATCAAAAGGCTCCAGTTCAAACGTATGACCGATGCGTTCGCGGATCTTGCGCACATTTGAGGCATTGATGGTTTTTTCAATGAGGGACTCAGCAAAGAGCACAATATGGACCATGGTGACATCCCCGGCCTTGATTTCAGCCATGATAAACAGCTGGCTGATGGCATCGACCGATAGTTCGTGGGCATCATCCACGATTATGACCGGTAAAACATCATTCTGGTGTAGCTGGATCATTTTGTCATACAGCATTTCCTGCAGTTCGGCGCTGTTGGCTGGCAGGGATTCCAGGCCAAAGTCTTCTGCAATTCGGAACAGCAGCTGGTCTTTGTCCATCATGGTGTTGGCATTGATGCGGCAGATATGCCAGTTGCTGTGGGCAGATTTGACGTAGTTTTGCAGCAGGCTGGTTTTACCCATGCCTTCATCACCCAGCACCATGAGTACCATGTCACTGTACTGGGTCATGTGTACCAGCAGATTCATGCGCTGGCTGGCTTCCGGGGTGCTGAAGTAGAAACGGTCATCCACGACAGCCGTAAAGGGGGCTTCCCTGAGACCGAATTGCTCCAGGTAGCCTGGATCAATGCGGTGTAATGGCTGGTCGTTATAATCCATCATGTATGGAGTTCCTGTCCTTTGCTAAAGACAACCTGATATCCCTTGTTCAATTGGGTATCACGAACCTTGATGCAGGCTGTGAGGGTTTCTTCAAGCGTAGCAAAATGATCACGCTTAATGCGCCCGGGTGCACCCTGACGTCCCCATTCTCGGATCAGGGTCCAGCCTTCGAGTAGATCTTCCTGTACCAGTAACTGGTAGTAGCGTGGGGTCTGGTCTTTTTCCAATGGTGTTTGCATATAGACGCGCATGACGGGTCGCCTCTTATCCCTGACTCAGGGTAAAACATACATAATTTTCAATGATAATGCACATTTTATGCCCACCTAGGTCAGTTCGACCGGGTCGAATATCCGGCCGTATTCGGTAATGGCGTAACGATCGGTCATACCGGCAATATAGTCAGCAACGGCGCGGGCTCGACCGAGCTCAGCCTGTTGTTTTTCATAGTCTTTTGCGGATTGCTGGTAGTCTTGGGGCAGCAGGCCGATATCATCCATGAAGGCATTAAAGAGGGCCGAAATGATACGGCTGGCCTTGGCACTCATGCGATGGACGCGGTAGTGACGGTAGAGGTGTTGACGCAAAAACTGTTTCAACTCCAGGTTCATGGCCTGCATTTCCTGGCTGAATCCCGCCAATTTCGTGGCCTGAGTACGAACCTCATCAATAGATTGGGGGTTGATAATGTCAATTTGTTGGCGGGTGTGGTCAATCAGATCCACCACCAGCACATTGATCATGCGACGAATGACCTCATGGATCAGACGCCGATCAGTGAGCTCCGGGTAACGACGTTTGACTTCATCATACTGATCAGCAAACAGGCGGATTTCACACAACTGGTCGAGACTGATCAGGCCAGCACGCAGACCGTCATCCACATCGTGATTGTTATAGGCAATTTCGTCGGCCAGGTTGACGATCTGTGCCTCCAGACCGGGTTGTTCCTTGTTGAGGAACCGATGCCCGATATCGCCCAGCTCTCTGGCCTTCATGGGGGAGCAGTGCTTCAGGATACCTTCACGGGATTCGTAGGTCAGATTCAGGCCAGGAAAATCGGCGTATCGCTCCTCCAGCTCATCTACGACTCGAAGGGACTGGAGATTATGTTCAAAACCACCGTAGTCCTTCATGCAGGCATTGAGGGCATCCTGCCCGGCATGACCAAAGGGGGTGTGGCCCAGATCATGGGCCAGGGAGATGGTTTCGACCAGTTCCTCGTTCAGTTTCAGGATTCGCGCAATGGAACGGCCAATCTGGGCCACCTCGATGGAATGAGTCAGGCGGGTACGGAACATGTCCCCTTCATGGTTCACGAAAACCTGGGTTTTGTATTCCAGGCGGCGGAAGGCACCAGAGTGGATGATTCGATCCCGGTCGCGTTGGAATTCACTGCGATACTTGGGAGCCTCTTCCGGAAAACGCCGGCCCAGTGAGGACTGGTCGTTGGCGGCGTAATCGGCTAATCGAGTCATAATTTATAGATTATGCCTCGGCAAGTGCCCGGTGCGCCTCTATGGTCTCACGCAACTGATTGTCATTAAATTCATTGGTCACAATGGCATTTCCAATGGCCTTGAGTAGGACGAAGTTGATTTTGCCATCACGAACCTTTTTATCAACCGCCATGCGCTCCATGAAGTGCTCATAATCCATGAAGGCCGGGGCACGGGTGGGGAGCGAGGCGCGGTCGATGATGTCCTCGGTGCGGCGTAAATCCTCTTTACTGATCCAGCCCATACGCATGGAGAGATCAGCCGCCATCAGCATACCTGTGCCAACGGCTTCTCCGTGTAACCACTTGCCATAGCCGGTACAGGCTTCGATGGCATGGCCAAAGGTGTGGCCGAGATTCAGAAGGGCCCGTTTACCGCTTTCCTTTTCGTCGGCGGCCACCACATCGGCCTTGTCCTGGCAGGAGCGTTCGATGGCATAGACCAGAGCATCATTGTCACGGGCCATGAGTTTGTCCATATTGCTTC
>JAOULO010000093.1 GCA_029881995.1 Gammaproteobacteria bacterium
CAATGGCATGAATGGAATTGAGATGGTTACGAATCTTATGTCGGTCCTGAAGTTTTACCCTGGCACGGCCTGGCGCAAGCTCACATATTCGGGCTGAAATACTGCCGGTATAGGGTATCTGCCTGGTGAGTAAAAAGCTGAACAGCCACTTCCCTCCTGGCCAGGCTGACAGACGTTGCCAACGGCCTAATAGCCTGTCTCCCAGAGCCGTTAGTTCCTTTGCCATCCGAATTCCTCTGTGCATAGACATTTAAAGTGTAGCCAATGGCTAACAAAACACAGGTCGGGGGTGTAAAATCGCACAAAGTCACCAGCACCCAAATGCCATGAACTATTCCCCTCCTCCCGATAACGGCCTGACACTTATATATATAGATGAACACCTCCTGGCAGTAGACAAACCTGCCGAGTTGCTGTCTGTTCCTGGCCGTGGTGAGGATAAGCAGGACTGTCTGGCCAGGCGAGTCCAGGCTGACTATCCCGATGCCATGATTGTACATCGTCTTGATTTACCTACCTCCGGCCTGATGCTAATGGCACGCAACCCAACTATTCATTCACAACTGGGTAAGATGTTTGAGCAACGACAGATCGATAAAACCTATATCGCCATCGTGGAAGGTAAACTGGAAAAGGAACAAGCTGAGATCGATCTGCCCCTTATCACCGACTGGCCAAACCGGCCCAGGCAAAAAGTAGATTATGAATCCGGTAAACCGGCACTGACCCGTTATCGCCTGCTGAATTATGATGCTGATAATAACTGCAGTCGTGTTGAACTCAAACCGGAGACCGGTCGAACACACCAGCTACGTGTGCATATGTCTGAACTGGGACATGCCATTCTCGGGGATCGATTTTATGCCAGTCATGATGTACTCAACAAATCGAACCGATTACTACTACATGCAGAACAACTTGTTTTTACTCACCCGGTAAGTGGTGAATTACTCCAATTAACAGCTCCTGCCCCATTCTAAAAAAAGGGCCTGACAAGCAGGCCCTGCTCACACTCGCTAGTCGGCAAACTCTATGGCCTCGCGCACGGCTTCCACACCGGCTTTGGCACAACGACCATCTATACTGTCGCGTTCTGATTTACCGGGGGGTGCGCCTGCCACGCCAATGGCGCCAAGCAATTCACCCTGGGCTTCAATTTTCACACCACCACCCACCAGCAAAGCCCCTGGATTGTGCTGTACCTGGTTGGGAATTTGCCCCTTCTTCAGGAACACGGCAAGATCGGTCGTATCCTGGCGAAAGCTGTTGGCTGTCCAGGCCTTGCGTATCGCAGTCTCAGGGGTATGTGGTCCGGCAAAACGATCTCTCACAAAGGCCTGTAGATTACCGCCACGATCTACCAGGGCCACGGCCACCGAGTAACCTTTTTTGCGGCAGGCCAGCATGGCCTTGTTGACTGCCAGTTGTGCCATGTCTGCCGACAGGGAGCGCCAGGTATAAAGTGCCTTACCGGATTCGGCATAAACCGGTAAGGCACTCATGGACAGTAAAGCTATTATTACGAAAGAATACTTTTTCATCATCATTCATCTGTATTAACTATTGGGAACATATTCACTGCCATCGGCATATTTCTCTTCGTGCACGAAATCCATCAAGGCATACAGTTCGTCATGGGCAGGAATACCATTGTGGGTGTAAACAACATTGCCATATTCATCATGAAACACCAGTGATAATTTGCCGTGAATACCCTTGGCCTCAAAATATTCGTTATCTGATAGCTCCAGACCATTTGGGCAAACGACTTCAATACCCTTATTGGTGCTCACCTGATAAAAGGAATACTTGTTATATTTTGTATTATTCTGGTTTTGTGCCAGGTCAGAAATAAATCTGTCACATTCTTCGCAGTCATCCTGCCTATATATAGTAAGCAAG
This sequence comes from Gammaproteobacteria bacterium, assembly GCA_029881995.1. Taxonomy (GTDB): domain Bacteria; phylum Pseudomonadota; class Gammaproteobacteria; order UBA6429; family Thiohalophilaceae; genus JAHEDB01. The sequence goes on from JAOULO010000093.1 coordinate 1,903, forward strand.
CGTTTATTGTGTTTAGATGCCTGGGCACTGGCCTCAAGGAAATCAACTTCGTTAATCAACGGGACGTCCTTTGCCATGACCGAGCCGGAGATAGCTACTAACAATATACCCGAGAATATACTTGTAATTTTCATAATTCACCTCGCTATGTTGGTGTTTGAATTATATAAAAGCAGGCTATATGCTCAAGGTTATAAGAGACAGGTCGACTGGTGAAAAAGTACTTGACGTAACTGTGCAAAACCACAGAAACAAATCTGGTAAATAATATGTCTTAATGAAATGGATATTTTGTGGAAATCTGATTACCACATCAGGTCATCAGGAACTTTAAACTCGGCATATTCATCATCTTCTTCTACTGCATTATTGTTATCATTTAGTACTACAATAAAATCGGCATCTCGTTGCATTATTTTTTCAGCTACCTGCTTTGATACTAACTCATACTTACCGTTTAACTGAACAATAGCCAGACGGCCACCCGTTATTTGTTTGCGTAGCTCATCCGTGACATAGATCGTTTTTATTTTCTTCTCGTGTTCAAAATTATAGGCCTGTTCACCATCTTCGCTTGAGACACAATTCATTTCGACCAACTGGCGAATTTGAGCCATGATGGCTCTTTTGTTTTCTTCTTCATGCTTAAGACGATTCAGTTCCCGATCCCGCTCGGCCTTCTCTTGTGCTGCCTGTTTAATCTGGTGCTTGCGCTCTTCTTCCTCGGTTATTTGGTCCTTAGGCCGCTGCTTATTCTTTTTGTGTTTGGATTTATTGACCTTATTGACCTTGTCTTTACTGACCAGACCGGCTTTGAGTAATTGATCCTGGAAAGGGTTTGCCATCGGCTAGTCTCCACATATTGCTTGTTTATCTACCATGAGGCTATTTTAAATGATTATTCAGTGACAGTGACCAAATTTGCAGCACAAATACAAATCAATTACATACTGGTAAATCTGGATACTAAACAACCAGCAATGAGCAGTATTTCACATAGATCTGCCACTTAATTGATCTGACGAATTGCGAAAATCAGCGAAATTGACGAAATTAGAGTTGTTCCTGAAAGCGAGGAGGGTTGGCCATGAAACACAATATCAGTCTCGAATTTACGGCCAAAGCCGGTGAACGTGAATTCAAGGAAGAGAGTATCACCTTCCGCAACCCGACCGAACTGTTTCAGTTTGTCAGGCCCGGTGGTGGGTGTGAAAAGATTGCCGATGATGTGACCGAGATCCAGATGGTTCTACTACCTTATCCCGATGAAATCAGTGTCGGCCCCATGGATGATCTACCTGTTACCCTGGAAATGGGGATGGTATTCCTGACGGGCCCAATGAGTGATGTGGTACAGGTCAGCCAGCAGCTTTTGGGCAAGGCAGTCAGGGATGAGCTATCACCTAATTTTATGAAAATAATTGGGCTATGAATTTACAGCAGGTTTAGCTGACCATTTTGCGGTGGTGGTGTAAATAAATCACAGCGCAGTGCTTGATTGCCAGGAAAGGCAAGGCGTTGTTTAGCCAGCTTAAACCGTTTTGCAATCAGTTCAGCAAACACACCCTCACCTCGCATTCTCTTACCAAAACCGGAGTCATACGTCTTACCTCCTCTCAGGTCACGAATACGATTCATAATGTGCTCGGCCTTTAATGGTTCATAGACGGATAACCAGTCCATAAATATCTCATCAAGTTCATGGGGTAGACGTAGCATCACATAACCGGCATTCCTGGCCCCGGCCTTTCGTGTTTCAGTTAACAGGTTTTCAATTTCACTATCATTTAGCACCGGGATAATCGGTGCCATCAGCACATTTACCGGGACTCCCGCATCACTCAGCTTCCCGATGGTCTCGAGCCGTCGATGGGGTGCAGCTGTTCGTGGTTCCATATGTTTATTTAATTTTGCATCTAAGGTCGTTACCGATACCACAACCCTAAGCAGTTGCTGCTCGGCTGCCTCGACAAGTAAATCAATATCCCGTTCAATCAGGGCCGACTTAGTCACAATCACAACAGGATGTTTATGCTCAACCAGGATTTCAAGGCACTGGCGAGTCAAACCCAGTTTTCTTTCAGCAGGCTGATAGGCATCCGTATTGATACCTAGCGAGATAGGTGCAGGCTTATAGTTTTTATGGGACAGTTCTTTTTTTAATAACTCTGGTGCATTGGGTTTGTGAAATATTTTTGTTTCAAAATCAATCCCTGGTGACAAGTCCAACCAGGCATGGGTGGGTCTGGCAAAACAATACACACAGCCATGTTCGCAACCTTTATATGGGTTGATGGAGCGATCAAATGGGACATCGGGGGAAGAATTATAAGTAATGATCTTTTTGGCATTATCGATAAACAGTTGGGTTTTTAGTTTTACTGCTTGCTCACCCTGATGCCAGCCATCATCAATATTTTCACGCTGAACATCCGAATAGCGATTATCTGGGCTATGGCTTGCACCACGACCTTTATATAAACTGGATTTTGGCATTGTTAATTATTAACTCGTTCCCAGTCTGCAACAGGACCTTTAGATTTTTTAAACAAGGGATGAAGATTTACAGATTTGCTTTCCCGAAGAACATTATATCGAGTAATGTCACGTTGTCTAAGCTTGGAAAGTAAGTGCTGTACCTCGAACGCAAGCTGACCAGAAGAGACAACAATCTGTGAGCGGTAATACTTTCTTACTATCTTACTCTTATCAAAGTGATAACCACGGCAATCTGCCTCTTCAGCTACAGAACGTAAGTAGGTGGCTATCGTACCTACACTATTACTGGTACTTTTAAAGCGCTCAAGTTGAGGATGGTTTTTATAAGCACTGGTTTTATCAAGGAGAACATTCTGTGCTAACAGTGCCTCTCGCCATAGTGCCAGCAAACCTTTCACATCGAGATAACGTGGGTGTAATGACCAGAGACGCATAGGCAGATTTTAACAGATACCAACCGGCGACACCGGCTATTCAGGAAACAAGCAGGTAGCTTTTTTACTAACTTGCCTGAAACCTTACGACGATGGAACCAAGGTCACCATACGTGATTGTCAATTCCTGCCCCACTTCAACTTCATGGACGCCAGCGAAGGAACCTGTAATAACAATCTGGCCAGCTTTGATGCCGAGACCCTGCTGACTCAGGAAATTAGCGATCCATACCACAGGTAAGATAGGGCCGTTATTCGGGTGCTGACCTTTAATGATTTATCT
>JAOULO010000096.1 GCA_029881995.1 Gammaproteobacteria bacterium
CCAATGCAGGCATACCTATGTATCAATGTTGTTGCAAGCTGGCGAGGACATTCGATGGGTATCCAGTCAGGCAGGCCATGCAAGCTGGTCTTTTACACTGAAAACATATTCAAGATACATCGAAGGCAATGATCAAAATCGTGGCGCGAAGATTGATGCCGACTGGAATGAAAAGTTGACCAGGAAGTTGACCAAACGGTGACTAGCCATGGCTAATCATGACCATTTGACGGTCAACATGAAAAATTAAGTTATTGATTTTATTCGCTTTAGTGGCGGAGAGGGTGGGATTCGAACCCACGGCCTACCTTTATAAATCAATAGCTTACCATAGTGATTGACCATATCTTGACTAAAAGATACGGGGTAATTTTGCTCAACTCACGGTGAGATATATGGCTGAACAAACACAAATAAGCTGGACAGATAGCACCTTCAATCCATGGTGGGGTTGTCAGCGCATATCCCCTGCCTGCGACAACTGCTATGCCGCAGCCCTGGACCACAGAACTGGTGGTAGTTACTGGGAGACAGGCAACAAGCCTCGGGCCATGTCAGATGCAAACTGGAAGAAACCACTGCGATGGCACCATGAAGCCCAAGTACACGGTAACCCCAGGAAAGTGTTCTGCGGTTCAATGTGTGATGTGTTTGATAAAAATGCACCGGATGGCCAGCGTGAAAGGCTATTTGAACTGATTCGCCAGACTCCGATGTTGCAATGGCAACTACTTACAAAGCGTCCAACAAACATAGAAAAATATCTACCTGACGACTGGGGTGATGGATATGACAATGTTTGGCTGGGTGTAACGGTTGAGGACTGTAAATATGGATTGCCCAGAATAGATGTACTGAAAAATATCCCTGCTCGCATACGATTTTTATCCGTCGAACCGTTACTACAAGACTTGGGTAATATCAATTTAACTGGCATTGACTGGGTAATTATCGGCGGTGAATCAGGTCCATGCTCCCGGCCAATGTCTCCGGAATGGGTGGACAATGTGATGCACCAATGCAGACGACAAAATGTTGCGGTCTGGTTCAAGCAATGGGGTGGCAACAAAAAAGACAAAGGTGGTTGTTTAGTCCACGATGCCGAGATTAAACAGTGGCCACACACTACAGGGTAGATATATGGACGATTTAGAAAAAATCTATGACGAAGAAATCAGCCCACTGATGGACAAAATCATCGCTATTTGTGACAAGCACAAGATGCCGATGTTTGCTGAGTTTCAATTTAGTGCTGATGGGTTTTGTCGTACTGGCAGAGGGCAGGATTCGTACCATCACCCAGTCCTGGATCACTATGCGGCATTGTCACAATGCAAGCAAGGCACTGGCCTGAACATTGATAAATATCTGTTGTGGCTGATGCGACAGGCAAGAGACACAGGACATCAATCTATGGTGCTGCGAGCACTGGATATTCCAACCGAACCAATGAATAACGGGTAGATATATGAGCAATGAACAAATTAGATTTGTCAGGTTATTTGATAGCAATGGCCGAAGATTTATTGACACGCCAGAGAAACAATCTGAGTTTTTAGAACACGAATCAGAGCACTGGGAGCAGGAAGATGTATATATGACTCAAGCCCAGTTTGACAAACTTGAGGAGTACCAAGGCTTATGAGCAATGATAGGAGTGATTGATATGGTAGAAGCACCAATATACCACAAAATGACAGTTTTCATTGTGCTACATGGTAGGTGGGAAGATGAGCGATATGTAGTTGATGTTGCTGGTGTATATAAAAGCGAACACTCAGCAAAATTTACAAAAGCAAAATTGCAAGCGGTATTAGGCGATGATTATGTCTATATTCGACCAGCTAACATCAATTGCTGTAATGAAGCATATAGTAAATATTCCAGCGTACTGCGAGCACAAGACCAACCACAGGAGTGATTGATATGCGGCGTGAAGATTGGGAACTAAGAGACCAGCAGCACTTAATGGATGCTGAGGGATGCCACAGTGAAAGGCCAACAACACGAGAGATTGTCAAGGCACTAGAAGAGGAAGGATATCGGCCAAGCAACCTGGATATATCCTTTGACACTATGCAAGGCTTGTGGCGATGGCACTGCTATTTATTGAAAATACATAGTGACCATATAGGTGATGTATGAGTGACTTTGATCGAGTGTACAAAGCTTTGTTTGATGTAGACCACAATGACTGGGATGAAGCTGCTGATGTTGCGGTGTGCAGAATAAAGGAGCTACGTATTATTGAGCGGGAATGGTCAGAACTCAAATCAAACGAACAACTACTTGAAATGCGAGAGCTATTTGAGAGTGTAAAAAAAATATTGGAACACCAGAGCGGAGGTTGATAGTGAGTGATATTATGAAGTGCCCAGAATGTGGCTCAACTGATGGATATTTTAGAGACTGTGATTTTAAAGGTTATGGACATGTGGTTTATAAGTTTGGATCAGATGATGGAAACCCAGAGCCTAGTGAAATAACTGTTACCAATGAAGATGATATTATGTATTGCATGAAATGTGGTTGGCGTATTGGTAGAGCATGAACACTAAACAATCCCTGGAATCCCGCCTTCGTGAGAATCCTCAAGACTGGGAGGCTTGGGCTGTTTATGGGGATATTATAAAGGATGAGCCATTAGGTAAGTTGATAAATGCTGAATTAAGCGGACAAAGGCGAGCTATAGTAGCGAAGAATATTATTCAGGCATTAATATCTGGCAACCCGTTGTTCTGGATATTTTGCAGTGCTTCCCAGATAGGGTTTACTTTGAAGGTGACTAAAGACGGAACAAAAGCAATTAGTTTAGATATAGGGAGCCAAGACAGTGAGTGAGTGGACAGAGATAGAGGATGAAAGCGTAGTTATAGACACTATAGAGTATAAGTGGATAAAAGAATCCACCCCTACCGACATGCTGGGGAATCCTATATATAAGGGTAGTAAGGTCGCTTATAGGAATGGAGGTTCTGGAGAAGCAACTGTAAAAGGGATTGTTATAGAGATAAAGGGAACTACTTTGGAGATTAAGCCTTATTTCTTATCACGCGATTTTACAGGAATAGCCAGAGTTACAAAATCTCCATGGCAGGTAGTAGTAGACTACACCTATCCTGCCGGAACTCTGGAAGATCAGATGAAATATCACATGGAACAGCTAAAATATCATGAAGGAATGACAATACAATTAACCGAGAGAATGCAGGAAGGTGAGAAATGATGATTATTGCAAAAGCACATACTAAAGATCGGATACTAGGGATTATGGCTGGTCTGGTAACAGGGCTGCCATTATTGTGGTTCGATGTTTTTGTGGCTATTACAGCAGGGGTATGTGTTGGCTTTTTGGTGACACTGAGAATGCTGCTTACTGCTGTACTAAAGGTTAGCGAGTCAGATACTGACGGATAATCCACAAACCCGGACATAAAAATATTTATTGCTCAATATTTCCGCATATACATCTTATACAGATATATCAACAACATATCCACACAAAAAAATTATTGTAGGCTCTTTACATGACATGATTTAGCCGCTAGGCTGATAGATTATTACCCGCACAGTCGTAAGGCCATACGGGTAATGATTTGTACTC
>JAOULO010000059.1 GCA_029881995.1 Gammaproteobacteria bacterium
AAACCTGCCAGGGGATGATTAAAATCAACAACAACATTATCAGGATTAACTTCTTTGATCGTTCCCGGGACTTCCTGGCCAGAAGGTGTTGAAAAGGCAACGATCATGCCAACCTCGATATTCATGTCTTCACTAAAATCACTACGGGGCATGGTGTGGACATTTTCATCTTCCGGGAAACCAAAGGCATCACGTGGATCGATAGCCAGGCATTGCTTTTCCCCTGCCTTCATTCCATAGAGCATCATTTCCAGCCCCTGAATAAGGGTTCCATCACCCATAGCAAAAGTCAGAGGCTCGTTCTCTTCTGTTTCATCAGCGACGGTGCCATCCGGCAAGCTAAGCCGGTAATGCATGGTTACTTCACAGTCCGGACCAATGGTGATTGCTTCAATATCTGCCATAAGTTTTTCTCAATTGGATGACTATTTATCGGCCTTAAGTTCTGATGTTTTACGACCAGAGACGAATAGACTGTCATAAATAATTAATATTGCGCCAATCGTGATCGCGGAATCTGCAATATTGAAGGCAGGGAAATGCGATGTACCGTAATAAAAATCCAGAAAATCGACTACATAACCAAAGCGGATACGATCAATCACATTACCAATCGCACCACCAAGAATTAAGGTCAGTGAAATGGCCTGAAGTTTTTCTTCAGTGCTTAGCTTTCTTACCCATAAAACCAGAAAAAAACTGACCCCCAATGCAATCACTGTAAAGAACCAACGCTGCCAACCACCCGCACTATCAAGAAAACTGAAGGCCGCCCCGGTGTTATGTAACAATGTAAAGTTAAACAGGGGCAAAATTGATACAGGCCTGGCATATTCCAGCATGGAACTGGCCATAGATTTGGTAATCTGATCCAGTACGATTACCAGCAGGGACAACCACAACCATTTCATCATCGGACTTTTCATAGCAATCACCCAGTCTAGGCAAACTGGCGGGATTCGCCAGCACCGTCAATATTCTCAACACAACGACCACAGAGTTCTTCATGACCACTATGTTGGCCGACATCCTCTCGGTGGTGCCAGCAGCGTACACACTTTTCATAACTTGAAGGTAAAACCGTCACCCATATCTCATCGTTACTACTGAGTGTGAAGTGGGTTGCTTCTGAAGGTGGTGTCTCTTTCACCAGCTCGATACTGGCATACGACGTAATCAGCACAAAGCGAAGTTCATCACCCAGTTTGGCTAATAAATCATGAATCTCACGGCCACAATAAAGTTTTACTTCAGCGGCAAGACCTGAGCCAATTCCTCCGGCAGTACGCAGTTGTTCCAGCTCTTTATTTACGGCGTCACGGACTTCGGCAATCAGCCGCCACTGCTGTAAACCAAGACCTGCTGTCTCAGATACTTTGGGTAAGTCATACCAGGTGTTTAAAAAGACCGATTCATTGTGTTCGCCAGGAATATTCTGCCAGGTCTCTTCGGCCGTAAAACTCAGTACCGGTGCCATCCAGCGAGCCATAGCCTCGATGATGTGATACATGGCCGTCTGGGCTGAGCGACGTGCCACACTGTCCTCTTTGGTGGTGTACTGACGGTCTTTAATGATATCCAGATAAAAACTTCCCATATCCACGGCACAGAAGTTATGAATCTTCTGGTAGACATGATGGAATTCATAACGCTCATAGGCACGTTGCAGCTCTTCCTGCAGTTGAGCAGTACGGGCAATGGCCCAGCTATCAAGACTGATCAAATCTTCTGTTTTTAACATGTCCTTTGCAGGATCAAAACCATTCAGGTTAGACAGCAGGAAACGCACGGTATTTCGAATACGACGATAGGCATCGGCAATACGTTTCATAATCTCATCGGAGTAGGTCATCTCGGTACGATAATCTGTGGCCGCTATCCAGAGACGTAAAATATCGACACCCAGAGTCTTGGCCACTTTTTGTGGCTCAACACCATTACCGCGAGACTTGGACATCTTGTGTCCCTTGGAATCTACGGTAAAGCCATGGGTCAGCGCCGCCTTATAAGCTACCTTGCCGGTCATGGCGATGGAGGTTAACAGTGAAGACTGGAACCAGCCACGATGTTGATCCGAGCCTTCAAGGTATAAATCTGCAACGGGATAATCCTTCATGCCCTCACGTTGATTCAGCACCGCAAAGTGCGTCACACCGGAATCAAACCAGACATCCAGGGTATCGATGACTTTTACATACTGATTGGCTTCATCACCCAGTAGCTCTGAAGGCTCCAGTTCAAACCAGCCGTCAATCCCCTTCTCTTCGACACGCTTTGCGACTTCTTCAATCAGCTCTTTACTACGGGGATGGAGATCGTTTGTCTCTTTATGCACAAACAGGGCAATGGGCACACCCCAGGTACGCTGACGTGAAATACACCAGTCAGGGCGATTCTCAACCATGCTATTGATTCGCGCCTCACCCCATTCAGGTAACCAGTCAGTCTGTTTGATCTGTTCCAGAGCAGACTGGCGCAGGCCTTTTTGATCCATACTAATAAACCACTGCGGTGTGGCACGGAAAATAATCGGGGTGCCATGACGCCAGCAATGTGGGTAGCTGTGTCTTAAGGCCGCATGATGCACCAGCTTGTTATTGGTCTTTAAGATGTCGAGCACCGAATCATTGGCCTTGAAGACATGCTGCCCCTCCAGCATGGGCGTACCTTTAACAAACTTGCCATCGGCATCGACAGGGTTGTCTACTTCCAGTCCATAACGAGAACCGGCCACGTAATCTTCCTGACCATGACCGGGGGCGGTGTGTACCGCACCGGTACCGGCTTCAGTGGTTACGTGATCGCCCAGAATGATCGGCACTTCGCGATCATAAAAGGGATGGGCCAGCTTTAAGCCTTCCAGTGCCTCGCCCTTGGCATAGGCCATGACGCGATAGTCTTCCACTTCATAGCGGGCCATGACATCTTTCAGCATGGCCTCAGCAATCAATAATCTTTCCGGTGGATGTTCACCCACACCTTCCGTTTGCACTACGGCATAGTCGAGGCCGGGATTTAAAGCCACCGCCTGGTTTGCTGGCAGGGTCCAGGGCGTGGTAGTCCAGATAACCACTGAAATCGATCCCTTGCCTTCATGACCTTCCACATGATGACAACGTGACATCAGGGCTTCATCATCCAGCACTTCAAAACGGACATCGATGGCCGGAGAGGTCTTATCTTCATATTCAACTTCCGCTTCAGCCAGGGCTGAGCCACAGTCCACACACCAGTGGACCGGCTTGGAACCTTTATGCAGGTGGCCTTTATCGATGATGTTACCCAGAGCACGAATGATGTCGGCTTCGAATTTAAAATTCATGGTGAGATAGGGATTGTCCCAGTCCGCAAATACACCCAGGCGTTTGAAATCCTTACGCTGACCATCTACCTGACGCTGAGCATACTCGCGACAGGCCTTGCGAAATTCAGGGGCCGAGATCTTTTGGCCGGCCTTGCCCTTTTTCTTTTCCACCTGCAATTCGATTGGCAGGCCATGGCAGTCCCAACCTGGGATGTAGGGGGCATCAAAACCACTCATGGATTTGGATTTGACGATCATGTCCTTAAGGATCTTGTTAACTGCATGGCCAAGATGAATATCACCATTGGCATAGGGCGGGCCATCATGCAGGATAAACGTTGGCTTGCCTTCACCCGCTTTGCGCAATTTGCCATACAGGTCCATCTCTTCCCACTGTTTTAAAAAGTTCGGTTCGCGCTGGGCCAAATTGCCGCGCATGGGGAAATCGGTCTTGGGAAGGTTTAAGGTATCTTTGTAATCTGCCACTTCTTATCCAGTTCTATTAAGTTCTATTTTCAAAAAATTCTCGTGTCTGCCGAACATCATCGGCGATCCATTCTTTTAGCACTTCCAGGGATTCAAACTTCTTCTCATCCCGTAGCTTGCTCAGGAAACTCACCTGTATATGCTTACCATATATATCACGGTTGAAATCGAGTAAATACACCTCAAGGAGTACCCGCTTGCCATCTACCGTCGGGCGCGTACCCAGACTGGCTACACCGGGAAGGGGTTCCCCCTCCAGCCCGAAGACCTCCACCACAAAGATGCCCTGCTGGGGCGAGGCCTTGCGATGCAGAAAAATATTTGCCGTGGGAAAACCCAGTTGGCGGCCCAGCTTTTCACCATGGACCACCCGACCACTCATTCGATAATCCCGGCCGAGTAATTGTTCAGCGAGAGGGATATTGCCTTCCCACAGGGCCTCGCGAATACGGGTACTACTGACCCGCTCCCCATCGATGGCAAAGGTGTGCATGTTCACCACCTGAAAGCCGTGCTTTTCGCTGGCAGCCACCAGGGTTTGAAAATCTCCCGCCCGGTCTTTCCCAAAACGAAAGTCATCGCCTACGACCAGATATTTTATGCCCAGCCCATCCACCAGGATGCGCTGGATAAATTCATCCGCCGTCATGGCCGCCAGTCGCGTGTTGAAGCTCAGGCATAGCACCCGATCCACCGCAAATCGGCGTAGGGCCTCCAGTTTTTCCCGAAAACGGGTCAGCCTGGCCGGTACTTTATCAGGAATAAAGTATTCCATGGGCTGTGGTTCAAAGGTGATCACCACGGCTGGCAGGTTTAACCTGGCGGCCTCATCGGCCAGTTGACCGATCACTGCCTGATGACCGAGATGCACGCCATCATAGTTACCGATGGTCGCCACACAGCCATGGTGTCGCTCACGCAAATTGTGCAGGCCGCGGATCAGCTCCATCAGATGTTTATCAAACCTTCAACGAAAAGAGCCGAAGTATAACAAGAAGTTAAGCGATGATTAACGAATTAGGTAGAAGGGCGGTGCATTAAGTCAGTCAACCGCACCCCGAACAGCCACATAGTCCCAAAATAGACCCCGGCTCCGGCCACAACGACACCGGAAAGGCGTGCAATACGCTCCCAAGTACCAATTGCCAGCCACAGACTAGTTTCTCCTGAGATAAACCAGAGCACCACCAACATAACAACATTAGCCAGAATCACCTTGGCCCCAAACTTCAACCAGCCTGCATCCGGCGAATAGACCCCGCTTTTTCGCAGCCCGCGCAGCAATAAGCCGGCATTGACGAAAGCGGATACTGTGGTGGCCAGGGCCAGCCCGGTATGAGGCCCTTCCATATCCAGCATCACCATGGGCACCACAAAGGCGATGTTACAGACCATGTTCACTGCCATGGCAATCATAGCGATACGCACCGGGGTTTTGGTGTCCTGGCGGGCGAAATAACCGGGCGCCAACACCTTCACCAGGATGAAGCCGAGGATACCAAAGGAATAGGCGATCAGACTCATCTGTGCCATGAGCACATCATGGGCCTGGAACTTACCGTGCAGGAACAAGGTGGAAAGAATAGGCGCCGCCAGTACGGCCAGGGCCACTGCCGCTGGAGTACCAATCACCAGCACCCAGCGTAGGGCCCAGTCGATCATGTGAGAAAAGGCCTTCGGATCTGCCTTGGCATGTTGCTCCGACAGACCGGGTAAAATAACCGTTGCCAGGGCAATACCGAATACGCCAAGGGGCAGTTCCATCATGCGGTCTGACAAATAGAGCCAGGTCACACTCCCCGTCACCAGAAAAGAGGCGATGAGGGTATCGAGTAACAGGTTAATCTGCATCATGGAGGAGCCGATGATGCCAGGGATCATCAGCTTCATGATGCGGCGTACCCCCTCATGCCGAAAACCCCAGCGTGGCAGGCGGAGTAAACCCAGTTTTGCCACATAAGGCAGCTGAAAGCCCAGTTGTACAATACCGGCAAAAAAGACCCCCCAGGCCAGGGCCGTGATGGGGTCGCTAAGATGTGGCGCCAGATAGATTGCTGCCAGGATCAAGATGATATTCAAAAACACCGGGGTAAAGGCCGGGATAGCAAACTTGCCATAACTGTTCAGTATTCCGGCCATCAGGGCCGTGAGGGAAATAAACAGCAGGTAAGGAAAGGTGATGCGTAACATCTGGGTCGTCAGGTCAAACTTGGTCTCATTGCCGATAAAACCGGGGGCAAATACCATGACCAGTAACGGGGCAGCAATCACTGAAATAGTACTAACCAGGAACAATATTCCCCCCAGAGTACCCGCTGTACGGCTGGCCAGGTCTGCCACTTCATCATGGCTGCGCTTGGTCTTATATTCGGTCAGAACCGGTACGAATGCCTGGGAAAAGGCCCCTTCGGCAAACAGGCGGCGCAGGAAATTGGGGATCTTAAAGGCAATCAGGAAGGCATCGGTACCCGCCCCGGCGCCGAAGATGCGGGTAAACACCATGTCCCTGGCCAATCCCAGTACGCGGGACAGCATGGTCATGCTGGAGACGATAGCGGTGGATTTGAGAAGCCCCATGGATGCCTGCTTATGGTTATTTTATTGGCGTGCTAACTGTTTGCACCGTAAGGAAATTTAGCGCATCTTACCCCAGTCGGCCAGCAACGGACAGCCCGGCACAGGTTTAGGGTTTTTCACCGCCTGATCGTTGACAAATGAGGGCAAAACCTTCATAGTACGCCGCTTTCCGAAATACAGCTGTCAGGAGACATAACTTGGCCAATTCAGCACAAGCAAAGAAACGCGCCCGCCAGGCCGAGAAGCACCGCGAGCGTAATGCGAGCTACCGCTCCATGTTCCGTACCGCCATGAAAAAGGTACTGAATGCCATTAAAGGTGGCGACAAAGGCGCTGCCGAAGCCGCTTACAAAGACGTGGTATCTGTCATTGATAAGACTGCTGGCAAGGGTCTGATCCACAAGAACAAGGCCGCACGTCACAAGAGCCGTCTGAACGCCCGTGTTCGCACTATGTAAGTGACTGCATTTAATGCATTCCAAAAAAAACCGGTCTTCATGACCGGTTTTTTTATGCCACTAGAGAAAATGGCTAGGCAGATTGATCAGAATATCAATGACAATCAGAATCACGATATACCACTCCACCCGCAAGGAACGATTAGTCTGCAGAAGGTCCAGCAAGGTGACGGCGGTACGCGATATCAGTTCCAGTTTGCGCTCCAGCGCCACATGCCGTTCATGCAATTCAAACTCATCCTCCAGTCGTAGATAGAGGCGCTCCAATTCCGGTCGTTCCCAGAGTAATTCCGGTTTTTCGGTCACTTCAACACGGCCCACCATTTTGCCCTGAATATAGAGAATATCGCCGATATACTTCACCAGGTGCCGTGAGCCCTGCTGTCCTCTTCCCCTTTCTTTTAAGCTGGAAGCAAGTGGTTCGATCTGGTCAAAACTGTCCGCAATGACCTTTTCGTAATGGGCCAGCACCACACTTTTGGCAAGAATATAGGCAACCAGCTGGACACGACTTAGCTCGAAATCATGCAGGTATATGGTTGAAGCATCGATCCCTTCCTTATCATCCTTGCTAAGGATCAGATTGATACTCTCATCCTCAACCTCAGTAAAGGGATCGACCACCAGATCCTCAAGCTCCGCCAACAGGCTCATCTCTTCCACACTGTTCAGGCCCATCATGACTACCGCGCCATAGCGATACAGCATGGCACAACCATTTGCACCGGCCGTTATCGTCAGAGGAGAAATAGAAAGTGGCTGGGTATTTTTAAAATGACGTAATTCCAGACGTTGCCCCAGAAACAGGGCACGTACAGTCAGCTGATGCTGACCGGAAAAGAGTTGTTGATTCATGGAAACTCACACTTGGCAGTCGTGGCTGCACATCATGTTATGGTATTTATTTTTTTGATCCTGCTATCTAGAAAGATAGCACGGCTTTAGAGCATCACCAGATTGTCCCGATGAATGAGTTCAGGTTCATCGATATAACCGAGAATGGACTCGATCTTCTCGCTGGCCTGGCCCTTGATTAGTCCCACCTCATCGGCATTGTAATTGACCAGGCCACGAGCGATTTCCTGACCTGATTCATCCAAACAGGCCACCACTTCACCGCGTACAAAACGGCCTTCCACCGCCTTAACGCCCACGGCTAGCAGACTACGGCCGGACTCTTTCAACACCTTGCAGGCCCCCTGGTCGAGAACCAGTTTGCCGCGTAACTGCAGGTGTCCAGCCAGCCATTGCTTACGGGCTGTATCCGGTGCCTTTTCGGCATAAAACAGGGTTCCGAGGGATTCGCCCAGGTGAAGACGATTCAACACCTTGTCTGCCCTGCCATAGGCCACCACGGTGGAGGCTCCGGAGCGGGCCGCCAGACGGGCCGCCCGAACCTTGGTCAACATACCCCCACGGCCAAGAGATCCCGCCCCACCGGTGGCCATGGCCTCCAGCTCGGCATTGGTCACCGGGGTCTCTTCAATCAGTTTGGCGTCCTTGTTGGAACGGGGATCCTTGTCGAACATCCCCTCCTGGTCGGTCAGGATAATCAAGTTGTCCGCCTCGACCAGATTGGCCACCAGGGCCGCCAGGGTGTCGTTATCCCCAAAGCGGATCTCATCGATGACCACGGTATCATTTTCATTGATGACCGGCACCACGCCGTAGCTCAACAGGGTCTTGAGGGTACTTCTGGCATTGAGGTAACGCTCACGGCTGGAGAGGTCATCATGGGTCAGCAAGACCTGGGCGGTGTGTAGCCCATATTTCTGAAAACGGGATTCATAGGCTTGTACCAGGCCCATCTGGCCCACGGCCGCCGCCGCCTGCAGTTTATGGAGTTCACTAGGACGAGACTTCCAGCCAAGGCGGGCCATGCCTTCTGCGACGGCCCCGGAAGAGACCAGCAGGATTTCTATCCCGGCCTTCTTCAGCTCAGCCATCTGGTCGACCCAGCGCTGAATACCCTCGGCGTTAAGCCCGGCCCCTTCATTGGTCAGCAGGGCACTGCCGATTTTCACGACCCAGCGCTGCCCTTTGGTAAGTTGTTTGCGATGATCCATTGTTATTGTTTATTCGTTTTCTGCTTCGTCGGCCTCTTGGTTGAGGCTCATTCTTTTCTCTTCTATAAATTCCATGATCCTGAAACAGAGCTCACGAGTGCCTTCCTGCTTCATGGCCGAAATGCTAAACACCGGCCCCTGCCAGTTGAGTGCTTTGATCACCTCCTGACAGCGCTCTTCCTGCTCCTCATCGAGTATGAGATCCAGCTTGTTCAGCACCAGCCAGCGGTCATACTTGGCCAGCTCATCACTATAATCCGCCAGCTCTTTTTCGATGACTCGCACATCTTCTACCGGATCGTGCGTTTCGTCCAGTGGGGCCACATCTACCAGATGCAGCAGCAAACGGGTACGTGAGACATGTTTAAGGAACTGAATTCCGAGCCCAGCCCCTTCTGCGGCCCCTTCGATAATACCGGGGATATCCGCCACCACGAAGCTGCGGTGAGTATCCACACTCACGACTCCGAGATTGGGGTAGAGAGTAGTAAAGGGGTAGTCCGCCACCTTGGGCTTGGCCGAAGAGACAGCTCTGATAAAGGTCGATTTACCGGCATTGGGCAGGCCCAGCAGGCCCACATCGGCAATCACTTTCAGTTCCAGCCGTAGCTGGCGCTGCTCTCCCGGTGTGCCTGGTGTAAACTGACGTGGGGCCCGATTGGTACTGCTCTTAAAATGGACATTACCGATGCCGTGTATGCCTCCCTGGGCCACCGTGAGGATCTGCCCCTCTTTGGTCACATCACCTATCAGTTCTTCGGTATCCTCATCATATACCTGGGTCCCCAGGGGTACCTTGACATAAAGGTCATCCCCACCCTTTCCAGTCATATTCTTGCCCATGCCGGGCTGACCATTCTGGGCTGCAAAGCGGCGGGTAAAGCGAAAATCGGCCAGGGTATTCTGGTTGACGTCACCCACCATATAGACGGTGCCGCCATCCCCGCCGTCACCCCCATCAGGGCCGCCACGGGGGATATATTTTTCGCGACGAAAGCTGACACAGCCGTTGCCACCCTTGCCGGCTTCCACCCGGATCTTTGCTTCGTCGACGAATTTCATAAATAAATCTTACCCTATAACGAAAAAACCCCGTCTACGAGAGACGGGGTTTTCTGATTCTCTGGTCCAGACCCGCTCAGGCAGGAACAATACTGATATGTCTGCGCTTTTTCGGGCCTTTGATCTCAAATACCACCTTGCCGTCTGCCTTGGCAAACAGAGTGTGGTCGTGACCACAGCCAACGTTCACACCGGGGTGGAACTGGGTACCGCGCTGACGGACCAGGATGTTACCGGCCAGTACTGACTCACCACCGAAGCGTTTCACGCCAAGGCGTTTGGATTCTGAATCGCGGCCGTTACGAGTACTACCGCCTGCTTTTTTATGTGCCATGCCTGAATATCCTCTTGCCTGGAATTAGCCGGAAATACCGGTAATTTCGATTTCTGTATAGCTCTGACGATGTCCCTGAGTCTTCTTGTGGTGCTTGCGGCGACGGAATTTAGTGATCATCACCTTCTTGCTACGACCCTGACCCTTTACGGTTGCTGTAACCTTACCACCGTCCACATAGGGCTTACCCAGTTTGATATCTTCGCCATTGGCCACCATCAGCACCTTGTCCAGGTCGATGGAAGCACCTTCGTCCGCATTAAGCTTTTCAACACGGATTGTTTGTCCTTGGGAGACACGATATTGTTTGCCACCGGTTTCGATTACCGCGTACATGCTTGTTTCTCCAAACTATATTTGCCCCACAGACCATTCCACTGGGGCGCTGAAAAGCCGGTGATTTTAACGGCTTCCCCCCGGCCGGTAAATGTAATTTCCGCTTAATTTAGCCAGAACAGGGGCCAATTTACAGCGCGCCTCGGAAGCTAGGAGCCTGATTTTTAAGGCTTGACAGCTAAACCCCGGCCCCCTAGCATGCACAGCCTTTATTTGTATATAGATAGTGACGATGGAACTGGCTGAAATCAATCAACTTATTGCCGATGACATGACAGCGGTCAATCACTGTATCCAGGATCGACTCAGCTCCGAAGTAGCGCTCATCAACCAGATCGGCCACCACATCGTCAACAGTGGCGGCAAACGCCTGCGCCCGGTATTACACCTGCTGGGGGCACGAGCCCTGGGCTATACCGGTAGCCAGCACATCGAACTGGCCACCCTCATCGAATTCATTCATACCGCCACTCTGCTCCACGACGATGTAGTCGATGCCTCGGAAATGCGTCGGGGTCAGGACACTGCCAATAACCTGTGGGGTAACGAGGCCAGCGTGCTGGTAGGTGATTTCCTCTACTCCCGAGCCTTCCAGATGATGGTCACTATCGACAATATGCGGGTTATGGAGATCCTGGCCGATGCCACCAACACCATCGCCGAGGGAGAGGTCCAACAGTTACTCAATGTGCATGATCCGGACACTACGGAAGAGCGCTATTTTCAGGTCATCCATAACAAGACAGCCAAACTTTTTGAGTCAGCTACCCAGTTAGCGGCCATTCTCTGTCAACAGGATGAGAAGACCGAGCAGGCGATGGCCCAGTACGGTATTCACCTTGGCGCCGCCTTCCAGCTCGTAGACGATTGTCTGGACTACAGCTCCAGCTCAGATGAGATTGGAAAAAATGTCGGAGATGATCTGGCTGAAGGTAAGCCAACCCTGCCACTTATTTACGCCATGAGTGTTGGTAATCCCGAACAGGTTGCCGGTATTCGTAGTGCGATTGAAAACGGCGGCCGGGATACCATTGATGTCGTGCTTGAGACCATTAAAGCGACTGGCGCCATCGAATATACAGCCAAAGCGGCCCAGACTGAGGCAGACAAGGCAATTGCCTGCCTGGCTGGTATACCCGATTCTGATTACAAACAGGCCATGCTCTCGCTGGCAAAGTTTTCAGTCGACAGAACCTATTAGATTTTCTGAGACACCCCCAGAATTTACATTTAAAATTACGTTCAGCGGTGTGTAGCGCAGCCTGGTAGCGCACTTCGTTCGGGACGAAGGGGTCGGAGGTTCGAATCCTCTCACACCGACCAAGTATTAATTATTAATTCGGTGATACAGCACTATCCTGGCTTTTCATAACATTGTTATTTGCATCAACTCGAACCCACTTCCGCTTAGTACCAAACAGCCAATGTGCAAAACCAATTAAGCGCCAGACTGTATTGAGTTGACGATAACCAAAGTTTTCCAAAATCGAGACCAGGAACAATTTAAATAACTCTCTGGGTTTCTGGTAGATATGAAAAGATATTTCCTCAAGCAGCAGAGCTGTTAATGAAAGTAACATACCAAACACAATCGCTACCCCAAGCAATAAAGAAAAAACAGCCGGATCTATGTATCCGTAAATAAATCCAAGGACAATTACGACCAGACCAATCACTTCTATAAGAGGTCCCGCCCATTCAAAAAATAACATAAACGGAAAAGCCAGCAAACCAACAGCTCCTGCTCGTGGATTCATAAATAAGGAAAAATTAGAAAACAGACTTTCACACAAACCACGTTGCCAACGAATACGTTGGTGAGCCAGGATTGATAGTTTTTCTGGTGCCTTGGTCCAACAAACCGGATCAGGAACAAAGGTAATCCGATATGGTTTCTTTTGCTTACGCAATATCCGGTGCATTCGAACTACCAGCTCCATATCTTCACCGATTGTATCATTACGGAATCCTCCAACAGCTATTACCGTTTCCTTGTGAAATACACCGAAGGCCCCTGATATGATTAACAAGGCATTCAGGGGCGACCAACCTAAACGACCAAATAAAAATGCCCTCAGATACTCTACCACCTGTATGAGTGGTAATAGTTTGTCCGGTGCTCCCGGGTTTATAATAAACCCATCACGAAACTCACAACCATTTACAATGCGAACGGTACCGCCACTCGCAACTGTCCGGTTGTCAAATACGAAAGGTTGAACCACTCGTTTCAAACTGTCCCGTTGTAAAATTGAATCAGCATCAACAACACAGACCAGAGGATAACGGCTGACATTAATTGCAGAGTTAATGGCGTCTGACTTACCTCCATTGACCTTATCAACAACCCTCAGCCGGTGATATATTTTTGACCTGTAGATTTTATTGATTGGCTTTGCATCAATACGTTTACGATAGGCCTCGGGAAACTCTTCCAGCTCAAAACCGTTTATGAGTTCAGTTAATGTCCCATCTGATGAACCATCATTTACAACAATCACTTCAAAAACCGGATATTCTAATTGCATGAGCGCCTTCACAGCACTACTAATTGTTGACTCTTCTTCATAAGCAGGCACTATCAGGCTGACTGGAGGAAGAATCTCATTGCTTACACCAGGAATATCCAGCAGCGTTTTCTCCTTCATATAACGAGACACATTGAATATGGAAACAAGATTCAATAGTAGATATGAACAGTTCAGCCCTATGAAATAAAACATAAAGAACCACTCTGCTATTTTGAAAAAGTCATTTAGCATAATCTATTTCATTCATCGCCTGAACAAGGATATCATCTGCAAAACCATCATTTAATACGTCACGAATTTGTTGTACTCTCCCGTGATTCATGTCTGGCATACCTAAAAGAGATTGCGCCGCCCTGTATCTAACCCACCATTGACTATCTTTCATTAGTTCTATCAATATCGTAATATCCTCTTCATTACCAAAGCGCCCTAAGGCTACTGCTGCGTTCATTCTTACATGCCAGCGTTCATGTCTGGCAAAATCCCTTGCCAGATAAACAATATTTGGATCCTGTGAAATATTGAGACATACAGAAGCCACTTTATCTTCTGATGCTTGTTGCAATACCTTGCATGTGATTGGGTATTCTTCTTCGCATTTGAGTACATCATAGAGCCTCAACAAAAAAGCCTGCTTGCTCTCGTTAGAATTTAAAATTAATTCGGATAATTTTCCACATACCAGTTTAGGGCCAGCCAGCTTTAAAACATGAGCAATATTGGCCCATGGCCAGTCCTTTCTTTTTAAAATAATCGGAACAATTTCATTAACTGCCCTTTGCGGATCAATTAATACAAGAGATCGTGCAGCAGTTAATGAAACAGCCGACTGTGACTGTGACAGGCTCTTTAGGATCTGATCCCATGCACTGGCATCGCGTATATTACCCAGTGTAATAAGTGCAAATAACTGTTTTTTCAGGTTGTATGATTTAAGAATCTTATTCAATGGCACTGGCAACTTCAGCTCTCTAAAACCCTGCCTTAATAATTCAACATCATTACCCCTAACAATACCAAACACATAATCAAATTCTTCGAGAACGTGAAACATATCTCTACGTTTGATTTTAGGACACTCAGGTTTTTCACCCACCAGAAGCCTGCCAATAATATCTCGCCATACTGCCTGAATTTTAATTCTTCGTTTTCGCACCACAATTAAGTGCAGACGTGTCATAGACACCTGGAACATTAATAGAACCAGTAAAATTATGGCTGCGCTGCCAGCATATAAGGCAAACTGTCCTGTTCCACTAGTAAGTGTAATTAATCCCCAGCCTGATTCCATTTTGTTCAAAATATCCACTTTGATGATGTCTTTTTATTTCAATCGTTAACCCAAGATTATTTGATATCGGCATTGCTGCCGTAAGGATGATGGTTTTTACCTTACTGTAAGGTGGGTTAGGGCTTCCATCATTATTCAGTTCCTTACCAGTAATATAGCCATATCGCATATATGTTTCTTTGGAAAAATAATATCCGAGATAGAGTCTATTGGTCTGTGAGTCATCCAGTGTTTTACTATTACGAAGATATTCTGTCTGTTCAGCAATGAACATAATCTGGTAGTTACCAAAATAATAATCGATACCAAAACCCAGACTGCTTGTCTCCAGTCCATCATATTTTTTACTTGAACCAAGCATTAAAACATCCGCTGATAATCCTGTGCCAATAGTCACAATACCGGACATAGCCTGTTTAGGTAACAAACCTTTATTACCACTTTTACTTAACTCAAACTCCACCCCCAGCCATTCACCTCTTAAACCTAGCCCCAGGCTAAACTCATCATCTTCAATCCTGTAACGTTCAACTTTTTGATATCCTACATTCCAGCTTGTCCCTGAACATGTTTTCCATTGATGGCGTAGTGAGCTTGCGTACCAAACTCCACGATTATTGTTTAATTCATCATAGGACTGTGAAAACTCAATTCTATTTTTTTCTTTTTTTCTACTTGCTAGAATACTTTCAAAATTTTCAAGGTTCTTCCGAGGCGTATTTTTATAATACGCTTCATTTAATACATGCAGTTCCTGACAGGCCTGACTGGTATCTGTATCAATCAGATACCTTGCTTCAAGGAGATATAAATCCTCATATCCTTTCGCATACCTTCTTGCTTGCTGTAGCGTTTTCACGGCTTCACTCTTCCGATTCAACTGGTGCTGAGCCCTGGATAAAAGCAGAAGAAAATCTGCATCCTTTGGATATTTTCTAAGGTGTTCGGTAATAAGCTTTTCAGCCTGGGAAAATTTTCCCGTATTAAGCAATTTTTTTATTATTGAAATCCTGGATGCCCCAACGGTACTGGTTTGCTTACTGGCAACTTGCATATATTCATCAGCACTCGAAGCAGTAGCCGATTCATAAGCAATGCTCAACAGGATGCAACAAAGCGTTGTTTTAGTTCTCACCTGCTGCCAAGTCATGGGATGTCCCTGTAAATCGTCCAATTCTGACGATCAGTTCCTGAGGTTGAAAAGGTTTAGTTACATAATCATTAGCACCTGCTCTAAATGCTCTAACAATATCATCTTCATTTGTCAGTGCTGATAGTGCAATGATTGGAATATGCTTCCATCTTTCCTGTAATCGAACCTGTCGTATGAGTTCATAACCATCGACATAAGGCAGCATCATATCCAGTAGGATCACATTAGGAGGTAAACTTTCTTTCACCAAATCCAGAAATTTGAAACCATCCTCTGCTGATTCAACAAGATAGCCCTGACGCTCCAGTAAAAATTTCAACAGGAATGAAATGTGCTCATCATCTTCTGCAATAAAAATGACTGGTTTTGGAAAGTGAATTTGCTTATTAATACTCATACTCATCAGCTCTCGTAACCGCCTGATTTTACTATCGGCAAACTAATGTTTTTTGTAATAGTTAAACCGTATTCACTATCTGAAACTTTTCCAGATCCAAAACCATATCAAGAAAAATATTCCATATAAGTCTATGAAATAATAATGTTTTATTAGATTCGAGAGTTTGGGGCTTAAATTTAACCTACGAAATGTTTCATAGATATTTACAAATTTTTACAGAATTTCGCATTTAGGCACTATGCTTTTGAATCGATAATCTACACTTAACTATAAATAATTTAGAAACTAACAGCTGCTTATATGAAAAATCTTATTCCTTGTGTCGGATTCGAACTGCAATATTCGCCTATCGACCGTGATAGTGTTGAGAATTTTGCTATAACCTTACACAGCACAACCAATGAGCTTGTTTTTGATGCATTTCAGAAAATGGAGCCTGGCCAGAATATACTGATCCTGTTTTCAAATAGAACAGGTCCTACACAACAACTACCCGCTGAAGTTATTGACTGTATTAAAGTTGATGATGAACATTATCGTCTCAAACTAAAAACAAAATCGGATAGTGCAGTTCTTGATGATGCTGCCAATATGATCTGTTTACCTATCAATAAAGGGCCATCAACCCCACAGGAAATGGTTTTGCCTTGCCCTTCATGTAACATAACCGGGTCATTCAAGTTTATTGATAATCAGGATGGAGACTGGCAGCATGGGATACTGCCAATATACAACTGCAGCTCATGTGGTACATCACGAGCGATGATAGGTCTGGTATCAATATAATTAGATTGGTAACTTATTCGAAATCAAGCAAGTCATCACCTAGTTCTTTTTGTAAACGTTTCTCTTCCAGATAATCTTCGAGGCGTTTACGTGCTAGCAGATCTTTATCTTTCCCAGGTTTGACATCAATCTCTTCCAAAGCCTCATCAGAACCGGTATCTTCATCATCGTAAAGATCATCAGGTTCCTGCTTGGCCCGCTTGGCAGTCTCTTGCTCAATGTCATTTTTGCGCATGGCCATAAATACTTTACCTCCGTATCCACTGACCGTCTTTATTATCGACTTAAAGAACAAATATCATGAGTTATTTTTCTCCTATTTAAGTCTAAATCGGGTTTGCGTCAAGAAATATTTTTCCTTCTTTATAAGCTTTTAAGCTATTAATTTTGTAAAAAAAATCCCCGCTTAGGCGGGGATTGAGACTAGAAATCTGAATTTCTCGCCCTAGAACGGGATGTCATCATCAAAATCACCGGCAGGTACCATGTCCGGTGTATCATTGTATTGGTTGCTGGGTTGCTGTTGTGGACTGGACGCCGCTGGCCCAGAACTAAAATTACTGCTAGTAGCACCTACGCCACGAGAGTCTAGCATCTGTAATTCGTTACCAACGATCTCGGTGGTATAACGGTCCTGTCCCTGATTGTCCTGCCACTTGCGGGTCTGTAGCTTGCCTTCAATATAGACCTTGGAACCCTTCTTCAGGTATTCCCCGGCGATTTCAGCCAGGCGTCGAAACAGCACCACCCGGTGCCACTCGGTTTTTTCCTGTTGCTCACCTGTGTTCTTATCTTTCCAGACTTCAGAGGTAGCTAGAGCCAGATTTGCCACTGCACCACCATTTGGCATATAGCGAATCTCCGGATCGCGACCTAGATTTCCTATCAAAATTACTTTATTAACGCCCCTTGCCATGCGATATCCCCTTACAATATACGGTGTTATTAACAAAAAACTGGTGACTATCATACTATGCTTTGCTCAATCAGGGGGATGAGAAAGCGACCAAAGCCTCGCGATCCAGGACTTTTTTATCGACCTTCAAATAGGCCACGCCATCCTCGGGAATAACGACAGCCTCCTCGACCCCGGTGATCTCACTCAGTTTGTCGACCAGATCTTCCGCCTCATGCTCATCCACTTCCCCGACCCGCAGAAGATAACTGCTTAAATAGCCAGGTTCCCGCATAGTCACTGCAAAGACCAACCAGATAGCCGCCATAACGGCATTTCCGAGAAAGACCCCCTGCAGTCCGTACTCCTGGCTCAACCAGCCCCCGGTCAGCCCTCCGAGGAAAGCCCCAAGGAACTGGGCTGAAGAAAAGGCCCCCATGGCGGTACCCTTATGCGTCGCTGGTGCAATCTTGGTCACCAGAGAGGGCAGGCTCGCTTCCAGTAAATTAAACGCCGTGAAAAATAACACCAGCATCAATACCAGCCCGCCCATGTTCTGATGCAGTCCATACATGCCAGCACAGGCCACACCCAGGCCCAGCACGGCACTGATAAAAATCTGCTTCATCAGGCGCTTTTTCTCGGCCTGGATAATCAGAGGAAGAATCAGCACAACGGAAAGAATTAAAACCGGTAAATAGACTCGCCAGTGATCCTCGGCCGCCAGCCCCATTTGATTATTCAGAATCAGCGGAATCGCCATGAAGGTGGCCGTCATGATCATATGTAATATCAGTACGCCCAGATCCAGTCGCAGCAATTGACCATCCGTCAGGATCTTTTTCAGTAGACCAGGATCCACGGTAGCATCACGGCGAAAACGACTCACTACTGGATTGGGGACCCGAAACAGAACCAGTACGATGCCGAACAGGGCCAGCCCTGCCGTGACCCAGAATATCCCTGACACACCAAACCAGCCATGCAGCATGGGCCCTAATATTAATGCCAGGGCAAACGACATTCCAATACTCATGCCGATCATGGCCATGATTTTCATGCGCTGGTCTTCCCGAGTGAGATCGGCCGCCAAGGCCATGACGGCACTGGCAATGGCCCCAGCTCCCTGCAAGGCTCGCCCGGCAATCACCCCGTAAACCGAATCGGCCATGGCGGCGACAACGCTGCCAATGGCAAACACTACTAAACCGCCGATAATGACGGGTTTGCGGCCTATCCGGTCAGAAAGCATACCCATGGGGATTTGCAGCAGGCCCTGGGTGAGACCGTAAATCCCTATCGCCAGACCCGCTAATATGGCGGTATAGCCCTGTAATTCTTTGGCGTATAGCGCAAAGGTGGGCAGGATCATGAAAAGTCCCAGCATGCGCACAGCAAACACCCCGGCCAGAGAAAAGGCCGCCCGTCGTTCACCACTTGTCATGCGTTCAGCTGAATCTCTCAAAAAGCCCACCGAGAAATAGGAATTCAACAACTTAGTCCCACTGTAAAATAAAAAACTGAGACTGTCTTTG
>JAOULO010000094.1 GCA_029881995.1 Gammaproteobacteria bacterium
GATTTATAGATGGGATGATGAATCGAGCATTAGCAAGGGGTAAGTCATGAAGGAGAAAATAAATTTAAAATTTTGGTTATTACCAGTTCTTGCACTACTGTTATCTGGTTGTGTTACTCAACAGCCCTATGACTATACTGCTATCAACAATAGCAAACCAAGATCTATAGTTATTTTACCGCCTATCAACAACTCGGTAGAAATAAATGCCACTTATGCGTATTTGTCTACATTAACGCGTCCATTAGCGGAAAGAGGCTATTATGTATTCCCAGTGTCATTAATTGATAATTTAATGAAAAGCAATGGATTGCCGACACCTGTAGAGATGCATTCTGCTCCTTTAAATAAAATTAATGAAATTATTGGAGCTGATGCAGTGCTTTACGTCATCATCGAGGAATGGGGGCAATCTTACAGGCTAACAAGTTCTGTATCTGTCGTTAACGTTAATATGAAACTGGTAGATGTAAAATCTGGCGAGTTATTATGGGAAGGAAGCGGATCTGCTGAACAGGGGTCCGGTGATGGTGGCGGTGGCCTATTTGGGGCTATTGTTGGAGCAATCGTTACCCAGATAATGAGTGAAGCAATTGACAACACGCCAACACTATCTCGTCGAGTGAACGACCAGATGTTTCATAATGTCGTTAATGGTTTGCCACCAGGGCCATACAAACCCAATGAAGTCAGTGCAGCCCAGACAAAAAGCATGTAGGTCACATACAGATTATTTTTCGCTAAAGGGGTCGGTGTGAACCTACCCCTTTAATTCGACTGCTGCCTGCGCGGGGATGACGGCAAGGGAGTGAGACTATTGATCACAGCCTAGTGATTAACAACCCAGCTGTATATCAACAGGCCTGCGTTTGCCATGGCCAGGGCATGGTTGCTGGCTGCCGTGTTGTCCTTGTCTAACCAGACGCGTGGCGTGTCTTCCCGGGTGGAGATGGCGGCGAGCCTTTTAGTTTTACCCTTGTAATTTTGTTTCCAGGTGTAGCCCGCATAGGCCGCGCTATGGTTGACGGGTTGCCGGTCTTTGTTCACATAGGTGCCACCCGTTGACTCGGCGATGTAAGTATTGGCCTTGCCTTTCTGTGTCATGGTGATGGTCCCGGCGTTATCGATGGCAAGTAGCCAGGCTTCATTATTATGTTTGTCTGCGGGGGTGTACTGGCAGGTGTAACTGGACGCCAGTAACTCGGAGTCGGTGCGGTTTTCATACTGGATGACTCTTTTTTGTGCCCTGTACGTGCAGGCAGCCTTCCAGCTCATGGCCTTGTTGGCATTGAACGTATAACTGACCGTCTGTATTACATCCACAATGGAAGGTTCACCCTGTGCCACCTGGCGACTAAAGCCCATCAACTCTGTCGGGCCACCGCTGATCGTTGTTGTCGTGGTGGTGTTGCCTGATTTTTCCGTGTCCGTGACCTGGAACAGGGGCTGCGGGTCTTCCGCAGCGGAATTCGATTTGGCCCAGCTCACATCGGCATCACTCACCCGGTAGGGGCCAAAGGACACATTGAGATTGTTCCCCGATAATTTGTCCGCCAGTGAATCGGGATAGCTGACGGTGTAAACGATCGCATTCGCTTCCAGTTCGCTATCAACCTTCATCACCAGGCTGAGCGTGGTGCAGCCTGTTAATAACAGGATGGTTAGGGGGAGACCCTTTATATAAG
This sequence comes from Gammaproteobacteria bacterium, assembly GCA_029881995.1. Taxonomy (GTDB): domain Bacteria; phylum Pseudomonadota; class Gammaproteobacteria; order UBA6429; family Thiohalophilaceae; genus JAHEDB01. The sequence goes on from JAOULO010000094.1 coordinate 1,686, forward strand.
TATTCATGCGCATAAGTATAGTCAGGATAATAACAGGGTGTTGTTGCATTAAAGTAACATATAAGTTACTATCCTTTTCATGCAGGTTCTGGAATACATCAAGGATGATGGCTCAAACCCCTATAAGAGGTGGTTTGATAGCCTGGATGCGCAGGCTGCAGCAAAAGTGGCTGTTGCCAAGGCCAGGTTAGAACTGGGTAACACCTCAAGTATTAAATGGTTTGATGGTATAGGTGAATACCGCATCGACTGGGGTCCAGGTTATCGGATATACCTGGTTCAGGACGGAAAAAATCTCATTATTCTTTTCGGTGGTGGCACTAAAAAGCGCCAGCAAAAAGACATCAAAATGGCAAAAGAACTTTGCAAAGAATACAAATCTCGTAAGAAACAGAGCTAACACATGGGTATCACAAGAGATTACAAAGACACCATTAATGAACGAGTCGACAGTGACCCGGCCTTTACGGCTGCTTTACTCGACGAGGCTGTCACCTTATTTCTAAACGGCGAACCTGATGTGGCACGCCTGGTGCTGAGAGATTTAGTCAACGCGACCGTAGGTTTTGAAGCACTCGCCCTTGAAGTAAATAAACCAAGTAAAAGCCTGCATCGCATGCTCTCTGCAAGAGGCAACCCAACAATGGATAATTTAACGAAGATTATCGGCATACTGCGTAACCAGCTGGGGCTGGATATAGAAGTGCACACTAAGCCCACTCACGTTGCTTAAGTATGTGTCTTTGAAGCACGGGGCGCTTCAAGCTCCATTTTATGTTTAACATTGCAACAATGGTGGGCAGAGCCCACCCTACAAAAACTCGATTCCATCCTTTGGGCCGTAACCGGTACAACCATGCACCATTTCTGCTTCGCTGCGCTCGCAATGACTGTATTCTGCTTGCTTGACATATGTAGCTAAATAAGCTACATACGTAGTACTAATTACTACATTTAAGTCCTGAATGACATCATTATTGGCCAAACTACTGTTTAAAGATTACCGCCGCCGGGTGCTAGAGCTAGTATTGCTCAACCCGGATAAGGCTTATCATGTGCGTGAAATTGCGCGTTTAACAGGGACCGTAGCAGGGACTTTGCACAGGGAATTAACGCATTTGGCAGAAGCGGGGATTTTGTCAAAGGAAACTATCGGTAACCAGGTGCGTTATAGCGCAAACCGAGACGGCATTATCTTTGAGGAGCTTGTCAGTATTTTGCGCAAGTGCGCTACTACAAAAGAGGTTAAGAAGTCGGAAATGGATTCTCTGGTTGAAAAAAATAGACAGAAAATTTTGTCTGCTGCCTTTAAACATGGTGTGCGCAATGTTCGGGTGTTTGGCTCAATGGCGCGTAATGAGGCTAACGAAGATAGTGACCTTGATTTGTTAGTTGAGCTTGAAAAAGGCAAGTCGGGTTTTGCCCTGGGTGGATTTTTAGAGGATGTGTCTAATCTGGTGCATCGTAAAGTTGATGTAGTGACTGAAAAGTCATTGCACCCCTCTATTCGCGATAAGGTATTGCATGAGGCAAAATCGTTATGAGCGAAAAGGATACTCTGATTTATATTGATCACATGCTTGATTCTATTCAGCGTATTGATGAATACGTTGAAAACAAAGAACAATTTTATGATTCTCGATTAGTGCAGGATGCCGTTATTAGAAATTTACAGGTGATGGCTGAATCCAGTCAGCGATTACCCGATGAGATTAAAAAGAAATACACGGAAGTTCCCTGGAAAAATATTTCAGGTTTTAGAAATATACTTGTACATGACTACCTGGGGGTTGATCTGGATATGATATGGAGTGTGGTAGAGCAGGAATTGCCTGGACTGGAAAAAGCGCTTGCCGAAATACAACAGCAACAAATCTGAGATTGCTTCATTGCACTCGCAATGGCAGTAAAGATACGGGGATGACGGTGAGAAACGGGAGTGACAGTAAAGATACGCACCCAAAAGAGGTCAGACTGCAGTGGGTCAGATCCCTCTAACTGATGAATAAATCGCCAACTTCCTGTCGATTTTGTAATAAAATGCGGGCTCGACACTAGCCCCAGCCGCCTTTCAGCGGCCATCCTGATGAGTAATATCGCTTTAAATAAGACCATGCCCGAAAAAACCTATATTAAAGGTAAGGATCGAGACCTCGAATCCACCATCGATACCCTGTTCAGCAAGCTTGATGAGCTGGGTATTGAAATTGAGCAGGTCTCCAGTTTGAACCCGGTGCCGAATGTTTACTCGGTGCATATCCGTGATAAGGAATGCGAGCTGATGTTTACCAATGGCAAAGGCGCCACCAGTAAGGCCTCCCTGGCCAGTGCCCTGGGTGAATATTTTGAGCGCCTTAGCTGTAACTATTTTTTTGCTGATTTTTACCTGGGTGAGGAATTTTCCAGAGGCGAGTTTGTGCATTACCCGGATGAACGCTGGTTTAAGGGTGAGGGCGACGCGATTCCGGAAGGCTTACTGGATGAAGCGTTATGGAATTATTACGACCCGGATAAACAGCTTAAACAGCAACACCTGTTTGATACCAATTCGGGCTGCGGCGTCGGTAATAACTATAGGGGCATTTGCGCCTTGCCGTACACGCGGCAACGCGATGGCGAAAAGATCTGGTTTCCGGTAAACGTGATTGGCAATATTTATGTCAGTAATGGCATGTCTGCGGGCAACACTCAAAACGAAGCGCGTGTGCAGAGTTTGTCTGAGATATTTGAGCGTTATGTCAAAAACAGGATTATTTCCGAAGGCATTTGTTTGCCGGAAGTGCCGCAGGAGGTTGTAAACCGCTTCCCGAAGATCGTCGAGGCAATCAACGAACTTGAAAGCCACGATTATCATTTGCGCATTGCCGATGCTTCACTGGGTGGAAAATATCCGGTGATGAGTGTAACGCTAATGAACCCGCGCGATGCCACGGTGTATGCATCGTTCGGTGCGCATCCGTGTTTTGAAGTGGCGCTTGAACGTACCGTCACGGAATTATTGCAGGGCCGCGGCCTGCATGAGCTGGATGGTTTTTTACCGCCGAGCCTGGACCTGGACGAAGTGGCGGACCACCATAACCTGGAAACACATTTTATCGATTCCAGTGGTCTCATCGCCTATGACTTTTTCAAAGACAAACCTGACTATGCATTCTACGACTGGGACCACGATGCGAATACGGCCGATGAGTTTGAATATTTA
>JAOULO010000060.1 GCA_029881995.1 Gammaproteobacteria bacterium
CACTTGGCCCGCCCATCCAGCTTGCCCGTGACCAGCAACAGCACATTGTCACTGGAAGGATTCTCCGCATACGCCGCCAGCGCCTTCGCCCCAGCATCCCCCGGCTTACCCGTCGCCATCCGGACTTCAATGAGCTTTCTCTCTGCAAACAGAGACATAGCATTTGAAGAGTCCGTCAGCTGATACCAGTCAAAGCTACGGTCCACATGCATCACCTCCCGCTCAGTCACCCCCTGGGCCCGACACTGCTCCCGGATGGTCTGACAGGCCTCCCCCAGCTGAAAGGGTTCATCACCGCTCACTATATATATGGGGGCGAGGGAGGATTTGAGGTTTTGTTCCAGTTGATCGGCTCTTAATTTCATGGGGAAAGGGTATCAGGTTCTGATTTAGTTGGGGAGATGCAAATTGGTCCCTCGCCCTCCATCAATTCAGTTCCCTCTCCCTCTGGGAGAGGGTTAGGGTGAGGGGTAAATTTCAGGTTTGGAGGTTGTTCCTTTCTAATTTGTGTCGCTATCGCGAACTGAATCTAAGTCAGGTCTCGTCCTGACAGACGAGGTACTTTGTGAAGGACCACAAAGTACCCAAAAAGTCCTCCTCCCAAGATGGCGCAGACGTGTGTTTGAGTTTTGATTTTTTGTTGAGCATTGGCAGAAGGGGCAACCCAGCCCCTCTGCCAATGCGGCGGCGTCCATGCCGCCACTTATTTGATTATTTAAAAAAACCAAATCCCAAACACGCGCCATCAAAGTCGGAACGAACCCCCAAGTCTACATTTTTTGTGTAATAATCTGATTTTTACTATCAGACAACATGGGGGGAATAAGTAATGCTGCGTTTTAAAATAGCTTCAACTGCAATTTTCATCTTTGCTTTATCAATAATAAGCACCACAGCTGTTCAAGCCGATTATCAGAATCAAGTCAGATTTAGCAAGTCTGAAACTGAGCAAAACGATAGTGTTAATACCACATCGAAAACGGATTTCGTTGGTTACAGCTATTTCCTGGATAAAGTAGTCACTGACAAAGGACCATGGGCAGAAGCACCATTTATAAACCGAAACGCCAAAATTAATATCAATGCTTTCAGTCATAAAACTTCAACAACAAAAACTAAAAGCCTTGCAATTAGCGGCACGTACTCTAAATCTAATTCACCACTGGTTATTTCAGCACATTTCAGGGACTCTGAGTCTGATTTTTCCAGGTCAAGAACCTCTGATACAACGGGTTATGGGATTGACCTAGGATATTATGTTACTAAATATACCCTCATCAGTATTGAACGTGATAAAAGTAAAACTGAGTATAGCTTTTTACCTGAAACTAATAATTATGACAGTACGGGAACAGCTCTCAGTGCTACTACACTTATATTGCAGGGAGATACAGCTATTAGCTTAAGTGGTTCTTATACAAAAACCGAACATTCAGATGGTGATGAGTTCAAGCATGTTTTACTTACGGGAACGTATTATGTTAACCCCAGATTAGGCATTGGGGGATTATATGTTAAATCATCAGATAATTTTGGGCTTAATAACGGCAAACGAGTTGGTATTACCGCACAATATTTTATCAAACCAACCTTCTCAATCAACTCAACAATTTCGAAATATGATTCAGATGATAATCAAATTAGAGACTACGAAACTATCTCGATCGGTGGAACTGCTTATTTCTAAACACTCAAGCCCGTAGGTTGGGGTAAGTGATAACGAACCCCAACATCTCTTCACTATAAATATGCGTTGGGTTTCGAAAAGCGAAACCTAACCAACAATTAACGTCTCATTTAAACATGACTGCCAATTCGCTGCGGGGTTGGTGCCGACTTTGATGGCCCGTCTGCGAACCTCAACAAAAAACCAAAACCCAAACACACGTCTGCGCCATCTTCGGAGGCAATGGTTTTGGTTACTTTTGCCGAAATGTATAGACCGTAGACATGGTTTACAAACGTGCCACCACATGGTTTACACATTAACTTTATCCTCATATCCGCTTCAGGTCTACACGCCCCAGTGAGTGATGGCAGAAATACAGGTCATACACACTCTCCAGTTCATGGATTTTTCTAAAAACGACGGTCTGTCCTTGCAATGCCTTTGAGACTTTTAATAAACGTCGTTTGAAACGGACGTGACCATTGGCGGTCACTTTCACAACCTCATCATCGGGGCTGTACTCAATATCGGGTAAGACTTCAGGATAAGTCCGTGTACTGGGCTGGTAACGACTGGCCGGAACGGCCAGTTCCAGCGCATCATGTGGTCGGACATGATTGTAAATGACTCGCCATTCATCAAAGGCCCGTTGCACTTGGTTGAGGTCAGAAAAAGTCTTCCCCTTCAAGACTTCTGTTTTTAAGGTTCGATGAAACCGTTCTTCCTTGCCATTTGTTTGTGGATGAGCTGGTCGGCTAAAACTAATATGAATGCCCAACCGAATCAGCCAGGTAGTCAGTTGTGAGACGCCATGCTCTCTTGCAGAGGGACTCCCCCAGGGCTGACCATTGTCAGCATTAATACGGTAAGGCAGACCATATTGTCTAAAGACGTCGATTAATACCTGTTTTACAGGGATTGTATTTGTCGTCCTCATAGCATGCAGGACAATGTTATAGCGGGAGTGGTCATCCAGTATCGTTAACGGCTCACATCGACCTGACTGGGTACTGAAATAACCTTTGAAGTCGATTTGCCAGAGCAGGTTGGGTTTTTCATGCTCAAAGCGGTGATAAATCGCTCCTTCACCGGTCGGCCTTTATTGTATCAGGCCGTATCGGTTTAGGATATGAGTGACAGTGCTTGGTGCTGGGACATTGGTATGACCTCGCACCTTTAGTAATTTATTAATTTTTCGACCACCCCAACTATTATGTTGTCGTCGTAAATTAATGACCTCGTATTCCATCTCTGCTTCTGTCCGTGTTGGGCTGGTATATGGCCGTCGGCAACGGTCTGAAAAGTCCTCTTCAGTATTCTTAGCCGCCCGTTTTAACCACTTGTAGGCGGTAGGTCGACTGATACCAAATCGTCGACATAGCTCACTCAATGACACCATTTTGCTATTTGCGAGCGCTACAAATTCTCGTCGTAGTGACATTCGTGTCTCCTCTTGCCATGGCATGGTCGTCCCCTTATCGTGGTTATTTCCACAATAAGATCCTGTAAACCATGTCATGGTACAAGTGTTAACGATGTCTACGGTCTATACAGTGCTTAAAAAAGTTCCTCGTCTGTCAGGACGAGACCTGACTTAGATACACCATCGCGATAGCAATTCCAATTAAAAAGAATAAGGCACAAAACTATAAATTTATCACCCCACCCTTGTACGACCGGCCAGATAGGTAACAAAATAAACCGGACACATAGGTAACACTTTTTTCTATGCCAATCGTATAATTTTACCCAGTCGTTCGTCTAGCTCACCAAGAACCATGTGGGAAAAATACAGTTGCCAACAATCATCATCGAAGGGTAGCAATCCAACAGGCTCTCCTCGTAGGGCTTCTGACACATAGATCTTCTTTCCCCGCCATTTAATCATGCCATCGGTTCTCACTCGGCGAAGGATGTATTTTTCTCCATATTCAATTTCAGGTAACTGAGCAGGGTAATCCCGCCTTGAACCCTCGTAAATATGACTGGGAGGGCAACCACCTAATGCTTCATGGGGCCGCTCATAGTTGTATTCATGGCAAAACCGATTAAAGGCACGTTGTTGGGCGCTCAGGTTTTGTTTGGGTGGCTTTGCCGTGTGTGCCTTTAGCGTTCGATGCATGCGCTCATGTCGGCCATTTTGTTCCGGGTGCCCTGGAGCAATTCGCTCAAGCCGTATCCCTAACTTAACCCACCATATCGTGAGTTGTGTCAATCCGCCTAAAGCCGTCGAGGCAAACGGGCTGCCGTTATCAGTGCGCATGGCATCCGGTAATCCATATTCCCGAAATACCCGTTCAAACCAGGGTCTGACGGCCTGCTCCGTGGGTCGGTATAAACCTCGGCACATCAGTAAATAACGGCTGTGATTGTCACTGATGGTTAAGGGATAACATAACTTTCCCTGACCCAGGCGAAATTGCCCTTTGAAGTCACTGCTCCAGACTTGATTGTTGTCTTCACAATGACTTAACGGAGCACTCTTTGGGACAGTCCGTTTCTTTTTCTTGCGCGTGTTAACCAACCCATGCCGTTCAAGGATATCACCGAAGGTACTGACCACTGGCCACCGTTGGTGAGGCCTGTTTAACACTAACCAGTCATGGAGTTTTTTCGGGCCCCACTGGGAATAACGGCTTTTGAGTTTGAGGATCTCATGTATCACTTCTTCACTGATGGCATTGGGATGATGGTGGCAGGCTCGGCTGCGTGCTTTCAAACCATCCACTCCCTCTTGCCTATAGCGGTCTACCCATTTGTAGCCGGTTTTTCGGCTAATCCCAAATCGGTGACATAAATCGGTCATGTTATACACTTCACTTTGCCAGGCAGCGATAAAGTTGATTTTCTCTTTCATTTCACAGGTCTCAGTCCACGGCATTGGCTTGTCCTCCTCGCCAATACATTACATCTGTTACCTATGCGCCCGGTGTATTTTGTTAACTATCTGACCGGTTTGTACCCCCTAACCCTCCCCTGCAAAGGGAGGGGACTTACTTTTATGAGAAAAAAATCCAACTCATATCAATGCCGCCAAACTCTGATTAATAAACCCAAACACCACCCTGGGAACATCATACCCAATCACCGCAATACAAACCGATGCCAGCACCGCATTCCGATAAGGCACCACCACCAGCTTCGTCAGTACATAAGCAATCATCAACGCACCAATAACATAACCAATCCACGCAGCGGTAAATAGGCCGAAGGCCAGGCTTAATACTGTGAACAGAGAATACGTAACAATTGCTAGCACAAAGGACCGTTGCCAGACCTTTTCCTGAACGTTTACATATTTTAGAAAGTGACTAAACAGAACGGCGTAGAGAGGAACATAGACAATCCCCTGCAACAGGAAGATTGCAAACTTATTAAGAATATCCATTTTACTAACACACCCAATATTACAACTTTACTACTGTGGCCCTTTCTCCAGGAGCCAGGCCACAATGCCATATTATTGTTTGACTCGATGGTAACACTGACCAGAAACTGAGCAAAGCCAATTTGAGGCTATCTCAGACATGGATACCTGAGGAAAACCCTTGGGAAGTCTTCAACACTCTCTATTGAGTGGGCAATATGTCCCTTAGACCGTATAATCTCCCGACATCATAAATCCGGAGATAATAATAATGACCCGCATCGGTACTCCCCTCTCACCCTCTGCCACCAAAGTCATGCTGCTTGGCTGTGGTGAACTCGGCAAAGAAGTCATTATTGCTTTACAACGACTGGGGGTGGAAGTCATTGGCGTGGATCGGTATGAAAATGCCCCTGGTCACCAGGTGGCGCATCGCTTTCATGTGATCGATATGACCGATGCTAGGGCGCTACGCGCTCTGGTTGAAAAAGAAAAACCGGATTTGATCGTTCCAGAAATTGAAGCGATTGCCACAGATGAGCTGGCTCGCATTGAGGAAGATGGTCTGGCGACTGTCGTTCCAGTGGCAAGGGCAACTCAACTTACTATGAACCGGGAAGGGATTCGCCGTCTGGCAGCTGAGGAACTGGGCCTGCCCACTTCCCGGTATGCCTTTGCCGAGTCTTTGGATGAATTACAGAAAGCGATTGATGACGGTATCGGCTATCCCTGTATTGTGAAACCGGTGATGTCTTCTTCCGGTAAGGGTCAGTCCACTATCTTAAAGCACGAAGATGTGCAGAAGGCCTGGGACTATGCCAAGGCCGGTGGTCGTGTGGATCAGGGTCGCATTATTGTCGAAGAAATGATCAACTTTGATTATGAGATCACCCTGCTCACGGTGCGTGCCAATGATGAACACGGTCATATCAGTACCCACTTCTGTGCCCCCATAGGTCATGTCCAGCAACAGGGCGATTATGTAGAGAGCTGGCAACCTCAGGAAATGAGTGAAACGGCCCATGGCAAGGCCATTGAGATTGCCAGTACCATTACCAGCAATCTGGGGGGTCGTGGCCTGTTTGGTGTGGAGCTGTTTATCAAGGGAGATGATGTCTGGTTCAGTGAAGTGAGCCCTCGCCCCCATGACACCGGCATGGTGACCATGGCCACCCAATGGCAAAACGAATTTGAACTACATGCCCGGGCCATCCTTGGCCTGCCCGTCTCCACGGCCTTGCATCATCCAGGCGCCAGCGCGGTAATCTATGGGGGAATGGATGAAAAAGGTATCGTTTTTGAGGATATCGATCAGGCACTGAATGTCCCAAATACCGATTTGCGCCTGTTTGGTAAACCCGAATCCTTTGTGCGCCGCCGTATGGGAGTGGCCCTGACCCATGGTGTCGATGTGCGAGAATGCAGACAACGGGCCAAGCTGGCGGCTTCAAAAGTCAAACCTGTTCGCGACAATTAATACATCAAACTTTAAAGACATCTTTATACTGGGGATTGACATTAGTCCTAATTAGTACTATTTTGTTCCCATGGTTGACAACATCACCCCTCAAAATGCATCGCAACATGCCTTTATGCCGGTGATGAAAGAACTGGTTCGGGCCTATCAGGCCTTTGCCAGTTACGATGCCATTGGCTACCGAGACTCTGTTCTGACGGTTCCGCAGGCCGATGTGATTTTCACCCTGGGCAATACCGGGGGCCTGACCTTTAAAGAGATAGGTGAGCTCACACTCATCACCAAAGGCACACTCACTGGTGTCATCGACCGACTTGAAGTGAAGGGGCTGGTCAGACGGGTCGCCAAAATGGAGGACCGACGCTGCACACGAGTGATGTTAACCGTAAAAGGCGAAAAACTGTTTAATCGGGAATTTCCTCGCCAGGTGGCCTACATCAAACAGCGCTTTGACCGGCTTAGTGAAAATGAGCTTAAGCAACTTCAGCACATGTTGAAAAAATTACGCCTTGCCTTTGAGTGAGTTTTTTTAAACCAATAGTCCTAACTAGTACTATTGATTTGTTAACAACTGTAACAAAGCACTACATGAAAAAGGAGATAAACCAATGACGAGAGAACAACAAATCGATTTAGCCGCATTCATCTTGAGACTCGCTCTGGGCAGCATGTTTATTGCCCATGGGTTTTTAAAAGTGATGGTATTTACCTTGCCTGGAACGGCCCAGTTTTTTGATTCGGTAGGTTTTGCTGGCTGGATGGCTTACCCCGTCACCCTGCTTGAAATACTTGGCGGCACTTTACTGGTGTTGGGTGTGGCAACTCGCTGGATAGCCATAGCATTGATTCCCGTATTACTGGGTGCCCTGTTTGTGCATCTGGGTAATGGCTGGTTATACACCAATGCCAATGGTGGCTGGGAATATGCCGCCGTCTTAAGTGTTGCCTGTGTTGTACAGGTCTTGCTGGGTGGGGGCACATACACACTCCGCCAGTTAATTCCTGGAGTTGGAAAACTGGCTCAAACGTGACAATAAACGGTCGGTGCACAGGCACCGGCCGTTTCTAATAATGCTTCCATTCAAACCGGGTGAGAGTCGCCTGCTTTATGCCATTACGTTTAATCTTCAGATCAATCCAGTATGGGCCTTCTTTGGATATGTAGAAATCCCTGCCAAAGGAAACCGCCTCACCATACTTTTCAGGTTTCAGTTTTTTGCGATTACTACTCAAACCCATTTCACCGATAATCGCAGTCACCTTGACATCCGTGATACGTGTTCCGGATTTGTTATCAAACAAGGCCACGGTCACATGGTGTTTCTTGCCTTTGATATCCTGAATCAGAGTCATCTTCTGGACTTTATTTTCTTCGGTTTTGTTGGCGTGAGTAATTCCCATATAGATGTCCATGCCGTCTATGGTTCTGCTCAGGTTGGCATCACTGGCCTGTACATTTCCAACCAGTAAGAATCCAAAAGCAGTGATTAATAAAATCTTTGTATAGATGCCGCTCATTGTGCACCTCCTACTAATAATTGTTCTTTAACTGGATGCTATGCCAGTTAAGACTAATTGTCATTGAGGTGCATCAACCAGGTTTACATAAAAAAAGCCAATGAAATTCATTGGCGTTTTTTAATCAATGATGCATTAGCATCATGCCAGTTGATCATCGGCAACATGATACCTGGGATCTTCCATGACATTGACTTCGACCAGATCCCCGGCCTTTTTAAGAAGTTCACGACATTCCGGACTCAAGTGACGAAGATGTAATTTCTTTCCAGCCTTGATGTATTTTTCAGCCAGGTTATCGATGGCTTCAATCGCCGAGTGGTCGGCCACACGTGAGTTCTGGAATTCAATAATGACATCGTCAGGATCGTTTTCTGGATTAAACAGTTCCAGAAAGTTTTTTACGGAACCAAAAAACAAGGGGCCATTCAATTCATAAATACGTGAACCTTTCTCATCATCATAGCTTTTGACATTGATGTGTTTAGCATGTTCCCAGGCAAAGGCCAGTGCTGAAACAATCACCCCAACAACCACGGCAACTGCCAGGTCTGTGGCCACCGTAACACCAGATACCAGAATAAGGACAAAGGCATCGGTGCGGGGTATCTTACCCATGATGCGTAAACTGGACCATTCGAAGGTACCCAGCACCACAATAAACATCACCCCAACCAGGGCCGCCATGGGAATAATTTCTATCAGGCTGGAAGCAAACAGGATAAAGGCCAGCAGAAACAGAGCAGCGGAAATACCGGATAGACGCTGGCGGCCTCCAGAGCTCACATTAATCATACTTTGACCGATCATGGCGCAGCCACCCATTCCACCGAAGAAACCGGTTGTGGTATTGGCAATCCCCTGGCCGACACATTCGCGATTACTACGACCACGGGTATTCGTTACATCGTCGATCAGGCTAAGTGTCAGCAGGGATTCAATCAGGCCTACAGCGGCAAGGATAATGGAATAAGGAAAAATAATGGCCAGGGTTTCAAAGTTAAATGGTACAGACGGAATACTAAATTCCGGGAAGCCCCCTTTGATCGAGGCCAGATCGCCAACTGTATTGGTATTCACATCCAGTAATATCACAATCAAGGTCACGGTAATAATCGCGGCAAGGGAGGCTGGAAAGGCTGTCGTCAATTTAGGCAGGAAGTGGATAATGGATATGGTCAGAAATACCAGGCCTGCAAAAATGGCCAGATTCTGTCCGCTCATCCATTCCTTCACCCCGCCTTCCGCGGGAACCTGGAAATGCTGTAACTGGGCAAGAAATATGACAATCGCCAGACCGTTTACGAAACCCAGCATCACCGGGTAAGGCACCATACGAATATATTTACCCAGGCGCAGAATCCCGGCACCTATCTGTAGTAAACCAGTCAGGATGACGGCAGCGAAAAGGTATTGCACACCATGCTCAGCAACCAGCGCGACCATAACCACGGCCATGGCACCGGTGGCGCCAGAGATCATGCCAGGACGACCACCAAAAATAGAGGCCAGCAGGCCAACCATAAAAGCGGCATACAGACCCACCAGGGGATCCACTCCTGCAACAAAGGCAAAGGCCACGGCCTCAGGCACCAGGGCCAGGGCAACGGTAAGACCGGAAAGGAGTTCATTCTGAACACAGGCGCGAGTAGCACAACCTAGCTGAAACATGGCAATACCTCGAGAGGATTTACTACAGGGTTGAAAGGTCGTGCAGTCTACCAGAGCAGGCAATGATCTCAACCCCATCTGGCCTGTTTACAGGAAAATGTACTTAATAATTACCCCACAAATGACGCTCACCACAGGTTTGGGGTAACATTGTATTTAATGAAAACCATCCAGCCCATTAACGCATCACAAGAAGAACTGGTAATAAACAGGTCACACTATTATATAGATCTGGCAAAGCAGATTTTTAATCAGAACTTCCCATTTATTCCTATAAGCTTCAAATTAACAGGTCGGGCTGCCGGGATGTATCACGTGAAAAACCAGCAACGTTTTATTCGCTACAACCCATACCTGTTTGCAAAGTTTTTTGAAGATAATCTAGCAACAACTGTGCCCCATGAAATTGCCCATTATGTTGCCGACCAGCTATATGGTATTAAAAATATTCGGCCACATGGGAAAGAATGGAAAAGTATTATGCAACGCTTTGGGGTTGAAGCTAATATTCACTGCCAATATGATTTACAGGGTATCCCGCAACGTAAACTCAAACGGTTTACATATCATTGTCAGTGCCAGGAATATGAGGTGACCAGTCGCAGGCATAATATGATTCTCAGGGGACAGAGGCTATATTATTGTCCTGCCTGCAAGACCAGGCTTCAACCATTAAACAGAATTTAAAAAGGCCGTTCAGTCTGAACAGCCTTGTAAAGATAAGTAAATTAAATCTGATAGAAATTAATCACTATCAAGCCATTTTTTAAACTCTTCCTTTTCGGCATAAGTCGCTTTATCCCACCAGAACTTTAGCTCCGATAATGGCTCTCTAGTTTTAACACCGCCTTCAACTCCAGATGAACGACCAGTTAATGCCAAAGAACCAGAATAGAATTGACTACCTTTGATATTTGACTTTTTATTATCGTTATTTTCTATCCAGGGCTTAAACCGATTAACCATGATTTGGGCAGACCACTGATCTTTTGGTCGGGTATAATTTACAGTTAGCTTTTCCCCACCCTTTGTTTCCAGTTTAAACAAAATGGGTTTAGAGCTAATCATGCTGCCTGCCGTTCCATCACCCCAGTATTTAACATACTTAATAGTCACCACGTGTTTCCCAGGAAGTAGGTGTACCTCATTAAATCCTGTTTCTATATAGGGTGACTCATATTCGACGCCATCAATCTCCAGTAACTCAATGGCAGGGGGTAAATATAAAATACTTATCTTTGGAGTACCCTGAACTGTTGCAGTATCATAGGCTTTAATTGGTCCGCTTGTTCCAAAACAGGCGGATATAGCCAATAGTGACAAGAATAAACCTATTCGATTCAATAAATACATTTTAAAAATCCAATTAATAAATTAATTCCAAATTTATAAACAGCCTGCACCAAATGGGGCTGGAAGGACTACTATTTTAACGTGATTCGATTCAAATGTGTGTAAAAAATAATCCTTCTCAATCAATTGCTTATACATTTAAAACAAAACCATAATTTTTCTTAAAAAATATTTATATTGAATCAAAAGCAAAATGACTTAGAATTAAACAATATATCTAAACCTAATGGTAGAAATGAAATTATCAATCACAGTCATCCTTCTGCTATTTCTAGCTTCTTGTTCTAGCGGCTCCTACCCAATTACCTCACCCCACTACAATATTCCATCTGGGAGTAAACTAGTAATTAAAGAGGATCTGGTATTACTGCCAAATTCAGGCCGTGTTTATATACAATATGGTCGCGTGGTAAGCACCAAGGAGGTTGATCAATACTTTCCTCATTGTTGGCTTGTGTCATGGAAAATATACAACCACCCTATAAAAATTAAAATGGGTAGTTTTAACATTGTTGGCTCTCAGAAATATGAGATATCTCTTCAAAATATGGAATATTCCATAGAATATGCTTCAGCCAGTAATTTTCTTTTAGCAGGCTCCCCAGGCGGCACAACAATCTCTGAATATACAACCACACTAAAAATTGATTCATCAGAGCAGCAAAACATCCGTGAATTTAGTTGCAGTCACTGGGCAGACCCTATCGATGATGACCATCTAACTGTTGCACAGATTAACCGTACCCTTGGAAAATTAGCGGAGTTAATGATAGTTAAATAACTTACATCAAGATACTCTGATCCTTACCACGGTCATTATTTCTGTATTAATACCTGCAATACTTTCAACATCCGGATAGTAAGTTAAATTAACCCGCTGCCCCTCGAGTTTTTTGTATAACTTTTTTCTTTTATATTTAAAGGCCACATCATATCCATCTATCATCAGGGTATTGATAATCCACTCTCCTGATGGCCGTTGCACATGAGACGTAACTTTCATCATGTCAGTATGAACCAGTTTATGATGTTTCTTTATTAACTTTTTTGGGTCTGGATTCGTTTTCATTTTATAAAAAAAGGGTGGCAAGATTCCTCGCCACCCTTCAATTTTCAGTAATGGTTAAAGCTTATTACTTCTTGGCTTCGCGTTCCTGAGTTTCCTTAATAACCTCTTCAGCCACATTCTTAGGACATGGGCTGTAGCGCAGGAATTCCATGGAGAACTGTCCACGACCAGACGTCATGGTACGCAGGTCACCAATGTAACCGAACATTTCTGACAGCGGACATTCAGCCTTGATACGAACACCAGTCGCACCAGCTTCCTGCCCCTGGATCATGCCACGGCGACGGTTAAGGTCGCCAATAACATCACCCACGTGATCTTCTGGAGTAAACACATCTACCTTCATGATGGGTTCCATCAGCTGAGGACCCGCCTTTGGCATGGACTGGCGATAACCCGCTTTGGCAGCCAGTTCATAGGCAATGGCAGAGGAGTCAACCGCGTGGTAGGCACCGTCCATCAGAGTCACCTTGAAATCGAGACAGGGATAGCCGGCCAGAACCCCTCTATCGGAGCTAACCTTGAAACCCTTTTCAATGGCAGGCCAGAATTCACGAGGTACATTACCACCCGTTACCTTGGATTCGAATTCATAACCGCTACCGGCTTCACCGGGTTCGATGATGTAATCGATCTTACCGTACTGACCGGAACCACCTGACTGTTTCTTGTGGGTGTAGGTGTCTTCAACGCGCTGGGTGATGGTTTCACGATAGGCCACCTGAGGTTTGCCCACTTCCACTTCCACACCGTGGGTACGCTTCAGGATATCGATCTTGATGTCCAGATGCAGCTCACCCATGCCTTTGAGGATGGTTTCACCACTGTCTTCATCGGTTTCAACACGGAAGGAAGGATCTTCCTGAACCATTTTACCAATGGCTACGCCCAGCTTCTCAGAGGCCCCCTTGTCTTTCGGAGCAACCGCAATCGAGATAACGGGATCCGGGAACACCATAGGCTCCAGTGTAGCAGGATGTTTTGGATCGCACAGAGTATGACCGGTCTGTACGTTCTTCATACCGATCAGGGCCACGATATCACCTGCCTGAGCACCGTCTAGTTCAATACGCTCGTTGGCATGCATTTCCACGATTCGGCCGATACGCTCATTTTTACCAGTGAAGGTATTCAGTACGGTATCACCTTTTTTGATCTTACCGGTGTAGATACGGGTAAAGGTCAGGGCGCCGAAACGGTCATCCATAATCTTGAATGCCAGAGCACGCAAAGGCTTTTCGGGATCAACGATGGCGAAGTTGCCTGTTTCATTACCTTCTTCATCGGTTTCAGGCTGAGGTTTGACTTCCATTGGGTTAGGCAGATAGTCACAACCGCATCCAGTACCAGCTGGATACCCTTGTTCTTGAAGGCAGAACCACAATAGGTCGGGAAGAAGTCCAGGTTAATCGTGCCCTTGCGGATACAACGCTTCAGGTCTTCAACCGATGGCTCATTACCTTCCAGATAGGCTTCCATCAGATCATCGTCCTGCTCAACGGCAGTCTCGATCATCTTTTCCCGGTATTCTTCTGCCCTGGCCTGCATATCAGCCGGGATATCCATAATTTCGTAGTTTTCTGGCTGTCCGGAATCATCCCAAACATAAGCCTTCATGCTCATCAGGTCGACAACACCAGAGAACTGGTCTTCGATACCGATAGGCAGCACCATGACCAATGGATTGGCACCCAGCACGTTTTCCACCTGGTCTACAACGCGGTAGAAGTCAGCACCCATACGGTCCAGCTTGTTGACGAAAATGACACGGGCCACTTCTGATTCGTTGGCGTAACGCCAGTTGGTTTCAGACTGAGGCTCTACACCACCAGAACCACAGAAGACGCCCACACCGCCATCGAGAACCTTCAGGGAACGATATACTTCAATAGTGAAGTCAACGTGTCCGGGGGTGTCGATGATGTTGAAACGGTGACCGTCCCACTCACAGGAAGTGGCCGCCGACTGGATAGTGATGCCACGCTCGGCTTCCTGTTCCATGAAGTCGGTGGTGGCTTCTCCATCGTGTACCTCACCAGTCTTGTGAATCTTACCGGTCAGCTTCAGGATACGTTCCGTGGTCGTGGTTTTACCGGCATCCACGTGGGCGAAAATACCTATATTTCTATATTTCGTTAAATCAACCATAGTACTGATACTCTTAAAATATGTAATTCGAATCCGTTTACGACGAATCAGTGAAACCCCCGTGACCACGGTAAAAATCAGTCCTCAAAACCCCGGGAATCTTACTTTCGTCGGAAAAATAGCGGCGCATTATATCTCAAACCGCGCGGAATGTGCATGAAATTGGGGCTGGTGGGGCGAAAACAGACCAAATTTAGGGATCCGGCCTCTTCTGGATAGCCCTCAACCGACCAAACTCACCTGCCTCGGACGCAATAGTACCCGAAAACCATCCTTCATGGTGTACTGATATTCAAATCCCCGCCTCTCCAGCATCTCGTACATGCATTGTGAAGCGACCGTACAACGGGCAAAAACCGCCACATCCTGTCGTTCTGCCAGGATGAGATCAATCATTTGTGAGCCATAGCCCTTGCCACGATGCTTGTGACCAACAAATACCATGTGGATCTCATTGCCTCCCTTGCCCGGTGACACTTCCGACATCATGACCACCCCGACCCGTCGCTGTTTTTTCATAAACAGGATGGGCTGTACTCTCAGCCCACTGGTGAAACAGTGGTGATGAATGGCAGATCGGATATTCTCTTCAACAAAGCGCATATCCTCTGGGTCTTTGACTGAAAAGGCAAAATGCTTTTTGCGCGCGCCAAGGATGATTTCCTTACGTATAAAATCATAATCGGCATCGCTGGCATAGACTGCCGTCAGCATCTGTCCTGTCCTCGGTTATATTAACCGGGGAAGTGTATTTAGCACTGCTTAATCGTTTCAAATCAAAGTATGAATCATCACAAACTGAAATTCAGTTTGTCACTTGTCATTTATGTAGAGGTGTGGAGTTCGGATTGTAGACCGCGATAGAGACTAACCATCATCATCAGTAGCAATACGGTAAAAGGCAGTCCCGTGGCAATGGCGGCCGTCTGTAAAGCAGAGAGTCCACCAGCAACCAACAAGGCTGCTGCCACAATCCCTTCCGTTACAGCCCAGAAAATACGTTGTGCAACTGGTGGGTTCGGATTACCTCCCGCCGTAATCATATCGATCACCAGCGATCCCGAGTCAGATGAGGTGACGAAAAAGGTGATAATGACCAGGATGGTTAACAGGCTGATCAGTGTTGTTATCCAGCCTGGAAAGGACGTGTAGCCGACAGCAACCGGCAGGCGTTCAAGAAAGAAAAACATCGAACGAGGGATATTGTTACTCACGGCCTCTGCCATGCCTCCCCCGCCGAATAATTCTATATATATGGCACTATCACCAAACACGCTCAGCCAGGCAAAGGTCATCAGGGTGGGGACCAGTAATACCCCGGTGATAAATTCACCAATGGTACGACCACGGGAGATGCGCGCGATAAACATGCCCACAAAGGGTGACCAGGCAATCCACCAGCCCCAGTAAAACACCGTCCAGCCATTTTGCCAGCTACCGCCAGAATAGGTTTCGTTCCAGAAGCCGAGATAGAAAAAGTCATTCAGGTAATGGCCGATGTTCTCAACAAAGCCATTGAGGATGAACAGAGTCGGCCCCACCACTAACACAAAGACCAGTAGCAACACCGCGACCAGGATATTGAATTGCGACAGACGCTTGATGCCCCTGTCCAAACCGGCCACCACCGAGACAGTCGCCAGTGCCGTGATGGCCGTAATTAACAGGATTTGGGTCAGGCTGGACTCCGGTATACCAAACAGGTGTTGCAGGCCGGCATTGACCTGACTGGCTCCGAGGCCAAGCGACGTCGCCACTCCGAACAGGGTCGCCACGGTGGCCAGGATATCGATGGCATGACCCCAGCCACCATGAATTCGCTCACCTAACAGGGGATAAAATACGGACCGAATACTCAAAGGTAGGTTACGGTTAAAGGCAAAATAGGCCAGGGCCAATCCGACCAGGGCATAGATACCCCAGGCGTGCAGTCCCCAGTGCAGGAAGGTAGTCTTGATGGCGTCCTCTGCTGCGGCTGCGGTACCGGCTGTTGCCCCATGGGGTGGGGAAACCAGGTGATACATGGGCTCGGCCACACTATAGAACAACAGGCCAATCCCCATACCGGCGCTGAACAACATGGCCAGCCAGCCAAGCCGAGTGAACTCTGGTTTGGCATCCGACCCTCCAAGTCGAATCTTGCCGAAGGGGCTGAAGATGAGATACAACATAAAACCGAGGATCAGGTTTACCCCGAGCACGAAAAACCAGCCTGCCTGGTTGGCAATCCAGGCCTGGGTTTCATCAAAGGTTGTGCTGATCTTGTTAAGAAATATAAAGCTTGCCAGGACAAAGCCCAGAATAAAAAGTACCGAAAAGCCGAACACCCATGGATTGATATCGAGTACGACTTTATTATTGTTTTTATATACCCAGTTTTTCATCCGGCAAGCCCGTGTGATGCTTTAATCCATGTGCAACGTGATTATTATTTTTCGAAAATAAAAATTCCCCAGGCGAGATAGCCACTCTTGCCACCATCGATCCAGTATTGGAGACCTTTTTTCATTCGTTCTAGATATTCGGGGGTGATAATACGAGCCAGTTCGTCCTGGTATTTACCTGTTTCCTGCAAGACACGTGAATAATGATTGACTAGCTGCCCGGTGTTTTCCTCGAATGCCTTTTCCGTTAAACCTAGTGTATTGGCTACTTGACGGTAAAAGGATGGCGACCCAAGAGAAGTCAGGTGAATACGATCGAGAATGGGCTGTAATACACCATCAGGACAATCATCGGCCTGCATGGGGTCAGTAAAAATAAATTGACCACCCGGCTTTAACACACGGGATACTTCTTCGATGACCTTATCACGTTTACCACTGTGTAAAATGGCATCCTGCGACCAAACCACATCAAAGCTGTTATCGTCGACAGGGATCGATTCAAAGCTGCCATCGATGACTTCAATATTGTCTGCCAGAGCTCGTTCAACATTGAGTTCACGGGCCCGCTCATTTTCTTTTTCGCTCAGGTTAAGCGCAGTGACGGAACAGCCAAAGGTTTCGGCCAGATAACGTGCGGCACCACAGTACCCGGAACCGATATCCAGCACCCGGGAGTTTTCATTAATATTCAGCATGGCCGCCATGTGCCGCACGGTACGATGACTGGCTTCAACAATGGCTTCACTGTCTGATTCATACAAGCCAATGTGAATATCTTCTCCACCCCAGATGATGTTGTAAAAATTATCGGCATCCTCACTATTGTAATAATCACGCGCCGTGGCCACCGCCTCTGAATAAGTACCACTCATTATTCATCTTCCTCATCGGCAGTTCTGTAGGTTTTCTCCGCGACATGCACCAGGAAATCGGGATCATTGGCCTTGAAGGTTTCCTGAAAATCACCATAGGTCTCGATATGCTGAAAACCCACTTCATGCATCAGGCGGCGGGTATATTCCTTGCGCAGCGGAAACATGTTGAGGTGATAGTCTGAACCATCAGGGAAGGAGTATTTAAAACGGGCCAGACCTTCATCCACATGCACCGGCTCGGCCACCACGTCTTCACCACAGTAATAATATTTGTGTTTGGTGGAGAAACCATTGTCCAGGATGGCACCATAATTCCGTTGATCCATGATCAAAATACCATCGTGATTCAGCGTGGCGTAAAATTCAGCCAGGGCCTTACGACGATCATGTTCTTCAAATAAATGGGTAAAGGAATTACCCAGACAGATCACCGCATCAAACTGTTCATGAACGGTCTTATTCAACCAGCGCCAGTCGGCCTGTACAGTGCGCAGAATATGGCCACGCTTGCATCCATTTGTAAAAGCACGCGCCAGCATTTCCGGACTACCATCGGCACTGGTCACATCAAAACCGGCCTCCAATAAACGGACTGAGTGAAAGCC
>JAOULO010000009.1 GCA_029881995.1 Gammaproteobacteria bacterium
AAGCTGCTGACTGGCACCACTGTTACAACTGGTGGGTGGCAGTCAGCAGCTTGCCGGTTGTGTAAAACACCGCTAGTTTCCACATTATCCTCATTATAAAGATGGAGAGGCCATGTCAGGGCTGACATGCAGATGGAGCTTGTGGCTTTAAAGAATGTTTACTGGATAACAAAAATAATATGCTGGAAGTATTGCGACGCATCGTTGAGGAAGTCAACAACGCCTCTAATCTGGATAAGGCGCTGGCGGTTATCGTACATCGAGTTAAAGAAGCCATGTCGGTTGATGTATGTTCTGTTTATCTGACAGATGAGATTCAACAACAACATGTTCTGATGGCAACCGAGGGCCTCAATCCCGAGTCTGTCGGTAATATTCGCCTGGCCATTGATGAAGGCCTGGTCAGTCTGGTTGCTTCACGTGCCGAACCGGTTAATCTGGGCAATGCTCCAGAGCATCCCCGTTATTATTATTTCCCAGAAACTGGTGAAGAAAAGTTTAATGGATTTCTTGGTGTTCCCATTATCCATCATCGGCAGGTACTGGGTGTTTTGATTGTACAAAGTACAAGGTCAGAAAAGTTTGATGAAGAGAGTGAAACTTTTTTAATCACGATTGCTTCCCAACTGGCTGGAGCCATGGCTCATGCCGCTGCCAGTGGTGAGATAGAGCGAATTGTTCAGGGGACTGATGATTCAATCGATAACTCTAAACCTTTATCTGGCCTGCCGGGTGCGCCTGGGGTTGCGATGGGTACTGCCGTTGTGGTGTATCCCATGGCCAATCTTAAATCCATCCCGGATAAATACATTGATGATGTTGAAGAAGAGATTGAGGTATTTAATCGTGCTGTAGAAACTGTCAGAAATGAAATTACGGCTCTCTCATCACGATTGACTGAAGTGTTACCCACTGAAGACAAGGCCTTGTTCGATGCATATCTATTGATGCTGGATAGTGATTCTCTGGGTGGTGAAACCATTGCCAATATCCGAAAAGGTAACTGGGCCTCTGGTGCCTTACGCACAACTATTCTGGATCACGTTAAGGTGTTCAGGGAAATGGATGATCCCTATCTAAGTGAAAGAGCCGATGATATTTACGATCTTGGTCAACGCGTTCTGGCCCATATTCAGCAAACCAACCAGAAACAATTTGACTATCCCGATGAGACCATCCTGGTTGGGGAAGAGATCAGTGCCAGCATCCTGGCTGAAGTGCCTAGTGAAAAATTAAAGGGTGTAGTCTCTGCACGAGGATCCAGTACTTCACATGTTGCTATTCTGGCAAGGGCCCTGGGAATACCGGCAGTAATGGGGGCGAAGGATTTACCAGTTAGTCGTATCGATGGCCGTCCTATCATTGCCGATGGTTATAGTGGCAATGTATTTGTTTCTCCTTCACGCACTGTTCGTGAAGAGTATAAAAAACTGGCCAGGGAAGAGGCTGAGCTATCCACCGAGTTACTGACATTGCGGGATCAACCTGCGGTGACCAAGGATAATGTTCATATCCACCTGTTTGCCAATACCGGACTGTTGTCCGATGTAACACCCTCCCTGAATAGTGGTGCGGAAGGAATCGGACTTTACCGTACTGAATTTCCCTTCATGATCCGTCAGCGTTTTCCTAGTGAAGAGGAACAATACAAAATCTATCGACAGGTACTCGAAGCCTTTCATCCAAGGCCGGTGACACTACGTACTCTTGATGTAGGCGGTGACAAACCTCTGTCTTATTTTCCGATTGAAGAAGACAATCCTTTCCTGGGTTGGCGTGGCATTCGTATCACTCTTGATCATCCGGAAATTTTTCTGGTTCAGGTGCGTGCCATGATGCGAGCCAGCATCGGTCTGAACAATCTCAATATTCTGTTACCTATGATTTCAACTGTAGCAGAATTGGTCGATTCCAAATTTTTTATTAATCGTGCCTATGAAGAACTGCTCGAAGAAGGGCTGGATGTACAGATGCCGAGGTTGGGGGTCATGATCGAGGTTCCTTCTGCCGTTTATCAGGCCGACAATCTTGCCCGGCGGGTTGATTTCTTTTCGATCGGTACTAACGACCTGACACAGTATTTACTAGCTGTGGATCGAAACAATGCCAACGTGGCAGAACTTTATGATTCACTGCAGCCAGCCGTTTTGCAGGCCATTTATCAAACGGTTGAATCGGCCAAGCGGAATAATATACCGGTCAGCGTCTGTGGTGAAATGGCCGGAGATCCGGCCGCGGCCCTTGTATTAATCGGGATGGGGGTCGATAGTTTAAGTATGAGTGCCTCGAGTCTGACCCGGGTAAAGTGGGTAATTCGAAATATCAGTATGAAACGGGCAGAAGAATTATTGAGTGAAGTATTACAAATGGAAGATGCTCTCACAATCCGACAGTTTTTAAACAGTCGGTTTGAGGTCTCTGGTATGGGTGGTCTGGTTAGGGCAGGTAAATAGGTTATATAAACTTATGGCAACTCGACAGGATACAGTAACGGCAGATCGAAAACTTGCTTTAAAGGAAGTGGTTGATGATCTGTTGTTTGATGGACTCATCGATAAAAAACAGGCGGAGCAGTTTTTAATCCCTGCCCGTAGTTCCAGCCTGGAGATCCACCCATTGGTGATAGTCGCCCAGCAGGAATGGGACAACCAGCAAACGGGTAAGCTGCTCAATCTTGAAGCCCTGACGCAATGGCTGGCGGAAAAAGTCGAGCTCCCCTATTTACGTATCGACCCTCTCAAGGTGGATGTGACCTCGGTGACAGGGATCATGTCGGCAGCCTATGCCAGTCGGTTTAAAATCCTGCCTATCAAGGTTGATCATAAGAAGGTGATTATTGCCACAGCAGAACCCCATGTTCGTAGCTGGGAGAATGAACTGGTACATGTTTCCGGATTACAGATCGAAAGAGTCATAGCCAACCCGGTTGATATTTCACGTTATCTCAATGAGTTTTACAGCGTCAGTCATTCCATCCGTCGGGCAACCAGTGACAGTGAAGAAAAACAGATACCCGGTGTCGCCAACTTTGAACAACTGATCGAACTGGGTAAGTCCGGTCGACTCGATACCAATGATGAAAGTGTCGTCCATATTGTTGACTGGCTGTTGCAGTATGCCTTTGATCAACGGGCCAGTGATATTCATCTGGAACCACGACGTGATAACGGTTACATCCGCTTCAGGATCGATGGTGCCCTGCAACTGGTAAATGAAATGCCAACGCCAGTGATGGCCGTAGTAACCAGCCGTATCAAAGTACTGGGTAGAATGGATGTTGTCGAAAAACGTCGGCCCCAGGATGGCCGTATCAAAACCAAGACACCCAATGGCAGTGAAGTGGAGTTGCGTTTGTCTACCATGCCGACAGCCTTTGGTGAAAAACTGGTAATGCGTATCTTCAACCCGGATGTGCTGGTTAAGGATTTTTCAGCTCTTGGTTTTAGCGAAAGTGATATCACGAAATGGGACAGCATGGTGACCGTACCCCATGGTATTGTCCTGGTGACGGGACCAACCGGGTCCGGTAAAACCACCACACTGTATTCAACTCTGCGCCAGTTAGCCAAACCCGAAGTCAATGTCTGTACTGTCGAAGACCCAATCGAAATGGTCATGCCGGAATTTAACCAGATGCAGGTGCAACATAATATCGGGCTCGATTTCGCTACCGGTATTCGCACCCTGATGCGTCAGGACCCGGATATCATCATGGTGGGTGAGATTCGCGATAAAGAAACGGCTCAAATGGCGGTACAGGCCGCGCTGACCGGGCACCTGGTTCTCTCGACGCTACATACCAATGATGTGGCAGGTGCCATCCCACGCTTACGTGAAATTGGAGTCCCGGCTTATCTTATTAATGCCACTCTGATCGGTGTTCTGGCACAGCGTCTGGTCAGAACACTCTGTCCACACTGTAAAACCCCGATTGAGTTGGATCCCGATATCTGGAAGTCCATGACACGCCCCTGGAAAATGAGTGGTAAGCATGAGTTTTATGAAGCCGTTGGTTGTGATGAATGTCGTAACACTGGCTTCCTCGGTCGGGCAGGGATCTATGAACTCATGCCCATGACAGCAAGTTTGCGCGCTACTGTGACACCAGACAGTGATGCGAGTGTGATTCGGAAACAGGCCATCAAGGAAGGAATGACACAGCTTCGAATATCCGGTGCCAGGAAAGTGGCCATGGGGCAGACAACCATTGAAGAAGTGATGAAAGTTGTTCCCCCGGATGAGGAACTGTAATACCTTAATGCAGGCTCACCATGTGTCGTTCGACCTGCATCATGAGTTCACGCTGATCAAAGGGCTGCATCAGGATATCATTCGCCCCGGCCTGCATGGCACGTTCCATTTTCTGTTTTTCGTATTGGCTTACCAGCACCAGGATGGGTACGTTTTTCCAGTCACCGGTATTACGAATATCCGAGATCATCATACTGTCATTGTCGACCGAGGGTTTGTTACCCATGATGATCAGACGGGGAGTCATACCTGAATCCTGTGTGATGTAGTTCTGGTGGTTAGGATTGATGGCAATGACCTTGTAGCCTTCACGGGACAGCAAATAATCCAGTAAAAAAGCCGTGCGGGCATCCTCCTCAACCACGAGGATGGTATTATTGAAATCAGCAGTGGCCATCGTTATTACCTCTTACTCATACAGCCAGTAAATATAACGTACAACAGGTCACCTGCGGCAACGTTACGTCGATGTCGGCTTTGAGGTGATACCCCTTTAGTGAAATAATCACAAAAAAGTCTAAAGTTTTACCGAATTCTGCATAAAGTATGTAAATTTTTATCACAGCCAGGTAGTAAAGATTATGGATACCCTTACCCATGCCTTAAGTGGCGCACTACTGGCCCGCGCCAGCCGTCGACCTCAGGTCGATAACTCGCAAGGGCTGACGCTTCGAGTCCGTATGATGGCCGGTTTTCTGGCCTCGGCCTTCCCGGATATCGATTTTATATTCTGGTTTTTTGGGGATCTGACCTATCTTAACAACCATCGAGGCATGACCCATTCAGTGATCCTCCTGCCTGTCTGGGCTCTGATGCTCGCCATGGCCTTTGCTGGTCTGTCGCGAGGGTGTTATCAATGGCAACAGTTCTACTGGGTGAGTGCCCTTGGCCTGGGGATCCACATCCTGGGTGACATCATCACCGCCTATGGGACTATGATCTTTGCCCCCTTCAGTATGATGAAGCTGGCCTTTCCTACAACCTTCATTCTTGATCCCTGGTTTAGCGGTATCATCCTGCTGGCTCTTTTCATGGCATGGATCAACAAACAGCACTCCCAGCGTATTGCAGTGGCAGGATTGACTATTTTATTAGGCTATATCGGCTATCAGGCTGTGATGCAGCAAAAGGCCATCGATATTGCCGAAACCTATCGTGTACAACAGGGTTGGCAGGGTGCAAAGATCCATGTCCTACCCCAGTTTCTCCTGCCCCATCACTGGAAACTGGTGATCACTCATGGTGATCAATACCATGTCAGCTACGTAAACGTGATGAAACAAACCGGGCTTGCAGAATCGGAACGAGAAAGTAATAGTTTTATCAGCATGGTCAGGGAGTATTTCAAACCAGCCGACAGGCTCAACTGGCTGACCCATGATCGTTACGGTAAACAAAAAGACAAACAGGACATGGCCAAACAAATTTGGCAATTGGAAAAATTCAGTGATATCCGAACTTTTATGATGTTCCCCGCCTTTGATCGTATTGAACAACGAAGTGAAGGCACCTGTGGGGTGTTTATCGATCACCGTTTCGTAATCGATAATGTACGGACACCACCGTTTCAATTTGGAGCCTGTCAGACACAGGGTCGACCATGGCAGTTATACCGGTTTAAATCGGGACGGCTGATTCGACTGGATTAATAAAGATCTGTTTGTACCAGTACACCTACATAATCACAGATAGATATTTCGATTTCATTCATTTATTTATTGTACTCACAGATAACAAATGAGTAATTGGAAAAAAGAAAATGAAGTATATTCCTACCGACTTTATGCACATCAGTATCCTTGATGACAGGACAGTCCTGGTAGAAGCCATGCCCGGTGTGGAAATTGATGGGGCAAAATCCCGCTATGCCAATGAATTGATCCAGAAGGAAATGCCAGGTGAATATGGCATGATCATTGATAGAAAATCAGATTATTCTATTGTGCCCGTTGCGGTTTATGACATTTTAAACAGCATCGATAATCTAAAAGCTATTGCGATCGTGGTCCACGGCACCCGAAGCTTTCTGCCATTTGAAACAGAGAAAAATTTATTCAAGGGTGAATTGGAAATTTTCCAAACCATTCGGGAAGCCCACGAATGGATCGGGAAAGTCCTCTCGTAAGTTTTAATACACTATCCCCATGTTTTAAGCTCATCCCCGAGACTGGAAAGGGACTTTACCCACTCATAGATCGCAATCTCGTTGCATTGGTGGGGGGAGATCCTTTCAGATCCAGCTTACATCAGTATGTCCTTTACCATATAATTAGAAGGTGTTTGCGTATTCTAATTATTATTGGGGAAAAAAATGTCTGAGAAGTTTGCAGAGTTATTAAAGGAACTGTCACCTGAAGATAGGGCAGAAGCCAGGGAGAAGGTGGTTGACCTGGAGACAGAAAAACTTGTCCGAGAAGTTAAGAAGGCACTGGAACAGGTTGGTTTTACCGTAGAGTAACGGACTCTACTTTTTAGCAAAACCTAACTCGCCAGAGTGCGTTGTTATGCGTATAAGGCTAACAATTCTCCTGCCTGGTCGCGTTTGTTGCCATTACAGCTGATAAAACGTCTGACTTTAAAGTCTTCAACCTGTGCATCGCTGTAGACATCCAGGGTGAAGCGGGTGTTGTGGTTGGAGATCAGGACCGGGATATTACGCGCTCGACACTGACGGGCTATTTCAGCTAGCTGGTGCTGTTGTTGTTCAGTAAAACCCCCTGCGCTATAGGTCGTGAAATTGGCTGAGGCCGAAAGTGGATAGTAGGGTGGATCACAATAGATGACATCACCCTTACGCGCCTGTTGCATGCAGGTGCTAAAGTCGGAGAGTCTGAATGTTGCCCGTTGG
The DNA here is from genome assembly GCA_029881995.1 of Gammaproteobacteria bacterium. Taxonomy (GTDB): domain Bacteria; phylum Pseudomonadota; class Gammaproteobacteria; order UBA6429; family Thiohalophilaceae; genus JAHEDB01. The sequence continues at coordinate 7,100 of JAOULO010000009.1, forward strand.
GCCTTTTCATGAAAGGCCAGCATCTCCCTGGCCGGGAAGTAGGGTTTTTTATAACGACCAAAGGGGACATTAAAACCCCCTTTCTGGTTATATCGGCACAGACCGTTATAACCGTGTCGATTAAAATACAGAAACAGGGCGGCCTTGCGACGCAGCTTGTTGGTTCGATTAAACTCTTCCCGCCATTTGTAATAGGTTTCCGGATTATTATATTTGTCATTAAAAAAACGTTTGCAATAACTAATAAACGCAGGACCTTCTTGTTTGAGGTGTTGGTAGATATTAATTAAATCCGGGTTGTTATCGGTCAACAGGTAATGCTCATAATCGGTGTTGAGGAATACGGCCCCGGAACCGGTGAAAGGTTCCAGCAAACGTTTTCCCTCTGGTAACAGGCGCTGGACTCGTTCGATGATACGGTATTTGTTACCGGCCCATTTTAAAAACGGTTTGATGTTGTTTGTTTTTGTCATGGCTATATCTTCTTCATAAAGACTTTAGAGTTGCGCTGCATGTTATACAGGCCCTGTTTTTCCATCGGTAACTGCTTGGTATCCACTTCTTCAAAGCCCCGTTCCTGAAACCAGTGGGCTGTGCGGGTGGTCAACACAAAGAGTTTTTTCAAGCCCTGTTGTCTGGCCTGTTTTTCCATAAAGTTATATAACACATCACCACGATTCTGCTTGCGATAATCGGGATGGACCACCAGACAGGCCAGCTCGGCCATTTTGTCATCTGGATAGGGATAGAGTGCGGCACAGGCGACGATCATGCCGTCTCTCTCAACCACGGTGAAATGTTCAATCTCCATTTCAATGCGTTCCCGAGAACGACGCACCAGGATACCTTCTTCTTCCAGTGGTGTGATTAATTCCAGTAGACCACCGACATCATCGATTTGGGCCTGACGGGTATCTTCAAACTGTTCAGTGGTGATCAACAGGCCAATCCCATCGCGGGTAAACAGTTCCAGCAGGATGGCTCCATCGATATGGCGATTGATGATGTGGGTGCGTGGGATACCAACTTCACAGACGGTGATGGCACTTTGCAGATATTTACGGGCATCTTCGGGAAGTTTGTCATTGGTTTGTAACAGATCCCTGGCATCCGACAGGGTGAGTTCCCTCAATAATTTTTGTTGACTGTCTTCTATCCCTTCGCTGTCCATCAAATAAATGAGTTTATCGGCCTGCAGCTGTATGGCCGCAGCCGTGGCCACATCTTCGGCAGTCAGGTTAAAGACTTCTCCGGTGGGGGAATAACCCACGGGAGAGAACAGGACAATGGCGCCATCATCCAGTTGCCAGTGAACGGCCTCAGCATCGATGTTCCTGACTTCACCGGTATGCAGGAAATCGACACCATCACGCACACCCAGGGGTTGGGCCGTGACATAGTTACCGGAGACCACCCGAATATCGGCGCTGTCCATCGGTGTGTTACTCACACCCATGGAAAGCAGGGCCTCGATTTCGACCCGCACGCTGCCAGCGGCCTCTTTGACACATTGCAATGCCGCCTCGTTAGTAATGCGCAGACCATTGGCATATTGCAGTTCAATGTTTCTCTCTTTGAGGCGCTCTTCGATCTGGGGACGGGCACCGTGTACCAGCACAAGTCGGACACCAAGACTGTTGAGCAGGGCGATGTCATGTACCAGGGGGGCAAACTGGGCATCGGCCAGCATTTCGCCACCAAAGCAGACCACGAAGGTCCGGTCGCGAAAGGCATTGATGTACGGTGAGGAATTGCGAAACCAGCGTACGTAGTCTGAATTGTTGAGTGGATTGTCCAATTTGCCCTGACGATGTGAGTATCAAATAAGAAAATACTATACCATTTAATGGCTTATGTCAGGTTTTTAATGTTTTTCCTAAGGCTGGATGGCTTAGTGGAACATGACACCGACACCAAAATGGAAGCCGGTACCGGATTTACGATCTATTTTTTCCCACAGGTGCAGTTGTTGAACCTGGACCAGGGGATAGGTATAGGCTGAATCTCCTACCTTGCCTTTTTCGATCCCGGTAATGGAACCAAGCACGGTGATAACCCTGCCCTTGGCATAATCGGCGGTCTCCAGATACCCCGCCTGGCTCAGAATAAACCGACCCAGGGGTTTTTGATCCCGTTCCGGCCAGCCATCACCGTCCAGGGGGTAAGCGAGTACTTCCAGACGGGTGGACTTTTTCAGGTTTTTTCCAGACAGGATTGTTCCACCCCACAAGATATTTTTCCCTTTATGTGCCTTGAGGTCAGAGGCAACCTGGGTGGGTAACAGACTTTTATCGACATGTCGGGTATCAAACTTGGGATACTGTGCACAGCCAGTGATGGTAAGGACAAGTAATAACAAGCTAAGTGTTTTCATCATAGTGTTCAGTAGTGCCGATGTGGGTGGTAATAAGGTCCCCAGTAGGGATACCAGGGATCATACCAGTAAGGATAGTCATTATAATTAACTTTTTCCGGAACCTGCCACAAATAGAAATGTTCGACTTTCACTAACGGGTAGCGATAGTCAAAGTTATCAATCTTTTTGTCCAGTATCTTTTCATAACGACCATAGACGGTGATGGATCGGCCTTTGGCGTAAATGGCCGGGTCAAGAAATCCTTTGATGATGGCGATGAACCGACCATAGCTTTTGTCACCTTCCATGGGTTCACCATAACTGTCCAGAGGCTTGGCAAGCACAGTGAGTGTGGTCTGGTCTTTTTTGTTTTCCGTATGGATGATGTCACCGCCCCAGCGGATGACCTTACCCTGGTGTTTTTCCGGTTGGGCCTGGACACGTACAAGACTCAGGTCTTCTGCAGGAGGCTTTTCAATAATTTCCGGGATACCAGAGGCACAGGCCGTCAGGAAAAGTATGCCTGTTAATAGATAGATAATCTTTGCAATATAAAGCAGATTTTGCACGTGAAACGCCTGATAAGAATTCACATAGTTAATTAATACGTGCTATGGCACCAAAACACAATGATCCTGACCACGATTTTGTGTATCTGTTTTATAGATACTTTTTATTGCTTTAAACAGAACTTTTTAATCAGCCCTTGCAGGATGCTTATCATGGGATTGATTGTATTGAGATGCAGGAATTCATCCGGCTGGTGGGCCTGTTCGATTGCACCGGGGCCGAGGATGATGGTGTCCATTCCCAGTTCATTCAGGAAGGGACCTTCGGTACTGTAGGCAGCGGCTTCGGTGGAATGGCGGGTCAGTGATTCCGCAGTTTTAACAATGGCACTATCAATATTGGTGTTCATGGCCTGTACACCTTTCATTAAATGCCGAATCTCAAGCTCAAGTCCGGTCAGCTTGACCGAATTAAACACTCGTTGTTGTAACTCTTCCTGTAATGCAGTGATATCCATACCGGGCAGGGGTCGAATATCAATATACATTTCGCACTCTCCACAAATACGATTGGGGTTATCACCACCGTGAATGTGACCGAGGTTTATCGTTGGATAGGGGACATGGAACAGGGGGTTCTGGTGTTGCATTTGAAGTTCGTTTTGCCAGCTTTCGATCACACCCAGCACTTTGTGCATACCCTTGATTGCATTGTTACCCAGGGCCGGGTCACTGGAGTGTCCGGCTTTACCAATCAGGCGAATACTTTCCATCATCATGCCTTTATGGGCATGGATGGGTTTCATGCCAGTGGGTTCACCGATGACCGCATAACGGGCTTTGGGTTTGCCCAGCCTGACCAGTTCACGGGCACCGTCCATGGAGCTTTCTTCATCGGCGGTGGCAAGAATGATCAGGGGGTGATGGAATGATTTTGATTCCAGTCTGTTAACAGCTTCGATGGCCATGCCAAGAAAACTTTTCATGTCTGAGGTACCCAGACCATAAAAGCGATTATCCTGTTCAATCAATTTAAACGGATCATGTTTCCAGCGACCTTCATCATAGGGCACGGTATCGGTGTGACCGGCCAGTACCAGTCCGCCGGGACCTTCGCCCAGTGTAGCTATCAGGTTGGCCTTGTCGGGATTATTGGGCAGGGGGAGAATTTCACAACTGAAGCCCATGGTATCCAGCCATTTGGCCAGCAATTGAATGACTTTAAGATTGCCCTGATCGAGTTCAGGTTTGACGCTACTGATGGAGGGAATAGCGATCAAACCCTCCAGCATCTGTTTCAGATCGGGTGATGAGGGCATTTGGTCAGTGCCTTACATGAAAACCAGTTTACAGGCTGCTGCCACTCCAGCCACTTTTCTTACTAGGGCGCAGTTTGGGTAAAAATAGACCAAGCAAAATGCCAACAACCATTACACCGCCACCAGCAACGAACCAGTCACGGTCAGAACGATCCTTGAGGATCTGGTTTTCCTGGGATATCAGCTGCATTTCATTGGTCAGGGTGACATTTTGCTCTTTTAGTTCGCGGTTTTCCTTATCGAGCAGGATGGGTTTGGCAGCCGCTTCAGAGAGACGTTTCATACGAGCCTGCAAAGCATTGTGCTCTTTTTCTACTTTCTTAAGTGTATTAAGCTCTTCTTGTATGCCAGCCTGGCTATCTTTTAATTTTTTGTATTGATCCTTGAACCATTCCAGTTGGGCCTTTGCAACCGGTTTGTCTGTCAGATATTGGGTGCGTACCCAGCCTTCCGTTCCGTCTTCAAGAGTAACCCTGGCATAACCGGTTTCAGGAAATTCTTCCAGCAGGGTCATTTTGGTACCGGTGGTAATGGTCTTGATGATCTTGTGCTGACTTCCCTGACCAGAACGTATGGTAATAATTAGTTGATCCGCAACGTAGCGGGTCTGGGCCTGGATTTCAGCTGAAAAAAGTAAACTGGATAATAAAATCGAAACAACAAATTTATACACTTTTGTACCCTGTTGTAGTTTTATATTAAGTATTCAAAACGTCATTAATTGTAATTCAAGTGGCAAAACAGACTGCGTTCCATGTCATGTTTTTCTAATATTGCAGTTAAGAGTAACACCTGATCCGCAATTCTGCCACATCCCTCACGTAAAACCATGGAATTCGAATATTATCTTTGATCAGGCAATATCGGAGGCTAGTTTATCTGCCCTGAAGATCACCATATGATCCGGTGCGAGTTGTAAGCGGACTTTTTCACCCAGGGCATGATCATGGTGACTGGGAAACAGGGATAAAACTTCAGTACCTGTATTCAGGCGCAGGGTATACATAATTTCAGCACCTTTGAAGGCCTTGTGAATAACCTCTCCCTGTAAATGACCATCTGGCTGACTGATTAAATCATCAGGTCTAAGCAATAATTTTACCGGGGTTTTGAGAGGCCAATCATAGGCACGATCTCCCACGATAATACCCAGTTCGGTTTCTACAGTATCCGGCGATAACAATGTGCCATCAAGAAAGACGCCCTGACCGATAAAATCGGCTACAAAGTGGTTATCTGGAGAATGATAAAGATTATATGCCGTGTCCTTTTGCAGTAGTTGGCCATCATTCATGACGCCAATTTGGTCACCGACGGCAAAGGCCTCCATTTGATCATGGGTGACCAGGATACCGGTGGTACCCTGAGACTTTAGGATCTGCCGGACCTCCTGGCTCAGGTGTTCACGCATTTCCACATCCAGATTGGAGAAGGGTTCATCCATCAGAATGAGGTCCGGCTTGGGCGCCAGGGCGCGAGCCAGGGCCACACGTTGTTGTTGTCCTCCAGATAACTCATGCACATATCGCTGACCAAAACCGGCCAGACCGACGAGTTCCAGCATTTCATCGGCAATACGAATCCGTTCCTGTTTGTTTTTTCCATGTAACCCAAAACAGACATTGCAGCAGACGTTCATATGGGGGAACAGGGCATAGTCCTGAAAGACCATGCCGATACGTCGTTTCTCTGGTGGCAGGGTGGTGTGGGAGGTGGAAACGGCCTGGTCTCGTAATCGAATAGTCCCCGCCGTGACAGGTTCAAAGCCGGCAATAGCTCGAAGGGCCGTGGTTTTACCACAGCCACTTGGCCCCAGCAGACAGAACAGATCGCCCTGATTCACATGCAGGCTCAGGTTTTCTACAGCAGTGTGGCCGCGATACTGGCAGGTAATATTGTCGAGTTCGAGTAAGGGTTTCATAGGTTCAGCAAATGATAACAAATCTCATTTAGGAAAGAACCTGATTTTTAAACTGAAAATAGAGAGAGTTAGGGTCTGTTGATGCTTCATTTTCACCACTGTTGAGCCAGAAAAAGCGCCAATCAAGGCACGAGGAGCGCGGTTTGGTTGCTCCAAATAAGTGACGAGTAACGCCGAGTGGCGCTTTTTCTGGCTCAACCCATTGGGCTGGGCGGCATTTTTCACCCAACCGCGTTGTCATTTCGCTCATGTAGAATAACTACACGACACTTATGACGCCTTGTTGGACAAAAAATGTGGCTCCAGCAGTGGTGAGAATGAAGCATCAACAGACCCTTGTCAGTCCTGCCACTGTTTTGCAGCGCTAGGATCCGGGGTGACACCAAACATCCCTTCTGTATAGGCCTGAAAGAGTGCCTTGCGTGCCCCTTTGTGTCCCTGTTTGGCTGATAGCAGCCAGAGTTCCATGGCCTTCTTTTCGTCTTTACCAGTTGCAATGCCATAGGCGTAGAGCACAGCAAGGTTGTGTTGGGAAGGGGCATGGCCTTTTCCAGCAGCCAGTTTCCACCATTCATAGGCTTCCATTTTACTGACTGCGACACCCCGACCTTCAAAATACATCAGGCCGGTGTTGTATTGCGCATCCAGCATGCCTTGTTGAGCAGCCTTGCTGAACCACTCCAGGGCCGCACGATCGTTTTGTTTGATTCCATGACCATTTCGATAAAGCAGACCAAGATTAAACTGGGCATTGGCATCGCCTTTTTCTGCAAGTGGTTTCCAGAACTGGTAGGCCTCGTTAAACTTACCGTCCTGAAAGGCGGCCATACCCTTGCTCATGTCATCGGCCTGGGCTGAAAATGCCATCAACACAGCGAAGTAAATAACAAGTCTGAAAAGTTTTGATCCCATAGTATTAAGATATAGCACTCTGTTAGCTAAAAAGGGAATTACTACTTACTATTATAGAGTAACTCCAGCAGAGCCTTCTGGCTATGCAGGCGATTTTCGGCCTCATCCCAAACCACACTCTGTGGGCCATCGATGATATCCGCTGCAACCTCTTCACCGCGATGGGCAGGAAGACAGTGCATAAACAAGGCATCTTTTTTGGCGCAGGCCATGAGTGAGGCATTTACCTGAAAATCCTTAAAGCTTTTTTCACGCTGCTTTTGTTCTTCTTCCTGTCCCATGCTGGCCCAGACATCGGTCACGATCATGTCTGCCTGATCAGCCGCTTCTTTGGGATCTCGGGTCAACTTAACAATATCTCCTGCCGCTTGCATGATGTCAGTATCAGGATCATACCCAGTCGGAGCTGCAATATTCAGCTTAAAGCCAAATTGACGGGCCGCATTAATATAGGAATGGCACATATTATTACCATCCCCTATCCAGGCTACAGTCTTATCTCTTATAGCACCGCGATGCTCAACAAAGGTCTGCACATCGGCCAGTAACTGGCAGGGATGATACATATCCGTCAATGCATTAATAACAGGGACCTGAGAGTATTCGGCAAATTTTTCTAGTTTCTCATGTTCAAAGGTGCGAATCATGATGAGATCGACCATGCGTGATAGAACACGGGCACTGTCTTCTATTGGTTCACCGCGCCCCAACTGGGTGTCACGTGGAGACAGGAAAATGGCATGACCACCAAATTGCACCATGGCGGTTTCAAATGAGACTCGGGTACGCGTCGATGACTTATCAAAGATCATGGCGAGGGTTTTCTGTTTCAGAAAATTGTGCTCAGTACCTTCACGAAGCATTTTTTTCAGCTCTATGGCTCTTTGAATCAGAGCTTCCGCTTCATTCTTTTCTAAATCCAATAACGTTAAAAAATGTTTGGCCATTATGCCGTCCTCATCTGGCTGGGATTATTGAGCGAGAAATGTCTCGATCAGAGAGCTGACTTCATTGATGATGCGTTCCGCTTCATCATTGCTGATCGTCAGGGGGGGGAGTAAACGTACAACGTTGTTGGCTGTGACATTAATTAAAAGTCCTGCTTTAATCGCCAGGCCAACCAGTTCAGCACAGGGTTTATCCAGTTCAATACCAATCATCAGACCTTTTGACCTGATTTCTTTAACACCGGCCAGGGATTGCAGACGGCTACTAAAGCCAGCATGGATCATATCTCCCAACTCGGCGGAACGTTGGTCGAGTTTGTCTTTTTCCATGGTTTCAATCACAGCAAGGGCGGCACGACTGGCGAGTGGGTTGCCACCATAGGTTGAACCATGATTACCGGGTTGGAAAATGTCTGCAGCCCTGGGTCCCGCCAGGCAGGCGCCGATGGGTACACCATTACCCAGAGCCTTGGCCAGAGTCATCACATCCGGTTTAATAGCATTATGCTGGTGGGCAAACCATTTACCAGTACGACACATGCCACTTTGAATTTCATCCAGCATCAATAACCAGTCATGCTTGTCACAAATGTCTCTTAGCTTGTTGAGATAATCACTTGCCGGGATTCGAATACCTCCTTCACCCGTCACAGGTTCAACCAGGATGGCGGCGATGTCATGGTTCTCTTTGGCCAGTTTCTCGATGGCGACAACATCGTTGTAATCCACATGGATAAAGCCCTCTACCAGAGGATCAAAACCGGCCTGAACTTTTGGATTACCCGTGGCAGACAGGGTCGCCATGGTGCGGCCATGGAAACTGCCATGCATAACGATAATCTGAGGCACGGCTATCCCTTTACTATGGCCAAACATACGCGCAATTTTAATCGCTGCTTCATTAGCTTCAGCGCCGGAGTTACCAAAGAAAACCCTGTCCAGTCCTGAATGTTCACACAACTTATCGGCCAGCTTGCCCTGCAGGTCGATGTTGTACAGGTTAGAGGTATGAATGAGTGTTCCGGCCTGATCGCAGATGGCCTGAGTGACAGCAGGATGGGCATGACCCAGTGCGGCCACGGCAATACCACCCAGGGCATCCAGATATTCCTTGCCATCGGTATCCCAGATGCGCGCACCTTCTCCATGAGAAAAAGTCACGGCGATAGGGGCATAGTTGTTCATTAAGTGATGGCTCATATCTATTCCTGCTTAAAAACAAAAAGGCAGCCAGCTAGGGATATCAGCGGGCCGCCATGAAGGGCTTATTCTATATATAAACGGTTGTTTCGCAAACCCCTGTAAATAAAAAACCCGGCCAGAGCCGGGTTTTTTTAGTCTTTTATACCCTTTCTAATTTAGAGAGGGAAACCAGCATGGCCATAACCAACCATGCTCATCAGCATCGGAATAGACAGGGCAGTGTTGGTACGGGAAGCCAGCAGAGCAGTACGGGCTGCCTTGGCTTTTTCTTCATCACTGGCCTGAACCATACCCAGCACTTTCTTCTGGTTTGGCCAGATCAGGACCCAGACATTGAACAGCATAATGGTACCTAACCATGCACCGATACCGATGTAGGTGGCAGCCTGGTTGGCAAAGGTGAAGGCTTCAACAAAACCAACAGTCAATGACAGAGCACCAGCACCTGTTACCCAGGTAACGACAGCGGCCCAGCGGAACCAGAGCAGGGCACGTGGAGCGATATGGGTAGCAATACCGGCGGCAGTACCGTCGGCCTTGGCCTTGGCCATGCCAGGAACCTGGACAAAATTGAAATAATAAAGCAGGCCAATCCAGACAATACCAGCCATGACATGGAACCATACAGCAAGCGATAGATCGTTCATTTTATTCTCCGTTATTCTTTATAAATTACTAATCTGATATCTCAGTTTTTTCTGCTGTTTATACAATCAGCATAATGATGATGGCCAATACAAAACCGGTGGCGATAGTGCCAGAGATCGAGTCTAATGGGTTCATGATTTTTCCCTCAAATTGTAGTGATTGCGAATATTCTAATGCTGAGTATTTTACTATGGTATTTTTATTTTACCACCCCTGGTAGGCGTTTTATTTCTTGAGTGGTTTACTGGGCCGATATAATAGAGTGATTCTAGATTGGATAAAATACCTAATAAAATGAATGCTATAGAACTGAGCATTTTTACCAGCCGGATCAACGCGGTATGCGATGAAATGGGGACTGTTCTCCAGAAAGCGGCCTTCTCGCCCAATATTCGCGATCGACTGGATTTCTCCTGCGCCATTTTCGATGCAAAAGGTGAGCTTTGTGCCCAGGCAGCCCATATCCCGGTACATTTGGGGAGTATGGCCTATGCCATGCAGGGAATAGTGACGAATATCGAGTGGCAGGAAGGGGATATGATCATTGTCAATGATCCCTACCTGGGAGGTACCCATCTACCCGATATCACGCTAATCGCACCGGTATATCATGATGATATATTGCAGGCATTTGTTGTTAACAGGGCACATCATGCAGATATTGGTGGCGAAACGCCGGGCTCCATGCCGATTTCAGGCAGTCTGGATGAAGAGGGGATCATTATTCCTCCAAGCCATTTATTGCGAGAGGGGCAGGTCGATGAAGCCTGCTTGTCCAATATCGTGGGTCAGACCCGCAGTGAGTTACAGGGGCGGGGTGATTTTGCCGCTCAGATAAGTGCCAATCGTACTGGGCTTACCAGGCTGTCACTATTAATTAGCCAGATGGGGAGTAGCAATTTTCAACAGGCGCTGCATGAATTGAATGCCTACGGAGAACGCCTGGCCCAGGCGGCCCTGGCCGTCATACCCGATGGTGAATATTCATTCAGTGACTACATGGACGATGATGGTCTTGGTAACCAGGACATCAAGATCTGCGCAAAGCTGAAGGTAGAGAGTCATCAAGTGCATGTGGACTTTAGCGGGACGGCACCACAAACCGCAGGCAATATTAATTGCCCCCTCTCCGTTGCGGCGGCGGCGGTGTATTACGTCTTTCGCTGTTTAATGCCAGCCCAGACTCCGGCCTGTGCCGGTAGTTTTCGTCCTATTACTTTATCGGCCCCCGAAGCTTGCCTGCTCAACGCAAAACGACCTGCTGCAGTTGCGGCGGGGAACGTAGAAACCAGTACCCGCATTGTCGATGTCGTTATGGGTGCGCTAGCCAAAGCCTTACCAGACCAAATTCCAGCAGCCAGTCATGGCAGTATGAATAATCTCGCTATGGGGGGCGTGGTGAATGGCAAAAGCTGGGACTACTACGAAACCATGGGCGGTGGTATGGGCGCGAGCTCAAACCAGCCGGGTCTAAGCGGTGTGCAGACCCACATGACCAATACTCGCAACACACCCATTGAGGTGCTGGAAAGCCGTTATCCTGTGCGCCTGCATATATATAGTATAAGAAAGGGTTCTGGTGGCCAGGGTACACAGCCAGGTGGAGATGGTTTGGTGCGGGAATTTGAATTCCTGGCCGATACTACCGTGACCCTGTTAACTGAACGACGGACTCATCAACCCTGGGGACTGGCGGGAGGAAAACCTGCTCAGCCAGGTGAAAACAGTTTGAACCAGCAAGTACTCGGATCAAAGTTCACGGCCCAGGTGAAAGCCAATGATCGATTACGACTTAGTTCCGCTGGTGGTGGTGCCTGGGGTGATTCTTAAATACATCAGGCGATCTTGAAGTAAGCTACCAGATCCTTGAGATCTGCTGACTGAGAATTCAATTCTTCTGCTGTCGAGGCAAGTTCTTCCGATGAACTGGCAACAGTTTGTGCGACCGTCTCCATTTGCGTTATGGCTGTGATGACCTGTTCGGTACCTGTTCGTTGCTCTATTGATGCAGCAGAAATTTCCTGCACCATGGAGGCTGTTTTTTCAATACCTGGGACAACTTCGTTAATCAATTCACCGGCCTTTTCGGTAACCGCCATACTGCTTTGCGCATTTTCGCTGATTTCAGCGGCCGATACCTGGCTGCGTTCTGCCAGCTTCCGTACTTCGTCAGCGACAACCGCAAAGCCCTTGCCGTGTTCGCCCGCCCTTGCCGCTTCAATGGCCGCATTCAGTGCCAGCAGGTTCGTCTTGTAGGCAATTTCTTCAACCAGTTGAATCTTTTCTGCAATAACTCGCATCGCGCCGACTGTTTCAGTAACAGCCTTACCGCCTGTCGATGCTTGTTTGGCAACCTTATCTGCGATTGCTTCAGTACTCGTTGCATTATCTGCATTTTGAGCAATCGTAGAAGACATTTGTTCGATAGTTGCACTGGTCTCTTCAATGCCGCTTGCCTGCTCAGTCGCGGACTGGCTCAGGTTTTGTGCGGTAGAGCTGACCTGAGTTGAAGCGGCAGAAATGTTATCTACTGCAGAACTCACCTGTGCAATGACATCCTGGATACGCTCGATGAAACCATTTAATGAAAGGGCGGTATCACCCACTTCATTTTTTCCAAAATCAGGTAGTCGGTAGGTCAGGTCTCCGTCACCTTCGCGCAAGTCTTCCACAGCAGCCAACATCATGGCCAGGGGTCTGGAAAGGGCTCGGATAATGAGTAGCGATAACAACAGGCCAATAGTGACTGCAATAGCTGAGGCCACACTGATCTGAACCAGGGCCGTCTTTTCATCGTGCTCGGCGGTCATGGCGGCCTTGGCGGTAAATGCAACGAGTTCCAGCTCCAGTGCTTCCAGTTCCTTGACCAGTTTCTCTTCCTCTTGCTCAATCTTTTCCGCCTTCAGGTAGGCCTTGTGCATTTTATTGGCCTTGATCAGGGCAAAGATCTCGTGCGCATGCTCTTCATAATTACGGTGTTCGACTTCCACCTGCTTGAGCACTTCCAGGACATGCTCAAATTCTTTTTTCTCTTCCTTGGTGTGGGCTTTCGTTAAGGCAAATTCAGCCAGTTCTTCACCCTCTATCACTTCCTTGTTGACTTTTGCAGACAGTTTGTCGAATTGTTTAACGGAATCTTTATAATGTTTCCTGGCCGTAGGCTCCTTGGCCATGGCCTCGCCATAACGCAGGGCCCTTTCGAAGTTAATCGCCTGTTCCAGTTGATGTATCGTTATCTTGGTGACAATGCCGGTTAGTGGTAGGTCGTGTTCGGCAATGGCTTCAATCTCCTGGCCGATAGAGGCCATTTTCGTAATAGCGATAAGCGCAACAACAGCAAGCCCAGTAAATAAGGCGCCTGATAGGAACATCACCAGTTTGCTTAGCTTGATATTTTTTATACTAAGATTTGTTATGGCCATTAGACAATCCCTTGTTAATTTTGCAGCTAAACAAATAGATACAATTGAGAAGATAAAGCCTTAACGGTCCGATTGGAAAACGGGTAAACAGGGTAATAACAAAATTAACACTTCTTAATAAATCGTTACAGTTTTACACATTTCGATGTAAAGCAAACAGACTATTAATAACTGAATATAAATACAACCATGTTTAATATGTGTTAATGGAAAATGAAGCACTTAAAAGTATTTCCATTTTTGCCTACATAATTACCCCATTTTAGATAGCAATTAAACCATCCAGTAAAAGCTGCCAGCTAAGTAAATAAAGAATTAACTTATTCAGACGATAAAAGTTCTGTGAAAGAAGGGTTTTTATAATCCTGATTATTCATGCCTGAATCATATGCTTGGTAAGGTTAATGACTTACCAGTATGTATTGCTGTTTCTGTACATAGTTTGGCGACTATGTGCAGCCAGACAAATTATTAGAACAGGACAAAGTCACCCAGGTGATAAAACAAATTTTATTATTTATTGCAGCCGGGCTGCTTATTGCACTGGGACTTCTGTTCGAGGGTATCTCCAGTAAGAGTTTGATCTATAGCGTACTGGCGGGTGGGTTTATGTTGGGCTTTTTTGTTCTACTAAAAGGTGTGGAAAAAAAGACTCTTGCTAAAGTCGAGCATAAGTTTCAATTAGAACTGGATGATCTTAAAAAAGGCCTTGCACCACAGGAATTTGTTGAGTCCATGGAATCGGCTATGAGCCAGCTCTGTGATCTGTCCGCCAAGCAGGTGGAATTGTCACGTAGCCAGACAGAGGACGCTATTAAATCCCTGTCGAAGAGATTTTCAGGTCTTGTTCAGCAGCTTAATAATGCCATTCATGCCTCAAAAACAGCAGCGGGTGATACTGATGCTGATGGTAATAATCACGTTGTGATCGTTTTTGAATCAAGCAGGGAAAAACTGGTACGTCTCGTGGATAGAATGGCCCAATCCACCCAAATGCGAGATAACCTCAAGCACCAGGTATCTGATCTGGTAGGCCATACTGATGAGCTCACCAAAATGGCCAGGACGGTCGAGGATATAGCGTCACAAACAAACTTACTGGCCTTGAATGCGGCCATCGAAGCGGCACGCGCCGGGGAAATGGGGCGAGGATTTGCAGTGGTGGCGGATGAAGTGCGCAGCCTGTCCATGAAATCAGGGGAAGCAGGTGAGGCCATCGTTGAGATGGTAAACCGGGTTAATGACGCCATGAAACTCACGCTATTAAGTGCTGAACAGGCATCGATTCAGGACGGAGCCGCAGAAACTGAAGCAAGAGATGCAATTAATATTGTTCTGGAAGAACTACAGGAAGTGACTGATGGTTTATCCAGCTCATCTAATATGTTCAAAGATTTAAGTGTCGGAATAGTCAAAGAAATTAATGATATTTTGGTATCTCTTCAATTCCAGGATAGGGTCAGCCAGATTCTTGTTCATGTAACACAATCCATGGGTCAATTTTCAGAAGTTATGGCCGATAAACAAAGACAACGGTTGTTAGGTCAGTATGAAATATACGATTCAAGCTCTTTATTGGAACAATTAAAGAAAGGTTATACGACCGAAGAGCAACGTCGCCTGCATGATGGTCAGGAGGCCGGTGGGCCGGAAGATTCAGATGTGGATTTTTTTTAAAAAAAGTATGAGTAGTAACAAGTCGCAAAAACAGGAGAGCTGCAATGTCTAAAACGATATTGATTGTGGATGATTCCGATTCACTACGCGAAGTGGTCGGTATCGCCCTTAAAAATGCCGGTTATGAAGTTATCGAAGGTGCTGACGGGCAGGAAGGTTTAAATCAACTGGATGGTAAAAAAGTTCATCTGATCATCAGTGATGTAAACATGCCCAATATGAATGGCATTGAGATGGTAACCAAGATTAAGGAAATGGATGCCTATAAGTTTACCCCCATCATCATGTTAACCACGGAGTCAGGTGATGACATGAAAGATCAGGGCCGCAGTGCCGGGGTCAAGGCCTGGATGGTCAAGCCTTTCAAACCGGAACAAATGCTGGACGCCGTTTCAAAACTGATTATGCCTTAACGAGGTTATCTCATGGAATTCAAGGAAAATATCAAAGATGGGATCTGTGATGCCGCTGTAGAAGGTGAATTGACAATCTATCATGTCAATGACTTCAAAAACGATCTTGAAAAAGTCATTAAGAAGTCAACCACCTTAAAACTGGATCTGTCACAGGTATCAGAGATAGACACGTCCTGTATTCAGTTATTAATGCAGGCCAGGAATTCCTGTCGTGATAATGAAAAAACCTTTGAACTGATATCCATCAGTCCTGCCGTTGAGGAAGTTATCGAAATTTTTGGTTTACAAAGCTACTTGATTGAAAAAGCCAGCTAAACATATGTGAAATATTTGGAGTAGACAATGGGTGATAGTGCAATAGATTCATTTGAACACGAAGCAACGGAATTGTTGAACCTCATGGAGGAGTCTCTACTGCGACTGGAGAATGCCCCTGAGGAAGAAGAAACACTCATCCATGCCATTTTTCGAGCAGCCCATACTATCAAGGGAACCGGAGGCGTGTTTGGTTTCGATAATATTGTCGAGTTTACCCATATTGTTGAAAACGTGCTGGATCGTGTTCGTGGCGGCAAGACGAAAATTGATGGTGACCTGATTGCGGTTTTATTGAGTTGCCGTGACCATATGGGGACACTTGTCAGGCTTGCGGTAGATGGGGATGAAGATTTACCTGAAGAAGTCAAACAGGAAGGACACAAACTCATTAGTGAGCTTAATCCTTATCTGGATCCCGCTGGCAAAGTGGTTAGCCAGGAAGAAGTCACAAAAATGATTGCCGAAGAAGGGGGCTTTCCACTCAATGATGAAGGCGCACCGATTATTTTTGATAACTGGCATATCTCAATGCGCTTTGATCGCGAAGTTCTACAGAATGGGATGGATCCGATTTCATTCATTCGTTATTTGAAAAGAATGGGCGAAGTCAGTGTTACCACCCTATATGACGAGCTTCCTAGTCTGGAAATTGGTGAGCCGGAACACTGTTATCTGGCCTTTGAGGTCAACTTTGAAGGTGAGGTCGAAAAAGAACAAATCGAATCTGTATTCGAATTTGTTCGTGAAATGAGTGAAATAAACATTCTGCCACCGGACAAGAAATTTGGTCTCTATTCAGAGATGATTGAACAGCTACCCGATGAAGAAATGAAACTGGGTGAAATCCTGGTGAAATGCGGTGCCGTCACTGAAGAAGAATTAAAACATGTGCTGCAGGAGCAGGTAGAAGAAGACGTTCAGAAGATTAACCAGGAAGATGAACATGATCACCGCAAAGTGGGTGAAATACTGGTCGAAGAAAAAGTGGTTAAGCAGGAAGTAGTTGACGCGGCCCTGGCCAAGCAGGAAAAGGTCATGGAGCAGGCCAAGGCTGCCAATCGGGTTATTCGAGTTGATGCCACTAAGCTGGATCGATTAATCAACCTGGTGGGCGAGCTGGTAATTGCCGGTGCCTCCAGTAATCTGCTGGCCCATAAACTGGGTGATGAAAAATTGCTTGAGTCTATGTCCAGCATGGGCCGACTTGTAGAAGAAATTCGTGACAGTGCGCTTAACCTGCGTATGGTTCAGATTGGTGAAACATTTACCCGCTTCCAACGTGTGGTGCGAGATGTGTCAAAGGAACTTGGCAAAAGTATCAAACTGGAAATCAGTGGTGAAGATACCGAACTGGATAAAACTGTTGTCGAACGCATTGGTGATCCTCTCATGCATCTGGTGCGTAACTCCATGGACCATGGCATTGAATCTGCTGCAGAACGACAGGCGTCAGGTAAGTCACAACAGGGGACTTTGAAACTCAATGCCTATCATGACTCCGGTAGCATTGTCATCGAAGTAACAGATGATGGACGTGGCCTGTCACGGGAAAAAATCCTGGCCAAGGCCAGAGAGCGCGGTATGAATATTGATGAAACCAATATGTCAGACAATGATGTTTATCACCTGATCTTTGAGGCCGGATTCTCAACGGCAGAAAAAGTTACTAACCTGTCTGGTCGTGGTGTTGGTATGGATGTGGTGCGTCGAAATATTGAGGCCCTGCGCGGTAACGTGGATATTGAAAGTGAATACGGTAAGGGCACTACGGTCAGTATTCGTCTGCCTCTGACCCTGGCCATTATTGATGGCTTTCTGGTCGGTGTGGGTAGCTCCAGTTATGTTATTCCCCTCGATACCATTCATGAGTGTATCGAACTCAATGAAGAAGAGTCCAAAGAGGTGGCAGTGCAAAGTTATATCAACCTGCGCGGTGAAGTGTTGCCCTTCCTGCGCTTACGGGAGTTTTTCAAAGACAGCAAGAGTGAAGTCAGCCGAGAAAATATCGTTGTGGTGCAATTTGGTAACCAGAAGGCCGGTTTTGTCGTGGATGAACTGCTGGGCGAGTTCCAGACCGTGATTAAGCCCATGGGCAAGATACTGCAAAAGCTCAAGGGCATCAGTGGCGCGACTATTCTGGGGGATGGCGATGTTGCGGTCATCCTGGATGTACCGAATCTTGTACAGCGTGCGACAGATGAGGCTGAACGGCTGCATGGCGCGATTCATTCACAAATGCGTGAAGGACCCGGTCAAGATGGTGAAGCACCGGTATTACATTAATCGATTAAATATTTGATAAAAGAAAAGGGAATCAGGTATGAAGTTTTTTATGAATCTTAAAGTCGGTACGAAGGTCCTGGTGGCATTTTTGTCTGCAGGCCTGTTGGCAATTTTGTCTGTTGCCATTATCAGCTATAACGTCTCACAAGAAGCCATGCAAAAAGAGTCGTTTAATAAACTCACGGCCGTGCGTGAAATTAAGTCAGTGCAGATCGAGGACTACTTCGAACAGATTCGTAATCAGATATTTACCTTCTCAGAGAGCGAGACAGTGGTTCTGGCAATGAAAGACTTTAAAAAGAGCTTTCTTAATATTCGAAAAGAGCTCAAGGCTAACAATTTGAATCCTTATCGAGCAAAGGTAGAAGGCTTTTTAAATAACCAGTTTCTACCTAAATACAGAGATACCACCGGTAAGAGTGCGTCAAGCAGTGAGTTTATGACGACCAACCCGGAAGCTCTGATTCTGCAAACCCTCTATATTGCATTAAACCCTAAACCACTGGGATCCAAGCATGAAATGGATGCAGCCAGTGATGGCAGTAGTTACAGTAAACATCATGCCGAGTATCATCCGATCATTCGTGATTACCTCGAGAAGTTCGGTTATTACGATATTTTCCTGATCGACCACAAAACCGGTGAAATCGTCTATAGCGTATACAAAGAAGCCGATTATGCAACATCACTTATTAATGGTCCTTATCGGAATACTAACTTTGCCCGTGTATTCCGTGAGGCAGCCGCAGCGGGTTCCAATGATTTTGTGAAACTGATCGACTTTGAACCTTATGCAGCCTCTTATGATGCGCCGGCCTCTTTCATAGCCTCCCCTATTTTTGATCATGGTGGCAAGAAGATCGGTGTACTGGTATTTCAGATGCCGGTACAGAAGATCAACGACATCATGACAAGTCATGGTAAGTGGAAAGATGTGGGACTGGGTGACAGTGGGGAATCTTATATCGTGGCTGATGATTTTACTTTGCGCAGCCAGTCTCGCTTCCTGCTGGAAGACAAGGAAGGTTACTTTAAATTGATGAAGGAAGTAGGCCTGGACAGTGGTACTCTGGATAAAATCAAGGCCCAGGAAACTGCGATAGGTTTACAGCCGATTAAGACCCAGGGTACCAAGGCGGCCATGAACGGCAAGAGCAATACGGAGATATTTGCTGACTACCGTGATGTCCCAGTATTGTCTGCCTATCGACCCCTCAAGATAAAAGATATGAAGTGGGCCATTATGAGTGAGATCGACGAGGCCGAGGCCTTTGCACCCATTTATTACATGCGCAATATGATCGTGATTACTGCATTGGTTGTACTGGCCATCGTGACATTCATCGCTATTCTGTTTGCCAAATTAGTTATAGCCAGACCACTGAATACCATGCTGGCTGCAGCCGATGACCTGCGCATGGGTGACGGTGACCTGACCCAGCGCCTGCCTGACTTTGGTAAGGATGAGCTTGGCCAGACGGCGCGATCCTTCAATGGCTTTATTGAGAAGATCCAGAATGTCATGCTGGAAGTAAAAACAGCTGTAGAAAATATGGCCTCGGCTTCACAGCAGGTCAGTGCTTCATCTCAATCGCTAAGCCAGGCCGCCAGTGAACAGGCCGCCAGCGTGGAAGAGACTAGCGCCTCACTGGAAGAGATGAACGCCTCGATTACCCAGAACACGGAAAATGCCCGCGCCACCGATGCCATTGCCACTACCTCATCCAAACAGGCCGAAGAGGGTGGTAAGGCCGTCGCGGAAACGGTTGAGGCCATGAAAAATATAGCCGACAAGATTGGCCTGATTGAAGACATTGCCTATAAGACCAACCTGCTGGCACTGAATGCAGCTATTGAAGCAGCCCGTGCCGGTGAGCATGGCAAGGGGTTTGCCGTGGTAGCGGATGAGGTTCGCAAACTGGCTGAACGCAGTCAGACCTCGGCAGGTGAAATCAGCGAACTGGCTGGCAGTAGTGTACAGATTGCCGAAAAAGCCGGCGGGCTGATCAACGAGATTGTGCCTGGTATCCAGAAGACCGCAACACTGGTACAGGAAATCACCGCTGCATCTGAAGAACAAACTTCAGGTGTTGCTCAGGTCAATGGAGCAATGGGTCAACTGGATACCGGTGCTCAGCAGGCGGCTTCTTCATCGGAAGAACTCGCCGCAACGTCTGAGGAAATGAATTCGCAGGCGATGCAGTTACAGGAAACCATTGGCTTCTTTAAACTGGGTTCATCCAGTGAGCAATCAACTGCCAATGCGGTGGGTGGTAGTGTCACAACAATGAAGACGGCTGCAACAACCAATGCCCGTGTGACTGCGGCAAAACCTGCGCCTGCGCCGACACCTGCTCCCACGAGCAAACCTGCGCCGGTAGAAACCGCCGCACCGTCAACTCCAGTTGCAGAGAAAAAGACCATCACACCACACAAAATTGCACCCCAGGAAGGGGCCATCAAGGTAGAGCCTGTCCATCATCAGAAAACCGGTTTTGTGGCTGATAAGCCAGTTGAGAACTCAGGTAAAAATGATGGCCCAGTAGATGAAAAAGACTTTGAAGGCTTCTAAGCAAGCAACAAAGTCATATTGAATAGAATGTGAAAAGGAAAAGACGATGTCAGAACTCAATGAGGGTAATGCCATGAATCAACAGGAACCGAATCAGGGACTGGTGGGGGAAGAATTAATAGAAGGCGGACTTGGCCACGATATTGAAGGCGACAAGTTTCTTACCTTTCGCTTAAACAATACTGTGTATGGCGTGGAAATTACCCGTATTAAAGAAATTATTGAGTACGGAGGTATAACACGCATTCCCATGACCCCACCCTGTATCCGTGGTGTGATTAACCTGCGTGGTAATGTCGTACCCGTAGTTGATATGGCAGAACGACTTGAGGTGGGGCATGAAACAGATGTATCTCGTCGTACCTGTGTCATCATCACTGAGATGGAAGATGAGGGTGAGAAAATGGATATCGGTTTTGTGGTTGATGCGGTAGATCAGGTTGTTGGGATTCATGAGGACCATATTGAAGCCACTCCCTCGTTTGGTACCGATGTGAAAAGTGAATTTATTGCTGGCATGGGCAATGTGAATGAAAAATTTGTTATTTTGCTCGATGTGGATACGGTCTTCGATGTGGAAGCCTTGGGAACACTGGTTGAACAGGCAATAGAATAAAAGCAGGCTTATGAAACTGGCAGATTAGTAATGAAACAAGTGTGGACAGATTTTAAAGAATTGAGAGGCGCAAGAAGTTTATGGCCCTGGCAGCAAATGAAAATACAGTTTCAGACAATAGCAATGATGGGATGGAGATCTTTCTTCAGTCCGGTGATCTTTATTTTGGGAATGCCCCAACTCAGGTATCAACCATGCTGCATTCCCGTACTGCCATTAGCTTCTGGCACCCAGCGACACGCATTGGTGGTATGTGCCATGTGATAAAGGCAGAGGCCCCTGATGGTGAGCAGGATATACATTATGCGGATGGTGCAATTGTAGAATTTTCCCGATTAGCAAATAAATACAATACCCCGCTAAATGAATATGAGGTAAAGGTTTTTGGTGGTGTACCAAAAGATGAAAAGGATGCTCGGCAACATGAAATTACCCTGGATACAATTTGTAAACAGATTCGTGAGCAGGGTTTTAAACTAACCCAGCTACATGGTTTTGCCGGTAGCTCAAGAAAACTAAAACTGGATCTTGCGACAGGTGTGATAACCAGTCGGGAAATTGGTGCAGACAAACAGGAAAAGAATGAAGTTGAGCGTAGAAGGGCCATGGCAGAGCAGGCCATGGAAATATTTCTTCACCCCGGTGAGATTTATTTTGGTAAGGCGCCGATGATAATTTCGACATTATTAGGTTCCTGTGTTGCAGCAACACTCTGGCATCCGGACAAACACCTGGGTGGCATGTGTCACATAGTATTGCCTGAATCAAATGGTAAGCAATGTGAAATGAAATATGGTGATTGTGCCATTGGTGAATTTGTAAAGCAGATAAGCAGGCATACAACGGATGCAAAAGAATATGTGGTCAATATTTATGGTGGCTCAGATATGTTTCCAGATATGCAGAAATCCTCCGGGATGAAAATTGGTGACCGAAATATTGATAAAGTCAGAGAACTTCTGGAACTATATAAATTTAGAATCAATGAAGTTGATACCGGAGGTTCTCATTCACGGAAGATTAGACTTGATTTATCAGACGGGAGCGTGGGAATACGTAAACACGGTAAACCGGCAGAAGGATAAGTTATGAAAAAGAAGGTATTGATTGTTGATGACTCGGCGGTAATTCGTCAGGTGCTAAGTGATATTGTCAGTAAAGACTCTGAGCTGGAAGTTATGGCTGCCGTCCACGATCCTATCTTTGCCATGAAAAGAATGGAAAGTGACTGGCCCGATGTGATTTTACTGGATGTGGAGATGCCTCGTATGGATGGGATTACATTTCTGCGAAAAATTATGTCAGAACATCCTACCCCGGTTGTTATATGTTCAACACTGACAACAGAAGGTGCAGAAACAACCATGCAGGCCATTGCCGCAGGTGTGGTGGACATTATTGAAAAACCTAAGATTAATCCTAAAGAGTTTCTGTCTGATGAAGCCAAGCTGATCATTGATGTGGTCAAGTCGGCTGCTCAGGCAAAAATGAAAAATCTGACTGCCGCGACGCTAGCGACAGAAAAACGCAAAGTTGCCCCCAAATTGACTGCCGATGCCATCATGGCACCCGCAACTGGTGCAATGAAACAGACAACGGATCAGTTGATTGCAATAGGAACATCAACTGGAGGTATTCAGGCACTCGAATCCGTATTAACTGGCCTACCCAGAGTTTCTCCGGGGATTGTCATTGTTCAGCATATGCCAGAGAAGTTCACTGCATCTTTCGCTGAGCGATTGAATGGTATATGTGAAATAGATGTTAAGGAAGCAGCTGATAAGGACAGGGTTGTCCCGGGCAGGGCATTGATCGCACCGGGTGGGATGCATCTGATGTTAAAACGTAGTGGTGCACAATATCATGTTGAGGTAGTGGATGGCCCTCTGGTAAGTCGTCATAAACCCTCGGTTGATGTTTTGTTTAGATCCGTGGCCAAATCGGCGGGTAAGAATGCTCTGGGGATTATTATGACCGGCATGGGTGATGATGGTGCATCGGGTATGAAGGAAATGCATGATACCGGCGCTTTGACTATTGCTCAGGATGAGGCGAGTTGTGTGGTATTTGGTATGCCCAATGAAGCGGTTAAAAAGGGTGGAGTGGACAAGACCGTTTCACTCCTGGATATACCAAAAGAGATTATGAAATTCTATGAATCAGAAGGGATTCATAATAGTGGGAAATGTGCATGAGGATTAAATCATGGTAAAGGCAATAGAAATACAATCGGCTGCTGTGCTTGAGATTGAGAATGAGGATGCCCACAAGTATCTGACATTTTTGACACCTGGCAAGGTCTATGCGGTCAGCATCATGAAGGTCAAGGAGATTATTGAATACGGAAAAGTAATCGATGTGCCTATGATGCCGACCTTTATTAATGGTGCGATCAATCTACGTGGACAGGTCATCCCTGTAATTGATCTTAATGTTCGCCTGGGTGGTGAAGAAACAGAAGTTACCCGACGTTCCTGTATTGTTGTGGTAGAGCTGAGTTTAAGTGGAGACAATAAAAAGGTCGGCCTACTGGTTGATGCAGTGAGTAAAGTAGTTGACTTTCACGAATCTCAAATAGATGAAGCACCATCATTCAATGGCAATATTAATACTGACTATATTGAAGGCATGGGTAAAACTGAAGATGGGTTTATTATTTTACTGAATATCGACAACTTACTTAGTATGGAAGATATTGAGCAATTCAACAAGGTTAGTTCTACTGAAAATGATAGTGAGTCAATGGAATGGTCTGATGCGGCCGATCTACAGGCCGTTGCTGAGCAAATTGCCAGGCAGACAAACACAGATGATAATTAAAGAGATTATATTACGAGACATAAGAAACATGAATTATAACTATAATAAATTATGTGGATAATAAATTAGCGTGTTAAATCCGGAACAAGATAAATATTTTGATTATACGTCGGTTCAATTATCAGACAGAGATTTTGATGCCTATAAGAATCTGGTGTATGAGGTAGCAGGAATTTCTCTAAAGGATAAAAAGAAGCCACTGTTAACCGGTCGTTTATCCAAGCGACTCCGACATTACAAAATTCAAAGTTATTCAGACTATCTTGAGCTGGTACAGAATGATGAGCATGAATTGCAGATGATGATTGATCTGGTTTCTACTAATGAGACCAGCTTCTTTCGAGAAGAAAAGCATTTTGATTTTCTGGAAAACTATGTAAAAAATCTGGATCCACGCCGTGGACCATTTCGAATCTGGAGTGCGGCCTGCTCCTCTGGTATGGAGGCCTATACAACTGCAATGGTAATGGATAATGCAGAGCTAAAATTTGGCTGGGAAATATTTGGTACCGATATCAGTACCCGTATCCTGGAAAAGGCCAGAAAGGCACTCTATCCACTTGATGTCTCAAACCGAATACCTCAGCATTATTTAAAAAAGTATTGCCTGAAAGGGGTGCGTGATATGAGTGGCTTTTTACTGGTTGATAAAAAACTCCGAGCCAGAACAACGTTTAGCTATATGAATTTGAATGAACAGCCATGGCCAGATGTAGGATTATTTGATGTTATATTTTTAAGGAATGTCATGATCTATTTTGATAAGCCAACGAAGCAAAAACTAATTTCAAATATTATCACCCGGCTAAAAAGTGATGGCTATTTGTTTGTAGGTCATTCGGAGAATTTGCTGGGTATTCCGACTACACTTAAAACAGTCCAACCCTCAATATATCGAAAAATATAAGAACTGGAAAACACTGATGGCTGACTTACTTCATATTGGTAAAGAAAACATGGATATACTTATTATTAATGCCTTGCTTGATTCTTTGATGAAAATTTTCAATACCATGATCGGTGTTATGCCTGAGCCTGGTATACCAACACCTAAAAGTGATGATATTTCATTAGGTGAAGTGACTGGCATGATGCTAATGGAAGCGGAGATGGCAAAGGGAAGTATGGCCATATCTTTTAGCCAGGGTGCCATCGCCAAGGTGGCGAATAAAATGCTCGGTGACAAGCTTAAAAAAATTGATGATGCCGCAAAAGATCTCACTGGTGAGATGACCAATATGCTGGTGGGGGGAGCAAAAAGCATCCTTGCTGAACGGGGTTATGATTTTGATATGTCTACCCCTGAAATTCTCTCAGGTAAGCAGCACAAGATTGAGCACAAATATGATGGTCAGACGGTGATTCTTCCTTTTACCCTCGATAAAGATAAGTTCTATCTAGAAATTAACTTCCAGTAGAGTTTCCTCAAGTTCCATTTCCATACCTGATTGTTAACCAACTCAGAGATTCTCAGCCGAATTTCGATACAAACCTGACGAAAATCAGGGAAAATACTTGGCGGACCTACCGATTTTAAGGTATAATATCTGACTAATTTACTCGGAAATATATTTACACAATTGTTGCCCAATTTACGAATCGAGGTGTGTTATGGACGTACTGGAACGAATCGACCAGGTGGTTAAAAACAATCCGGTGGTCATTTTTATGAAAGGGACGCCACAAATGCCGCAGTGTGGATTCTCCATGCGTGCGGCTCAGGCCTTACAGGCCTGTGGTAAGGAGTTTGCTCACGTCAATGTCCTGATGGACCCGGAAATCTTTGAAAATCTGCCCCGTTATGCCGACTGGCCCACATTCCCACAAATCTATATCAACGGTGAATTAATCGGTGGTTGTGATATTACCCTTGAGATGTATCAGCAGGGGGAACTGCAGAAGGCCGTCACAGAGGCAGTCGAGAAGGCATCAGTCTAAAACTAACTTTTCAGATCATAAAAAACCCGGCCAGGCCGGGTTTTTTTGTGACTAGAATTTTTTGCCGGTGAATTTATCCCAGCTATTCACAATGGTGCAAAATAGTTCGGCGGTCCTTTCGGCGTCATAAATGGCGGAATGGGCCAGGCTGTTGTCCCAGGCTAGGCCTGCGGCCTGGGCAGCTTTGGCCAGGACAGTTTGACCATAGGCCAGCCCACCCAGTGTTGCAGTATCGAAGGTGCTGAATGAATGAAAAGGGTTTTTCTTAACACTATTCCGTTCCACTGCAGCACGGATAAAACCAAGATCAAAAAATGGATTATGGCCAACCAGAATTGCACGAGAGCAACTATGTTTTTTCAACAGGGTGTGAATAGGTTTAAAAATATATTCCAGGGCTTCTTTTTCCGGTTTAGCCATTCGAAAAGGATGGTGGGGATCAATTCCGGTAAACTCCAGGGCCTTGGGATCAAGGATTGATCCAGGAAAGGGTTCTACATGACAGGCAAGGGCATCAGTTGGAACCAGAACACCGAGATTATTGAGATGGATTGGCACAGCCGCAATTTCAAGCAGGGCGTTGGTTTGAGGATCAAATCCTGCCGTTTCCACATCCACCACTACAGGAAGAAATCCACGGAACCGGTCGGCAATTTGTTTGCTACTTACTGCTGCACTCATGGCGGCAAGCATAGCGGATAGGTGTAAAAAATGATATGACTAGACCTGTCATTTCTAGATTGAAATAGCGGAGTGTTAAGTTGAAAAAATATATTACTGGTCTGTTAATGTCATTCAGTTTAATCCTGGCTGGAAATTTGTATGCAAGCGATTCCTTAAACACTCGTAATCAACAGACTGGGATTTTATGGGAAGTTTCTAAATCAACTAGTCGACCCAGTTACCTTCTCGGTACGGTGCACAGTGATGATACCAGAGTTATAAAGTTACCGAAGATCATACTGGATAAACTCAACAGGGCTGACAGCTTTACCGCAGAACTGAAGATGGACAGGCATTCAATGCAACAAGCCAGTCAATTGATGTTTCTATCTCCGGGGCAGACACTGGAGTCCCAGATAGGTGCTAAGCGTTATCAATCCTGTATAAAGTTGCTAAGTCAATATGGGTTGACGGAAGCCATGATCAATAAGATGAAACCCTGGGCCGTGGTCGTGACGCTGAGTATGCCTCGAAGCAGAACCGGTTTGGTGCTGGATCATTACCTTTATAAAGAAGCAGAACAGCTTGGCAAAAGGACCTATGGCCTTGAAACAAATCGGGAACAGATTGCTGTGTTTGAGTCCTTTGCTTTGCGAGAGCAGATTATCATGCTGGATGAGGCGATTAAGGACTTTAACAGATTACCCGCTATATTCGATGAACTGGTTCATTTGTACCTGCAACGTGATCTGACAGGCCTGGAGCGGATTAGTGATAAATACATGTTGCAGGGAAATAGTCCTCTGGCAAAAAGCTTTCGAAAGCGCGCTTTGATTGATAGAAATTACCTTATGCTGCGGCGGATGAAACCGAGATTACTGGAAGGCAATAGCTTTATTGCTGTAGGCGCACTGCACTTGCCCGGTGATGAAGGGATATTGCGACTATTACAGCAGGAAGGTTATACCGTCAGGCCGGTATATTAAGTAAGTTGCCAGCTTATCTTTTCTCCAGCTCGCAGGGGAATGAGTCTTTCTTCACCAAAAGCGAGGCTGTCTGGTACAGTCCACTCCTGTTTGGTTAATTTAATTTTGTCGGTATTGCGTGGTAAGCCATAAAAGTCGGCGCCATAAAAACTGGCAAAACCTTCCAGCTTGTCCAGGGCATCAGCCTGTTCAAAGACTTCAGCGTATAACTCGATGGCGGCATGGGATGAGTAAATACCAGCACAGCCACAGGCGGATTCCTTGGCATGTTGGGCATGGGGCGCACTGTCTGTACCAAGAAAGAATTTGGGGTTGCCGGAGACAGCCGCTTTCACCAGCGCCTTTCGATGGGTTTCACGTTTAATAATTGGCAGGCAATAGTAGTGAGGACGAATTCCACCCGCCAACATGGCGTTACGGTTATATAAGAGATGATGAGGGGTGATGGTGGCTGCAATATTTGCACCGCTACCTGTGACAAAATCAACGGCATCACTGGTGGTGATGTGTTCCAGTACAATCTTTAATTCCGGCAGGCGTTGAGTGAGTGGCTCAAGAATCTGTTCAATAAATATTCTTTCTCTATCAAAAATATCAATGTGTGAATCTGTAACCTCTCCATGCACCAGCAGGGGCAGTCCCAGCTCAGCCATTTTTTCCAGAGTGCTATTGCATTTTCGAATATCGGTAACCCCTGCATCAGAGTTGGTAGTCGCACCCGCCGGATAGAGTTTTAAGGCATGAACCAGACCACTTTCCTTTGCCTTGAGGATTTCTTCCTTGGGTGTGTTATCCGTTAGATAAAGGGTCATCAAGGGTTGAAAAGAAATTCCGTTGGGGACTGCGGCGAGAATACGTTCACGGTAGGCCAGTGCCTGTTCGGTTGTGGTAACGGGTGGCTTGAGATTGGGCATGATGATGGCCCTGGCAAATCGTTCTGCTGTGTCAGGTATCACATGTCGTAAAACATCGCCATCACGCACATGTAGGTGCCAGTCGTCTGGATAAACTAATGAGATTTCTTGCAAGTCTGGTTTCTCAAAATCGTTATGTAAAGTCTAATTATGCCATTTTGATGTGGATTATACTGCTGAAAAAAGGCTTTTTAGTCAATCACTAATGAAATAACCGCGCTAAAAATATGTTGTTGTAACATTTTTTATATTCTTCTCAAGTCCTGAGTTTGCTTGCCGTTAATTTCATAAGCTCTCAAAAAATTGGGGCTAGTAGCGTTATGCATAACTTCTACTTGTAAAAACATAAGGAGAAAAAAATGAAAAACCTGAAATTAGTGGCTGCTGCAGTTATTGCGCTTGTCATCACTGGTTGTACTTCATATGCCGGCATCAGCAAGGCTGACAAACCCGGTTCTTACTATATCGTGACCAATACTCACACTTTTGGTATCCACCCTGGTGTACAGTTATGTAATTCTAAGGGCTCAGGCGATTTGTCATGTAGAGAAGTCAATGTGGACGATTAACATATTGAGGACTTAATATCATGAAAATCAAATCAATATTACTAGTATTAGTAAGTGTTGGTTTGTTGGGCGCATGTGTCCCTTACACTGGGATCACTAAAGTCTCTACGGGAAAATATATTATTACTCACCCTAAAGGGGTTATTAATTGTATTAGTAAACCCAGTGGCGATTTAAAGTGTGATGCACCAACACACCGCATTCCTTAAGTCACAATGTAATATTAAAAAGGCCAGAACGAGTTCTGGCCTTTTTTTGTGCTTGTAGCAAAACTGTAATTAGTCGTTTATGCCACCCTGGGTGAGTCTGGCGGGATCGAGCAATTCTTTTAGTTCCTTTTCGCTCATGCCAGTTTCTTCCTTGGCTACCTCAATAACAGCTCGACCTTCGGCATAGGCTTTCTTGGCAATGGCAGCACCCTTTTCATAACCAATAACTCGATTGAGGGCGGTGATGAGAATCGGGTTTTTATCCAGTGCTGATTTAATCGATTCCTGGTTGACAGTAAAACCTTCGATAGCAAGGTCGGCCAGAGTGCGGGCACCGTTGGCCAATAGTTCAATACTCTGCAGTAGGTTATAGGCAATCACTGGTAGCATGACATTGAGCTGGAAGTTGCCGGACTGGGCGCCAATGGTAATGGTCGTGTCATTACCAATCACCTGAGCACAGGCCATGGCGACGGCCTCCGGGATCACCGGGTTGACCTTACCGGGCATGATGGAACTGCCGGGTTGCAGAGCGGGCAGGGCGATCTCTCCCAGACCGGCCAGGGGACCACTATTCATCCAGCGCAGATCATTACTGATTTTCATCAGGGCCACGGCCAGGGTCTTGAGCTGACCGCTCATTTCCACCGCCACATCCTGGCTGGCCAGGCCCACAAATTTGTTGTCCATGGGGGTGAAGGCAATGCCGGTGCGGGCCTTGATGGCAGCGGCAAAACGTTCACCAAATTCTGGGTGTGCATTAATACCCGTGCCAACGGCGGTGCCACCCTGAGGCAGGGCGCGCAGGCGGGTGAGGCCAGCCTGAATGCGATACATACATTGGCGGATCTGGGTGGCCCAGGCATTGAGCTCCTGACCAAAAGTGACCGGCATGGCATCCATCAGGTGGGTGCGACCAGTTTTGGTAATATCCTTTAATTCTTCGGCTCTTTTCTCGATAGTCGAAGTCAAATGGTTAAGGGCCGGCAGGAGCTTTTCTTCGATCTCGAGGTAGGCACTGACATGTATGGTGGTGGGGATGACGTCATTGGAGCTCTGGCTCATATTGACGTGGTCATTGGGGTGAATCTTCTCCCCGGAATTATCTGATGCAATGTGAGCAATCACTTCGTTGGCATTCATATTGGTACTGGTGCCGGAACCGGTCTGGAAGACATCGATGGGGAAGTGATCATCATACTGGCCTTCGGCCACGGCTTCGGCAGCATCCTGGATGGCGGCACCGAGTTTTTCATCCAGCAGATCTAGTCGGTAATTAGCTGCGGCACAGGCCCCTTTCACCAGGCCCAGGGCACGGATAAAACTGCGAGACATGGGAATGCCGCTGATCGGAAAGTTATTTACTGCGCGCTGGGTCTGGGCGCCATAGAGTGCATCGGCAGGAACCTGTAGTTCCCCCATGCTGTCCCGCTCGGTGCGGAATTTTTTGTCAGCCATTCGAAGCCATCACCTCGTTCATCTTATAATGTTTCCATGAGCGGATGTTCTGCTCGACCAGCCGCCACTTGTCGTCGTCTTCCAGTTCCAGGATGACGTCCATATTGGCCGTAATAATACGCCCATCGGCACCGACAATCGACTCGTTTACATTAAAGATGATTCTACGCAGGGTGATGGTTTTGATTTTTGTATTGGCATAACTGATACAAATGACAGTCTCATTTTCAAATTCATTTTTACGTCGTTTATACCAGCCAGCATAATTAATTTGCTTATTACTTGGATTCCCAAAAACCTCGACTTTTTTAGAGACTAACTCCATATGTTGAGGGAGATCTTTTTCACTTATCGTTTTGGCCATAGCATCCTGCCAGGAATAAATGACTTGAGTTTCTTCAGAATGGTTCATATACAAGCAAAAACCTTAAAAAATTAATGATGAATCTTTGTTTTACATTTCTCAAACAGCTAATTTCTATATCGTGCAAAGTATAGTTTCCTGAAATATCTTTTTATAAAGTTTCAGAAAGAATTTAATAAAATCCTAATATTAGCGCTGGCAAAGATTCAGGTTCTTTCCTAGAATTAGCCGGTTACTTATTGAAAACCCTAGAAAAACTGAGCTGAGTATAGCTTATCCAGTGTGTGTCAATCTTGACCTGATAGACAAAAACCACGATGATACGCGCCTCCTTACGTGCGCCACGTTGTTGTGGTTGCAATTCATACAGTAGTACAACAAATAAGGAATCACATGAGCGACGCGGACAAAAAACGACTTCTACGTGAAATGATTTTCTATCGCCGCTTCGAAGACCGTACCTTCGAAGCTTATATGGAACGTAAAATCGGCGGTTTTCTCCATTTATATTCAGGCCAGGAAGCGGTATGCACCGGTGTGCTGGAAATGGCCAATGTGGGTAAGGGAAAGGAAAACGATTATGTGATTACGGGTTATCGTGATCATATTCATGCTATCAAGACCGGTGCTGCGCCCCGTGAAGTGATGGCTGAACTCTATGGTAAAGAAACCGGTTCATCAAAAGGTCGTGGTGGTTCCATGCACATCTTTGATGCCAGTCAGAATTTTATGGGCGGCTATGCACTGGTTGGTCAGCCTTTCCCATTGGCAGCAGGCCTGGCGATGGGTTGTAAACATAAAGGCACGAATCAGATTGCCATCTGTTTCCTGGGTGATGGTGCTAATAACCAGGGGACGTTCCACGAAACTATGAACATGGCGGCCATCTGGAACCTGCCAGTTCTATTTGTCTGTGAGAATAATGGCTATGCGATTGGTACTCATATCGATCGTTCTACCGCACAGCCTGATCAATACAAGCGTGTTGATACCGCCTACAACATGAAGTCCAGCCAGCATGATGGTATGGATATCGATAATGTGATGGAAGCGGCCAAGACAGCGGTTGATTATGTTCGTAATGAACAAAAACCCTATTTCATTGAATTCATGACTTACCGTTTCCGCGGTCACTCCATGTCGGATGCCAAGGGCTACCGTACCAAGGAAGAAGAAGCGGAGTGGGAGAAGCGTGACCCCATCAAGATCTACAGCAAGAAACTGATTGAAGCCGGTGTGATTAAGCAGGCTGATATCAAGGCATGGGAAAAAGAGATCGATGATGAAATGGAAAATGACATCATCAAGTTCGCCGAAGAAAGTCCTGAGCCGAAGCTTGAAGAACTGACCAGATACGTACTGGACGATAATCCTGATCCGCGCTGGATTGGTCCTTTACAGAAATAAAACAATAGAGGTTTACGCATGGCAGAAACAGCTTATTGGGAAGCGATTCGTCGCGCCCACGATGAAGAAATGGCCCGCGATCCCATGGTGATTGCAATGGGTGAGGATATTGGTGTTGCAGGTGGTACTTATAAAGCGACTTCCGGTCTGTTTGATAAGTACGGTGAAAAGCGCATTATCGATTGCCCTATCTCTGAAAACTCCTATACCGGTATCGGTATTGGTGCCTCCATGGTGGGCATGCGCCCGGTCATCGAAATTATGTCTATTAACTTCGCCCTGCTGGCACTGGATACCATTGTTAATGCAGCGGCCAAGATTCGTTATATGTCAGGTGGCCAGATTGAATGTCCAATCGTGATGCGTACACCTGGCGGTACTGCGCACCAGTTGGCGGCTCAGCACTCGGCCCGTCTGGCGCGTATGTTTATGTCCACTTCTGGTCTACGCGTCGTTACGCCACGTGGTCCTCTGGATGCCTATGGCATGCTGAAGTCGGCGATTCGATCTAATGACCCGGTGGTTATTATCGAGCACGAGCAGATGTATAACCTGAAAGAAGACATCCCCGATGAAGAATTCTTCCGCCCACTGGAAGGGGCAGAGGTTATCCGTGAAGGTTCAGATATCACCTTGATTGGTTACAACTACAGCGTACATCTTTGTATGCAGGCTGCTGAACGTCTGGCCAAAGATGGCATCAGTGCCGAAGTAGTTGACTTGCGTTCGCTTAAACCTATCGATCGTGAAACCATTCGCAAGTCGGTTGAAAAGACCCACAAGGTTGTGGTGGCGGAAGAAGATGAAGCCCCTGTTGGTGTCGGCTCAGAAATTATTACCGGTATTATGGAAGACTGTTTCTTTGCCCTCGATTCTCAGCCGGTACGTATTCATGCGGCGGATGTCCCTGTGCCTTATAACGCGAAACTGGAAAAGGCCGCCATTCCTAATGCGGATGACGTCTACCAGGGTGCCCTGAAGGCAATGGGTAAGATTTAATAATACACCCCCTTACCCCAACCCTCACCCGGAGGGAAAGGGGGTAAATAAAAAGAGTTTCTTATGGCAGATCCTTATGTAATAAAAATGCCCCAGCTGTCTGACACCATGACCGAAGGTGTGGTGGTCAGTTGGGAAAAGAATATCGGTGACAAGGTGGAGCGTGGCGATATCGTCGCAACAGTCGAAACCGACAAGGCCATTATGGATGTGGAAGTGTTCCGTGAAGGTTATCTCTCTGGCCCTGTTGCCGAAGTGGATTCCACTATCCCAGTGGGTGAGGCAATGGCCTATCTTGTTGCCAGTGCCGATGAAGTACAGAGTGACGGCGCTGCACCAGCAGCCAGTAGTACTCCATCAGAATCAGCAGCACCTGAAGCCACTGCTCCAGCTGTAGATGAAACACCTGATAATGCCTATATGGTCAAGATGCCTCAGTTGTCTGACACCATGACCGAAGGTGTGATGGTCAGCTGGGAGAAAAATGTTGGCGATAAAGTGGAACGTGGTGACGTAGTAGCCCAGGTCGAAACCGACAAGGCCATCATGGATGTTGAAGTCTTCCGTGAAGGTTACCTGTCCGGCCCAATCGCCGAGATCGATTCGACTATTCCTGTCGGTGAGGCGATTGCCTTCCTGGTGGCGGATGCCGGTGCTGTAATGGACAGCAAGCGCACCGCCAGTGCCGCTGCGGCACCAGTTGAATCTGCCAAACCTAAACCCATTCCCGCTGGTACGGCATCGGCCAAGACCCGCGCCCCGGCTCAGCCCCACGGTGCGACCCCTGCACCCCGACCGAATAGCAAGAATGCCACACCTTATGCTCGCCAACTGGCCGGTGCCCATGGTATCGACCTGAACAGTATCCCTGGTACCGGACCCGGTGGGGCTGTTATTGCAGCAGACGTATTAAATAGCAATGTGCAGAAGACCTCCACCAAACGTATCTTCCAGGTGCCCGGTGAAGGTCGGCCTATGTCGGCCATGGAGAAGGCGGTATCCCATAACATGGAATACTCCCTGTCCATGCCCCTTTTCCGCGTCACGATTAATATTGACCCGAGTGCCCTGAAGACGGCCTCCAAGGCCAAGGGCTTCTCTCTGACGGTGACTCTGGCCAAAGCCGCCGGTCTGGCCATTGAGAAACATCCTTCCATTAATGCCGTATACCAGCATGAAGATCGTATCGTCGAGCGTGAGCAGGTGGATATCGGGATTGCGGTAGAGACAGAAGGCATGGGCCTGGTCGTTCCCGTCTTGCGTGATGTGGTGAATACAGATTTAGGTGGCCTTTCTGCCAGTTGGAAAGACATGGTAGACCGTGCTCGTGCTCGTCGCCTGAAACCGGATGAGTACTCTAACCCGACCTTTACCATCTCCAACATGGGGATGATGGGCGTGTCGCACTTTGATGCCATTCCCTCGCCGGGTACCTCGGCCATTTTTGCGATTTCGACCCTTGGCCCACAGGGGATGCCGGTCACCATTACGGCTGACCATCGAATCGTCAACGGTGCCGATGCGGCCAAGTTCCTGAATACCTTTAAAGGGCTGGTTGAAAGCCCGACCTGGCTGGATTCTGCGGCCGCTTCTGTGGCATCTGCTCCAGCAGCCGTACCTTCAAGCGGCTTTGAGCTGGCCAAGGGCAAGTATGACTACGATGTGGTTGTGATCGGTGGTGGACCGGGTGGTGAAGACTGTGCCCGTGACCTGATAGAGCACGGCTTCAAGGTGGCCATGATCAATGATGCACCCTTCCCTGGTGGTGAGTGTCTGTGGCGCGGTTGTATCCCGTCCAAGGCCTGGCGTGCAGCGGCAGACCGCATGCGTGACCGCGCCCATGACAAGCTGCTGGGTATCAGTGGTACGGACAAGCCATCTCTCGACTGGAGCAAGATGGAGAAACATCGCCGCACAGTTCTCGAAGAACGCGGCAAGATGGCGCTCAATACCGACAAGGGCGTGAAGATCGATGTGATTCAGGGCTTTGCCCGTTTTGAAGATGAACACACCGTATTTGTTGATACCGGCGGCAACCAAAAAGACCCTCATACCCGGGCCCAAGAGGGTGATGGTAAGAAGGGTAAGAAGATCAGCTTCGGTGCGGCCGTCATTGCCACCGGTGCGCCTCCCTTTGTGCCCCCGATTCCCGGTGCCCATGATGGCCTCGCCAGTGGTGGTGTACTGACCTCAGACA
Source organism: Gammaproteobacteria bacterium (assembly GCA_029881995.1). Taxonomy (GTDB): domain Bacteria; phylum Pseudomonadota; class Gammaproteobacteria; order UBA6429; family Thiohalophilaceae; genus JAHEDB01. The sequence goes on from JAOULO010000009.1 coordinate 42,743, forward strand.
CCGTCTGGGGTCTGAAAGAACAGCCTAAGAAAGTCGGGGTTATCGGTGGTGGTGCCATTGGTTGCGAAATGGCGCAGATCTTCCAGGATTTTGGGGCAAAAGTGACGCTATTGGAAGCGAACGAGCGCATTCTGGCTGAGGTGGAGACCGAGGTGGCCAAGCAACTGACGGCCATCCTCAATGAGGACAAAAATCTCTCCATCGAGACGGCGGTCAAGATCAAGGATATCAAGGGTGAACCTGGCAAGATGAAGATCGCCTATGAAGGTGCGGACGGCAAGGCCCACAACTTCAGTTGTGATTACGTCATCATGGCCACCGGCAAACGCCCGGTTCTGGAACCTCTACAGCTGGATAAGGCGGGTATTCAGACGGAAAACGGTGTCATCAAGGCGGACAATCGTTGCCGTACCAACGTGCCCCATATCTTTGCCGTGGGCGATGTGATTGGTGGTCTGATGCTGGCCCATACCGCCGGTCAGCAGGGTCGCGTGGCGGCCCACAACATCGGTGGTGAGGCCCATGTCTATGACCAGGATAAGGACTCCGGTGTGATCTTTACCCGCCCCGAGGCAGCCTTTGTGGGTCTCTCCATGGAGCAGGCCAAGGCCAAGGGCATTGATGCCGCCGAGGTGAAAGTCCCTATGAGCGTGGATGCCAAGGCCATGATTACCGGTGAGACCCTGGGTCTGATCAAGATCGTGGCGGACAAAAAGTCTCATCAAATCATAGGGGTACATATGCTGGCCGACCATGCCGATACTCTCATCGGTGAGGCCGTGATGATGGTTTCCGCCAATATGACCCTGGAGCTGGCCGGTCAGGCTATTCACCCACATCCAACCCAGACAGAGCTGTTTGGTGAACTGGCCAGACGCCTCTCTTCACGTCTGCGCCGAGCAGAAAAACGGGCCAAAAAGAAATAGCTCATTTCTCTGTTTAACTAACAAAGGCCCGCTTATTGCAACCGGGCCTTTGTTGTTTCGATCTCTGAAAAAATGTTTCTAGCTGGAATAGAACTTGCTTTTGTTCCCAGGTATGAAATTCCGAATATTTATTACGCTGTTTTTCTCCCTGGCATATCCTGGGGCTGTGAGTGAGCTTCAATCCGCCCCAGCAAGATTTCAGGACCCGTCTCTGGCTTCTCAGTATGATGAGGATTTACCCTCCATTGCCAGAGAAAGTGGGGACGAGAAGGAAACGGTGGCCAAGCTGAGTGAGCCGGCACCTGCTTCGACGACACTCTCTAAAACCGAGCTTCAGCAGGAGCGGGGCGGAGAGACTAAAAGTAAGGCTGATGAGACTGAACCTGAGCAGCAAGAATCCAGTACTGAAATAGCTGAAAACAAGCCTGGTAAAAATAGAAGACAGAAAGATATCAGGCATATCACCATAACTGAAGCCCTGACAAATCCGGAATCGGTCGATGAAAACGTTGACGTCGGTAGTGAGACCATTGAATGGGTGGGTAAGGACCGCCGCATCAAACGAAAGAAAAAATCGACTGCCACCATCTATCTCAAAACACAAAAGCCCTCGGGCAAGCTGATGATCACCGATGACTATCATAAGTCGACTACTGATCTGCTGGGGATATCGAATATTCGTCAATATGGGGCAAGACCGGATGAAGCCAAATGGCTGTATTCAGGTAATAAATTTAATTGTGAATTACGTCATCCGATTCCAGGCTTTGGCCATGCCGTGATGAAGCAGGGTATTCAGGAACCTCTACAGTTTTTAGTGGAAACAGACGGTTTGACCGGGGGATCGGGCCAGGCCCGAATTCAGTCCATGCCACCCCGTTGGATGCGATTTACCCATACCAAGGATCTTGGGGTTGTGGCGGTAGATCCAAAAGATCGGGTGTTGTTTACCCTGACCAATGAATGGGTCAAACGTCTAATGTTGGAACTTAAGGATGGGATGGTGCCAACCATCTCATTCTGGGATGAGGATACCGGTGGGGACGATGTGGTACTGACCCTGTCTTCCTTTAATTTCACCAAGCATTTACCCGATTTTTCAAAATGCCTGGGTGAGTTATTGCCTTACTCATTTAGAGATGTTGAAAAGCGTACAGTCTACTTTGGTTATGACAAGTACACTCTCACCGATAAGCAGAGGATCAGGCTCAATAAACTGATCGAGTACGTCAAACTGGATGAAGAAGTGAGAAAAATCAATATCACCGGTTTTTCAGACAGTGTCGGTTTTTCCCGGTATAACCGAACCCTGGCCCAGCGACGGGCCAATGCCGTGAAAAAATATCTACAGGCTAGGGGCTTGCCAGCAAAGAAACTGGTGGTTAGCGCAAAGGGTGAGAAGGATAAGCGTCACAGCAATCGCACTGAAACCGGCCGTCGGCTGAATCGACGGGTAGAAGTGACCCTCATTAAATAAGCCCAAGCCCGTCCATTTTGTTATAATCCCGCCCCTGTTTGGCACTCAGTTCTCGAGTCTGGAGTTTTTACATGTCTGATATCAAAAAAGTGGTGCTGGCCTATTCTGGTGGCCTGGATACCTCCATCATCCTCAAGTGGTTGCAGGATACCTACAACTGCGAAGTGGTGACCTTTACTGCCGACATTGGTCAGGGGGAAGAGGTCGAGCCTGCCCGTGCCAAGGCCAAGGCCATGGGTGTAAAAGAGATTTATATCGAAGATCTGCGTGAGGAATATGCCCGGGATTATGTCTATCCCATGTTCCGTGCCAATACTATTTATGAAGGGGAGTACCTGTTAGGGACTTCCATTGCCCGGCCCCTGATTGCCAAACGGCTGGTTGAAATCGCCAAACAGACCGACGCCGATGCCATTTCCCACGGCGCGACCGGTAAGGGTAATGACCAGGTCCGTTTTGAGCTGGGTGCTTATGCCCTGAATCCGAATATTAAGGTGATTGCCCCCTGGCGAGAGTGGGATCTCAACTCCCGTGAAAAACTCATGACCTATGCCGAGCAACACCAGATCCCGGTGGACTTTAAAAAGAAGGGTAAGAAATCACCGTATTCCATGGATGCCAACCTGCTGCACATCTCCTACGAAGGTGGCATTCTGGAAGACCCATGGGCTGAGCCTGAAGACGATATGTGGCGCTGGAGTGTGGCACCTGAAGCCGCTCCCGATAAGCCGACCTATCTTGAACTGGGTTTTACCAAGGGTGATATCACCGCTATCGATGGTAAGGCCATGTCACCGGCTGAAGTGATGACCTACCTGAATAAGGTGGCTGGTGATAATGGCATTGGTCGTGATGATATCGTTGAGAACCGCTTTGTGGGCATGAAGTCCCGTGGTTGTTATGAAACACCGGCGGGTACGGTATTGCTAAAAGCTCACCGAGCTATGGAATCCCTGACCATGGATCGTGAAGTCATGCACCTCAAAGATGAACTCATGCCCCGTTATGCCAAGCTGATCTATAACGGCTTCTGGTGGTCACCGGAAAGAGAAATGATGCAGAAGATGATCGATGCCTCCCAGGAAACGGTTAATGGGGTTGTTCGCCTGAAGCTTTATAAAGGGAATGTGGTCGTGGTGGGTCGTAAGTCTGATACCGATTCACTGTTTGATGAAAGTATTGCAACCTTTGAGGATGATGCTGGTGCCTATGACCAGAGCGATGCAGAAGGGTTTATTAAACTCAATGCATTGCGCTTACGTATTGCAGGTAATAAACGGCATAAGTAAGTCTTCAATCCGCTTCAAAGCCCGCACATGCGGGCTTTTTTATTGGTAAGATAAAACAATGGATGAAATTGAAAATCTGCTTGAGTTTGATAAACAGCATGTCTGGCACCCCTACAGTGCCATGGCCAGTGATATACCTGTCTATCCTGTAGTATCCGCCAGTGGGGTAAGGCTGACACTGGCCGATGGCCGTGAACTGATTGATGGTATGTCGTCCTGGTGGAGTGCCATACATGGTTATAACCACCCGGTAATGAATTTTGCCATTAATGAACAATTGAAAAGTATGGCCCATGTTATGTTTGGTGGTTTAACGCATCCACCGGCCGTGGTGTTGGCCAATAAACTTGTCGAACTGACACCGGATGCATTACAGACAGTATTTTTCTCCGATTCGGGATCCGTGTCTGTTGAGGTCGCCATGAAAATGGCCATTCAATACTGGTATGCCCGTGGTGAGATTCATCGACAAAAATTTCTCACACTTCGATCGGGCTATCATGGCGATACCTTCGGTGCCATGTCGGTCTGCGATCCTGTTACGGGTATGCATGGCTTGTTTAATGAGGTGCTGGCCCAGCAGGTTTTTGTGAATGCACCGCAGTGTCGATTTGGTGAGACTGACTGTGTTGCAGATGTTAATGAGTTTGAAAAGACATTAGCTCAGCATAAGAATGAACTTGCCGCCGTAATCATGGAACCTGTTGTACAGGGAGCGGGGGGAATGCGATTTTATTCAGCCGATTACCTGGCTAAAGTTAGACAGTGTTGTGATGAACATGGAGTTTTATTGATTCTTGATGAAATTGCGACCGGTTTTGGTCGGACAGGTAAAATGTTTGCCTGTGAGCATGCGAATATTGCGCCTGATATCATGTGTGTTGGCAAGGCACTGACCGGTGGTTACATGAGCCTGGCCGCAACCCTGACGACCACTGAAATCAGTGAGACCATCAGTCAGAATGCACCAGGTGTGTTTGTGCATGGTCCAACCTTTATGGCCAATCCCCTGGCCTGTGCAGCCGCCAATGCCAGTATCCAGTTACTACTGGATTCAGACTGGCAGAAAAATATCAAACGTATTGAACAGGAACTGGAAGCAGGACTGGCACCCTGTAAAGATTTTAAAAGTGTCAGTGAGGTTCGGGTACTAGGTGCGATTGGTGTAGTGGAAATGAAACAGCCAGTCGATATGACAACAATTATGGAAATGTTTGTCGAACAAAGTGTGTGGATTCGACCTTTTGGAAAGTTGGTTTACGTGATGCCACCTTTTATTATGAATAATGAAGACTTAACTTTACTGACAACTGCCTTATGTAAGGTTGTTGAATCTATTTAACTTGAATGATCTATGTTTTTCTGAACCTGTTCCATTATGGATTTTGGTCCCGTCGTGCTTTTGGCATTATTGAGTAATAAGCGAGTGGCTTCTTCAAATGGTAATGGCTTGCTGAATATAAACCCCTGTAACTGATCACACTTCAGACGTCGAAGAATATCAATCTGTTGTGAATGCTCCGCACCTTCTGCTACAACTTTAAGATTCATGGCATGCGCCATCGCGATAATGGCGGATACAATGGCGTGGTCATCCATATCATCCTCAATGTGCATAATGAAGGAACGATCTATTTTTATGACGCTAATGGGGAAACGCTTTATATAATTCAGTGATGAGTAGCCAATCCCAAAATCATCAATGGCAATTTCCACACCCTGTTCATGCAACTCATAAAGAATGGGGGTGACTGTTTCGATATTCTCCATCATCATGTTTTCAGTCACTTCAAGCTCAAGGTTACCAGGTGGGAATCCTGTTTCGTCAAATATGGCCATGACTCGATCCAGAAAATCATTTTTCTTCAACTGGACGGCTGAAAGATTCACGGCCACGCGCAAATCGATTAAACCTGCCTGTATCCATTTATTGGCCTGTAGGCAGGCTGTTTTCAGTACCCACAGGCCTAGTTCATTGATCAGTCCGGATTGTTCAGCAATTGGAATAAATTGACCGGGTGAAATATCTCCCAGATCAGGATTACGCCAGCGTGCCAGGGCTTCAAGCCCGGTGATTCTACCCGTATTCAGATCCACTTTTGGTTGATAGTGTAAGTAGAGTTCGTTATTTTTTAGTGCATTATGTAACTTGTTTTCTATTTCAAGCGTGTCGATTGTACTGGTATTGAACTCAGCCAGGTAAGGCTGATGGACCTGTCCTCCCCGATCTTTAGCGTGGTTGATGGCAGCTTCAATATTTCTCAACAATACTTCAGCTGATTCCCCATCCTGAGGATAGATACTGCTACCAATGCTACAGGTCAGATTTATTTCCTTGTCACCATGTCTGAAGGGTATTTTTATGGCCTGTTGAATTTTATCGGTTATGGCAGAAATCTGTTCAAGCGAATGGGCCGTACGACATATGATCCCAAATTCATCGCCCTTCAAATTAAAGACATCAGTTTTGTCTTTACATGATCCCTGCGAAAATTGCCGTACCAGCCGTTGACGAGTCTCTTCTATAAACTCATCACCTGTTTGATGACCCAGAGTGTTGTTGATTCTCTTAAACATATCGATGTCGATAAGGAAAACAACCAGACCTTGCTGTAATTCATTGCATTCATGAATAGATGAATTCAGTAGCCGGATAAAACCTGGGCGACCTGTCGTCAGTTCTGTAACATTGTCGATGGTTGTATTTTCATCCTGAAGGTTATCTTTTATTTCTGACCATTTATTTACCTGATTGCGACCATTTTCTTTAGAAAAATATAAGGCCTGGTCAGCCTGTTCGATTAATTCATTGAGTGACATGGCTTTATCGTGACTGTCGGCAATACCAAAACTGGAGGTAATTTTCATGTCCTTAGTTGCCGGGTCGGTTGAAAAGTCCAGTTTTTCAACCTGCTGACGAATCCGTTCTGCAATATTAACTGCACCTGTGGCATCGCTGTCTTTTAGATACAGGACAAACTCTTCACCCCCATAGCGGCAGGCCAGATCTCCATTGCGCATATTGTCCAGAATAGTCCTGGCTAGGGTTTTGATTACATTATCACCTACGCCGTGGCCATAAGTATCATTTACCAGTTTAAAGTGATCGATATCCAGCATGACACAGGAAAAGTCTTCAGCTGATTGTATTAGTTCTCTAAACTGGGGTTCGACGGTTTCAAAAAAGGCTCGACGATTCAGGCAACCCGTTAGAGGATCTCGCGATGCCAGAAAAGCCAGTTCCTTGTTCTTTTTTGCTACTTCTGCCTGGGATTTTTTCAGGGTATGAACCGCTTTGTTGAGCTGGGTGTTACGAAGTTGTAGCTGGGTAACATCATTAAATGTCACCATGCTGCCTCGCACCTTCTTATCTTCACCGGTAATGGGGGCTGCATTCACCAGGAAGGAACGTTGCCCAAACTTTTTTGTCTGTAAGCTCATTTGCGCTTCCGCAATGGCCCTGTTTGATTTCTGAGCCTGGGTCCAGGGCATTTCGTCGGAACTCCCGGACTTATATCTCCAATTCATTTTCTTAGGGGATTTTCCAGTCAATGTTTCTGCGTCGACCCCAACCAGCTGGGCAAACGCATTGTTCGCCAGAATAATGCGTTCTTTATCATCAAGGATTAAAAGCCCTTCAGAAATGATATTCATGGCATTTTTAACTCTATCGGGTATAACAGCATTGGGATCAAGATGCGTCAGGGTTTTTCTAAGTAAATAGCCATACAGGAAATAGCCGAGTACACCGACAAAGACAATCAATAAAAGACTATTATTGATGGATACTCCAAAGACATTATTGCTGCTGATTGGTTTGAATCGAAGCTCTAAATTACCCCATTGTCGGCGTCCGGCATGAATCATTAATTGCACCTGTTCACTGGTAGACTTGTCACTGCTTCTAAGTGTCCAGTTTTTGCGATGTGGTCCGACCTCGATAAGAATATAGCCTCTGGCATTACGGATGGCAGACGATAGGATTTCAGGGTTACGCTCAGTAACGGCGTTTAGATGCTTGCGAACCTGTTGTGTCTGGTTATTGGCGGCGTATTGGGTTACCTGTATGGCCAGGTTCTCTATTAGTGCTTTGCGATTTTGTAATTGTGCTTTTTTATTATCAGGTAGTATTCCGAATAACTGGGCCAGAATGAGTACGGCAATTGTCATGGTGACCAGTCCAAAGGCAATGCGTTTATCTGGTGATACCGGGTTCAATGTTTATTCCTTAACTTAATTTTTGTGATCGTTATTGAAGTCATCAAAAACTGAATCAACACCATCGCTTTCAGTTGCCTTGTCAGGATCGGTAGTATTTTTGTCTTTTTTCGCGTTAAGTATAGGCAAGGGGTCAAAACTGTTCCAGGCAGGCAGGGTTGTTAATAAGGCAGTCAATAGTGAACTACCCTGTAAGGCCCAGGTGACAAAACCGGCAGTCAGACCTATCGTTACACCGGCTGTCGTGGCAATAACAATCTGACCATTGGATTCTTCTGCACGGGCATCGTCGCCCAGTTGCTCATTAAGTTCATCCAGCACCTGTTGTAAGTCAGTTAGCTTAATATTATCTGCCTGCCAGGCTGAGATGGAATCTATTAGAACATTCTCAGTTTCAACCAGTTCATGTTCCGAAATAACATTAACTTCATTACCTGACTCGTTACCAATCAGTGCCTGGACAAGTGGCTGATTACTATGTGTTACAAGGACGGTAGGGGTACCATTTCGATCAACGGTGACTTTTACATCAGGCTCTTTTTCCAGTGTGCCAATGTCCTGTGTATCAGGATCAGCTTCTTCTGATGGGTTTTCTTCCTGCGTAATGTCAATGCTTACTGAACTATCATCATCCTCAGTGCCCGAGGTATCTATATCGGATTGTGGTGGGCTATAGCGTACCGTCTCGTTGGTATTAGAGTTATCTTCCACACCAGTAATGATTGAAGTTGTTGGGGATGAGAGTGTTTCTAAAGTTCCATGTGTGTCGGTATAGCTTATGGTGACGTTTATTGCGCTACCCACATCTGCATCGGTGAGGGTATAACTGCTGTCGGTTGCACCAGTAATGGGCGCCCCATCTCGAAGCCATTGGAAACTGAAGGTACCCAGGCCATCGGCATCAGCCAGGGATGCAGTATCAGCGGTCAGGGTTTGATTTTCGGTGGTCGTACCGGAGATAGTAATATCACCAGTGGGGGTGTCATTTATATTGGCCACGGCTGCTGTAGCCGGAGAGGTGACAGTCTCACTGGTACCATGTCCATCTGTGTAGCTGACCTCCACACTAATACCTGTGCCCACATCGGCATCGTTAAGGGTGTAGGTGCTACCAGTCGCACCAGTAATCGTGGCCCCATCGCGCAGCCATTGATACGAGAAGGTACCCAGACCATCGGCATCGGTGAGGGACGAGGTGTCGGCCGTTAAGGTTTGATCTTCAGTAACCGTACCGGAGATGGCGACACCACCGGCGGGCACATCATTTACATTGGCCACAGCACCAGTGGCCGGGGAGGTGACCGTTTCACTGGTACCATTTCCATCGGTATAGCTGACCTCCACACTGATGCCTGTGCCTACATCGGCATCGGTTAGAGTATAGGTGTTGCCGGTAGCACCACTGATAGTCGCCCCATCACGCAGCCATTGATAAGAGAAGGTGCCAAGGCCATCGGCATCCGCGAGAGATGAGGTATCAGCAGAGAGGGTTTGATCTTCGGTGACAGTACCCGAAATTGCTATACCACCAGTTGGGGCTGAATTGGTTGTAACCGGACCAATAGATGATGAAACGACATTTTCAACTGTGCCATGACCATCGGTATAAGTTATTTCGACCGTCATGTTTGCACCGACATCACTTCCAGTCAGCGTATAACTGCTGCCGGTGGCACCGGTGATAGTGGCTCCATCTCGTAGCCATTGATAACTGAAGGTACCAAGGCCATCGGCATCAGACACTGAGGATGTATCAGCGGTCAGGTTATTTCCTTCAAACGTTGTACCCGTGATTGAAACGCCACCCGTGGGATTATCATTCACATTGGCCACAGCCCCAGTAGCCGGGGAGGTGACAGTCTCACTGGTGCCATGACCATCGGTGTAGCTGACCTCCACACTAATACCTGTGCCCACATCGGCATCGGTAAGGGTATAGGTGCTACCAGTGGCACCAGTAATTGTGGCCCCATCACGTAGCCATTGATAAGAGAAGGTACCCAGACCATCGGCATCGGTAAGCGATGAGGTATCGGCCGTTAAGGTTTGATCTTCGGTGACCGTACCAGAGATGGCGACACCACCGGCAGGCGCATCATTCACATTGGCCACAGCCCCGGTGGCCGGGGAGGTGACAGTCTCACTCGTGCCATGTCCATCGGTGTAGCTGACCTCTACACTAATACCTGTGCCTACATCGGCATCGGTAAGGGTGTAGGTGCTACCAGTGGCACCAGTAATCGTGGCCCCATCACGCAGCCATTGATACGAGAAGGTACCCAGGCCATCGGCATCGGTGAGGGACGAGGTACCGGCAGTTAAAGTTTGATCTTCAGTGACCGTCCCGGAGATGGCGACACCACCGGCTGGTGCATCATTCACATTGGCCACGGCCCCGGTGGCCGGGGAGGTGACAGTCTCACTCGTGCCATGTCCATCGGTGTAGCTGACCTCTACACTAATGCCTGTGCCTACATCGGCATCGGTAAGGGTGTAGGTGCTACCAGTGGCACCAGTAATCGTGGCCCCATCACGCAGCCATTGATACGAGAAGGTACCCAGACCATCGGCATCAGTGAGGGACGAGGTATCGGCGGTCAGGGTTTGATCTTCAGTGACCGTCCCGGAGATGGCGACACCACCGGCTGGTGCATCATTCACATTGGCCACGGCCGCTGTGGCGGGGGAAGTGACTGACTCACTGGTACCGAATCCATCGGTGTAGGAGACCTGTACACTGATGGCCGTGCCTACATCGGTATCGGTAAGGGTATAGGTGTTACCAGTCGCACCAGAAATAGTGGCCCCATCACGCAGCCATTGATAAGAGAAGGTACCCAGTCCATCGGCATCGGCCAGTGAAGTGGTATCGGCGGTCAGGGTCTGATCTTCGGTAACTGTACCTGAAATTGCCACGCCACCAGTGGGGACAGAATTTGCATTGACGTTGATGGTAACGATATCGGTATCACTTAGAGGACCACCACCACCAAAGCCATTGTCATAGGTATAGATGGTAAGTGTATCCGTCCCAGTCCAACTGCTGGTTGGTGTATAGACCATACCATCCAGTGCAGCGTTGATATCTGCATAAGCACCATTGACGGTAATGCTTGAGCTGCCATCAGCCCCTGCAGTTATGGACAGGCCGGTCGTTTGACTTAAAGTGATCGTTCCATTCGTAACCGAAATAGTAACATCAGGGATGTCACTATCAGCATCGCTGACACTTATCAGATTGCCATTCCCTGATGAAAAAGTAATGGGAATATCCGTAACTGTAGTTTGGGTACCTGGAACTGAGTTAACCGGGGCGTTGTTTGGTGGTAGTATCCCAACCCAGTCCTGCTGCAGTGCTTCACTAAACGCAAGATTGGTTTCAACAATACCTGACTGAAACTCCAGATCCCAGTCACCGCCAAGATCAGCATGTCCGGTTATATCGTCACTGGCAGCAATATCCGTTCCGGTCAGAACATTCAGAGACTCGAGCAGGTTGAGGCCCTCTTCACTGGAAGCCACGTCACAACCATAGATCAATAAATCAGCCTGTTCACTTAAAGCACTTTGCCAGCCTGTAATAGTATCGCGATAACTGTCCAGTGTGTCGTTGGTCAGGCTGCTGTTACCAAGATAGAGTCCTTCCTCGTCACCATGAGAGACCAGGTGGATGGCATCCAGATCCTGATAGTTTTCCAGAACAGCACTGATTTGATGGACCCCATCTAGGCTGGTATCGAGAATATAGATATCGATATGGTCTTTACCCGCCAGATCAGCCATGAGCTCATCATAGTCAGGGACGTTTTCATCGATAAAGATCACTTCACTAGCAGGTGAAGCGTTGTATGCATCATGCTGGATGGTTTCCAACTGCAGGATTTCAACCTCTGCCTCGGAAATGGTTTCGACAATGGCGGCTTCGTCATCTGGCAGGTTGGTATCCAGCAACACGGCCTCGGCCCCGGCTGAAAACAGCAGGCGGGGTTCAAGTTCTTCATGTATCAAACCTGTCAGTGCGATCTTTTTTCCCATTGGGATAGCCTATTATCCATATAAAAACAGTAGGTTAATCCACCTGTGTGATGGATATCACACCCTATAGTTTCGGCACAAATGCATACTATTTAAGGGATTTATTTCAGTATTTGTTAGGAGAGGCAAGGGCTGCAGATAATGTCAGCGTAGATGAGGGATATATAAGGCATTGATTGATCTTGATTTATTTTGCATTTGGCAAGAACTGGGCCTGACAGCGCAAGCCACTCGGGATTCGATAGTCCGGGTTGGGCAGGGCCAGACGAATCCCAAAGGTCCCACTGGCTGCATCGATAAGTTTGTCCACTACCGTGACCGTGGCCCTGGCTGGCGCATAATTGGGTAATTCCGGGATGATGTCTGCCTGCATGCCTTTTTTAATCAGACCAAACATTTCTGAGGTCAGAATCAACTCGACTCTAAGGGGGTTAATCTTGGCCAGTTTTATGACCGGCCTGTCCTTTACCGATTCCCCCAGGGAGAGATGGAGTTTTACCACAATGCCATCGAAGGGGCTGCGGATACTGCGTTCCATCAGTTTTTGCATGGCCTGTTGGTATTCCAGCTTTGAGAGCAGCTTTTCCCGTTTCGCCAGATCCAGTTCTGATCGGGCCAGCTTCAATTCTGTTTCGGCCTCGTCTTTCTGAAAACTGCTCGCAGCCTTTTGCTTGTGTAATTTTTTAATGCGATCCAGCTTGCGTTGGGCAAAGGCCAGGTAGGCCTGTTTAGAGTCAATTTTTTCCTGCATTTCAGACTGGGCCTTGGCCAGGATGGCAGTGGACAGGTTAACCGATTGATTCAACTGGGCCAGTTTTTGCCCCTTTTTGACAATGTCACTTTTGCTGACGAAGAATTTCTCTATTACACCATCCACCGGGCTACCCACATCGGCAAGGAGTTCCGGTTCGATGAGGCAGTCAAAAGAAGGCAAGGGGGGAGTGTTGGCAAATGCGGCCAGGGGCAGGCATACCAGACAGGTAAGAGTCAGTTTGGTGTTAATCGAGGTTTTCACTGTTTCGTTCCCTGTGTCTATTCCCTCCTGCCATTAAAGGCCAGAGTTTTGTCCTGTTGGTAATCCCACTTCAACAGGCGATAGCGTATTCGAGACTGTTCTGCCTGCTTGATCGTCTGCGCCCAGAAGATCAATAAGCGGCCTAACCAGATGGGTAAATGGCGATGTGGTTTGAGCATGGCTGACAGTCGCGTCCGTAAAGATACAGGGATAGTTTTAAAAATTCGGTCATCCAGTGACAGGATGGCTTCACAGCTACCACGGTTACCCTGCCTAGCCGTACGGCCATACAATTGCCGATCGATACGATGCGCATCATTTAATTCAACTGCGATCACGTGCAGACCTCCTGCCTGTCTTGCTTCTTTCAATAGCCTTATATCGGTCCCTCGGCCTGCCATGTTAGTACTAATAGTAATTTGCCCAGTTTTACCTGCTTTGGAGATGATCCTGGCCTCATCTTCATCTTGTCGTGCATTAAGGATTTGATGAGCTAAACCGGCTTTATCGAGTAACAGGCCGAGATATTCAGATTCACTGACCGAGCGAGTACCCACGAGTATAGGACGACCTTTTTTATGTATTTTCTCGATACGCTTAACACAAACATGCCATTTAATTTCCATGCTGCTGTAGATACGTTGCGGTAAGATCTTACGGCGACTTGGTTTTCTGGTAGGAACAACGAATACATCCAGTTGATAAATTTGTTTGAGTTCCCCGGCCACTTCCCGGGCTGTCCCTGTCATGCCGGCCAGATGCAGGTATCGATTAAAAAAGCGTTGGAAGCTGATGCGGGCAAGGATGGTTTTTTCACTACTAAGAGCACAGCCTTCCTTGCATTCTACCATTTGCTGTAAACCCTTTTGCCAGTTGCGATCCTGTACACGCCTACCAGTATTCTCATCAATAAGTTCAATCTGATTGTCCTTAACAAGATAGTCTCGACCGGCCTGGAGAATAAACATGGCCCGTAAGGCCAGTGTGATATTCTGCTGACTCTGTGGTTCTGACCATTTTAGATTCAGCGTGTTAACAATTTCACGTATGCGCTGCAGGCCTAGCTCTGTGAGTGTGATTCTGGGTTCATTTAAACTTAATATGAATTCATTATTCTCTTTAAGAAGGTTGGCAATAGCTAATGACTGGTAATAATCAGTTAATTCCGGATGAGTCATCTGGTCCTTTGCCAATATTAAGGGAACACGAGCATCATCGATTAAAACACTATCAGCCTCATCAATAATGGCAAAGCAAAGACCACGGAGTAGAGGGACATGGTCCGTCGATATATGTTGATTAAGCTGGCTATCAAGCTGATGTCGTAATGCCTTATGTTGTAGCCCGTCCTGTCGACGATCTCGCAGGTAGTCCAGGGCAACCTGTTTACTGGTACAGTAAGTTATATTACAGGCATAGGCATGGCGTCTTTCTTCAAGGGTTGACTCACTGCTTATAACACCAACCGAGAGACCAAGTGCCTTGTAAACAGGCTCCATCAATCGTGCATCACGTTGGGCGAGATAGTCATTGGCTGTAATAATATGAACAGGTATTCGAGCCATAGCCGCTGTGCATGCAGGAAAGGTAGCAGACAGTGTTTTACCTTCCCCGGTTTCCATTTCGGCAATACTTCCCTGCATCATGGTCCACGCAGCCATGAGCTGAACCTTGTAAGGACGCATTTTTAATTTTTTTACGATGGTATAATAAGTCAGGGCAAAGCTGTCGATAATATGTTTATCTTCCAGGCCATCACGTACCATGGCGTAGCGAAGTTGTGTGGCATAGTCCTTAAATTCAGTTTCATTCATTCCCCGGATAAATTTCAGTCGGGGTTTAAATTCCTGGTAAAACTGGTTAAACCTGGTTTTACGAGTTCCCTGTAAAATCTGATAACGGCCAAGCAGATATGCAACATAGTCATCAAACCGGTTGTTACTTTGCTCTCCTTTTTCAGGATAGGTGTCAATTGACAGGCTGGAGGTAAAAGGTGTACTAAACATTGAACCTCCCCAGCAGAAGTTGTTGCAACCTGCGTCCCCATTGCTTTGCGAGTGGTTGATAGGCATGACGAATCTTCACGTAGACCCTGCTGCCAATTTGATTACCGATAGAGTTTTTGGGCAGATATAATTCAAGTTGGAAAACTTTTTCGACTGTCTTTCGGCCAGAGGGATCATCCGGGTCGACCAGCACCTTGCCACCACCTTTAATACCCAGTGCAGCAGAAGGCAGATATTTAATTGCTTCAGGTACAAGACGTTTAAATCTTGCAGTGACCAGTTTATCTAATTGTCCAACAGGGCGAATTTCAAAAACTGAGGTTTCAGGATTAAACAGGGCAATTTCTTCCTCAGATATGATGACCTGAGCTGTGATATGTGCTGGGTCAAGGATAAAACCAATAAGCTGCCCGGCCTGAACGAACTGATCGGGAAGATCCTGAATGTCAGGCACTATCAGTCTACCAGCAGCCGGGCTTGTAATGCGTAGCGATGCAAGGCGATCATTGTTTAAATCCAGTTCGCTTTTTAGAGCCGTTATTTCCTGTTTTAACTGTTCTTCTTCCAGGTGTTGTCCTCGTTTGGCCTTTAATAAGGCATCTTTCTCTCTTAGCATGGCTTTTAAGACATTTACTTTTCCTGCCAGCAATGGATCTTCTACCCTAAGAATTGTTTGCCCTGCTAAAACTTCCTGGTTGTTGCTAACATGAATCTGGCGAATGAAACCTGGGGCTTTGGATTTTATTTGCATTTCCTCACTCAACCAGATAATGCCTTCTGTTGAGCTGGTGTGGGGTACAGGAATAAGAAAAACTGCAATAAGGATAATGAGTGAAACGGATGCTACAACTATACTGACGCGAGCTCGTTGCTGGGATATTTCCAATGAATTAGTTAAATAATGAATATATTTCAGGCCTGGTAAAATAAACTGCACAGTAATCACCCATGCAGCCAGAAAAATTCCTATAGCGAAAAATTTATCGATCAACATACCCAGAATGAATAGCATGATAAATATTCGACAGATAAAAGCCGAAATAGCATAAATGAGGAATAGTTGGGCTTCTTTTTCGGTGCTCAGGCCATTATCGATTTTAATAACATTGAATAATGCCTTATGCAAAATGAATGAAAGATATTTCTTGGATCGAGAAGCCAGATTAGGTGATTCGATCGCATCAGCCATGACATGGTAGCCATCAAATTTAAGAAGAGGATTGCCATTAATTAATAGAGTGGAAAGACCACCGATCAGTATTATATCAAGACAGATGGTGCGTATCAGTCCAGGTTCAATTGCTAACCATACAAGTAGTGCCAAACTCGCCAGGCTTGTTTCGATAATAATTCCCATGGCACTGACAAGTATTCTTTGGTGTTTGTCTGGAAAGGCTATGGCATTGTGTGCGTTAACATAAGGAATAGGTATAAATGCCATCATCATAATGCCCATTTCATTTACTTCACCACCAAAATGTTTTATGGCATAGGCATGTCCTAGTTCATGTAAAAGTTTTATAATTGGGTATATGAGGATGATTATGAAAATGTTACTGGTGCTGAAGGCATGTAGCCGGGTTGCATTGCTGAGTTCTGGCCAGTTTAAAATGGCCAGCATTAAGGCCAATGCTGTCAGACCCAGCCAGGCATAGAAAACTTTTTTTCTGAACAGGGGGGTGATAAATCTAAGAGACTGGCCAAGCAATTTATCAGGGTTAATTAAATTAAACCTTATGGCAATCGGATTTAGAAAGTACTGTTTGATGCGCTGTTTTTTTGAATTTTTCACGCGGAGGCTTAACTCATCAATATCCGGGACTTTGTCAGTTGAAATAAGTTCTGATAGATATAGTTTTCCCAACAAGCTTATTAATTCATCCTGTGTTGGTGGATTGTTACTGAATTTTGTACAAATAATGTCATATAGTTCAGCCATGGTTCGATGGCCATTCATACAGCTGATAAAAAACCAGGCTGTAGCGTTAAATCGATGAGAACGCCCAAGGTGGGTATCGTACAGGATAAACCAGGCTTGATTCCGATATTCATGTCGATGTGTTGTGATATGCCCCTGTAAGCGTGGTTTTGTATCAGCTATTCGATACCAGCTTGTGCTTGTGTTATCAGTTGACATATTTATCAGAACCTAGAATGACCATATGGTAAAACGTAACCAGTCAGTAAATCGATGCAACCAGATCCAGACCAGTTTTCGCTCACCAATTTCAATTTTCGCGACGCCATGCATACCTGGACGCAGCAATACATTTTTTTCTTTAAGCTGGGCTTCAACCTTGAAAAAATTTCGCCCATCTTCAGCGATAGAAACTGGTGTGATATTTTTTATTGTAAAAGTCATCAATGTATCGGGTTGACTAGCCAGAACCAGATGACCGATTTGTTGTGTGTTGATCCAGGCGATGTCCCTGTCATCAATCTTGAGAATAATACGATAATCGTCCAGTGGGGCGATTTTCAGCAGTACCTGACCCCTTTCAACAGGTGAACCCAGGGCCTGTTCCAGGTTACCTTCTATAATCACGCCATCAAAAGGTGCTGTCATTTGCAGGCGCTTGAGTTGCTCACGAATTATATTTAGTTCAGCCTTTGCCTGTTGCATTTTGGCACTGGTGATGCTGACCTGTGTCAGGTCATATTTGGCACGAGCATCTCGATATTCACGACTAAAACTGTCATATGAACCCTGTAGCTTCATTTTTTGTAATTGCAGTTCTCGATCGTCAAGATGGGCCATTAACTGACCTGATGTCACTATATCTCCGGCTCTGACATGTACCTCAGAAATAAAACCATCGATAGGCGAGGTAATTACACGTTGTATTTTCCCTTCCAATAAGGCGACGCCACTTACTCTGTGGGTGCCTGTAGCAAACAGAAGAAATAGTATAACCAGCAATCCAGAAATATAGGATGCCTTTTCTGTATAATGTCCTTTCCCTGTCAGGCCATCCCAGGACTTCTTAATTCGAGCCCATGCATATTCTTTCAGCCAGTTTTCCTCCTCGTATTTAAGTAAAATAATTGGGCTAATGAGCAGAGCAATACGTTGGCAAAAGAAAATAGTGTCCTCATCAAAAGGGTTATCATTCAATCTCTCCAGTGTCAGCACACCGATAATTTCATGAACATGAGTGAGTAGTACAGTACAAATACTTTTATGAGGATGCTTGCTGGCAAGCTTTGAGTGGGCACTGGTTATCAGTAGCTTATCTTCTTTTAGCGGTGGATAAATAATAGTAGATTTTTGATCCTGGGCCTCATTCATAGCGTCAGAGATAGAGTTTATAAGATGCGATTCCGGGCTGACACCGGCGGCGAAAGATATTGCATGTGGTGCATTTTGTTTTGCCCGGTTGATTCTCAGGCTAACCCGTTCACACTTAAGATGTCTGGCCAGTTCATTCACCAGTGTATGGCTGACAGCATGAAAACCTTTATGCTCCAGGCTGGCGGCAATTAATTCAATAATGATGTGTTCATTGGCTTGCAGGGCTGGACCTTCATCAATCAGATGTTGGCGCTCAATCTTTGTTGAGTTGCTATTACCGCTTTGTGTTTGGAGCTTATAAATAGCCATGATGTTCTCTGTTAAGAATTGTCCTGGAAACAGGTCGGTACGTCAGTGGCCTATTCTTTTAATATATATGTACATAGTCCTACTTATTTTCGGATAATATGGTCAAAACTTTATCTCAGACTGTTTAGAGATATAATTTAATTAGGGTTAAAAATAAAAAAATCAATAATAAACAATATGTTATTGGTTTTTGTATGTTTCTCTTTCAAATTTAGGGCTGTGTGAAAGCACATTAGGTTTTTAGGTGTTAACAGTTATAGTTAATACAGTATTTGATTCTACAGGCGATTAAATAATGCGGCTTTTATTGTTTTGTTTTCTCTTAGCGGGCAGTTTTTTATTCGATTCGCAGGTCCAGGCATCACAAAAGGTCAGTCTAGAATTACCCTCTGGACATGAAGTGGTAGTTGATGTCTATGGTGGGAGTTCAGTAACTCGGGTTTTGTGGATCGGATCAGGCTTTGGCTTACATGCTCGTCATAAACAGGTAGCTAGTGACCTGGCCAGGCTTGGACTACAGGTCTGGCAGGCAGATCTGGCTGAAGCGCTGTTTCTGACAAAGGGTGCCCAGTCGATGCGTAGTATTTCTGGTGGGATTGTTGCAGAGTTAATCGATGCAGTATCCGAAAAGGGTAAATACCGTTTATTAATTATCAGTGGGGCTTATGGTTCTATTCCTGCATTGCGTGGAGTGCATGCCTGGCAGTTGAGTCAACCTAAGCAACGAACAGTAATTGGGATGGTGCTGTTTTCTCCATATTTATTTACTCATGTCCCCAATGTTGGTGAAGCCCCCAGTTTTGTAGAAATCGCCAAATCGACCTCGGTACCAATTTATATTTTTCAGGCTGAGAAGAATACCAGCCGATGGCATCTTCCAGATATGGTGAAACAGCTTAAATTGCATGCACCTGTTTATACCGAATTTATGAAAGATGTGACATCACTCTTCTATCGTGAAGATAAGGCACCTGCTACTTTTAAGAAACTAAAAACAGTAGCAAAACGGATAAAAAATATTTTACCACTGCTACAAAATCATCCATATCCTTTAACGGCTGTTAAGTTAAAAGAGACAGGCATAAAGCAAAACAGACTTGGGCTGGATGATAAGCTGAAACCATATCGCGGAACTATTCAACCGCAGGCGTTCTCATTAAAAGATATCAATGGGAAGGTCTATAAAGAAACAGACTTTAAAGGAAAGATAAGCGTCATTAACTTTTGGGCCACCTGGTGTCCTCCCTGTGTTGAGGAAATACCCTCTCTGAATCGTCTACGAAAAAAAATGCAGGGTAAACCCTTCCAGCTAATTTCAATCAATTATGGTGAATCCGCCTCACAGATCAAACAATTTATGAAGAAAGTTGCGGTGGATTTCCCTGTTCTGCTTGACCCGCAAGGTCGGACAGCAGGTGAATGGAAAGTTGTCGCCTTTCCATCAACCTTTGTAATCGGCCCAGATGGCAATATTAGATATGGGGTAAATGCCGCCATACATTGGGATACGGATGAGGTTACACAAAAGTTAAATTCATTAATCAGCCATGTAGCACAGTGAGAAAGGGTTTGTTTGATATAGCAGAAACCTACCGTTATTGATTCAAGCTCTATGCCATTACGTCGATATAATTAGTAATTGCAAGGATAATAAATTATGAAAATTGCGGTTATATCGGACATTCATAGTAATCTTGAAGCATTGACGGCCTGCTGCCAGATGGCCATGGAGCAGGGGGCTGAAAAGTTTGTCTGTCTGGGGGATATCGTTGGTTATGGACCTGATCCGGTTGCTGTAATCGATATGTTGCGAGGCCTGCCTGGTTTCACTTGTATTCTGGGAAATCATGATGAATACATGTATAACAGTATTGATGTAAAGAGTACTGCCCCGGTTCAGGAAGTAGCTGAATGGACCGTTGAACAACTGTCAGAACAACATATTGAGTTTCTCAAAACATTGCCCTACGTGTTGGTAGAGAATGGTGTAAGTTATGTGCATGCCAGTTTAAATAATCCAGGTAACTGGTCTTATATCATTAAACCAGACAGTGCTAAAAAGTGTCTTGATTCGGCATCAACCAATCTTGTTTTCTATGGCCATGTACATATACCGATGCTGTTCCATGAAAATCAGGACAATTCAGTTGAACTCATATATCCCCAGGCAGGCCAGAAATTCCTTTTAAGACCCAATCAACGCTACCTGATTAATGTGGGTTCTGTAGGGCAACCCAGAGATGATAATAATGATGCAAGCTTTGTTATGTATGATGAAGAGATACATGCTGTAAGTTTTTTCAGGGTTGCGTATGATGTTGATAGAACTATAGAAAAAATACATGAATATAAATTACATGAGGAATTTGCTAAACGACTAAGAACAGGAAGATGATGATCTAAATTATTTTTTTATGTATCATGCTGCTGGGCTTGTCTTCATTCGTGTTCTTAAGACGTTTACTGGCGATACCATGGCCTTCCTTAACAATATAAGTATTGCAGTTAATCGAAGCCAATATACTATTTCTGTTGCTGTTACGCATAAAGTTTCTGAATCCTGATGGCTTGCTTGAACCAATAATTAAAAGATCAACATGATAGTTTTCTATACAGATGTTGATGACTTCAACGGGGCTGCCAACCTGGACATTAATTCCCACGGCAAGCCCAGAGTCGGCAGATATTTCAACCAGACTATTAATGGCCAGTCTGGCCTTATTACACAATTCATTATTTTGTTGAGCTTCACTTTCACCACTTGCCATACCTGCATCATTCTCGATAGCAGTTACGATTGTAATAGTGGTTTTTTGCAAGCGGGCCAGGTGATAGGCTTCTTCAACAATTTCTCTACTCAAGGGCGTTAGTTGCATTTTACTATCGAGCAGGATGGCAACCAGCATTCGGTAAGGCTGGTCTTTCTGACTCTTTTTTCGGTATTCAGCCCACTGTTTTAGACGTTGGAAATTATCAGGCGAAGTGTCGAACATATTCCTTATAACTCGATAGGCCGGTTTGAGCATTTTTGAGACAGCTGTTTTCGATTTCTCATCTTCGTCTTTGCGTTTTTGTCCGTATCCCATCACTGAGTCAACTGACAGCTCACCTTCCCACATGCCCAGCATTTCATACAGGTGATCCATGTCACTAAAACGCATCTCAGGATTGGTGTAAAGGCAGGTGCCAACAACAAAATTGAAGGTCTCACTTAACTCCGGACGATATTTTCCTGGTAAAAAAAAGTTCTTTTTGATTCGGTTGATGACATCGAGTGCGGTATTTCCTTCACCGAATGGTAAGTTATTAGTGGTCATTTCAAATAGCATGACACCAAGTGAAAAAATATCGCTCCGTACATCGTCACGAACACCAATAAACTGTTCTGGTGCGATGTAACAGGGAGTGCCCTTAGGTTCATGAAATGATTCATGTATTAAATCAGGCAAATCAAGATGGTTGGCTAAACCGAAATCTATAAGTCGTACCTCACCTGTAGTGGTAATCATGATATTGGAAAGTTTTATGTCTAGATGGATGATTCGAAGTTTATGCAGCTCCATCAGTGCGAAGACTACTTTTTTGATTAAGGTGATGGCCTCATCTTCATTTAGGACACCAGTCCTGTTCATGTGTGTCCAGAGATCGACACCTTCAATGTATTCCATGAGAAGATATTTATTGTCACCATCATGGATAACATGAGGTTTATGTGCATGAGGAAAATATTTCAAATATGGGGCTAGTCGTATTTCATTTTCAAAAGCCACGAGACTAACAGGATCGACACCAAAGCGTTGTCTTGGAACCTTCAGGCTATACGAATTTCCTTCTTTGTCAGTGACCAAATACAGAATTGCCATGGCCCCTTCACCAATCTTTTTCTCGATGGTGAAGCCTGCCATATACTGACCTGGTTCAAGTTCTTCTGTAGTTGGATTGTTGTTTAAAGGATCTGGCATACCGATTTCGGTGCTCCGGTAATATATATAACCTTATTTAATATCGGTTAGCGACTGAAAATCGTTAGTCTTGGTGAGCTTTGACGCGAAAAGTATTTAACAAGGAAGGCCAGAACGAGTTAACTTATTGATATTCATTTTAATATGGATATTTTTGACCGTATTAGTCAGGATTAAATAAACCTAAGACAAATATTTCTATTAATGGAAAATGTCTATCAAGAGTAAGAGTACTTACACTGAATTTATTGCTTAGAAGATGCAAATTTCATTTACAGCGTAATAAAAAAACCGGTGACATTTTATTGTCACCGGTAAGCTTACTCTCACTACTTCGGCTTTCGGGAATTATTTGCAGAGGTTTTTACATAATAGATGCTCAATGCTGGCTTTGCCACTGCCAAGGTAAAATAAAACTAATAACATGATGAAATATGTGACCGCAAATTCAATACCATTATTCAGTACAACAAAGCTTCCATTCTCAGTTAACCAGTCATAGTTGCCGTGTTGTTTAAGGATTTCCTTGGCTTTATCAAGTCGATCTACTGCTCCTGTCGTTCTTTCTGTTGCAAAAACACCACTACCTGTTGCAATTGCGAGCCAACCATTCTGTATATGAACGGTAAATGCCGCAACCAGCATTGTGATCATCAGTGGTACACTTATAATTCGGACGGCAAATCCAAAAAATAAAAAAACTGCACCAACAAGTTCTGTTGCTGTTGCAAGAAATGCCATTAATGCAGGTGCAGGTAAGCCCAGGCCCCACTCGGCATTACCGAACCATTCGGCAGTGCTATCAAAATTATTAAACTTTTGAATGCCCGCCATCCACATTACCGGAGCCAGGTATAGGCGAATCAATAGCGGTGCAAGAAATTCGGCAGGGCGCGCTCGATCAAGAATCGAATTTATATTGCCATATAGCTGAATCAGTTTGTCCATGATCATAGTCTCCAGGTTTTGATGAGTTCATGTATAAGTTATAAACGTATACCCAGGATCACATTGCGTCGATTTAGATCATCAAGAATAGACAGGCCGCCCTGGATAACAGTTTGTGGGTTAGGATGGTTTAATTCACCGGCTATCTGTTGTAATAATGTGGCACTGGTTAATTGTGAATTTTCGGGGATTAACTGTAGCAGGCGAGCGGTGACCGGGTTTAGCTCCATGAAATGTACTTCATCCTCATTATCTCGATAGACCAGCAGCCAGTTAGGATGGTCAGATGCTTGCTCAGGAATAAAGTCAGGCCCAATCTGGTGTACTGGCCAATGGTAGCTCAGGAGCCAGGCTAGTGGCGATAACACTGGCACACCATTTAACAGATCGCCAGTCGTATCGACATCCAGATCAGATTCTATGTCAGAAATTGAAAGGGCCAGCTCAGCCCATTCGTAATGGGCCAGTTCCAGCATAAAAGGGTAGTCACTCTGTTGCGGTTCACGTTCATGTTCGAGGTAATACAGAAATTCACGTGGCATTTCTGGAAACAGGGGCGTTTTGGCGCGATGATGTTCAAAGTAATCACGTACCAGGGCCATCCAGCTATCATCATTGTGTAGTTCACGTAGCACTGGAAAGCTGTTAGAGATAAATCCTTCGACATTATTGAAAAATAGATCGCTATAGATGTTCATACGCCGTGCTTCGACATCCGATGGCCGCGGGTTGTGCTGAGGATTTCGAATGTGAGAGGCAAACGCAAACTGCGTTTTCATAAAACCGGGTTGGCTAGCCATTTTGGATCCTTGACTTACCCTGGCTGGACCAACGGGCCTGATAATCATGGATGCAGTTGATTTCCATCATAAGCTCATTGACGGGTGGCAAATTAAAATCACGCTCCAACAGGGTAGGGATAACACCAAAGTGCTGGTAGGTCTTATCAAGTAATTGCCAGACTGGATCGATAACATCCGCGCCATGGGTATCGACAATCAGATCTTCGGCCTCATTATAGTGACCTGCAACATGAATATAACTGATACGCTCAGCGGGTAGTTTTAATAGAAATTCTTCCGCATCATAGCGGTGATTGATACTGTTGACATAGATGTTATTTACATCAAGCAGTAGGTCACAATCCGCTTCAATCAGCACGGCATTAATAAAATCTATTTCCTCCAGCTCTTTGCCAGGTGCGGCATAGTAGGAGACATTCTCCATTGCAATGCGCTGTTCCAGAATGTCCTGAACACGCTTAATGCGGTCAGCAACATAATGAACCGCCTCTTCGGTAAAGGGGATGGGCATTAGATCATAGAGATGTCCATCATCACTGCAATAGCTCAGGTGTTCACTATAACAGCGGATGTTATGTTCTTTAATGAATTTCTTTAGCCTTTGTAGAAAGGCCTCATCGAGTGGGGTTGGCCCGCCAATAGAGAGTGACAGGCCATGTAATACGAATGGATAGCGTTCGGTAAAGGCACGGAACTGCTTGCCATATTTACCACCGATGCCCATCCAGTTTTCCGGAGCGACTTCCATAAAGTCAACTTCGGTGGGTGACAGGTCTGCGAGGGAATCAGCAATCTCCCTACGCAGACCCAGTCCGGCGCCATGAACGGAGTAATCTTTATTGTTCATGGAGTATTGGTTCATGCTTAGTTACCGCCGCACTTACCTTCGCCGCATTTACCTTCTTTCTTGCCTTTCTTCTTCTTGCCTTCACCACATTTACCTTCACCGCATTTGCCTTCACTCATTCCCTTGCCTTCACCACACTTACCTTCACCGCACTTGCCTTCCTTTTTGCCTTTTTTATTACCGCCACATTTACCTTCACCACACTTGCCTTCAGCCATCTGCATATAACCGCTGGACAGCTCCTGCATTGCGAATGGATTTGCACCGGCTTCCTGTGCGTTGGCGATATTACTGGCCGCCAGACTGGCCGCAAAGGCAGTACCAACAATGCTTAAAGTTGCTAGTTTAGTTTTTTTGGACATCTGTATCGTCTCCGTGTTGTTGATATATAAAGGCCCAACGGCCAGGTTGATTAATAGACCATTACACTTATATGTGCAATTTGCTCGGGGATTATGACACAGCTTGTTGATAAGAGTTCGTGACTAAATGTCACATTTTTATAACATGTGACAGTAGATAAAATAAGGAATTAGACAGTGGAAAGGAGTTTATTCAAACAGTCAATGTAGGTTTGCTCATTCGGCATGGTGTTGTTTCTCTGGGCCTCCCAGATCATTTGTCCAAGACACTCCATCATTTGATGCTCGACTTCATGGGCATCTCCCAGTTTAGCGAGTAATGACTGGTATAACGTAATAACACCGGCGGGGCGTTGGGTACCCAGTTGTTCCTGAATCGAGATATGCATAGCCATATGCAGGAATGGATTGGTCTGCCCCATCTCTGGAGTGTAGTCCTTATCCAGTTGATCCTGTGGATTACTAAGCAGGGCATGATATTCCGGGTGCTGCTCTATGATGGAAGCGATCAGCTGCTCCAGGGGCTCCATGGCTTGTTTGGTGTTGTATTTCTGCCAGGCGGAGAAAAACATCTGGCGAAGCTGTGTGCGATCCTGGGGAAACATGCTGATTTATGAGTAATTAACAGACAAGGAATTGTAACGGGTTTAAGGATGACTGAGCAAATGTGCGGACATACCTATATATACCACGTTTATGGTTTACCCCGTGCTCCCTAGCCAGAAACCGAGGTTTTTATCGAGAAATTCCTGATAGGGCATATAGTGAGAACCGTCACAGGAAAAAGTGAGGCTGATCAAGCCGTTGAAAATGTTGATCGAGGCTGAACGTAAATAGATTACATCATCCGCAAAGCGCAGTTCCTTCAGATAAGTGAGTATTGGTCGGATTGATTTGGGTGGAATTAGGGCATCTTCTGGGTATTTTCGAACCGGGTAGGCAAAACAAATATCTGGATCGGATAATTCCGAATGTGACAGAAGGCGGTAACGAAAGGGATCGTCAATCAACCAGATGGTGGCACGGCTACTGGAAAAATGGAAAACCCCCTGGAACATACCCCGAACAGTTATTAGTTCGGTCAAGATGGATATTGCCTGATCAATATCCTGATCAAGCAGACTATCCACCCTTTCTTGCTGGAACAGGGTTCCTCGGATGGCGACATCCCCCTTGATTTGTTGCCACTGGGCCGGCTCTTCGTAGAGTTCGGCAGTAAAGGGAAGATTTCGCAGGTCAAAATCGGCCCCAACAAAGCCGAGAGCCTTGCCACTGGTTTCATCACGAACCAATTGCAGGGCAGTCAGAGAGGGGCGAGAAACTCTTAGACTGATATAGGCCTCAGAGAGTAGAAAGCCACTGGCGGGGACAGCTTCATTCATATACGGGCGTTGCGATCGATCTCGGCCAAAATGTTCTGGCAGTAGGCCTGTATGGGAAACATTGTCACTGTTCTGAATACCCTGGGTGTCCAGGGTATAAAGAAAGGTACATTTGGGAATTTTTTCAAAATAGTCCGTGAGGACACCATCCAGTTTGTCACGATTACCCCATTGCTTAGCACACTCTGCGGCAAGCCTGGCAAGAGGTTGCTCCAGGCTTTTTTGAAGCGCCAGTCTTTGCTGTAAAATGGATTCTTTAAGTGTGGGTTTCATACTACGAGGACATTCGAATTTAAACCTGTACTAAAGCAATAATACCAACATTCACTCAAGACCACTATATATGAACATGGCCAGATTTCCATTCAGACTGTATTTAACTGCATGAATTTGTGCAGAAAGCATATATTAAGGATGTAAAAACCTACCTGTTTACAGCATCAATTTCCTTACATACTTATTAGCTAGCGGATATCCCTTGGCCAAAATTGAGGTGATCAAAAATGCTTAAAAATATGGTAGGTAGTTTAAAGATATGGGGTAGTTTTCTGATCTTCTTGGTTTTGGTTCAACCAGCCTGGGGGGCAGACTATGCCAGGGAGAAAAGATGGGCGGATGAAGTGGTACCTGGAATCCTTGTCGGGGAGGCCATTTATCTTCAACAGAGAAATGGCCACCGTTTTCTTGGGATTCATGCAGAGGGTGATCAGAAAAGAACCGGTTTGGTTATTGTACATGGGATGGGTATTCACCCTGACTGGGGAATGATCGGAACGCTTCGACAACGATTAAATGACTTTGGTTATACGACCCTGTCGATTCAAATGCCTATTCTTGCAAAGAATGCGAGCTATCATGAATATCTGGCTGTGTTCCCAGAAGCCGTTGAGAGGCTTGGGATCGCAGTTAGACATCTTAAAAGTCAGGAATACAATCGCATTGTTATTATTTCGCACAGTAATGGTTCCCGCATGAGTCGAAGATTTATGACGAGCAATCCACCTGATGTAAATGCATGGGCTGCCCTGAGCCTGACCCAGGGTGACACCTTCACAGATATTCAGGCACCCGTACTCGACCTCTATGGAGAGCATGATCTTGAGCATGTTTTGGCGTCAGTAAATGCACGAAGGGCTTCTTTTATGAACTCTTTATCAATACAAAGAAAAATCGCAAGTGCCGATCATTTTTTTGCAGGTAAGGAAGATGAAATGGTGATAGCTGTAAAAGAGTTTCTAAAGAAGTTGAATTGAATAAACATGAAAAAGTGGCGCCCCGAACACGATTCGAACGTGTGACCTTCCCCTTAGGAGGGGGATGCTCTATCCAGCTGAGCTACCGGGGCTCAGGCAGGATTCTATCATTGCTGATGTTCATGAACCAGTGAGATTGTAGGGGATTTTGCTCAGGCCTTGGCGATGGTTGAGTTGCTCTTGTTTGAGACCGTTGTACCTTCAGCATCATAGAGTTCATTATGATCAGGATTATTTCCCTGCAGTATGGACAGGGCAGCATCGGTTTGTCGCCGTTTTGCTTCGATGATAATACCATTAAGTTTATTTTTTGTGGTACATTCCTGAGCCAATTCAGAAACCATGTTCCATATTTTGAATAATTCATCTTCCTTTTGGCTGGAACAATCCTGAATTAGCAGTTTCATGCCGGTCAGATCATTATCCAGGCCAAGGGCATCTAACAAGGCACGTCGATTGGCTTCAAGTTCATCTACTTTCTCACTGAGACCATCTTTTGCCATAGCGGCCTTCTGTAGTAATTCGACATCCTGAGCATTGAGTGCCTCATATTCTGCGTCAAGCACTACAGACAGTTCGCTAATGGACTCATAGAGGTCCCGGAGTAGTAACTCCAGGTTAATTTGTTTTTGCATTGTCGTTATTTAGTCTTGTTTGCTAAATGAGGCTTCAAAGTTCATCATTTTGTCAGCCACTCGACCAGCATCGACCTTGTATTTACCCTGGTTAATGGCATTCTGCACATCACTGACACGTTCTTTGTCAATTTCAGGTTGGTTCGCCAGAGATTGTTCAAGGGCTTTCAGGCGGGCAGCCGTATCTGTCAGGCTAACTTTATCGCTGCCTGATGATGATTTGCTGTCAGAAGAACGAGAGGAGGTATCCGAAGTATCCGATTTTTTGCTTGAAACACTCCGGTCACTCGTTTGCTGAGAGCGGGATGAATTAATTCCTGTAATGTCGTTAGCCATATTCAATACTCCTGACTTGGCCGCGATCTTTATAGCGGCGTAATTTTGTCGATCTTTAATAAATCCTTATAACATACTGATATTCAATTAAAATCACTTTTTCACAATTTTACACGTACGGTTCTCGTGGCCACTACCTCACCTTGAAGAACACGATTGCTTCGGATGTTTTTGACCCGAATCGATTGTCCATGATAACCATTCATTAATGCCTTGCCCTTTATCTGGATATGGAGCCCTTTGGTTTCTGCAATCACTGTCACAATATCGCCGCGCCGGATTAGATGGCGGGGTTTTAAAGACCTGGGACCGATTACCTGGCCCTTTGACAGACTGTATCGTACTTCCATACCCTGCAATTCCTTAGTGGAAGTGAAATATCCATGCATGGCGGTAGAGACTTCACGCTTCTGGATAGTCAGATCTTCCGCGCTTAATATGCTACCTCTGGGTAATGATTGTTTACTCACTACTGCTGGGCCAAAAACCTTAATTTCCACAGGTAAAAATATTTTCCATGGCTTTTTGTCATTACATTGAACACCGACTGTAGTCGGTCCCATGTTCTGGGCACGGGGTGGAAAAAATATCTGCAGTGCTTGCAGGCATTTACTTAAACGAAAGTGAGGGTCCAGTTTGCCAATTTTTGTGCTGACCGTGAATTTTTCTGAGAAAAGCTTTTTTGCAAATTGGTCAATTGATTGCCTGATGTCAGCAATAGGGTGTTGATTCCCTGAGGCTGCCATGACCGGGTGACTGTAGAGCAATAGGATGCAGCTTGCCAGATAGGAGGCAAACAAAAACCGAAACAGGTTTTTATAAACCATTCTTCCTATATAAAATAGCAAAACCATAATCCCATACCTTCCAGTCAAATTATTGACTTTTATCAAGCCATCTACTGAATCCAGGCTATCCCAATGTTTTTACAAGAGATCCTGATCTCAGGCTTTACACTGAGTGTCAATTTTTAAACATTTTTCAGGTCAATATTTCATTACCTGTAGCAAGGATTGCAAGAGCTATGCCAGAGTCAGTGGACTTAAGGGGAATGACTTTGCAGCCGATAAGTTTTTAATCTTCCTATATATAAACCTTCGTGGAGAAGGCCATGGCCGGTGTACTTGATGGTGTAGATCAGCGGACTCGTCTGGCGGGTGAGAACCGCATGGAACTTTTGTTGTTTACTCTATCGGGTAAACAGAAGTTTGGTATTAATGTTTTCAAAGTTCAAGAAGTAATTCATTGTCCAGGATTGACCAGGATTGCCAATGGTGATCCTGTGGTCGTCGGGATAACCAATATTCGCGGTAAAACGATAACTGTAATCGATCTGGCCATGGCAATTGGCGATAAACCGATTGAAAATGTTGAAAGTGGTTATGTCATTGTTTCAGAGTTTAATCGACATGTGCAGGGCTTCCTCGTCAATAGTGTTGATCGAATTGTTAATATGAAATGGGCTGATATCAAGGCACCACCAAAAGGTCTTGGCAGAAATAATTTTATGACGGCAGTGACCGAGGTTGATGAAGAACTGGTTGAAATTATTGATGTGGAAAAAGTTTTATCCAGGATGATAGAAATTTCTACCGATATTGATAAAAGCATCAGTCAGGTGGAACAGGCCACTGATAAACCTATCAAGGTGTTGGTGGTTGATGATTCTAGTGTGGCCAGAAACCAGATTAAACGGACTCTGCAACAGATGGGCATTGAACCTGTTTTGGCAATTAATGGGCGAGATGGATTGAATAAGTTGAAGGAGATGGTTGCCGATGGACAGGCTATTACAGATGTAATTGATGTAGTTATTTCCGATATCGAAATGCCTGAAATGGATGGTTATACCCTGACAATGGAAATCAAAAAACACGAATTACTCAAATCCGTACCTGTCATTCTACATACGTCTTTAACAGGGCAATTTAATTCTAAAATGGTCGAACAGGTTGGAGCCAATAGTTTTGTACCGAAGTTTCATGCTGAGACATTGGCAGAAGAAGTCAGGTCTTTGATCAAGAAGTAAGATCTAAA
>JAOULO010000001.1 GCA_029881995.1 Gammaproteobacteria bacterium
GGCCGGTCATTTCCAGCGCCATGGGTTCAATTTCCTGTATCTTAAACTCGGTATTTATGCCGTGTTCAGCCCGATTGGCCAGGATATTTGCAATATGGACAATACAGATTTCTATGGTCAGCTCAGTAACAGCCTTTGGCCGGTGGTGATACATCACGGAATTACACAGGCTTTCTGGCATATTCCATTCCTTAAGCAGGACCCCTCCTACCTCGGCATGGTCAAAACCCAGTACCGCCTGTTCGATATCAAAATCAAATTTCTTTTTCTTCTCGACCCGCTTGATAACTTCACGAGATTCATCAATCAGTTTGTTCGTAATAACCAGTTTGCCAATATCATGTAACAGACCGGCAACAAACAGGCGTTCGCTGTGCAGCACATTACACTTTTGGGCCAGTAGCTGTGACACCACACCACAGTAAACACTGTGACGCCAGAAGTTAACCAGATTAAGCACATCATTAGGTAACTTGGAGAAAGACTCTACGGCGGAGGCGGCCAGCACCAGACCTCGTAGTTCACGCAGGCCAATTACCGTCACGGCTCGGGACACCGTTTCGATACGGGCCTGAAAACCATAGAAGGCACTATTCACGATTTTAAGAAGTCTTGCAGTGAGACTGGTGTCCTGTGAAATCACTTTGCCGATCTCGGTGGCATTCACACCAGGATCATCCATCATTTCATTTACCCGGATACAGACTTCGGGAAGGGAAACCAGTCGAACTACACCAGATACGAGTTCCTGCGGGGTCAAGGTCAATCTCCAGTCATACTATATAAATACTTCTTATATAACGACTGCAGCGGATGGGTCTTTAGGGTGGTTAATGTAGGGATTTATCCCAGTCGAGTTATCAGGTAAGCATTAAAACCCTGATTCTTCGAGCCTTTGTAGGGATTGTTGGGCAATAGCGGCAATATCTGGATCCGTGTCTTTTTGTAGTATTATTAATATTTCCTTATTTGAATTAAGGTTTTGAGCCACTTCAATACGAATTTGGGCCTGTGTATCTCTTGCCAGAATCTTTAAGGCCGAAACGGGCACATATTCAAACCGGGCCACAACACTTCGAACAGAAATGTCTTTATCTTTAGCCAGAACCAGAAACGTCCTTTCATGGGTACCCAGGTTGGTAGCAACACCGATGCGTACCTGAGGATGAGGATCTGAGGCCAGTTCGTGAAGTAACTCTCTTGGACTACGGCGGTTCCGGGCCAGCACCTGCCTGACCTCCCAGTGGGAGCTTTCTGATAATTTCCATAATCGCGAGGCTGAGGTACCAGGATGCCCTGCTTCTCGCATTTGCAGATCAAACTCAGAAGCAAACACTGTGCCTGTATGTAGCGCCAGAAAAAAAATTAAAAACTGTATTCTTATAGAACCAGACATAATTACTGAGCGACTTCCTCAACAATGCTTTTCATCAAGTCTTCAACCTTTTGTAAGGATGTTCTGGAAGCCTTATCGCCAACCAATGTAGGTCGTCGGAAGGAAAGATAGGTTTTGTTTTTTTCACCAGGTAAACTGTATACCGCGATAATATAAGGACAGAACACAATATTATGGGGGTCGGCTTCCATGGTGGCCCGAGAAACGGTGGCACTGCAAAACTCAAAGGCCTCAGCATGCTCGAATACCTTTTTCTTGGCACCAACATCCTTCCCGGTTCTGGCCAGCATGGCCCCGATATGGGAAATGTTGTTGATCTTAATTCCCCTACCCGTAATAGCTAGCTCAAGATCATCCCTGACAAACTCATAACTGTTATTAACCACATACATACGCATATAACTATCTCGATCCGGGGCCGCCTGCAGAATCCCACTGCAGAGTAACAGGACTAGTACAATATATTTACGCATCACGACCTCCGGTTTAACCAGTTTTATAAATAAGCCTGTCCAAGCTACGATAATACATCGTCAAATGCAAGGTCATGATAAACCTTGTCGCTTGGCAATACATGATGTAAGCGCTATGCTTTTGCTAGATTGACAATAAAATAAATACCTGCTTCAGGGACATAACTTTAATAACGTGCCAAAACAAACCATAAAACCTCGTATTCTGGTTGTCGACGACTCAAAAGTCATGCGGCGTGCCATCAGTAAGATACTGAGTAAAGAATACGATGTGATAGAGGCAGAACATGGCGAAGACGCCTGGACCCTGTTATTGAACGACAATACCATCCAGGTGGTATTTACTGATCTGGGTATGCCCTACCTGGATGGCTATGGACTGCTGGAACGAATTCGCTCCTCAGATGAATCTCGCTTAAAAGAACTCCCGGTAATCATTATCACTGGACAGGAAGATGATGAAAAGGCCCAACAAGATGCACTCAATTCTGGTGCCACTGATTTTATCAGTAAGCCCTTCGAGTCGGTTCAGCTAAAGGCAAGAGCCAGTGCGCATGTCCGCTTTGAACAAACAGCCCGCAAACTGACTGAAACATCTGAAAAACTGGAATCGCAGGCTGCGATTGATGAAAGTACCGGCCTGGGAGGTAGACAATATTTCTGCAAAACAGCTGATGAAACTCTGGCTTATATTAAACGCAATGGTGGCCGGTTAATTCTGGTTCGTATGGACATTGATAATTTTGATTTTATCTTTATAAAAAATGGCAAAACCATTGCCGATAAAATGATTTCCACTGTTGGTAAACGTCTATCCAAAATGGTACGTAACGAAGACAAGCTGGCACGTGTCGGCCTGGCAAAGTTTGCATTATTGCTTCTGTCTAATAATCTTGATGACACAAAAAAACTGGCCGAACGAATTCGCAAAGACATTGCTTCACTCAGTTTCAAGTCTGGCAAAAAAAACCTCAAGATCACGGTCAGTATCAGTATTCTGGAACCACAGATCGATCAGGATTCTGATATTAAAACCCTGATGGCGCAGGCGGAATCCTACCTGGATGATCTTACCATCAAAGGCGGAAATGCGGTTGCCTGTAACTCAACCGTGGTGGATATCCTTGGGATCAGCGGTATGCACTATGTCGATGTCACCACGGCTATTCGTCTGGTCAACGAGGGGCGTCATGAGTTGGTTCGTCCCCATATGGATAAGCTACTTAACGAACTCCACCCCTTGCTTGAGTTCCTAACAAGTGAGAAAGAAAAAGACTAGTCCCATCACTGATCGATAACCTGTTTTTTTACCGGTGCAAATGGATCCACAGAATCTGACTTTTCCTGTTCTGCCCGCTTACGTATTTTTTCTATCAGTTCAGCCGGTGGCCCATTTTCTTTATATACCTGAGTTTCCACAGCACCTGATTCAGGCGGTTCAGAAATTTCATTCTCAATTGTCTCTACCTGCTGATTGTTTTTATCCTGTATAAGGCGTTCGTGTATACCTTTTGGAGGCTCAGGAGATTTAGACTGTTTGTTGACTGCTGTAACTGTCTTCTGTTTGGGGGGTTGTTGTTGTGACGGTGCTTGTATTTCCGGCTGTACGCGCTGCTGTATCTGAGGCTGTCTAATTGTTTGCTCTGTTTTGTGTTCTTGCATGGGTTTACTTTGAAAAGAGGTTTGTGTTGCTGGTATCACTACTGGAGATGCTAGCTTGTTCTCATCATAATAAATTCTGTAGATTGCCCCAGCCTTATCATCAGAAATCAGTAAACTACCATCTGGCATTTGTTCAATATCAACGGGTCGTCCCCAGGCCTGCTGTCCCTGCAACCAACCTTGGGCAAAACTTTCATAGCTCACAGCCTTGTTACCTTTAAGACGTACCATACTGATTCGATAACCAGTTTTAGTACTTCTATTCCGTGAACCATGCTCAGCGATAAATACCTGCTTATGATACTCATTAGGAAACATCTTTCCGGTATAGAAGCGCATTCCTAAAGCAGCCACATAGGCTCCAAGTTTTTGTACCGGTGGTACATACTCACTACAACTGTGTCCAAGACCAAATTCTGGATCGATGACCTCACCACCATGACAATATGGAAAACCAAAATGCTGGCCTTCATCACTGGCCCGGTTCAATTCATCAGGTGGCAGGTCGTCCCCTAACATGTCCCTGCCATTGTCGGTAAACCAGAGGTCTTTAGTATCAGGATGCCAGTCAAAACCCACTGTATTACGAACCCCACTGGCATAATTCTCATGCTGTGTACCATCCAGATTGAGGCGAGTTATTACCGCATACCCATATTCAATACACACATTACAGGGTGCACCAATAGGAACATAGAGCTTATTGTCCGGGCCAATACGAATAAACTTCCAGCCATGATGGGTATCCGCTGGAAAATCAGTACTGATCACAATTGGTGTCGGAGGACGATGCAGATGATATTCGATGTCATCGAATCGTAATATACGATTAATCTCTGCGACATAGAGTGCGCCATTATAAAAAGCCACTCCATTTGGTGAATTCAGCCCGCTTGCAATGACGTAAACCTTGTCTGCCTGTCCGTCCTGATCTCGATCCAGCACTGCATAGACCTTTCCAGCATGACGACTACCGACAAACAGAGTGCCAGACGGACTAATGCTCATGGAACGAGCATTAGGTACTTCACCCGAATAAAGTGAGATATGAAATCCAGCCGGTAAGCTGATTTGATTTAAAGGGAGTTCACGCGCCCCAGCCGGTAAAATAACCAGAGCTAGTACAATACCTGTCAGCCATTTTTGCATTGCCACACTCCAGCAGATCACATCTGTAAAAAGGTTAGCCACCAACCTCCCAGAGGCAAGGTCAACTATACGGCAATATGGAAAATTTCTTACAACTTCTTAAAAATAAGTGTGGCGTTAGTACCACCAAAACCAAAGCTGTTGGACATGGCGCATTGTATATTGGCGTTATCGATGCGCTGACGAGCAATGGGATAGCCCTCTGCGCCGGGATCAAGGTCACCGATATTGGCAGATTCCGCTACAAAATCCGCTTCCATCATTAACAAGGAATAAATCGCCTCATTAACACCGGCCGCCCCCAGGGCATGCCCCGTTAATGACTTGGTGGCATTTATCATAGGTATATTATCGCTAAACACTTCCTTGATCGCTTCCAGTTCACGGATGTCACCAACGGGAGTACTGGTACCATGGGTATTAATGTAGTCCACCTGGCAGTCTATGGTCGACATGGCCTGTTGCATACAACGCACAGCTCCTTCGCCAGAAGGTGCCACCATATCGAAACCATCTGATGTGGCACCATAGCCCACCAGTTCGGCATAAATTTTTGCCCCACGGGCTTTGGCATGTTCCAGTTCTTCCAAAACCAGCACACCACCACCACCGGAAATAACAAAACCATCACGATTGACGTCAAAGGCGCGTGAAGCCGTTTCAGGTGCATCATTATATTTGGATGACATGGCGCCCATGGCGTCAAATAAAACGGAAAGCGTCCAGTGAAGCTCTTCACCACCACCGGCAAAGACAATGTCCTGTTTCCCAAACTGGATCAGTTCAGCCCCATTACCAATACAATGCGCACTGGTCGAACAGGCTGAGGTAATCGAATAGTTCACACCCTTGATCTTAAATGGTGTTGCAAGGCAGGCAGAATTGGTGCTGGACATACCACGAGTTACCATATATGGACCAATTCGTTTAACGCCCTTGGCACGCAGAATGTCTGCAGCATCAACAATGTTCTGAGTAGAGGGACCACCCGAACCGACAATCAGTCCGGTACGAGGATTGGAGATATCCTTGTCTTCCAGGCCAGAATCATCAATCGCCTGTTGCATGGCCAGATAGTTATACGCAGCACCATCACCCATAAAGCGCTTGAGTTTACGGTCGATCATCTCACTGAGATCGATCTTCAGGCTGCCATGGACTTGTGAGCGAAACCCACGCTCAGCATATTCTTCACTAAATTCAATTCCGGAACGTCCTTCCCGCAGGGATTCGGTGACCTCTTCCTTATTGTTACCAATACTGGAAACAATCCCGATACCCGTAACAACAACTCGACGCAATGTCATTACTAAACGCTCCTCTTAGAAACCTTCTGTGGAAGTAAACAGTCCCACACGTAAATCACTCGCAGTATATATTTCGCGGCCATCGGCCAACATACGCGCATCACCGATACCCATAAACAGCTTTCGCATAATGACCCGTTTAAGGTCAACCTGATAAGTAACCAGTTTGGTTTTGGGGGTCACCTGTCCGGTGAACTTTACCTCTCCAGCACCCAGGGCTCGACCGTGACCGGGGCCACCCATCCAGCCGAGATAAAAACCAATCAGTTGCCAAAGCGCATCCAGGCCCAGACAACCTGGCATGACGGGGTCACCCTCAAAATGACATTCAAAAAACCACAGGTCAGGAGTAACATCCAGTTCAGCGATGACCTGACCCTTGCCGTATTTACCACCGTTTTCATTTATTTCAACGATTCGGTTAAACATCAACATTGGCGGCAGGGGTAACTGGGCATTACCAGGACCGAATAGATTGCCTTTACCGCAATCAATTAATTCATCTCGTGTGTAACTGGATTTTTTATCAAATGTCATTAGGTTTGCGCTGCTCATCAAGTGGCCATCAAATTGTGGATTAGAATGTAAAATAGTCGAAAATCAGGAATATGGAAGTCAACATCATCCGGAGTACTTTATCGGTCGTTGTAGAAAGCCTTTTATAGTCAATTAGTTATTATTTTCGCCTGTAAGGATGGGCTATTGTAACGCCCCTGTTTGATGAAAAAAAGCGCCAATCAGACCCAATTCCTCATATATCAAAGGTCAATTGGGTCTTTTCAGGTAAATAATACTAGTCACCCTGTTTATCCCGATGAAACCCTCTTTTCGACTCTACGATAAAATCGACCAGGGCTTGAGCATACTCATTATCTATTGTTCTTAACCGGCTCAATTTCTCTTCAAGAGGTTGACTGGTCCGAAACAGTATCTGATAGGCCTGTTTTAAGGCCTTGATACTTGCCAGCTTGAATCCCGCCCGTTTCAAGCCCACCAGATTCAGTCCATGGACTGTAGCAGGAACTCCATCAGTGATCATAAAGGGCAGACAATCTTGAGTAATTTTGCTATTTCCTCCCAGCATGGCAAAACTGCCAATCTTGCCAAACTGGTGAACCATCACCCCGCCAGAGATAAAGGCGCGATCATCAATATATACGTGCCCACCAATACCTGAACTTGGCGCAATAATAATATTATTACCGAGCTGACAATCATGGCCGATGTGGACAAGGGCCATCAGATAATTCTCATTACCCAGTCGAGTGGCACCCTGGTCTTTGGTTGCACGGTTGATGGTCACCCCTTCTCGCAGGGTATTACCGTTACCGAGCTCTACATAGGTTGGTTTTTCAGTAAATCCAAGATCCTGGGGCAGGCCGCCCAGCACCACATGCTCTGCCAGTGTATTGTCATTACCAAGACGGGTGAGATTTTTTATGACGCTGTGGGCCGCAATCGAATTATTGTTCCCCAGCTTTACGTCAGCTTCGATAACAACATAGGGCCCAATGGTATTCCCTTTGCCAAGTTCTGCCTTATCCGAAACAATAGCGGTTGGATGGATGTCGTTCATTCGTGAATTATAAATTTATTATTATAGTTCGTCTTATTTTACAGTTATTTCTGATAACGCATCCGGGTGCCGTGTACCAGTGAAAGACCAATTTCTTCTGCCGTTAAGGCTTCAGGAAAATAGGTGCCGGATATTCTGGCGCCATTGATGCTGGCCCCTTCCAGTTTTGCCTGCCGAAGATCAAGTCCGCGTAAATCTGTCTGATGAAAATAACAATCAGAAAAATCCAGGCCCTCTGCTTCAATTCCACGTAAGTCAACATTTCGAAAATCACAGGCGACCAGATTTGAGGTTTTACCGGCCGCAATTTGCTGGTTAAATTCTTCTATTTTACCTTCTCGAAGTAATAGGTAGAGTGGGTCATCTTTTATTTGGGGTTTGGTCGTCATTTATTCACCTCACTTCCAGGTTTAGAGAGTTCTTTGGCTTATTCTAGGCTTATTTAACTTTAAGGCTACAATTTTTCCTGATCCGTCTCATATTTTTTTAATAAAATGCCTTCATCGCCACAACAGGAAGCTGCACACTTTTTCACCTGGTGTATGGAATCTGCACCACCTTCAAGATAACTGGCGACCGAAAGATTGGAATCGGCACAATCGCACCCCTTATCGTCATATACATAGACATTCTGAAGCCCTACCTCTGCGGCCAGCTGTGCCGTCTCATTCAATAAGTTACTGGGGGTGGCGGGTAGGTGGGCCAGTTTAAAGGAAGGAAAGAACTTGGTGATATGCCAGGGGCTGTCTGCGCCCAGGTTCTGATGAATCCACTTTGCAATGTTTTTCAGCATTTTCATATCGTCATTTCGTCTGGGAATGATATTTGTCCGGGTTTCCACATGGATACCCAACTGCTGTGCCTTGGCAATTGAACCCAATACCTGTTCCACCTTGGCCAGTTTGCAGATATCTTTATAAAATGAATCCTCAAGACTTTTAATGTCAGAACATAATACATCGATATGTGGCGCCATCAATTCCAGGGCTTCGTCAGTAACAAAGCTATTGGAGACATAAACCGTGTACAGCCCCTGCGCATGGGCCAGTTTGGAAACATCAAGTATATATTCCAGCCATACCGCCGGCTCAGAATAGGTAAAGGCAATCCCGTCGACCTTGTGTTTAATGGCCGTCTTCACCAGCTCTTCTGCTGAAACATAGGCGGCCGTTGATTCTCCTTTTGCCAAGTCATCCAGGGCCGTGACACCCCAGGAGATTTCCAGGTTGTGGCATCCACCACAACGAAAATTACAACCATAGCTGCCCACAGACATGACGGTGGTTCCTGGTCGATAGTGTTTAACCGGCTTGTCCTCAATGGGCCCGATATCAATAGCAGAGAGAATGCCATAGGATAAGTTGTACAAGGTGCCATGGCGATTCACATGGGCCTGACAGAAACCTCTTTGGCCATGCTTTAAGCGACATCGCCAGAGACACAGATTACAACGAGTGGTGCCATCATCCAGCTGTTCCTGTAAAACAGTCGGCTGGAGTTGATATTCGGCAGCGGCTTTTCGAGATAAACTCATATCTGTACCTTCCATAATGGTGCTGTGACAATCTTCAGACAGGCATGGGCCTTACGCAGGGCCTGCTCGACCTCTTCCACGTGTTCGCCACGGGCAAAAATAAATCCCAGGTAACTCCCCCCCTCGGGCAGGGGTATCAGTTCATAACCTTCACGAATCTGGATATTGACCTCTTCGATGAGTGGTACCTGTTGGGCGGTCAATAGTCCTTCTATCCTTTTCAAAATACCGGCTTCAGGAATGGGTATCATTAACACACCGGCCGCCTCATCCTGGCGTTCCAGGGCAAGACGTTCACCACGGGCATGTGCCAAGACCAGTTCTTCCAGGCTATAGCCGGTTCCAAATGTTAATAATCGACCGCACAAACCACCGATGGTACGAGCCGCCATCTCCAGCAAAAAGACCCCATTTTCGTTAATGCGGCATTCGGCATGGATGGGGCCTTCCACCAGTCCATAGGCCTGACAGGCTGTCTCTAATTGCTGGTAAATCTGTTGTTGTACGTCTTCAGAAAATCGTGATGGAGTCAGGTAATAGGTCTCTTCAAAATAAGGACCGTTCATGGGATCGGGTTTATCAAAAACGGTCAGGATTTCCAAATTACCCTGATAGAGCATCCCCTCAACAGCCACTTCTTGCCCAGGAATAAATTCCTCCAGTAACAGGGTATGGCGCACATCATCAGGTAAAGCACCTTCGTTCTCGAGGATATTTTCCACCCTTGCCACGGCCTCCGCCAATTCACCGATCTCATCTACCCTGATCACGCCGCGACTGGCCGACAGGCCAACCGGTTTTAACACGCAGGGGAACTGCAACCCTTCACACTGTGATGCCAGGGGCTCAAGAAGATTGAGTATCCTGAAACTGGGAATATTGACCTTGAACCTGGCCAGTTGCTGACGGGCATGGTCCTTGCGGTTTGCCAGCTGCACGGCTTTGACAGGGTTATGGGGCAGACCCAACTTTGCTGCCACCCTGGTGGCAATCTCGGTGGAACTGTCATCAGTACCAATAATCCCTGTGAATGGGTGTTTCTCGGCCTCTTCAAGAATTCGCCTTACCGCCTCATCGATTTCCTGCAGATTGATCTGCAGACCCTGGGCATACTCACTCACGATGGAGTATTTCCCCTGGGAAGCAATCAGGACATCACATTGCTGCTGCCTGGCAGCCTGAATAAATGGGGATGTGCGATAACTGCCATGAGGGGCAATAATGAGAACGCGAGGGGTTTGCGTGTTCGGCACCCGGGCAGGTTCCGAACACGCAGCAGAAGATTTCATCAGGATAATTGAGTCGGCTTAGGCGCCACAGCCGCCACCACCACAACCCCCACAGGCGCCGGTTCCACCCACGGCCTGGAAGACATTATTGAAGACAAAGGAGGCATTCAGGCCATTCTCAACAAAATCGATGTCACACCCCTTCAGGTAGCTCAGGGCAATGGCATCCACCATCAATTTGTAACCTTCACCTTCCAGCACCTTGTCGTAGGGATGCGTGCCATCCGCATAGGTCATTCCATAGGTCATGCCACCACACCCACCGCCGGTCACAAAGACACGGATACCCTCAATACCGTCTTCGGCATTGTCCATCAGGCCTTTCATCTGTTCTGCGGCGGAGGCGCTCATTTTGATTTCGTCATTGATTGCTGTGGAAAATACTGCCTGTGTCATGGTTAAATCTCTCTTCACTGGTTATGCTTTACACCTGTCTGAAAAACCCCGATAATACCCGAGTTAATTAGTCGGATTATATCACATATCGTGGTCATATATAGACTGTATATCTGCATATTAATCGATCATTTCAAGTTGTTGGAGTAATAATAGTATGTCACGCACGGTTTTCTGTCAGGTTTTGCAACGTGAAGCCCCCGGACTCGATACCCCGCCTTATCACGGTGATCTGGGTGAGCGTATTTTTGAAAATGTGTCAGCAGAAGGCTGGAAGCAATGGCTGGACCGCCTGACGATTATTATCAACGAGAATCGCCTGAATACCGCCGATCCCGGCAGTATGCAGGTTATTGAACAGCACATGGTCGGTTTCCTGTTCAAAGAAGGTGACCTCGGACAGATGCCAAGCGGCTTTGTCCCTCAGGGTGCCAAGAAATAATATCAGATGAAATTCTGTAGTGAATGTGGCAAACCGGTGGTCTTTCGGATCCCGGAAGGCGATAACCTGCCCCGTTACATTTGTGAACACTGCGAGACCATCCACTACCAGAACCCCAAGATCGTCACCGGTTGTATCCCAGTCTGGGAAGATAAAATTTTGCTCTGTAAAAGGGCCATTGAACCACGCTATGGACGCTGGACCCTCCCTGCCGGATTCATGGAAAACAAAGAAACCCTGGAACAGGCCGCCATGCGCGAGTGCTATGAAGAGGCCATGGCTAATGTAGAACTTGAGGGACTGTACACCATGTTCAGCCTGCCCCATGTGAATCAGGTTTATGTGATGTATCGGGCCCGTTTACTGGATCTGGATTTTGGTCCCGGTAGTGAAAGTCTGGAAGTCGATCTGTTTCTAGAGCAGGACATCCCCTGGCAGGAACTGGCCTTTCGAACCATCACTCATACGCTCGAATTTTATTTCGAAGACAGAAAATCCAGTCACTTTAATCTGCATACTCGAGACCTGTATGCTGATGCCAAACCAGTAGGCACAAATTAACCATCAACTCTTGTTAAGAGTTACCCATTATTAAATACTGATCACCATTGTACGATAAGTACACAATACATTTCACTTTGTAAGTCTGGTCCTACAGACAGTCTGAATAGCGATTGCTAGTATGCGAACAGGTATCTCCATAAAGGAATGTGTGTCGATGAAAATGGAACGCCTGTCAATTTTATTTTTGATGTTTCATACTCTGGTTGGTTGTACTACCAATAACAACAATCAAAACAGTACTCCGGAAACAAAACCCGTTGCTGATGTTATTCCCATTACCATGGCCAATTTGCGTGGCCACCAGGCCTTATATAAAGAAGGCTGGTTTGTTATCACATCCAGTGAAGCCGCACTGGCCTATGCCAAAAAGAAATCAGTCATATCATCTCGACAAGCCCTGACCCTGGCTGCCAATGCTATCGCCAGTGATAGCCAGGAGTATGCAGCATCTCTGGGGAAAAACTGGGAAATATCTAAGCGTCTAGGTAAGCAAACCTTTAAGATGGGTACACGCATTACACGTAAGATTTACACAGCCACAACCGGACTTGCTAAATCTCAGGTCGATTATGGAACAAAATCACTGCAGAAAGGCTGGTCACGTTTTGTCAAAGGAAATCTGCATATCGCCAACCGCACCCAATCAACACGTAACAGGCTGATGCAGCAACCGGGAAACTATTTTAAAAAACTTAATAGAGACTTTTCTAATATTTATCGAATCACAAAAAAAATACAGGGTGATTATTCACTGCATATTGGCAAAACATGGAATAACGCCTTTGGTAAGGCTGCTAAATCATTTGACCATGAATACCAACGCTCTGGTGAAGCATCCAATTCACTGACTGGTTTATGGCGTATCATCATGGGTTATACCAAGGGACTGTATCAGGGATTATTCCAACCCGCCGCAAAAACCACCAGTAATCTTGTTAAGGTTGGCTCAAGAGCGACGGCACAGGCCATCTTTCTTCCTGCAGCCACAGCTATCAGTGTTAGTGGACGCACGATAGAAACCATTGGTACCACGGTATTTTATACCGGTAAACTGGGCGTTGAGATTCTTTCACCCACTGTTGAAGCAGGCTTGCTAAGTGGCATGGCTATGTTGTCTTTGGGCACCGCACCTCTGACCTATGTTACAGGTACCAGTATCGGTGCAATCAATCAGGTGGCCTTTACCACGGCAACACCTATTGTCACGGCTGGTAGTGGCGCGGTATTAACCGCAGCTTCAACCGGAAAGTATGTGGCCTTTGTTAGTTATGATGCAATACGTGGAACCAGCAAGGTTGTCATTAACCAGGCCAGTGCCGCCGTGGTACTGGGTTATAACGCACTTACTGCTTTACCTGCCCATGCCTTCATGGGCTTAGTCGATAGCGCGGTTTTTCTTGCTTACGATGGCCCCCGGTTGGTTGTCGCCTATGCCAAAGGTGAAGTTAAAGCTGCTGATGACAAAACTATACGTGTCGATAGCCTGCCCGTTGGCAGTGTCGTAGATCTCAAGGCGCTCGAGCAAGAAGGTGTGGAAGTAGAGGTCTTATCAGATGATCCTGATGTTATTAAAAAAATCATTAAGGAAATCCCCAATGATGTACGTGAATAGGTTTAATAAAACTTTT
Organism: Gammaproteobacteria bacterium; assembly: GCA_029881995.1. GTDB lineage: Bacteria > Pseudomonadota > Gammaproteobacteria > UBA6429 > Thiohalophilaceae > JAHEDB01. The sequence continues at coordinate 13,417 of JAOULO010000001.1, forward strand.
GGTACGATCAACATCGTTGTAATATTAGCTACGTTGATCTTTCTGCTTTCTGCGTGCAGCACAACGGCTTCCAAAGATGACCCATTAAAAAACTCACGTAAACTTATCAAACAAGGTCATGCATCTTTATATAATAACGGTGCCTTCAAAGTACCGTTTACCAAAATCAAACTGATACCTGCTGGCCATTCTGCCACACAGCTTGCCCTTGATATGATGGGTCTACACGCCCGGCAATCACTCCTGAAATCGTTAAAGAACGCTGCTGACTCAATTTATATTATTCCTGCAGGAAGTAAGCTAAGCCTGGACTATGCCAAACGCATTCAGCGTGGCGGCAGAAAGGCTGGTAAAGGTGTGACCGATACAACCCGTCCATTAGGAAAGCTGATCATTAAACGTTCGCTGACTAAAGGCAAAGACCTGAGCCTTAACTCATGGCGTTTTGGTAAGAAAACAGCAGCAGCCTTATATCAATATGGTGCAGATATCGCGTCGGGCTCAAAAAATATTGGTAATAGTCTTGCGAATCACATGACAGATACTGGTTCGGTGACTTTAAAAAAATCCTGGCATACTGCAAAGAAAATCTCCAACAAGACAAATACAAGCGTTACAAAAAACCTACGCTATGCGGGTAATACTTTTGTAAAAGGTTATGTGGCTTTACCCGATAAGCTATCAAAACGGACTAACAACATTATTGAAGCTGCTAAACCGGACAACTTCACCCGAGGTGTTGTTAAGGCCAATTACCATCGTAAAAAATTCAGCAACATCATGACGAATCTGGTGGTCGATGGCACCAGTAAATATACCAGCGATGTGAAATCTGCTTTTGTGAAGGCTGGCGACTCATTCAAACACAGCATAGGTGTAACAGGTTTTGGGCTGGCTTTTTTAAAATCCACACGCTGGGTACTGCAGGGCGTTTTATGGGATGGACTGGTTAAACCAATCAGTAAAATTGGTGCTGGCTCCATTGGCTATCTTGCCGTCAACCTGGCCGCCTTTCCTGCCATGGTAGTGGTAAATGAAGGTATTGCCATAACCAACCTGGCAATAGAAGTAAGCTGGAATACTGCTGGCGCAACCTATGATTTGATAGCACCCAGTACCAAGGCTGCAGTAGCCTCCATCTATAGCCTGTTTCAATTCAGCGTCGGTCACACCCTTGCAGGTAGCAGCGGCCTGGGAATGGCTGCATTTGGTAGTGGCAGTATTATTACAGGACAAGTGGTAGGCAATACCATTAAAGGGGTCGGTTATATCGCAGGAAAAAGCGTGCAATATATCGGTGTCCCGATTACTGCCGCCGGGGTAACCCTTGGCTCAGGGACTGTGGGTGTAGTAGCCGGTGGCGCAGGTGTTGTTACGGGTTCTACGGTTATGGTCGGTGGTGAAGTGGCCTCTCTCACTACCAATGCCTTTGGGAATATCCTGGCAGGCACCACCCTGGTAGCCGGAACTACGGCATCCGTTGCTGCTGGGGTTGCTGTTGGTGCCTATGAAGTCACCAAGGCCGTTGTTGTCCCGGTAAGTTATGAACTAGGTGGCGGTATTGTACTGGGTTATACCTCGGTCAGTCAGTTGGCAGCACATAGTGTACTTGCCGTGGCCGATGCCTCTTATCTCGTACTCTCGCTGGAAGGACCACGCTGGGTGATCTATGCCGTAAAAGGAGAATTAGGAAATGGTGATGACCTGCCGCCCGGTACCCTGCTTGATCTTGAGGCTATGCAAGACCAGGGTGAAACATTTTATAACTTGCCCGTATCAGATCAGGAAATGAATGCGGTAGTTGAAAATATCTACCAAGAGTTACCCGTAGAACCTGAACCTGCTAGTGATGAAGAATGATAAATAATCTATTAACACACTATCGAAATCATTCGTTGAGTGCATCTTCCCAATCTGCATCTATCACCTGCCAACGACCCTCGATTTTTTTCCAACTGGATTGAATTTGATATAAGCGACCCCTGTCAGGCAGGTTTTTCTGGCTCCCTGTCACCAGTATGTGACAACTGACCTCGGCTTCCTCACCCTCAACACTTATCTCAGTATTACTGAGATAGACCCGTACAGTGGGATTACCTCGGAAGTGATAATAGAAATATGCCTGAAGTTGCTGTTTACGCATATTACGATTGCCAAGAAAACTGGCATGAAAATGTACCATGATGTCAGACAGCTGCTTGTCATCTGCTGCAGCCTGAATTGCCTCCATGGCAAGGATGATCTGTCGTTCATCTGAGTGAGGCTGGTTGCAGGCCGACAACCAGACCAAAACGATAAAGAAAGAAATTGACCTGATGCAGAACTACCTCACTCAAAGACCAGAGGGGCCTGCTGCTTGTGTAAAAACCAGCGATCCATCACCACGTGTTGGGCAAACCAGCGCTGGCCTAACAGGTAATGGGCAAATAGTTCTTTTATAGACTGGGGAAGGCGTTCCATTAAATCCGGTGTTGGTTGGCGTTGACCAAACCGTTCTGTCAATTGCCTGTAATATGGTTGCAGATTCTGTTGGCTGTATTGGCCTTTGATGTCTCGGATCACTTTAGCGGCCATCATGGCTGATTCGACTGCAGGACGTATGCCTTCTCCACTCTGTGGATAGGCCAGGCCTGCGGCATCACCAATCAGCATCACACCATCCTGAATCAATTCGCGTATTGCATGGGGATAAAGCAAATAGGCATGACCAGGAAACTTATCTGGCGTATCTGATGGAATCTTACGCTGTTTTTTCAACATCTGGCTAAATTCCGCAACATGCTCGGTCAGCTTGTTGGTGTCTTCACGTCCCAGCCCGATATTCAGATAGTTTCCTTTGCGAACCACCCAGCCATAGCCTTCCAGATCCTTACAGAAAAACAGTTCTGGTACTTCCTCGGAGACACTGCATTCAGCCATTTGTTCGGCTGTCATGGCATACTCAATTTCCTGTGCCACAACCGTACGTTCGGCGCTTCCAGGACGGGCACCCATGGCGCGGGCTACTGGACAAAAATGCCCTCCCGCTCCCACAACCAGCTTGGCCTTGTAATTATCATTGACCAGCCAGCCATCAGGCTGCTTTTCCATTTTTGAAAATTTGGTATTCAGGATCAGCTCAGCACCACAGCGTTGTAACAGGTAGTTATCAAACTCTGAGCGGCGAATTCCGTAGCTCACAGGCTTATCCGACATCGGTGTATCCACTTCCTTGCCACCCATGTGACTGATACGAAAACCGTTTACAGACTGCAATGTGTTGTGTTGCTGGTAATCAGACAAATCGATCTGCAGTTCCTGCATGACCTCCGGTGTTACCCATCCAGCACAGGTTTTGTCACGAGGAAAGCTGGCCTTATCGAGAATTGCTACCTTCAAACCACTATCACGCAGATACCAGGCCAGAGTGGAACCGGCGGGACCACCACCAACAATCATCACATCATATTCAGTCATCATTACCCCTGGGTGTAGAGGTGGGCGCGAGACCAGGGGAGATCATTACGCCTTGCCCTGGTAAACACGATCTGGAACAACTGCAATTCACTCATATTGAACGCCGCAATAGAACCCACCAGATATAAACGCCACGCCCGAACAAAGGCCTCATCAAAATCTTCACGGATGGCATCAAGATTTTCCTCATAGCGTTGCCACCAGTGTTCCAGCGTTTTGGAATAATGCAGGCGCAGGTTTTCCACATCCTGAATAGCAAAATCAAATGGTTCAAAAATGTCCATCATCTCTTTAATTGAGGGAGGGTAGGCCCCAGGGAAAATTCTTTTCTCAATCCAGGCATTCATCGGCATACTAAAGTTTCGACCAATGGAGTGGACAAGGCCTCTACCATCGGGTTTCAAGCAACGGTCAACGACCTTGCCAAGATCTTTGTAGCGATTATTTCCTACATGCTCAAGCATGCCGACAGAAACAAACACATCAAACTCACCTTTTATATTGCGGTAGTCGTCTTCAATATATTCAACCTTATCGGCCAGCCCTTCCTGTAAGGCTTTTGATCGTGCGAATACAATCTGTTCATGGGATATGTTATAGGCCTTGACGTTAACCCCATAGTGTTTTGCCATAAAGCGTGCCAGGCCACCCCAGCCGCACCCCGCTTCAACCACGGTATCACCGGGCTTAAGCTGCAGCTTCCGACAGACATGATGTAATTTGGCTATCTGAGCATCTTCAATGCTCATATCCGGATCAGGGAAATAAGCACAGGTGTACTGAATCGCCTCCTTATCCAGCCAGAGTTCATAAAACTTGTTACCAATGTCATAGTGGTGGTGAATATTATTTTTCGAACCACTTAGTGAATTGACTCGTGGCCGATTCATCCAGGCCTTGACTATTTTATTAAACAGATTATTGGGAAGGTTGCGGCCCATAAAATCATAGGCAATTTCAAGAAACTGCAGAAGATCACCTTCCACTTCAAGTCGCCCTGTACTGTAAAGATCACCGAAATGAAGTTCCGGATCCATCAACAGCCAGTACAATGCCCCTCGGTCCTTAAATTTTAAATGCCCGACAGGTAATAGCTCTGTCTGATGCATATACTCAACACCATCCCACAGGGATGCAACAAAAGGGGGATGCCCAATCAGTGCTGACATTTTGCGAAGTAACCAGCGATCAAACGCCGTCACGCGCTGAGGTTTTGTTGGTGCCTTGGCGATAACACCAAGTTTATTTTTATCGGATAGGCTTACTTGCTGGGTTGTTTCAGTCTGTTGTTGATTTTGTTGCGGCATGATTACCCTCGATCAATCCAATTTAATTTTAGACAAAAGGTATGGGACAATCCTACTGGAAAATAATGTGACCACAAGGCCTTAATTGTGATTTTCCTGCCCCTGACTTAGACCTAATTATAGTGCAATAATCAGAATGTCATCTTTTTACAGGATTTTTTTATAAATCAGTACCATAGTGAAATATATAACTGCATCACATTTGCGGTAAATTCATATAAAGGCTCATTACCAACAAGGGTATCGTCATTTAAAGAGACTCGGGCATCTCGGAAGTCTTCATATTCAAATTTAATGTAATCATAGGCTATATTGGCGCTGGCCTTATCGAATATCCACCAGCCATTTTTGGCAAATTCGTAACTGATGGATGCCCCCAAGGTTGTGCTGTTGAAGGTACTAAGTTCCTTATCCCTGGCTCTAAAATCCAACACCTGGGTACTTTGCTCCGCATGTAAATCACTGTAAAAATCAGCGTGAGTTTGTGAATACAGGCGATAGCGTAATTCCAGTATCAGATACTCACCGAAGGGGTGGGTATAGCCGACTTCCGAGTCATTGGCTTCGATTCCCCAGTCATCGGCAAAGACTCTCTGCTTATAATGAATAGCGGCTCGATAAGGCAGAAAATAATTCATCTTGATAGAAGCGGCTCGACTGGTTCTTGTGGCGGGATAAACTTCAGTTCTATATTGATCACCACTGCCCGAGACAAAACGATATTGTCGGTAAGGGTTGTTAAGGTAACCCTCATCCGTAATGGTTTCAAAATTGGCGGACAATACAAAATTTTTACTCAGAATCTGGGATAGACCTATACTATAACTTTGTCGAATAGCCTCTTCATGAAAACCAGATTCACGTGTTCGAACACCACCGACATACTGTGTCCTAAAAATATCATCCTTTCCTTTAGCATACCCCATAGTGATAGTAGTCAAGTCACCAAACATATCGGTGCTAATACCAAAATTATATGAACTTGCCTCATAATCATTCTCATCACTGTTTGTCATACCAAGACTCATGATGGTCTTACCATGTAATATGTCCATACCTACAGACTGTTCGACACGCTCCTCACTGTAACGACTGGCACCAAGAACCTGTACATCAATCGAAGCACTGCTGATGTTGTCGACATAATGATTGGCATAAACCGAAAAGGTCTTATCATCGCCTTTTCGAACAAGGATAGAAGGTCCAGTAATATCTATTCCGCCACCCTGATAAGAATGAGATAAAATATCGGCCCTATCCTCAGGCAATACCGCAGCACTGACGGAAAAACTCATCAGTAACAACCAAATATAAAAGCAACAAGTTGTAAACCTAGTTACAGCCACAGCCACCACCCTGACTACCTTCACCACCACGAGCCCCTTCACGGGCTTCATAAACATGTTTACGATAGGAGGATGATATAGGGTCGCGAGAAAAACTCATAATGGGATCAGCCAGATTAGCCCTTTCGTAAGGCTGTACCCACGGCTCAACCGCACACGCAGAAAGCAAAACCAAAAGCTGAACCATCAATATCTTTTTCATACTTATTCTCGAATCAGCGCCCGAACCTGTTTCTGGTAATCTTTTTCATAACCGGGCTTGTAGCCTTTATGTAAATAACGAAGACGACCATCCCGATCAATAATCACGGTAGTAGGCATGGCTGCGACCTTATACAACTTGCTGACCTTATTCTTGTTGTCATACAGGATTGGAAAACTCACTTTAATACTTTTAAGCAGTGTTGCAGCCTTGCTGGAGTCTTCTTCAACATTGACCCCCAGCAATGTAAACCCTAGAGGCTTATACTTTTTATACAGGTCTTCAAGTAAAGGCATTTCCTGACGACAGGGGGCACACCATGATGCCCAGAAATTGATCATGACGACCTGGCCACGAAATTCACTGAGTTTCAGATTCTTGCCACTCATACTTTTTAAAGTGAAGTCGGGAGCTTTACCACTAAGCTGAGCAGCCTGCAGACTGCTTATGTGACTGCTCGATACAATAATGGCTAAACATAACCCAATAAAACTTTTCACATTAGTCGTTCTCATGCTGCTTTCTCCTAGAAAAATATCGCCATCCCAATAGTAAATTCAAGATTATTAACTTTTCTCTCCCGAGCAAAGTAATCGTGCTGGAAGGTATGATTACGCATATCAATATGAACGGATAACCAGTCTGCACCGATAAAGCGATAGCCCACCCCGTATACAAAAGTTGAGTGCTCATCACCACCGAATTCAGTAATTCCGGATCCTACTGTCAAATAGAGATCGGTATTAAAAGCCATATCGTTCCCCCAGAAGACTTCTCCTGGTAACAGGTTATAACCCAGCATAATATTGTAATAGGTTAAATCACGATCACTTTGGGTAAAAATATCACTACCACTGTACTCTTCCTGACTTGACTTGCTGGTTGTTGTCTTACCCATAGTGGACATCAGAAAGACATCTTCTGTCAGATGAAAGGCCAGTAAAATTCCCTGTACACTATTGGCACCAAAATCTTCTACGCTCATGGTGCCGGTATAATAGCCAATCTCAAATGTTTCACTGTCAATTCCTGCTATTCTGACATCTTTACGTTGAACTTCTGGCTTGAAAACCTGTTCTTCAGCCTTCATAGGTTCAACTGCACAGGTTTGTGTTATAAACACCATGCAGATAGCCAGGGTTACAATGAACTGACCTAGAAAAAACTGCCGACGCCCACAGTCCATATCGATATTTCCTCATTATCATTACTACTGGAAAAAATAACATAATCTTTATATTCAGCACGCATAAAAAAACTTCGTGACAAATAAATGCGCACTCCTACACCAACATGTGAAGTATTATCTTCCTGATCTTTCTGCCTGACCAGCGATGAACGGGTTCTAGTCTTAATGGTACCGGTTCCCAGGCTGAAAAACGGTGATACACGCCACTCGGGAAAAGGCTGAGCAAGTAATTTGATATCAATAAGTGTACTTACCGACAGGCTACCTATCATTTGGGATAGTGAAAATTCGGTAGAGATAACAGGATTCAGTGCATAGGCACCATAAACATTAAATACATCGGCCCCCTCTGCGCTTCCCCACTGGGTGCCAACCTCCCAGTTACGCTTAAAAAAATCATCCTGAGTATAGCCAGGCAGTACAAACTTCTCCCCATCGGGCGTCACCGTTTTAATTAATTCCCGCCGGTGTACCCAACCTTCCTGTCCTTTATCTGTTTTAACCTTAAACCAGCTTGTCTGTTGTTTTAAGACACTTATCCAGTTACCCCGGGGTAGATCGTGAAAGATTGGGTAGCCTTTTCCAGGGCCAGTGTGGATACTTATGAAAGGTTCAATCACCTTAACTTTCTGAACTGGTTCACTCCCAGTGGCTGGCTGAATCCAGCAAAATACAAAAGTTAATAATAATATTCTGAATCTCATGACTAAGACACCTGAACACACGTCATGAGTATACAGGTTTTAACTTCTCTTGTTGTTATCTATTGCGCAGATAATCAATGTGCATATGAATCTAAAACTGGATAGCTCAAGTCATTAATTTTCTGGCACCATGAAGGGGTTGTTGTAATATTGACCACCCGCATCCAGCCACTCTGAAATTAATTTAAGCTCGGCAGGAGACAGTGCTCCTGTGTGATTAAATTTATTGTTTGGATCGACAGGTTCACCCATATCGAGTACTACAGTACTGTCCTGCTCCATGGCATTAAAGAACCTGGTACTACTAATTGCACCGTTGGTTGATAACACGGCCTGAGGGCCCGGATCGACAGACGTAAGGATATCAATTAGCACAGGATCAAAAATTTCCATTTCATTCTCATCCAGGATGGGATTACCTTCTTCATCTTCCCTACGCACTAATATTTCTGCCTGTACATTCTCAAGTGTCGTCCCATCAAATGACTTCTGTTGAACATCCTGGACAAACAACTCCTGATAGGACTTGAGACGATTCTGATTATCCCTAGGGTCGATCTGCAGACTTTCAGCGCTATCATCAAGGTTAATCTGAGTACCGGTAGTTATCCCATTGACGTTGTCAGGAACAGTCGGAATTGCAGAAATCAGTGGATTGTCAGTGTATGGTTCAGGTGGAGCAACATTACCATCCTTATCCCAGGGAGCATGACAACCGTTGTTGGTGCAAGTGGCGGCAACATCATCAACGTTCTTTCGCCCGGTTTTACGCCACAGAGGGGCAATATGATCAATATAATTGATAGTTACCCGGCAATTCGATGACCAGGCAACATCGCAACCTGCAGCATAGGGTTTTAGATCACCAACGGTATAAATATCACTATACAGATATTCAAAAGACGGTTCCTTGCTAAATACAGAGATAGTATCAAGACTGTCGATATTTTTAGTCCAGATATCCTGATAGGTCAGGTTCAGTGAAGGATTGACTCCAGGACATTTTTTACCATCACAATGTCGTATTCTTGTCTCTGCCATGGTTTCACCAACGTTGGCAATCATATCCGTTTCCATGCATTCGTAGTTACGCTCTATCGTGGCTCCTGAGTTAATGCTGGCTACGGCTTTTTTATTTCCATGGGTAACAGTTGAATTACGTAGGTGACAACCATTGCACTCCAGGGTTTCGCCAGACTGTACCTGTAGCCAGGTAACATGGCGTGGTGTTGTGCCATCCTGAGCACTTGCTATATTGATTCGCCTGCCCTTGCTATCCAGAATTTGAAAACTAAATGGAGTATCTGCGGGTACTGTTACCTTAACTGAACCATCAGGTTCAATCGGGGCATACCCCAGAATATCGACAAAACTGTGAACATTTTCATTGCTGACACCCCGGGCGATATTACGTCGGCCATTGCTCATCACCTGAGTACTTGGATTGGTTAAAGGTTTTATAATACGAAGGAAACGGGCCCTGCTACTCCCAATAACACCATAGTCAGCCATTTCCTGTGGAGATACAGGTGGTCGTTCATCCAGTGAGATATCAGCCATGTCAGTCACCGGAATATCTGAACAGGATACTGATGGTTTTCGGATCATGGCACCCAGTGCATTGAATGTCCCATCAAAATCATAAACACTTCGAATATGTAACACACCAGTCTTTCCATCGCCTTCCACCGCTTCCAGTACTGGTGGGTATGGCCTGTTCTGCGCAGCAACAACATCGGTAATCATTATGTCTTCGGTAGGATTAATAATTGGTAGCTTGGTATTGTCTCCATGATTAAGGACAAACAAGCCATAAAACGGTGGCGCTGCTTCCAGACCTTCAATTGAACCAAGCTGTGTACATGAGACATATTTCCCATCCACTTCTACACGACACTGAGTCCAACTAACCAGACTACGGTTAGAACCATCAGTGAGTGGATATACCGAATGGTATCGACCACCCGCTGAAGGACCGACGATGGTACTAACACTTCCCCCTGTTAAGGATTCCTGCCCATTGCCAGACAGACCTTGATTGTCTTTATTAGGTCTTCCGTAATCGACAAAATAGTTGGTATCAATTAGCACCATGTCACCACCACCAAACGTGCCTTCGAAAGGACGGGCAATGGTAAGCAACCTGCCATCGTGATATTCCCGTGGTTGCATAAACTGGATATCTAAAAGGTTAGTCCCAGTTTCATGGCTGTTAGATCCATACATTAACTGCAAATCAGTACCATCTGGATTGATGGAATAGAGATTGATTTCATTATTTCCGAGCCGGTTCCTGTCCCAACGGCTAAAGACAATCTTACCATCACTTCGAACGATGGGATCCATATCCCGCTTAGGGCTAAAGGTCAGTTGCTGAATATCTGTTCCATCCGCCTCCATAACATGCAACATCAGGGCTGGAATGTCTTCCCTATCCACTTCGGTCGTGAATCCCGTTTTGCCTTCATCGGTGAGTACTTCTTTGGAACGTTGTTGTCGGGTAGAGGTAAATACAATGCGACCATCAGGTAAATAGTAGGGTGCGACATCATCACCCTTTTCTGAAAACTCATCCAGCTCAATGACTCGCCGAAGATTGCCAGTAGGAATATGGTATTCCCAGATATTCCAGGTGGGCTGATCTTCAGGGTCAGCATCTTCAATCTCAGGCTTACGCATGGCAAAAATCAATTTGGTGCCATCGTATGAGGCTTCTACATCCTTAACATCCCCCATGCTATTTACACTGGTCTCCCCATTGCCCAGATCACGGGTGATGGAGTGGGTCACATTGACTTCACCGGCCTGAGAAGAGGCATAAGCTCGAACAAACAAATCTGCCCCAGGATTAAAAGCAATATTATCCCTGGCATCGGGATAAGTAGGATTTTGTTCCTCATCGACAGGAATCGGGCGTTTAACATAGGCAATAGGAAAAGGCTCAACCAGTGGATCCTGGCCTTTACTGCCTCCCCCACAGGCGGATAACAGTATCAGCGCAACCATAACGACCAGTCGTTTGTGTATTACTTCCATTCGATTTCCCTACTTATACCTTACATTTAACATGGCTTTATTTTATTAAATCTTATTTTACCAGACCATTGGCCCTAGTTTTCGAAACCGTATTCACCCGATCCAAATATCATCCGTGCTTAATATCTATAACAGTTGAAATTGATTATGGCTTCGCCACTGTACCTGATCTGTGATGGCCATCACGGGTACAAAACCACTTATCCGTAGAATATGGCCAACAGTCGGAAAAGTCTCTAACTTTAAAAGAAGCGGTAATAATTATTCGAATGCAGGTGACAAAATCGATAGAATTAACCGACAAACAGCATTTTAAGAATCAGACAGTATTTAAGATTACACATCTTCAGAACTGTCTTTACCGAAATATAAATACAACGAGGGATCGAATAGATGCATAACATGGCCAACCTCACCCCAACAGGCCCAGCAGCAAAATCCAGGCGGATCACTCCCAATAAGCTTTTAAGCTATGGCCTTGTCTGTATTATGATCCTGATGGCTCAGTCACCTGCCTTTGCTGGAAAGCGTGAACAGGCCAAACGCATTCATGATCTGCTGGTTGGTGCAGCACCATCTAACACTTTGCTCGATTCCATGGCCACTGCAGTTGGTGATGCTGCCGATCCTCCCATAGCCAATTTAATTAATGCTGCAAATCTCGCATTAGCAGATGCTGAATCAAAAAAAGTTTTTGCCAATGTCACCCTGAAAAACTTTGCCAGCCCATGGACCAATGAGGCACAAAGTGTATTTGAACCGTTAAATGATTACTCGGCAACCGTTGCCGGGATGATTATCAATGACGATGATTTCAGAGAAGTCCTGTTTGGTAACTATATTTACACAGGTGGCAACAGTGCTGGTACTCCATACTCGCCAAACAATAATGCCCACTATATTGCTCTAGAAAATCAGAATATCGATCTTTCAACATCACTGGAAAAAACAACCCAAACGATTGCAGCTCCAGCAGGAATTATGACCACCCGTGCTGCAGCCCGTGCTTACTTTATAGATGGTACAAATAGAGCCATGTTACGGTTTACTTTCCTAAATCACCTTTGTTATGACATGGAACAATTAAAAGACAATACCCGGCCAATGGATCGAATTCGTCAGGACGTATCACGCAGTCCTGGCGGTGATAGCCGATTGTTTATGAACAACTGTGGTGCCTGTCATGCTGGGATGGATCCACTGGCACAGGCCTATGCCCGTTATCAATGGGAATATACTGATCAGGAAGATAATGGTGTACTTGCCTATACCGCAGATAGTATCCAACCCAAATATCACATTAATAGCAATAACTTCAAAGGTGGCTATGTAACAGAGGATGACAACTGGACCAATTACTGGCGTAGAGGATCAAATGTCTGGCTGGGCTGGGGGCAGAACACGCCTCATCATGCCGACTATGCCCTTATCGCGTTAGACACAACAAATGATAGTCCAGAAGTGAACGTCAGCCATGGCACTGGAGCTAAATCTCTGGGTGTTGAACTGGCTCACAGCGATGCATTTGCCCGTTGTCAGGTGAAGAAAGTTTTTAAAACAGTATGTATGCGCAACCCACAGAATAATACTCAAAGTGGTGAAGACGACACTAATGCCTTTAATAACATGGTAGCTAATTTTAAAGGTGCATATGGATACCGTCTGAAAAATGTATTTGTCGAGGCAGCTGCCTACTGCAGTGGTCCTAGTACACTCTAACCACAAAAATGATTATTGAACCTGTACCAGAACATGGGACAACACAATGAATAAAATCAAGGATAACGTACAACCTGACGGTTCAAACTACCTGAGTTTTCTCTCGCTAAAAAATCTCTTTTTCTGTATCAGTCTGGTGCTATTTATCTCAGCCTGTGGTGGTGGTGAAGACAGTCAGCGTGATCCTGGAGGAAATAAACAGGAGCTTGGAGATAGTACAGCTACAGCGAAGGACAATGATGTTTTTCAATTTCAAACCCATGTGTGGAAGCCTCTGCGTGACTCCGATAAAGAATGTGGACGTTGCCATAGATCACAGGCTCAAACTAAAGGTAAAACATTTTTCCTGGATGATGATATTAATCGTGCATACGATCAGTTTATCGAAAACGGCTTGATGGAAAAATCCAAAGATCCGGAAACAAATATTGAAACGGTTAAATCGAGTTCAAAGTTAATTGTTCGCGTTGGCCCTTCATTAAAACACTGGTGCTGGAGTACACATGTTGATTGTCAGGAAGAAATGACCACCATGCTTAATAGAATGATCAATGGTTATACAAGAGGTGTTGAAAGTAGAGAAACCGTACTAACACCTATTAAACCTGAAAATCAAAAAGCACTTGGTGACAGTCTACTTTTCCCTAAGGAATTACCAAGTTCTCCAAGCGGCATTTATGACGGCGTCCACAACTTGCTAACTCAATATTGTTCGAACTGTCATCGACAAGATGGACCACAACAACAACAACTACCCTATTTTGCAACTGCCAACAAACAGGATTCCTATAATGCTGCCAAGGTCAAAATAGATCTGAACAACCCTGAAAATTCCGAACTGGTTCAACGACTGAAACTGGAACACAACTGCTGGGATGTCTGTGATGATGATGCAGAGGAAATGCGACTTGCCATAATTAAGCTGGCAGCAGACATTAAAAGTCTGGGCATCAAACTGGATGATGAAAATATTATCATCAGCAAGGCCCTGGTTTTACTGGAAGACGGTGTACAGGACACTGGTGGAAACAGGTATGAAGCCAATCAGATAGCCCTGTATGAATTCCAGAATGGTTCCGGTAGCACAGCCTTTGATTCCAGCGGTATCCAGCCATCGCTTAATTTGACACTTTTTGGCAACGAAGGAATCGACTATCGCTGGCTTAGTAATTGGGGCATTGAAATCCTGACACCCCTGGGTCGGGCACAGGGCAGCACCTCAGATAGCAAGAAACTACATAACCGCATTAAACTATCTGGCCAGTACTCCATTGAAGCATGGGTCATTCCAGGAAACGTAACACAGATGGATTCCAATATTGTTTCCTACTCTTTTGGTGAAGAGAAGAAAAACTTTACTCTTGGCCAAAACATGTATAACTACGAGTCCTATCACCGAAGCAGCACAACAGGCGCAGGTGATGATGCACTGTCTACTCCAAATGGTGATGAAGTACTACAGGCGAGCCTTCAACATGTTGTCGTGACTTATGATTCCTTTAGTGGACGAAAGATATATGTTAATGGTGAGCTAATCAATGTCAGTGAACCTGATGACCAGGGTGGAAACCTGCTGAACTGGGACTCATCATTTGCCCTGGTGTTGGGAAATGATACTGATACAGATCGGCCATGGTTGGGTATTTTACGCATGGTTGCTATTCACGATGCTGCCTTGAGTCAGGAACAGGTCAAATTTAATTTTGATGCGGAAGTTGGTCAGAAATACCTGATGCCATTTGCGGTCAGTCACATTGATGGTATGCCAGACGAAAGTTATATCGTGTTTGAAGTCAGTCAGTATGACGAATTCAGTTACCTGTTCAGGGCTCCCCGTTACATAAATCTCGGTGGTGTTGCTCCAGCAAACTTTGGAACTGTACCTCTAAAAGGTATGCGAATTGGTATGAATGGTGATGAGGTTGCCGTTGGACAGGCATATTCCAATGTCGACATTGGTAACCTGGCAACCAGTTACGTCGAAGGTGAAGGTAAATCACTTTCTAATATCGATACCATCGTGGAACTTCAAAATGGCTCAGATATTGATGAGTTTTTCCTGACTTTCGAAAAACTCGGTGGAGATGAACGTAATCAGGATGTGGCAGCCTATGATGAAAAAGATGCAAACCCAACCGATATTCCCGCCTTGCGAACAGTAAATAACGACACTATGACACCACGAATTGGTGTCCGTACCTTTGATGAAATCAACGCCACCATGGCGAAAATGCTGAAAATCAATGACTGGGCAGGAATTCTTGACATCAATAATAGCAACCCCGAACTGAACGAAGGGAAGTTAGGCACCTTTGTTCAGTATCGCCAGCAATTCCCTGCCGGAGAGAGTATTGAAGGCTTTGCCACATCACACCAGATGGCGATCTCGCAGCTTGCCATTACTTACTGCAAAGTTCGGATAGATCGTGATATCAATAAGACACATGACATCTTCTTCACGGGTTTTGATTTTGGCCAGAATCCTTCTGTTGCCTTTGCCAATGAAGCTGCTGTTGATACATTTATTGCCCCTCTATTAACTGAGGTAGTAAATGTTTCAGAAACTGCTATTGAGCTGACTACGCAACCTGAAGTTTCATTCATTCGTAATGAGATGTACAAACTAATACTTCATGGGGATACCTTTACTAATCCCGATGACTATCCGACCCCTGATAGTTTGGGTCATACCGAGAATATTAATATAGAGAGAGTTGCATTGATCTCAGCAGCCTGCGATGGCACATGTACCTCAGCTCGTACAAGATTAATTGCTATATCAGCATGCTCGGCTGTGCTGGGCAGCGCCATCATGTTGATTCAATAGATAACGGATAAAAGTACCTGAGGACAAGAGAATGGGTAAAAAACGCAAGTCACTACACCCTAATGAGCCATTAAGACACAACGATCATCCAAGGCCTGTCAGCCGACGAGATTTTCTTCGCCAGGGATTTATTACCGGCAGCGGCGTTGTTATGGGTGGCGGTATTTTCAGCCTGTTTTCTAATCCCCATGAAGCCTATGCTGCGGTTTCTAATATATCTGGTGATATTCATAAGATGGCTGATATTGCGGGCTGCCCCGTTGGTGGGGGAGCGGGTACCAAACTACCCTTTATCTGTTTTGATCTTGCCGGTGGTGCAAGCCTGGCCGGGGCCAATGTCCTAGCTGGTGGTCCTGGTGGGCAAAAAGACTTTATCAGCACCGCAGGTTATAGCAAGTTCGGAATTCCTGATACGATGTTACCCACTGCAGCTGACGAAAATATCAATAGTGAACTCGGTCTCCTGTTTCACGAGCAAAGTACCATGAAAAACGGGATCGTTGAAAAGGCCGGCTCAGCCCTGAACAGGATCAATGGCGTGTTAATTCCTGCCCGCTCAGACAACGATACAGGTAATAACCCACATAACCCCATGTTTGCCATTGCCAGGGCTTTTTTAAATGATGATCAAAGTGGCAAAGTCCTTTCACTTGTTGGTTCACGCAATAGTGACTCAGGGGGTAATTCTACTTTTCCTCCCAGTTTTATGAACCCAGAACTCATACCTACCAAGATCGATCGACCCTCCGATATCACTGGCATGCTGGACACCGGTAGCCTCACCGGCATTCTTGACAAGGATGATCTCAAAGTTGTCATGGAATCCGTTGCACGCCTGAGTCATCAGAAACTCAGCAAAGTTAGTACTGGCACAATTGTTAGCCGTGATGAACTCATCGAGAACCTGGTGAAATGCGGATATTTAAGTGCCGCTGATATTGCCGATCGCTTTGCCGATGTCAAAGTGAATCCTGCTGAAGATGAGGCCATCGTCGGTGACACCGGTATCTTTAGCCAGGGAGAGTGGGATGGCCCTGATAGAAATGAATTCCGTAAGACTGCCTCAGTCATGAAAATGGTACTAGATGGCTATGCAGGTGCCGGTACGATTACTATGGGTGGCTATGATTACCACACAGGTGAACGAGTCACAGGTGATGATCGTGACGAACGAGCCGGTCGTTGTATCGGAGCCTGTCTGAACTACGCAGCCCGACGAGGTGTACCATTAATGATCTATGTCTGCAGTGATGGATCTGTTTCCAGTAATGGCCGTCCCGACCCCAATGCAGACGGTAAAGGTGAATGGACCACTGATAACTCTTCAACAGCAGCTTCATTTATCCTGTTATTTGATCCCCTGGCTGGTGGCCGGCCACAGATACTAACGAATACCGTACCAAATCCAAGCCTAGGCCAGATTGGCTGGTTCTCTCGGGATGCTTCGGTGGTACGTAACTCCAGCCCGGCAGCTGATAATGTCCTGTCCCTAGTCAATACAGTTTTACTGAACTACATGTCCGCTAGTGGAATGATTTCTTCTTCTAATACATCAGCATTTACTCAAATCTTTACTGATCTGAGCATTTCACATGGCTTGGGAAATAACTTCGATCGCCTGATGGCATTCGGGCCTGTTAACTCACCTTAACCATTTGCTCTACCTTGCCTGGGCTGGTTATTTAAATCAGCCCAGTTCAGCATTATGTATTATTTGTGCTACCTTCTGATTGTTGGTCATAACATCAGGTAAATACCCTTTGTATCACTCATTCACTCCACTCCTTTCACTGTCCATAATATTCAGTATATTACCCGGTCTTGCATCAGCCACCTGGTATAAGGAAGAACTGGCCATTATGGGAACGTCCGTCAGTGTTGAACTCTGGCATGACAAACGCCTCCAGGCTGAAAAATGTATTTCTCTGGTAATGAATAATATGCGACGTATTGATCAGACCATGAGCCCCTATAAGCCTGATAGTGAACTAAGTCGACTAAATAAAAAGGCAGTGAGTAAACCATTTAAAGCCAGTAAAGAACTTTTCCAACTCATTAGCCAGGCCAATAAAATATCGGACATGACCAGGGGAAAATTTGATATCACGTATGCCAGCACAGGCTATTTATACGATTATCGAAATGCTGTACGACCCGATAGTAAAAAAATAGATGTCCTGCTTCCTGCGATTAATTACAGGCACATCAAGCTCACTCCTCGGAAAAGACTCGTAAAGTTTAATCATCCCAATGTAAAAATTGACCTTGGTGGTATTGCTAAGGGCCATGCCGTCGACCAGGCCATCATGATCCTCAAGCGGTGTGGGATTTCCCAGGCCCTAGTCAGTGCCGGAGGAGACAGCCGCATTGTTGGAGATAAACAGGGTTTACCCTGGATGACCGGGATTCGCCATCCTCGAGATAAAAATGGTTTTGCCGTAGTGCTGCCACTGACCGATACCGCCATCTCCACATCAGGCGACTATGAACGGTTTTTTATCGAAAATGGCAAACGCTACCATCATATTCTCAATCCCAGCTCAGGCCAGCCAGCGGATAAATCACAAAGTGTTACCATTTTGGGAAAAGATGCGACCACCACTGATGCCCTGTCCACGGCGGTGTTTGTCATGGGGTCTGAGACAGGCCTAGCTTTTATTGAATCCCTGCCCGGGATTGAAGCCATCATCATCGATAGCAAAGGCAAAATTCATTACACAAGTGGCCTTTTAAAACCTAAGGATAATAACAATACATCCAAACCTGATTGAAATGGTTGAAATGTGACCAACCACACGGCATAGACTCCGCCAAGCCCCTACATTTAGCTATATAAATGGCCAATACAATCGCTAGTTTGATTGAATAAGTCTAATCCTTATTTGATTAGTGGTTATCCGCTCGGCCCACAAGCCGGATTTCACAATCATTTGACGACTCTCAATTAACTCCCTCTTTTGTAGTAAGTTTTTGGCCTGATCGCTGTCGTTGATGGTGGATAACCATTAAAATAAGGTAGTTTTGAAGGAGCAGGATCTCGACATGAATTACAAAACCATTTTCATCTCATTTTTACTGGCGTTTGCACTAGTAGCATTAGGTCTGGCAGGTCAGGTAAGAGCGGAACAACAAAACAATAAGCTTTCGGCCCTGGGCAATAAGGTAGAAGAATTAAAAAAAGAGATTCTCGAATTGAATCGAGACCTGTTTATCCTGGAAGAAGAGTTACTGTTTCCTGCAAATACTCAATTTACTGTTTTCCTATCTATGGATAAGGGCCAATTGTTTACCCTCGACTCGGTTCAAATCAGACTCAATGATAAAATTGTTGCCAATCACCTTTATACCGAACAGGAACTCAAGGCCCTGCTTCGAGGTGGTGTTCAGCGTGTTTATATGGGGAACTTACCCAGTGGCCGTCATGAGCTGATAGCCTATTTCAATGGTGTTGGTCCTAAAGGACGTGATTTTAAACGTGGAACCACTATTGCTCTGGAAAAGTCGAGTTCACCCAAGTTTGTTGAATTAAAAATTACTGACGATACCAGCAAACAACAACCCAAGTTTAATGTGAAGGTCTGGGAGTAATTTCATTAACAATGAAAACCAATAGCAAACAAGGACGTCTTAGCCTGTTTGTCCTGTTTCTATCAGGCTATTTTTCTATCACCTCTTTGAGTTTAGCTCAGGACGAAGAGCGACTGGAAATTCGTAACTTGCACTTTGGCGAGACCCTGTACCACTTTTATCAAAAGCAATATTTCACAGCAATTTCAGATCTTCTTGTTGCCCAGAAGAAACACCCTATCCAGACTCAGGGTGAGAACCCAAATTTATTGCTTGGTGGCCTATATCTCTCTTACAACATGACTCAACGGGCTGGAAATATTTTTACCAGTCTGACTCAAAAAGATATATCAAAAAGACTCCAGAGCAGTGCATGGTATTACCTGGCTCGAATCGCTTATCAAAATAGCGAACTGGAAAAGGCCAATCTAGCCGTTAACAAGATTGGGGTTCACCTGCCGTTTCGTTATAACGATGAGCTGCAACACTTACAGGGCAATATCTTACTCAAACAGAAAAACTATAAAGATGCCATCAAGATTCTCAGTCAATATTCTGATTCAACAGACTGGTCTCACTATACAAAATTCAATCTTGCCATCGCCCTGATCATGGCCGATGAAAATGAAAAAGGCACTGAATTACTTGAAGAAGTCGCCGAACTGGATGCCCAAGATATAGAACAAATCGCACTACGGGACAAAGCAAATCTGGCACTGGGTTATGCGGCTTTAAAAGCTAAAGATAACGAAACTGCAGCAGACTATTTCAGACAAATCCGTTTATCCGGTTCCCAGTCCAACAAAGCACTATTAGGCATCGGCTGGGCTTTTCACAAAGAAGGCAAGCTCAAACGTTCACTGGTACCCTGGGTTGAGTTAAAAAATCGCTCTTCGAAAGACCCTGCTGTTCAGGAAGCTCTGTTAACCATTCCCCATGCCCTTGAAGGGCTAAATGCCAAGGAACAGGCCCTGGCATATTATAATGATGCAATAAACTCCTATAACAAAGAACTAGCAACACTAAAATCTGTCATCAATTCCGTCAAACAAGGTGAATTCATCAAATCATTACGGGTTCTGCATTTACATCAGCAAAAAGAGAATCACCTCCATTTCACAACACTACCTGACTCAACCGCAACTCCTTATCTGCAGAGTTTAATCGCAGGCCAGGAGTTTCAATCCATATTGAAGAATTATCGTGATTTGTTGTATATGAAAAATATTCTTACTCATTGGAATAACCAGATACCTTCTTATAGGTTGATGTTGAATGAGAGAGAAAAAGCTTACGATTCTCGTATTCCTAAAATTAGTGCATTCATGAAAAATACCCAACAGACTAAGTTGTTAAACCGATACAGAAAGCTAAAAAGCCGCTTAGAAGCAATAGAAAAAAATCATGTTGTATTTGCCCTGGCCAGTGAACAGGAAATGAACCTGCTTAATAAACTTTCAAAAATTAAAAAATTGTTGGATAAAGTCCCTCCTGGTCAGCTTGAGGAACAACATGATCAATATCGCTTGTTTAAAGGTATTTTGTACTGGCAAGTTGCTACTGACTATACCCCACGTTACTGGCAGGTAAAAAAACGCCTTCTTGAAATAGAAAAGGCCTTTAGTAAGCTTGAAAAGAAAAAAACCTCATCACTTACTACTCTGGTAAAAACTCCTGAATATTTCAAAGACTTTGCCAATAACATTAATAACAAACAAAGAAAAATAAAAAACCTGAATCAACAAATATCAAATGTCATAAAATACCAGGAAAGTCTGATCAACCGAATTGCCATTGATGAATTAACAAAGCAGAAGCATCTCATCGAAAATTACCATATTCGGGCCAGCTATTCTCTGACTCGTCTTTATGACAGCCTGGCTGTGGTCGAGAAAAAGTAAATGGCCTGGCAGAAGCTGAATTTAATTGGTATTGCTGTCCTCCTCTCAGCCTGTGAGGCTGAGCAACCACCACAGTTAATTGAAGCACTTGATGATAGGGAATATAGAATCGAAAAAAGAAAATCTCCTGACATTACACGCGAGCAGGTTGTTAACAAATACCGTGAATTTATTGATTACGCCAGTGGCGAACCCATGTATGGTAATGCTATCCGTAGATTGGCAGATATAGAGCTGGAGAGTGCAGAAACAGAAAATCTCACAGCAAACAATGATAAACAACTCGAAACTACCCGCCGCAAAATGGAAGCGGCAATCAGGATGTATGAAACCTATCTAGATACTTACCCTCACCGGGAGAATGTTGACCTCATTCTATACCAGCTTGCCAAGGCATATGACCTGACAGGGGATTATCTCGGTACTCTCAATACACTGACACGATTAGTCGATAACTACCCGGATAGCCGTCACTATATTGAATCTCAGTTTAGGCGCGGAGAAATGTTATTCTCACTCGGCCGTTATAAGACCTCTGAACAGGCTTATGAAAAGATCGTCAAACAAACAGAAAGTTCAATTTTTCGTGAAAAGGCCATGTTTAAATATGGCTGGGCCATGTTTAAACAAAGCAAGTTTACTCCAGCTCTGCATGCTTTCTTTGATATTATTGACAAAAAACACCAGGCAGGACTGATACAGGAAGCAAAACTCTCTCCTGAACTACCGCGTACAGAACAGGAGTTACTGGATGACCTCTTTCGCGTTGTCAGTCTTTCATTTACATACCAGAATGGTGCTAGCGGAATAAAACGTTACTTTACAGCATTTGGCTCAAGAAGTTATGAACCACTGGTATACTCACGACTGGCAACCACTTATCTAACAAAAGATAGATATACCGATGCTGCTGACACCTATCTGACTTTTGGCAATCACTACCCCAACAGTCTGCTTGCTCCCGACATGCACCAGGAAGCTATTAATATTTATAAAAACGGAAAATTTCCAAGCTTACAACTTGCGGCCAAAGCCAGTTTTATAAAACGTTACAATGTGAATGGAAAATACTGGGATGCACATGATATTTCTGTACGGCAAAAGCTAAGCCCACTACTCCAGACTCATATTCGTGAGCTTGCCAATCACCATCATTCATTGGCAAGAAAAAGCAAAGGGAAAAATTCAAAATCAAAAAACTATACAAAAGCTGTCGCCTGGTACCGAACCTATATAAAGTCGTTTCCAGACGACACATCTACACCTGCGATACATTTTTTACTTGCTGAAGCATATGATGACTCAGGAAACTATGACCGTTCGATTATTGAATTTGAAAAAGTCGCTTATTCATATCCACTTCATAAGAAAAATGCTGAGGCTGGCTATGCTGCGTTAGTGGCTTATTCGAAACTAATTAAACAGAATGAAAAACGTAAACTTCACCAGCCTGAACTGATATCAAAAAATATTGAAAGTGCTCTGAAATTCAGCAGTAATTTTCCAGAACACAAACAAAAACCAACGGTTCTCACTCATACCTCAGAACAGCTTTTCAAGGCAAAAGACTACCCACGAGCCGTTGAAGCCGCACAAATAGTGATTGACTCACCACGTAGTACTAAACGCCAGTCTCTTACCGCCTATACCGTCATCGCCCATTCACAGTTTGCCTTACAGGACTATGCCGTCGCCGAACTTGCCTATCAGGAGGCGCTAAGCAGGCTTTCTAAAAAAAGCACCAGTTACAAAGAACTACAGAATAAACTGGCTGCGTCTATATATAAACAGGGTGAAAAAAGTAAACAGGAGGGTAAGTTGGCTCTTGCTGCAGAGCATTTCATGAGGCTTGGCGTACTTGTCCCCACTTCAAAATTTCGTGCTACAGCTGAATATGATGCTGCAGCAATTTACATTCAACAACAAAACTGGAAACAGGCAGAGAAAATATTAATTGGTTTTCGGAAAAAATATCCTCGAAATAAAAAATATCGCCTTGGGATAACTGAAAAACTGGCCACGGTCTATTCCAAGACAGGCAAGCCACTTAAAGCCGCCAGAGAGATGGAAGAACTTGCCAGCCTGTCAGGTAAATCTTCGGCTTACAAACAGGATATGCTTTGGCAAGCCGCCACCCTTTATCAAGATGGAAAGAAGAACAAGGATGCAACTCGCCTTTATAGAAAATTTGTAAAATCATATCCTGGACAATATCCTGAGTCTATTGAAGCCCGTTATCAGATAGCGATGCATCATAAGGACTTGAAGCAACCCCGAAAACAGGTCTACTGGTTGAAAGAAACTGTCAAAGCCGAGAGACGTGCTGGTAAGAAAAGTAATGAACGAACTAAGTTTCTGGCTGCCCAGTCAAGTCTGACTCTGGCTTATCCTTTAATGACAAATTATCGTAAAACAGCTCTGGTCATCCCCTTGAAAAAAAGTTTGAAACGAAAAAAATCACTTATGGAAAAAACCATCAAGGCATACCAGCATGCAATGAATTATCGAGTGGCTGATATCACAACATCCGCCACCTACCATATAGCTGAAATTTATCATGACTTTTCTCGTTCACTCCTTAAATCTCAACGCCCCAAAGGATTATCAAATGAGGAACTGGAACAATACGACATCCTGCTCGAGGAACAGGCCTTCCCATTTGAGGAAAAAGCAATCAAGATTCACAGCTCGAATATAAAACATACGAAAGATGGAATTTACGATAAGTGGATAAAGCGCAGTCTAAAACAATTAAGTCAATTACAACCTATACGTTATGCCAAGTTTGAAAAAGGTGCAAATTATGCTGAAGACCTTCATTAAACTCCAGATTACACTCTACATTCTTGGCATAAGCCTGCTTTCTGGTTGTGTTTCATTAGATAGTGCTACTCAACCCGAGGTAGCTGAGCATATTAAACTTGCTTACCAAACAGCACTTATTTCTATGAAAAAAGGAAAATACAAACTCGCGATTAAACAGTTTAATAAAATCATTAAACAACAACCTGGACTGGCAGGACCACATACCAATCTCGGCATCATTTACCTAAAGAAAAAATCTCTGGATAAGGCTAGACAGTCCTTAGAAAAAGCCATTGAACTCAACAAGCAAAGTACTATTGCCTATAACCATCTCGGTATCGTATATCGTAACATGGGACGTTTTGATGATGCTGAGCAAGCATATTTAAAAGCCATTGAGATCAATACCAGTTATGATTATGCTCATCTCAATTTGGGTATACTTTATGACCTCTACAAATCTGATGGCAACAAAGCCATTAACCATTACCAACAGTATTTAAAATTAAGCAACAAACCCGATAAAATGGTTGAAAAGTGGATTGTCGATATCCAGAGGCAGAATAAAACTGCTGCAAGTAACGCAAAGGAGACACCAGGATGAGAAATAAACTATTCCTAAGTATCCTGTTTATACTGGTCTCTCCGCTAGCCCATGCAGAGCGAATTATTATGCAGGGGACTGCCGTAATTGGAAATCAGGAATTACCAAAAGTCCTTTATATTGTGCCATGGCAGAAATCTGAATTACCGGATCTCAGTGACCCTCCACTTGAGAGCTTGATTGATGAAGCCTTAGCCCCCATTGATCGTAATGTTTTTAGAAGGCAAGTAGAATACTATCGGGTGCTGAGTGGATCTGAAAACCAATAGAATGAGAACCAGTAAACGTTATTACGCCACATGGCACACTAAATTAATGCTACAAATTAATGGGTCTGGCAACAAACTTATGGAGTCTGGTATTCTAAATTACTTTAGTTACAGATTATTCCAAGGCTTAGATATTTAATAAATTCCACGTCAGGAGCGAGGTATGTTTACAAGCATTGTAAAATTTTTTCAGGATGGTGGTCCATTCATGTACCCCATCATGGTTGTTCTGGCAATTGGCCTTGCCATTGCTATAGAACGTTATATGTACCTGTCGATGGCTAAACGCCAGAACCGGAAATTTATGAAACAACTCTTACCACTCTTACAGCGTGGTGATTATCAACAGGCTTATGGAATTACCGGCAAATCAAACCAGGCCATATGCCGTATGTTATCGCAGGGTCTTTCTCGTTATCAGTCAGCCACTGACAGGGATGATATCGAAGCGGCTATGGAAGAAAGTATGATGGAGGCTATTCCACGTTTGGAAAAACGCACCCATTACCTGGCAACCTTTGCCAATATCGCAACACTACTCGGTCTGCTGGGAACCATTATTGGTTTAATCAAGGCATTTACCGCTGTTGCCCAGGTTGACCCTGCAATGAAGGCCGAGATTCTATCTACCAGTATCTCTGTCGCCATGAATACAACCGCTTTTGGACTTATGGTTGCCATCCCTCTATTGTTATTCTTTGCTGTACTGCAAACCAAAACAACGGAAATTATCGATAGTCTGGAGATGGCCGTCGTGAAATTTGTCAATCTGATGATGCAGCGTAAATCGCCAGGTAACTAATCATCATGCGACGTCGGCGTATCCGTAGACCGGAAAAATCAACAGAACTGAGTATTACGGCCTTCATGAATTTGATGGTCATACTCGTTCCATTTCTGTTGATGACAGCTGTTTTCAGCCACATGACGATACTTGATCTCAATTTACCCAACCCAGATGAAGCAGGTTCAAACAGTAAAAAAGCTGCTTTCGATCTGAAAATAATAGTTAGAAAATCTTCTCTAACTGTAATGGATGGAAGAGCTGTTATAAAGACTATCCCTCTACATAAGGGACAGCACAATTTCAAAATACTTTCCAAAGTCCTGATGCAGGTGAAAACGAAATATCAGAACAAACAAGCCATAACAATTTTGTCTGAGCCTCGAATCCCATACGAAATTCTTGTTGGAACCATGGATGCAGCTCGTTCTTTCTTCACATTCCAGGAAGGAAGTATCATTGAAGCAGAGTTATTTCCAGAAATATCTATCGGTGATGCACCGAGAAAATAGAGTCAAAATATGAAAGAAACCAGACGCACAATCAGAATGGAGCGACACCATAAACGTCGGAGTGACAGATCAGCTTCACTAAATATGGTTTCCCTGATGGATATCTTTACCATACTGGTCTTCTTTTTACTTGTCAGTGCTGCTGACTCTGAGGTTCTACCCAGCCCAAAAGCGATCAAATTACCAGAATCAACAACTGATAAAAGACCAAAAGAAAATATCATTATTATGGTCAACAATAGTGACCTTTTACTACAGGGTAAATTTATTGCAGATACCCGCCAGGTTATGAAAAACCAAAAACCTGTCATAGCAGATCTAATACAGCAATTAATAATACTCGATGAGGAATCTCGCAAAATAAAAGGTGAAAAACCTGCCTCAAAGCGTGGTGTCACCATTATGGGTGATAAACAATTGCATTATCAGCTCCTGAAAAAGATCATGCTAAGTTGTGCGACAGCAAAATATTCCAATATTTCTCTTGCCGTGATGCAAAAGACACCGGAGCAATAGTTAACTATGGCTACGATGAACATGTACTGGAATGATCCCATACTACCCTGGTCTGAGACAGAGAACGACCAGCGTTATAAAAAGATACTGCGTTTCACACTGATCTTCTTTGTAGTGGCCAGTTTGATAATTCCATTTTTGCCTGTCCCAGAAACTGAAAAGAAAAAACTTGAACAGGTATCACCTCGTCTTGCCAAACTCATCATAGAAAAGAAAAAGCAGAAGCCCCCAGCACCCAAGGTCAAACCACGCATTGTTAAGAAGAAAGTAACCCCAAAAGCATCTAAAAAAACCAAAATTGCCAGAAAAAAAGCTCAACAGAGTGGCTTGATGGCGATGAGAAAAGAACTTGCTGCTCTACAAGATGCATTTGATATGTCAGCCCTGAACGATTCGACGCCACTCTCTAAGGCTGATACGAGTAGGACGACAACCAGTAAACGTTCATCTGCAGAAAAATCCGCCAAAAAAGGTAGCGGCGGTATTAACACAAGCTCACTCTCAACGAAAACAGGCGGCACAGGTTTATCTGGACGTTCCAGGACTGCCGTCACCAGCGATATTGGTAGCGGTGGAGGTAGTGGAAAATTCAGGGAAGCCAGTAAAAAAGTCCGAACAGAAGAAGAAATTGCTCTGGTTTTTGAAAAAAATAAGGGTGCAATATTCAGCCTTTATAATCGTGCACTAAGAAAAGACCCCACCCTGCAGGGAAAAGTTGTGCTTGAGTTAACTATTAATGCCAGCGGAAAGGTAACAAAGTGTAAAATTATCTCAAGTGAACTTAATAACAAATCATTAGAAAGAAAACTTATCGCCCGTGTAAAATTATTCCGCTTCTCGGCTAAACAGGTGAAATCCACGACGGTAACTTATCCCATCGATTTTTTACCTTCTTAATGGTTAATTTTTGACCATCAAGTGAATTCTTCATTTGTGAGACTAATCACACCAATATTGTAGTGCCTGAGCTATCTTTATAAATGGATAGGTAGCTTGATTTAATCGCTTGCCTTGAGGCAAGTCTAACATCGGTTTTCTTAATCGTTATCCTGATAAACACCAATAATAATGGCGGCACTTAACAAGGCAATTGATAAACAATCGCTAAAGGGTTTTAGCCCTTTGGGAAAACTCACCCCTGATAAAATTGATGAGATAATCACTAAGTCAAGGGTTGAGAATGTTCCTGCTGGCCGAGTCATATGTCGTCAAGGCGATGCGAATAATCAGAAAATTTATCTCCTCTCAGGGCAAGTAGAGTTAAGCACCCCAGGGAAAAGTCGTAAAAAAACTATAAAAAGTAAGTCCGTTGAGGCCAAGTTTCCTCTTGCGGATGATTTTCCAAGAAAATCCACCGCCAGGGCAAAAATCGCTTCCAGCCTGTTATATATAGATGCCAGCCTCCTGGAAATTCTTCTAGATGATAACCCCTCCGGGGAATATGAAGTCACTGAAATAAGCGTAAATGATCACAGTACCGACTGGATGATGCGTTTTCTTCAATCTAGAACTTTTCTGAGACTACCCACTGAAAATATCCAGAAAGTCCTGATGTCTATGGAAGAAATCCATAGCTTCAAAGGTGACCGGATTGTTACCCAGGGTGATGACGGTGACTATTACTACATTATCAAAAAAGGCCAATGTACGGTTTCTCGAAAACCCGCTGAAAAAGTCGACGAGGTACGTCTTGCTACATTATCTCAAGGTGATGGCTTTGGTGAAGAGTCACTCATAACCCATGGGAAACGTAATGCGACAGTAACCATGCTCGAAAACGGTACCTTGATGAGGTTAAAGAAGGATGACTTTTTAACGCTTCTCGTTAAACCCTTAATCAGAAATGTCCATATAAATAGTTTAAAGAGTTCATTATATAAGGACTCTATCATTATTGATGTTCGTAGCAATGATGATTTTAAGCTGAACCACCTCAATGATTCGAGACATATACCACTGTCCATGATGCGGCTTCGCATTCCTACACTTGATCACTCACGGCAATATCTAATTTATTCTAATAATAAGGATGATGCCAGCGCTGCAGCCTTTTTGCTGGCCCAACATGGTATTAATTCTAGTGTTATTTTGGGTAATCTGGAACAGGCTACTACGGTACTTCAAGCTGAACTACCTGATACCACAAAGACTAAATCTGAACCAGCCACGGTTATTCCGATTTCAACTGGACAGCCCACAGTGCCAAATGTTGCTGAGCCAGTTAAACTAGAAAAGCTTACAGTCGAACTGGAAGCAAAAACAATAACTGAAGAATCATCAAAAATTACTCCCGCTCCAAAAGAATCAACTGATAATACAGCCATTTCACAACAATCTATTTCATCTGAAGACCAGAATAAACAAAATGAGGAAATAGAAAAACTCAGAAAAGAAGCAGAATACCAGGTTCAAAAAATGCTTTCTGAAGCTGAGTCTATCAAGGAATCTGCCATTAAAGAGGCAACACTGTTGAAGCAAAAACTTCAACACGAAGAATCTAGCAAACTTCGAAGTGAATTAGAGCATACTCGCCGGAAGGCTGAGGATGCAATCAGCAGAAGTGAACGCCTAGCCAAAGAAATCAGGCAACAGGCTGAAAAGGATAGTAGCGAAATTCGGCAACAGGCTCTACATGATGCTGAAAAGTTACGCTTTGAAATTGAGCAGCTTCGCCAAAAAGAAATTCAAATGAAGTCTCAGCTGGATTCAGAGATCTTTCGATTAAAACAAGTAGCAGCAGAAGAGGCACGACAGCTTGCACTACAGGAGGCTAACAAAGCCCGACTGGCTGCAGAAGAAGCCGCGATTCTTGCCAAGCAAACAGCGCTTTTGGAAGCAGAGGAAACTAGGGAGAAAGCCAAACAGGAGGCTGAGCTAGCCAGATCAGAAGCTCTGCGTGAAGCCGAAAAAACTTTAAAATCTGCAGAACAAGCAGCCATTAAAGCGCAAGAAAAGGCTGATCAGCTCACAGACGAGGCCAAAGCTATTGAACGTGAAGCTGAACAAGCACGGATTAAAGCTGCAAAAGAAGCTCATGATATAAGACAGGCTGCATTAAATGAAGCTGAGGCAATTAAACAGGCAGCCCTTCTTGAAGGTCAACGCTTAAAACAACAACATTCCAAAAAAGATGTATCCATTATCAAACACGATAATATTTTCGACCTTGACGAAGATATCAGCCCAGTCTCTGAACCCATTATGCCATTTGCAGATGAAGATTCAATGGCCATGGAAATGGCAAATGAGATTCGAGAAAAACTGCTTGAGGCTGAACAACAACGGATTGAAAATGAAAACAAAGCTAGGTCGGAGTCTCAACAACAGGATGTGAAAGTCAGGAAATTAACAGGCAAAACGATCCTTGAAACAGCAACAGAAATGTTTGTCTTTAAAGAGCCAAAGACACCTCAGACATATGTAAGAACATTCAATGATCACATCAATACTGGCACTTTTGAACTAGAGCCAGTAGAAGAAAAAAAGACCGTAGAACAACTCACAAATAAGCCTGCTGTCAAACCTAAAAGCATCAAGTCATCTCTATCAAATACCCTTCATGTACCCAACTTTTCAGTTGATAATCCTCCTGAAAAACCAAGTTATAAAAGAAGTCTGTTAACAGTTTCAATCAGCATATTTCTCGTTATAACTCTCAGTCTGGTGGCCTACACAACAAAAATACAGATCAATTTCACTGAAGTTGATGCCCTGGTTAATCAGGAAACTATAGAATCTAAAGAAGAAACAGTAAAACAGAATGCTAGAAAAGAGTTTCGAAATAAACTATCAATAATAAAGCCTTAGCGAAAAGGCACTATACCTTTTCCAGCCAGACTTCCTTTTTTTATATATTTAAACATAACAGCTTTGATGGGAACTTTATTCTCATCTGAAATCAACACCATCCACTCACCTGTTAATGTCTTTTCAAGAATTTTTGAAGAAATCAACCGCTCAGTTTTTTCATTTATATCAAAACTTTTCTGATATAATTTTTTACCTCTATGCTCCCATGTATGGTATACCTTTTTTCCCTGCATATTTTTTATTTCTGAATAGAAATATACTTTTTTAATATTATTTTCCAAAATTAGCACTTCATTGATCGGTCTATTTTTTTTGATATCTGTCGTGAAAACAGCTTTTATCACCTGGCTATTAAAACTATCAGCATTCGCAGCAGGCATGACTATACTAATAGTTAGAATAAAGACTGGCAGTCTGGAGATTATTTTAAGCATATAAACGAATAAATTATAATTAAGCTAGTTATTATATCGATATTTTTCTATTTGGTCAGCTATATATTTAAAGAAGTAAAAATAATACAGAAACACTAACTATAATTACTCACAGAATTCATACCTCCATATCCTCTATCTTCTTCTGTACCTTCTTTTAAGGTTTGTTGTAATTTATCCCAGGCTATGAGTAATTCTTCTTTTATTTCGCCTTCACGAAAAACACTAATATTTTGTTTAATTTCCTTTAGAGTCAGAACAATCTTTGGTTTGCCTTTTGGAAAAAAACTATCACGGTCG
The DNA here is from genome assembly GCA_029881995.1 of Gammaproteobacteria bacterium. Classification (GTDB taxonomy): domain Bacteria; phylum Pseudomonadota; class Gammaproteobacteria; order UBA6429; family Thiohalophilaceae; genus JAHEDB01. The sequence goes on from JAOULO010000001.1 coordinate 44,705, forward strand.
AATACAACATAGCCTTTGACAGGAATACCCGGTATTAACGATTTTATGGTCACCACATCCACTTCTAATTGCCGTAGTGGATTATCAAAACTGTAGCTACGGCGATCGAGCACTTGTGTCCAATGGCTGATATTTTCAGATGCAAAAATCAGCCCTTTATAGGGCTTCTGACTGATAATCAAAACTCCACGAGGTGTCAAAATCAACCAATCGATGAAAGATGATCCCTCCACTGCATCTGGAATCATTACATTTCGCATATAATGAGTACTTATTCTTTTAACGATTTTTGGAAAATCCCGATAAGATTTCCCAGATTGGCTATTGCGCCAGATTAAAAACAGGATAATGGCAATTAAACCGGCAATTCCACTCCCAATAATTTCAATATCTGACATAATCGACTAATCCCCTTATTTTTACAATGCTTTATTTGAACTGGTTCACTGAAATATATAGCAAATATCTATTAGAATTTATGTTTAATAAATATGATTTACTAAAAATCGTGATGAAATACTAATAATAATATCGGACAAATCACTAATGATTTGATTATAAAAACAGATAATATTTATACTGCCTATTAAACTTGTAATTATAGGTCATCCAATTTCCTGGCTACTCACTAACTGGTATTAAGAAGACATAATATGAGCTCTGAGCAAATTACCCGGTTGCATAATGCAGAACAGATAGTACAGGATTATGGCAGATTGCTTGGCACCATTACTCTTGGGGCCTATGCCCACCCTGGTTCATTATTACCACACACAAAAGATCAGATTAAGGATTCCATTCAGTTATTGCTGCGGGAAATTGGCCATGAAAATACCGATATCAAAAATAGTCTGGTCGAGGCCTATGTCTTACTGGCCAAATTTATTTCTGAGGAAGATGCTGCCCTGCTGGAAAAAGGGCGCGAAGCCCTATCTCGGGGAGAAGCTGACTGCAGTTTCATTGAAGAGGCAGGTAATGCAACTAAGATTATTAATAATATTAAATTGGAAATGGAAAACCTGACAGAGGATTTAAAGATCTTTCTTAACTGATTTTTTTCAGCATTTTTTTCGCTTCAGGAAATGTTAAGGCCAGGATACTGACTGGATCCTTCTTACCCTTCACCTTGATATGCTGTTGTTTACCCTTCCATAGCTTTTCAGGCAAAAATTTAAATGAAAACTCGCTCAAAACAATATCTTTATTTAAAGCCTTGCTAGCACTTTCCATTCTAAAAGCGATATTTACTGCATCCCCCAGAGCAGTATTGTCTTGGCCTAAGCCCCCCATTGAGGCCGTACCTGTATTGACACCAACGCCTATTTTTAACTGACTTGGTAAATGAGATTTGTATTCCTTATTCAGATTCTCCGTCACCTTGTTGATATCGCATGCAGCCGCTATTGCCTCAGCTATCGTCTTAAGCTGGTCATCCTCAGACTCCCAACGAGCAAATACACAATCACCAATAAACTTGTCAACCAAACCACCATTTGCGATCACAATATTATTAACCTCATGAAACCATGAGTTCATAATCTTGGTTAAGGTATTAATGGGTACCTGTTCCGACATTGAGGTAAAACCTCGTATATCAGCAACCATAATAGTAATCTGTTTAATAACCGGGGCATCATGCACGATGGTTTCGAGCATAGAGACACTGTCAATCAGGTCAACATCCTTGCTGAGTTCTTCAAATAGAATGTCAGTGGAGCCAATGGTGAGAATGTCACTATTCTTAAGTAACTTGGGAGCAACAATCCGTTGTTTATTGACAAAACTTCCATTCGAACTGCCACTGTCAATCAGATAAAAATCACCTTCGCCAAGACAGCGAATCATGGCATGGTTTCTGGATACCGTAAGTTCGGGAATCACAATATCGCTATGCTTGTCTCGACCAATGGTCAAAACTGCTTTGCAATTTAACTTATGTGTTTTTCCACTTATTTTGTATGAAACGGTTGCAGCCATACTTCACCTTACAGCAGCATATTAAAGCTGCAGAAAAAATTCATAACAAAGATCGACGTATGTTATGCCCCAATCTGAATTTATTTAAATTCTATTATTGTTATTTTGCCAGATGATAACGCTTTTGCTCAGAAACCGGCCGGTGTAAATCTACCTCATTTGCCGCCCGCATACCCGACAATATATCCTCATAGTCTGGATTTTCCATTCCCTTGGGTTTTGTATTAAGATCCGCAGCCTCCCCGTAATTCTGCTTCACATATTCATCAACTGCCTGCATGGCCTCCGGTGTACTGGAAAACTCTGCAACCAATTGGGCAATTCGAAATAACCATGCCTGGGCAAACACATCACCACGGCGTGTTTTTTCCTTCTTGGTCTCTACCTCCAGTTCCCACACAAAATCCTTTCTTGCTCTTCTTAAACGGCGATGTAACACCTCAAATGTATAGCTGCAGACCTGCGGATAATGACCAACACCAATAAAACGAAAATGTCGATTAGCACCTTCCTTGCGTGTTAAGAAAGGCCGGCAGCCAAATGCCTGTCCCACAATATTAGCCAGGGCCAGTACCCAGAAGGGAGGTTTGTAATCGATGCCACTATCCACCGTAGCCTCCGTGACACCACTCGTTAAGACCTGGCTTTCGGAGATTCCGTATTTTTTCATCATGCTGCGGGCCTGGCGTATGGCCATTGCCGCTTCATTGGGATTGCAGGACTCGGAGAGTCTCATGCACTTGCAGATTTTATCTATTATTTTATCTCTATCCATATCCTGTCCTGATGGTTTGAGAGTTATTTTATGTCCTGCAAAATTCTGCTTATTATAGCAGTTTCAGGTAATAAATCATGAAAAATCATAACCTTGGCATCGATTTTAGGATTGAATTCATTAAAATCTGCCCCAATATTTAAACTCAGACGTTCTAATTCACAACAGGATTGGGTATCCTGCAAACAAATATTACTTAACAGTGCTATATCAGAATTAAACATGACTGCTGTAATTGAAATCCCCTCCATTGACCATGCTGCCATTCGTCTTCAGGCAGAAAAAGTTGTGCCGCCAGCTCCTATATCGGCCGATGAGCGGGAAACCTTGCTCAGCAGGATTAAACAATTGCTAAAAGCACAGGATGCCGTACTGGTCGCCCATTACTACACTGATTCCGATCTACAGATCCTGGCAGAAGAAACCGGCGGTTTTGTCTCCGACTCCCTGGATATGGCCCGCTTTGGCCACGAACACCCGGCAAAAACCCTGATTGTGGCCGGAGTTCGGTTCATGGGTGAAACTGCCAAGATCCTTAATCCAGAAAAGCGGGTACTCATGCCCACACTGGAAGCCGAATGCTCCCTGGATCTCAGCTGCCCGGCCGATGAGTTCACCCGCTTCTGTGACGAACACCCCGACCACACCGTAGTGGTCTACGCCAATACCAGTGCCGAGGTGAAGGCTCGCGCCGACTGGGTGGTCACTTCCAGTATCGCCAGCAAAGTCATCAAACACCTCGCAGAAAAAGGGGAACAAATCATCTGGGGCCCGGATCGCTATCTGGGCAGCTATGTGGAACATCTGGCCGGAGCTGACATGCTCATCTGGCCGGGCTCCTGTATTGTCCATGAACAATTCAAGGCCAAAGAACTGGAAGTCATGCGAAGTCTCCACCCCGATGCCATGGTGCTAGTCCACCCGGAATCCCCGGCAGAAATCATCGCCCAGGCCGATGCCGTGGGCTCCACCACCCAGCTAATCAATGCCGTGAAAAACAGTGATGCCGAGAAATTCATTGTCGCCACCGACAATGGCATTTTCTACAAAATGCAGCAGGCCGCACCTCATAAAACCCTCATGGAAGCCCCCAATGCCGGAATCGGTGCCACCTGTCAGAGCTGCGCCCATTGTCCCTGGATGGCCATGAACAGCCTGCAGAACCTGGCCTCGACCCTGGAGTCTGGCACCAATGAAATTCACATTAATCCCAATATTCGCGAAAAGGCACTCATCCCAGTCCAGCGGATGCTCGACTTTGCCGCAGGCCTTAACTAACCTCTGAACACAGCTACCGTTTTTTGGTAGAGCCTACAAAACACCCCCAAAAAGTAAAGTTTTCTGCTTATTGGCAGATAACGATGAGAATAAAATATTAGAGGTAAACCCTTATTATCCCTGTCCCGGCCAATTTTCAGCGTAATATTCTGGTTCTTCTGTTGCCCGGGCTGCTTCTGTTGCTGCTCTACTGGGCCGCACCTCAGCGTAGTGTAATTCCACGGGTTTTTATCACGACCCATGAATACCTGCCCTACCTGATTATTGTTCCTTCTCTTATTCTCTGTTTCGCCTTTCGCCTGACCCGGGAATTTAATCAACTGCTCTTACTGTTGGTCAGCTATTGGGCCTTATATTATTTTGTCTGGCATAACCCCTATAAAGTCCATATCAATCGAACTTTCCTGATCTATGCCATCAGCATTTTGTTACCCTTAAACATCATTGCCCAAAACAGTCTCAAGGAGCGCGGCATAATCAGTCGCCATGGACTGATACGTATGGCTGCCATCCTGGTACAAATCCTGTTCATCAGCTTACTTCTCTGGCTGGGTAGCAAAACCATGCACCGCCCGTTTAATGTTATCTTATTTGATTCACTCAAGCTTAAAGGCCTGTTAATTCCTCAACTTTCCCTGCTGGGGTTTATCGCTGCGGCTCTTGTTATCGGTGTTAAATCGATCCTGAACACGTCCACACTTAACCTCAACCAGATCATCCTGTTACTAGCCTGCCTGCTTAGTATGCAGTTTGCCCGTAATGATCTATATGGCAGCCTATTTATTTCGCTTGCAGCCAGCAGCATACTCATCGCCATTCTACTCAACTCCTATAGCCTGGCCTATCTGGATGAACTCACCGGCCTACCATCACGTCGAGCTTTAAAACAGGAACTCTCATCCCTGGGGAAAAAATACAGTGTGGCTATGCTGGACATTGATCACTTCAAAAAATTAAATGACACCTATGGTCATGATGTGGGAGATCAGATACTCAAGATGGTCGCTACACGTATTCGTCGCGTTCCGGGAGCAAGTAAGACTTTCCGTTATGGCGGTGAAGAGTTTACCGTTGTGTTTCCCAATAAAACTCTCAATGAAGCCCATGCCAATGCCAAAGAGATCTGCAAAGCGATTGCCAAATCTCCCTTTGTATTGCGCAACAAACGTCGTCCTAAAAAGAAACCTCCCTTTCTTACCAAAAGTCGGGCATCCAAAAAAATTGATGTTACCATCAGTATTGGTGTAGCCCAGAAAACGGGCCGACATAAAACGGCACAGGATGCGATCAAATCAGCAGACAATGCCTTGTATCGAGCAAAAGAAAAAGGAAGGAATCGAGCCTGTACCTAAAATACAGTCTGCCCCTGACGATTTATAAATTATCAAAAAAGATGAGCCGCTATTCCAAAACGATAACTCGTTTCTGGTTCAAGATAGACATTACCCGCAACCCAACCATGACTCTTGGTCTCTACTTCAAAATAGCTTTCCATCTGGCGAGTCCAGGGGATATGTAATTTAATACCAGCGAGTCCTCCCTGTTCTGACTCTGATGTGGTGAATAACTGATCTTTGGGTTGTTGCCAGATGGCGGCTCGTACAGTTACCGGAAGTCTCGCACCAAAGAAATTTACCGGTAGCCGGTACAATGCCAGTTCCAGCCCTGGGAAATGATGGTCCTTATTAAAATAATTGCGCCATATCAGCATGATGTTGGTGGTGTCCTGCTTTAAAAACAGATTGGCCTCGATGCTATAACCAAATGAAGTTAAATGGTGCCGCAAACTGGCATTCCATTGCATGGGTTTGTCATTGAAGGGATTAGTTCCAAGAAATGACCTTTGGTTCAACAGAAAGGGATTCACCAGATTCAGGAACGAGAGTCTGGCATTAGTTTCAAGATAATCCTGTTCTTCTGTTGTTAAATCTGCATATTTAATATAACGTCGAATACCGACTCCAGAGGGATGAACACCTCGTGCCGCATAAGGTTCATCGGGTCTAAATAAATCATACACCCAGGCATTACAGTCAAGGCCGGTGAAGTCCCGCTCCGAGATATCCTGCCCTTCTTCTTCCATTAGTTCATCGGTAATACGATTTGACTCATTGGATGCACAGGTATGTAAATATCCAATGTTGTTGAGATAGTTTAGCCAGATCAGCACCTGATCAAACGTCTGTGTTTTATTAAAGAACTGGTCCTTTTCAAGGCTAAAATTGAGTTCATTTTGTGCCTCAAGGCCTGCCGCATGCATGCGAACCATATCCGCAGGGTGATCAGCCTTTAAACGCACCAGGTCCTCATCCCTTACATCCTTAACAGAAATCGTATCGGCAAAAAGAGGCAGATCATACACTTCATTATAACTATCAACATTACGGTGGCTCATCACCGCACGATGCCACTCCTCATGCAGCCAGGCATCACCAAAAGGTAGCCATGTAGTAATAACATCAAAGGCGACAATAGAGAGCATTCGTCCTGTAGGATCATCGGCATACCATTCGTCGAACTTGTAATGGCCGTATTGATAAAAATTCTTGGTGATATTTAGCGACTGTTGCATGCTGGGGGCGGTATATCCATCTATTCCATTAAATGGATAGTCGGCTAACGGTAATTCTAGAATCAGGGAAGGTTGTTGAACAGACTGTTCTTCCGCCAGAACATAGTTGGATATCAGGTTACACAGTATAACTAGTGTAAAGAATGAAGAACGCATAGATTAAAATATTTAATATAATATATGTTGAGTTTGCTTTATGTATCAAATTAAAAACAGGCTAACATAATCCCGCCTTGTAATCAGTCATTCCTGGAACTTTAAGTAAACAGTCAAGTTAAGGGGCATCGCTTTGTGACGTAACATTCTTAAGCGATTTAATATATTTTATATGACCTATTTTTAAAACCTTACCAACAACGCCAAATATAAATGGAAAAACACATAAGGCTAATGTCGTTATAAGTCCTAACAAGGCCCATGCGCTTGATTCAGAGGAACCGAATATATAAGGGTATACATTCGAACTAATATAAATACCTAATACAAACATTAATACATATTTTAGTCCATATTTATAACCGAGATATATTGCAATAATAGATAGCACTGACTGACCGAGATAAAAACCCGATTCACTATCAAATGGTTCGAATTTATTGGACAAAATCGGGACAACAGCCCAACTAAGCGCCCCAAATATAATTCCCACAAACAGTGCTAAATAGATTCTATTCATAAAATGTTGTGACTTAGTTTAGTAAACCCGAAATCGTATCTATTTATTATTCAATCGTTATTCAGCCTGTCCCAGCATCTTCCCTACTACCTCATACACATCTTTTGACAGCTCTCCGTGAGCATGAATTTTCTGAAGTTCTGTTTGCATGAGCTTTTTGCGTGTATTGTCAAAGCGTTTCCACCTGGCAAAGGACTGTACCAGTCTGGCAGCGATTTGTGGATTGAGCTTATCGAGTTTTAAGACATGCTCAGCGAGGAATTGATAGCCTTCACCGCTACTGTCATGAAAACGGGTGTTGCCCATGCAGAAGCGACCAATGAGAGAACGTACTTTGTTGGGGTTGGTGAGGCTAAAGGCAGGATGATCCAGTAATGACTTCACATGACCCAAAGTCTTGTCCAGTCTGGAACCGGCCTGCAGGGCGAGCCATTTTTCTACTACCTGTGGATCGTGTTGCCACTTCACATAAAACTGTTGCAGTGCAGTATCCCGTTCGGCGCCCGCATGATTGACCAGTGAACCCAGTGCTGCCATGACATCGGTCATGTTTTCTTCAGCAGCGAATTGTTTGACACAGAGATCCACATACTCGGCCTTTTCCAGTTCCATTAAATAGGATAGGCAACAATTCTTGAGGGAACGTTGTGCCATGTCCTGCGCATTAAAGGTATATGCCTTGCTGACATGATTGGCCTGGTAGGTTTGTAAGAACTCACTTTCCAGCTCCTTTGCCAGGGTCTGTCTGACAAACAGCCGTACAGCATCAATGGCATCGACATCAATCACCTCATACTGTTCCATCAGGTAATTGACACTGGGCAGACCCATGGCCTGTGCCTTGAGGGATTTATCCAGTGATTCATTTAATAGCGTCTTCCTGAAAGCATCGATAAACATCTGTGGTACGGCCAGTGTCTTACCAGCCTGATGGTCAGTAATCAATGTCTGCATGATGTTCATGGACAGTTTCTGGCCTGCCTCCCAGCGATTGAATTCGTTACTATCATGGGCAAACAGAAAGGCCAGTTCTTCATTCGAAGTCTCTTTGCGAATAATGACCGGTGATGAAAAGTCTCTCAACAAAGAGGCGACGGGTTTTGTGGGAATATTTTCAAACACAAAGGTCTCTTCCGCATGTTTTATGTGCAATACCTTTGTGGTTTCACTAGCACTTGCTTCACCACTGAGTTGCAGTGGTAGCTCATTGCCCTGCGCATCCAGCAGGCCCATGGAGAGGGGAATGTGGAAGGGCTGTTTGGTTTCCTGTTCCGGTGTTGGCTTGCAGCTTTGTTTTACGGTTAAGTGATATTGCTGCTTGTCCGCATCATAGGTCTCACTGATATGCAGTTCCGGTGTGCCGGCCTGCTTATACCAGTTTTTAAACTGGGTGAGTTCAATACCGTTGGCATCTTCCATGGCCTTGACAAAGTCATCGGTGGTAACGGCCTGGCCATCATGGCGGTCAAAATAAAGATCTGTTCCCTTTCTAAACCCATCCCAACCTAACAGGTTTCTGATCATACGCACCACTTCAGCACCCTTGTTATAAACGGTGACGGTGTAGAAGTTACTGATCTCGATAAAGTGATCAGGCCTTACCGGATGGGCCATAGGTCCCGCATCTTGTGGAAACTGGTGATTACGCAGGATATCGACATCATCGATACGTTGTACCGCACGGGAATGGAGATCAGAGGAAAACTCCTGGTCACGAAATACGGTAAAGCCTTCTTTCAAACTCAACTGGAACCAGTCACGACAGGTAACCCGGTTACCCGACCAGTTATGAAAATACTCATGACCGATGATACTCTCGATATTGTAGTAATCATGATCGGTCGCCGTCTCAGGCGAAGCAAGCACACAGGAGGCATTAAAGACATTCAGCCCCTTGTTTTCCATGGCGCCCATATTGAAGTCATTTACTGCGACGATCATAAAGATATCGAGATCGTATTCACGGCCATAAGTCTGTTCATCCCACTGCATGGAACGTTTGAGACTCTCCATGGCGTGGTCACACTTGTGTTCGTTTTCTGGCTCCACAAAAACCCGCAGGGTCACTTCACGACCATTCATGGTGGTGAAGCTACCTTCTTTATATATAAGCTGACCACCGACCACGGCGAACAGGTAACTGGGCTTCAGGTGCGGGTCATGCCATTTGGCAAAGTGCTGGCCGTTATCCAGCTCTCCCTGCTCAACGAGGTTACCGTTGGACAGGAGTACGGGATACTTTTCCTTGTCAGCTTTTAAGGTAACAGTGAAGACGGACATGACATCGGGACGATCGGGGTAATAAGTGATACGACGAAAACCTTCTGCCTCACACTGAGTACAGAGCATCTTGCCAGAATGGTACAGACCTTCCAGCGCAGTATTCTTGGCAGGGTGGATTCGAGTAGTGAGCGTTAACTCGAATTTATCCGGTACATTGGCAATGCTAAGGGTCTCATTGCTGATGACATAGGCAGACTCGGCCAGGGACTCACCATCGATGGCAATGCTCACCAGTTCCAACTCCTGTCCATCCAGCACAAGCGGTGCGCTGTTATCACCATGCTCAGCATTTCGTTCAAGCTGGAGTATTGAATGCACCAGAGTATTGTCATCATCCAGTTCAAATACCAGATCGACACTGTTTACCTTGAAGGCCGGGGGACGGTAGTCTTTTAAATAGATGGCACTTGGAGTCGTTGATGTGTCCGGATTGATGTCCGCCATGATTTTCCTCTTGTCGTCTAGTTGCTTCGCTTTGTACTCGACGCCCTGTGCAGGGCCTTTTTGCCAAAACGATTATTAATGCTGTCAGCCAGCTCATCCAGCTGTTCCTGCCTGGGATCTATGGTAGCAAACAGGTCGGTCTGTTCTTCAACAATATCCTCTTCACCCACCAGATTACTTACCCCCATGCCAATTAACCTTACCGATTGCACAAGGTTACACTGTTCAAACAAACGATTGGCCGTCTGCCATAGGACCTCGGTGGTCTGAGTGGGCTTTTCAAGGGTAAAGGATCGTGAAAGTGTTTTGAAATCGGCAAAACGGAGTTTGAAATTCACGGTTCGCCCACGCAGCCCGGCGTGACGCAGACGACCCGCCACCTGTTCGGTCAGCTCCATCAACACTGAATGCAGAGCATTAGTGTCATGAATGTCATGGGCAAAGGTGGTTTCATTGGAAATTGACTTGGCCTGCCGCTCGGTCACCACGCTTCTATCATCAATGCCCTGAGCCAACCGCCAGAGATGGGTACCGTGTTTGCCAAAGTGATCCACCATCACCGCTTCGGGTAACTGGCGCACCTGTTTGATGGTCTGTACCCCAAGGCGTTCAAACACCTGGTGGGTAGCCTTGCCCACCCCCCACAGGCGACTCACCGGCAGAGGGTCAAGAAAGACCTGGCTCTCATCGGCCGCTACCACTTTGAAGCCATCTGGCTTGTCGATGTCCGAAGCAATCTTGGCGATAAACTTGCTGGCCGCTATCCCGACCGAGGCGACCAGACCCAGCTCAGTCTGGATTTCCTGTTTTATGCGCTGACCTATCTGCTCCGGTGAGCCATACAAACGGCGACTGCCGGCCACATCAAGAAAGGCCTCATCCAGGGAAAGTGGCTCGATCTCGGGAGTATAGCGGGAAAATATTTCATGTATCTGATGCGAGACCTCTACATAACGGCTCATACGGGGTGAAATGCACACCGCCTGGGGGCAAATTCTCACGGCCCGGGACATGGGCATGGCACTGTGGACACCAAATTGACGAGCAATGTAATTGGCCGCCGACACCACGCCACGGCCTCGTGGGGAACCGCCCACAATCACGGGCCTGCCTTTCAGCTCTGGCTGGTCTTTTTCCTCCACCGAGGCATAAAAGGCATCCATGTCGATGTGAATTATCACTTACAAAATACCTGTGTAATAAAGTTCTCAGAGCCACTTAATCAATGACTTAGTCAGATTCAATAAATATTTACCAGGATTGTTTCAGGATTACTTAATCCCGGTCAATTCCTGTCGATATGAAGATCAGTGTATCTGACATTAATGGTAGGATTATGCACATTCCCAAACCCAAAGCGGGATTTCTAGATAAAGACAGGGCCGAGCAGGCACTGGAGGACCTCATTAAGCAACCTGGTCCTAAGGAACTACGCCCCTGCCCAAACTGTGCCCTGCCCTGCGATCCCCAGTTCCCGGCTAACTGTACTGTTAGTTGTGATGTTAATTGTTTGAATGCCCCCCAGGCCCTTTCCAGTGAACCGGGTGCCCACCCCATCGAAAAGAACGTGGTGAAAATCGTCTTTGAGCTTTCCACACTGCGCCTCATGCAACCCTGCTGGTCCTGTGAAGGTCATTTGAATGGTCAGGGTGAATTATGGAAACTGCCTCAGATTAGCTTTTATTCCGCTTCGGAGCTCTATCCCAAGCTGCTTGCCGGTTATTTGAATAGACTAAAAAACGAGGGCAAGCTGCATTACCCATGGCAGGTCAATATGGTGGATTATGGCCAGACCTGGGGCCCGACCTATCAACTCGAACCTTCCCTGAATCAGATAGATGGGGATGTGAATCTGGTCTTGTTACAGAATGATCTAGAAACCATTTCGAGGGATCTGGCCAACCAGCTCAAACAGGAAGCCAGAGTCATGCTGGTTAATGTCAAACAGGCTTAAGCAACTTCCTAATCAAGCTAGAAACTAAAGTAGTCAATAAAGGACTTCAGCGGCCTGCTAATTCCAGGTGCTGTAAAAGCCATGAAACCGCATGACTTTTGTCACATATTTCTGCGTTTCAGGATAAGGGGGAATCCCTGCATACTTCTTCACCGCCTTCTCGCCAGCGTTATAGGCCGCGATCGCATGCTTCATATTATTTCGGTATTTACCCAGCAGATAACGTAGATGGCGCACACCGGCTTCAATGTTCTGTTTAGGATTATACAAGTCATTGATCCCGTACAAAGCCGCTGTCTGGGGCATCAATTGCATCAGACCCGAGGCCCCCTTGTGGGAAGTGGCTTCAGGATTGAAATGGGACTCGGCATGAATCACGGCTTTCACCAGTGCTACATCCACCCCATAACGGTGGGAGGTCTTACGAATCAGGGGTTCGTAGGTATCAATCTTTGGAGGCAGACGGTGATTATATTTATTGGCAGCCTGACGCCCCATGCCATTGAGCTGTTTACTGGAACGAACCAGTTTGTAGCGTTTGTCATGAGAGGGGCGATCGGTAATCATCCGACTGCCGTCAGGCAACTGGTATAGAAAATAGCCGCTTCTGGCCTGACTCATTCCTGGTAACAACACACCAATAAGGCCCACTGCGATGAGCATCCCCCGGATGTGTTGTGCCGAAAACTTGTTATTGTCCATGATGTTTCCTTCTTCCCGATATCCCCGGTTTTTATACCCATACCAGTTTCGGGCTATTTAGCACAATTTTTATGTGTGCTTATTTTCGCTGTTTAGTTCCTTGACCGCAAGAGGTAAACATGTTCTTCGAGCAAATTTAATCCCCTCTCTTTAAACCGAGGGTTTTGCTCAAGAATGTCCAGATCCTGACACTTTTCGGTCAACCAGTTACCTGATAGCAAGTTCTGTACCTCATCAGGCGAAACGGCAAAAGGAGGGCCTGACATCTGTGACTGTTCATAAAATAGTGTAAGCAATAATCCTTTCATCGGCCCAGAAACCAGGGAGTTAAGCTGCCTGGCATAGTCAGGCCGCATTTTCTCAGGCATAGCGATCAGTGCTGCCCGGTCATAAATGGCATCAATCACCCCAATATCTTCCGGGGTCAAAGCAAAAAAGTCGCCACAGATGAGGCTAATACGACCACAGCGCCAAAGCTCATAGCTTTCCGTCACTATTTTGTCAGCCTTCAGTCCCTGCTCTTCGAAAAAGGCCGCGACTGCAAGAGGGCTTAGTTCTACTCCCACCACCTCATGGCCCTGTTCTGCCAGCCAGACGAGATCCAGTGTCTTGCCACACAGGGGCACTAGTACCCGACTACCCTGCTCCAGGCCCAGACCAGGCCAGAACGCCTTTAACATCGGATTCACTTCATCAAGATGAAAACCAATGAGATCATTCTCCCACCGGTCATGCCAGAAATCAGGCTCCACAATCAACACCTCACAGAAAAATACAGGGCGCGCATTGTAGCAGGCCCCCGGCTTCGCGTTACAATTGAATCATGGCCTTATATTAAAGGAACACTCATGAGCAAAACCAACTCCGACCAGCCCAGCTATGAAATTCATACCCTTGAACTGGGCCCCATGGACAACTTTATTCACCTCATCAGTGACAAGGCCACCGGCCGTGCCGCCTTTGTCGACCCCGCCTGGGAAGTGGAGGAGATGTACAAACTGGTCGAACAGAAAGGACTGACCATCACCGACATCATCCTCACCCATTGCCACAACGACCACTCCAACCGAGTCGAAGCTGTTCAGAAAAAGACAAACGCACAAATCCACCTCTCCCAGGCAGAATATGAATTCTGGAAAAAAGACTACCCAAACCCCAACCTGCTGCACGAAGGTGACATCATTAAACTCGGCAACACCGACATCGAAGTCCTGTTCACCCCCGGTCACACCGCCGGTTCAATCTGTTTTAAAATGGGCAATGATCTGATCGTCGGTGACACCCTGTTTGTCTATGGCTGTGGCCACTGCAAACTCCCCGGTGCCGATCCTGAAGTCCTGTTTGAAAGCCTGCAACGTCTTAAAACCCTGCCCGATGACATCGTCATTCACTCAGGCCACAACTACGGCATCACAGAAACCTCCACCATGAAGGAACAACGCGAAGGAAATCCTTTCCTGCATTTTGAAAATAAGAAAAAGTTTGTTGAATATCGGGAAGTGATTCATGATCAGATCAGGACTTATCCGATGGAGGCGATACCGAGGGATTCATAATTAAGTTCCCTCTACCTTTGGGAGAGGGTTAGGGTGAGGGATTAATATTGAATCGACTATCGTCGATGGCTGGATCTTAAGTCCGTTCTCGGACGGACGGCCGAGTTACTTTCTCTTACTTGTCTAAGAGAAAGTAACCAAAGAGAAGGACACCCCTAAGATGGCGCAAACATGTGTTCGGATTTTGGTTTTTTGTTGAGCATTGGCAGAAGGGGCATCCCAGCCCCTCTGCCAACGCGGCCGCATCCTTGCGGCCCCTATTTGTATAATAAAAAACCAAAACCCAAACACGCGCCATCAAAGGGGATTGATCCACTAGATAGGCAGGAGTAGGCTTAACGAATCTATTATTATACTTCCATTATTGGAAATAAATTTCCATATTTGGATATTTCCAATAATGGAAGTTCTGTCTAATACACTGTTAGCAATGCAAAGGAATTAATTATGGGAGTTACGATACATTTTGAGGGGCAATTGCAGGACGAAGAAAACTATAAAAAACTCATAGAAAATGTTCATGAGTTCGCAGCTGAATATGGTTTAGAAACAACTGACATAGATGAAGAAAACAAGACTCTTTCGAGAGTTAAAGATGAAAAAGACTGGGACTACACAGGCCCAGTAAAGGGTATAAGGGTAAAAATCCACGATAACTGCGACCCTTTAATATTTGAATTCGATGAAAACTTATATATGCAGGAATATATAAAGACACAATTTGTTGGCCCTGAGGCACATATCATAATTTGTGAATATCTAGCGTCGGTTATGCCATTTTTCAAAGAATTCAATATATTCGATGAAGGTGAATATTTTGAAACTAAAGACAAAAACAAACTAGAGCATCATATTGACACAGTAGACAGTTTAATTGAGGAGAAACTAAATGAAAATCCCAATTTGTCGGGTCCAGTTAGAAGCCCTGAAGGAAGAATACTAGACCTTGTGTCAAATGAATAAAATTGCTAACCAGCCACTTCAGCGGAAATTCACCTGCTCCGCCTAGCGGCTACGCAGGTGATTTCCGCTGAGTGAAACGTTAGGTTTAAAGGAAAATGTAAATGGAAAAATATCAGGCGTTTTGGCGAAGGTTTATTGCTTTGATTATTGATGGTTTAATATTTAAACCATTTGAGTGGTTAAATAACGGAATAATGGCTATTTCCCCGTCTGATTTAATATTTTTTTTATGGCTAGTAATATGGTCATCTGCCGGTCTTATTTACACAATAGGTATGCATGGTGCTTATGGTCAGACATTAGGAAAAATGATTACGGGTGTAAAAGTGCTTGATATAAGTGAAGACAAATTAAGTTATAGACAAGCAGCTCTTAGAGATATAGTTCCATTACTTGGCTGGCCAGTCAGTATATATGCTTCATTTCAAGCATCATTTGGTGGAATGGGATTTGTAAACGCATTCTCTACGCCAGCCATGCTAATTTATTTCTCAATTCTCTTTGGTTGGATAATCCTAGAGATGGTAACAATGCTTTTTAATAAAAAAAGAAGAGCTATACATGATTTTATTGCAGGTTCAGTTGTTGTCAAAACAACCTAACCATCAAATCAACCTGAGCGCCATGAGCTACGGCCTAAACAACAGGCCTCCGCCAACGGCGCCAGGTTATTAAATCGTTATGTGTGAATAATGAAAATCACTAATACACTCATTTTAATGTTAATTGTTGCAAGTTCATCACTTGTGGCAAGTGAAGAGATGAATTATCTGGGGGTAATGTCACATGACTGTTCAAGTTTCAGTCAAAAAGACAGTAACAACCAAGTTCCAAACAATTTTAAATTAACCCCTGTTGAAGCATCAAAAACGGTAAAAGAAAACTCAAGTTATGGTTGCTTCATTAAAATGGGCTTTGGTGTTTACACGGATGGAAAATATTACTATTTTGCTAACAATAACTTGCTGTTTGGTAAATCCAAATCAAAAGAAGCAATTGAAAAATATTCTTTTGTTGTTAATCCAAACACAGGCAAATTAATTTCAAAACCATATTATGAGAAAAACACATAACAACGCAATCAAAAGCGACGCCATAAAGCGGCGCGCTTTATTACAACGTTATGTGTAAAAAGGGAATGAAGAAACTAATAATCATATTTTTCTTGTTTTCACCATTCGCATTTTCTGCTGAGAAATGCAATCTTCTATACAGTGATAATACAATTGAACTATGTGCACAAATTAATTCTGAGTATAAAATATACAATAAAACCGTATTTTCTATTTTTGGAAACTTAAAAGGAAAAACCGAAAAATACTTAATTTCGGATGAAATTGACTTAGAGGCAGTAAAAAAGACTAAATCATTAAATAATGGTCTCTACTATTACAAAGCTTTTATTGGTGGTAATAGTGTAAATGCTGAAAACAGGCATGTTTTAATTGTTGCAGGTCAAGGCAAAATATACAGTGCGGGCGAATTTTCGGAAGTTGATAAAAAATCAAAATTTTTTACTTTCGTTCTTTCAACTATGGGGAAAGCCCATTCAATGGATGAATATGAAAAGAAAGAACTTATTTTAAAGAACAATAAATTGGTGTTGAAATGAAAACACATAACAACACGCTCAAAAATGGGACCGCCAAACTGCGGCGGCCCTTTAGCTAATCGTTAGGCGCTAAAAGGATTCTAGATATCAATGATTGATACAGTAAAAATATCTAAAAACGAGAAGAGCAAACTTCTTAGCACGGAAGAAGGCCACTTTTCTGACCATAAAGCCATTGAGGTGGCTCCTGGTAAGTTAACAAAAGCCATATCAGCATTTGCTAACGCAGAGGGTGGAGAGCTATTTATAGGTATCGATGACAATCCTAGAGTATGGAGAGGGTTTGAGAATGTAGAAGCAGCGAATGCGCATCTACAGGTGTTTGATGGCCTCTTTCCTTTAGGTGGTGACTTCCAATACGAATTCCTAAAGAATGAAAATTCACAAGGCCTTGTACTTAAAATTCAAATTACAAAAACTCGCGACCTGAAAGTAGCAAGTGATGGGAAGGTATATATCCGAAGAGGGGCACAAAGCCTTCCAGTCACGAATGAAGATAGGTTGCAATCATTGCGTCGTGACAAAGGCTTGGTTTCATTTGAATCTGAGCTAGTTAATTGTCCAAATGATGTAGTAACAAATTCAATTCATATAATAGAGTTCCTTTTAGAGGTCGTTCCAACAGGTGAACCGGAAATCTGGCTAAAAAAGCAAATGCTTATTATGGAGGGTAAGCCTACTGTTACTGCAGTCTTACTTTTCGCGGAAGAACCACAGGCAGCATTACCAAAACGAAGCGGAATAAAAATATACAGATACAAAACCTCGGATGAGGAAGGAACACGGGATACATTAGATTTTGATCCTATGTCTATAGAAGGGAATGTTTATAACCAAATTAAAGCAGCAGTTACTGAAACAACTAGGATAATAGAATCTGTTCGCCTTAGAACTAGTAAAGGCATGGTTCCTGTAAACTACCCAATTGAAGCAATACATGAGATCATAACAAATGCTGCAATACATAGAGACTATGCAGTTACAGATGATATACATATTCGTATATTTGATAATCGCGTTGAAGTATTAAGTCCCGGGACTCTACCCGGCCACATTACAGCAGAAAATATTCTCACTGAGCGCTTCGCAAGAAACCCTAGCTTAGTAAGACTCATAAATAAATTTCCGGACCCCCCCAATAAAGATGTCGGAGAGGGGTTGAATACAGCATTTGAATCAATGAGGCAGTTAAAACTAAAACCTCCAGTAATTGAACAAGAAGGAGGTTATGTGAAAGTAGTTTTGAAACATGAAGCTCTAGCAACGCCTGAGGAGGCTATCTTAGAGTACTTAACTGAAAATAATGAAATTGCTAACAGACATGCAAGAGAAATATGCTTTATAGACTCTGAAAATAAGATGAAAAGAATTTTGCAGGTTATGGTGCAAAATGGGCTTTTAGAGCCAGTACCAGGAAGAACAAGATATACGGCGGCGTATCAACTTACAGATAAAGGGCGAGAGGCGGCTTCCGGTAAACGTGCCTAACAAGCGACTGTGATCCCCCGTCAAGCCATTAAACCAATTTTTCATTCCAGTTTGTACCGTCTCTTAACATCGAAATAAAACAGGATCAGAGAATAATTGTTTCTAATATTAGAGAGAAATGTGCTATGACTCCATTTATTTAATAGTCGAATAACTGTAACATTTTATTGTTACGGAAATTTGATAAAACAGTTAACCAAAATGCTTTGCTCAATAAACAACCACATATGCAGATTTTTTACATCAGCTGGCATATTTCTGATTTTAATAAGTCTCTCATTTAACATTTACGCCGATAACACTGAACGCTCATTTTATAAACAACAAACGCTGGCACAGGCTTCAGCAACTCCTGCCAGTAGTTCATCGAACAATAATAATGTACAAAAGGATGGGTCTAAAACTCCAAAACCAAAAGAAGTTAGCCCCGGCGCCAGAGCTAAAAGAGTTATCGGAATATCACTTGGGGCACTACTGGGTGCAGCAGCAGGTGTTGTTGTTCTAAATGCAGTAATTGACTGTGAAGGTATGGAGTGTTTGTTACCATTAACTGCGGGAATAATTGGTGGTGGCGCGCTGGGTGGTTCGATGGGTTCAAAATTTGCCCAATCTGAAACTGATCTTGGCCTCGGTGTCTATGTTGGTATGCTGAGACAAAACCTAAGCGTGCGCAATGATGATGACTCATTAGGAGTTAGTGGAAATTCTGGTGTGTTAATCGGTGTAACCTACGACTGGTGTTACACAAACGCCCAGTGTATCGGGCCTTTTTTTGAGTACAACTCGTTTTCACTTAGTGAGGATTTCTATGTAACATCAAATGAATTAGGCTTACGTTATAAAATTGCAATCAATTTAGAACACATAACACTTCACCCAGGCTTTGGCATTTCCAGAGGACGTGGAAATATATCAGAGCAAGGTATTGTTGAACATGGAAACTCTAGAGCTGACTTCACATCCTATAGGATATTTTCAGGCACATGGGTTAAAGATATCTATGGCGAAGTAGGCTTACAGTGGTATGAGAACAACAGAATTGGTGATTTTAAAGTATCACCCAATGCATATGTAAAGCTTGGGGTTGAATTTTAAGGCTGAAGAACCATGAAGTTGCGGAGTAAAAGGGACGGAGGGATTAAATATGTATACTTCATACAAGTGGTTTAAAATCAAGTTATCCACTCTCCTTATAAATCAAATACAGCATATTGTATTTTTTATAACTCTATCGTTACCAGCACATGTATTCGCCACGCCCTTACTTGCATTTATTGAATTCGGTGGTCATTCAGGTGGTGATTCTCTGCCAAATGAAGAAATGGCCGGGCCGAGGGAGGACGAGGTTAAGGCAGGAGGTTTAGTCTCCTTTGGCGCAGGACTCTATGTGCCTGTCTCAGAAAGCATTGAGCTTATCCCGTTTTTAGGACTAAAACGTGATTACAGTTTAATAAGAAATGCTTTTTTTGATGGTAAAGACCATGCCACCTGGTCTGTAACCGTACTAAACATGTCGGTGGCTTACAAAACAGAGAATTTCAAATATAGCGTAGGTGTCACACATCACAAAAGTCCAGAATTAGTCAGTAAAGGTGAAACTGAAACAACAACATGGAAATTTAATGACGCAACAGGTTCTATCTATCAAATAGACTATATCCTGAATGATAATAGTACTCTTGGTTTGCGTTATGAAAAAATCACATATGATGCAACTGGCTTTCACCCGGTAAATGGTGATAATTTCGGTCTGATTCTAAGGATAGGCTTAGATATATAATTTACCTGCTAACATTTAAGCTCAGAGAAAGATATGTATAAATTAATTATTATATTATCAGTAATCATTATCTTTTCAGGATGTCAAATTCAGACTGCACAAGTGAATTATCCTGTTCATAATGACAAAGGTAGAAAAGTGGCTGACTGCACTGCTGTAGTTTATAAAAAAGGTGGCAAGCAGGCTGAGTCTGATTGTAAAAAAACAAAATAAAATAATCTCAACCTAAGTTTTAATATTCCCTTGTTTAAACAAGACCGCCAATTCGTTTTGGGGTTGTGCCGACTTTGATGGCGCGTGTTTGGGTTTTGGTTTTTTTAAAATATAGATAGGTGGCCGCAGGGATGCGGCCGCATTGGCAGAGGGCCAGGACGGTCCTTCTGCCAATGCTCAACAAAAAACCAAAGCCCAAACACACGTTTGCGCCATCACTGGAGGCAATGGTTTTGGGTACTTTTGCCGAAACAAAAGTACCTCGTCTGTCAGGACGAGACCTGACTTAGATCCGGCATCGCGATAGCGATTCAATTTAAAAAGAAAAACAACAAGAACCCTAATTGATCACCACCCCCTACCCCCCTCCTGCGAGGAGGGGGAACTAATACACTCCCTCAAACTCTACTTCAATAACTGCTAAGATAAGTGCAAAATACCCACCCAACATATGAACAAAAAACACCAACCCACACTATGACCCCAGTCATCGCCTTCCTCGTCAATCGTCCTCTGATCGTGAATCTGATCTCGGTGTTTTTTATTGCCCTTGGCATCTACACCATGACCCAGATTAATCGCGAGGCCTTCCCGAATGTGAACCTGGATACCATTCGCGTCACCTTCCAGTATCCCGGTGCTTCGCCAGAGGAAATCGAGAACCTGGTGATCACCCCCATCGAACAGGAACTGAAGACCCTGGATGGGGTCGATAAGATGACGGCAACGGCCTTTCCAGGTTCAGGTAAGCTGGATCTGGAACTGGACCCCTATGCCCCTAACCGCGACCGAATTGCCAGTGAGGTGCAACTGGCCGTGGAACGGGCGCGTATCCCCAGTGACCTGCCCGATGAACCCCTGGTGATCGAGGTGGATGGTCGCAAGTTTCCCATTATCCAACTGGCCGTCTCCCGCCCTGGCCCGGAGATCGAACTCAAGCGCATTGCCGACCGTATTGAGGATGATCTGATCTCCATTAAAGGGGTGGCCGATGTGCAGATCGAAGGGGACCGCCGTTCGGAGATGCGGGTAATCCTCGATCCTATCAAACTGAAAAAACATGATTTGACCATCGGCCATGCCATCACCCTGTTGCGTAACTGGAACGTGAATGCTCCAGGCGGTGAGATCGACACGGCAGAAGGTCAGAAGGTCGTGCGCGTGGTGGGCGAGTTTCAAAACGCCAAAGATGTGGAGCAACTGGCCTTTTTTACCAATGAACTGGGCCATGAGATCAAACTAGGTGAAGTGGCTACCATCGAAGAAACCCTGGAAAAACCGCGCACCTACTTTGATATGAAAGGAGTCCCGGCCTTTAACCTGATTGTGTTGAAGAGTGTGGATGGGGACATCATCGAGGTGGTGGATGCCGTTAAAAAATACGTCAAGACCATACCAGATAAATACGGTACCGATGTCAATGTCACTGCCTTCAAGGATTTCTCCCGCTTTACCCGTATGCGTCTTGGCGTGCTGACCAATAACGGCATTGTGGGGATCATCCTGGTGTTGATCACCCTGGCTGTATTTCTGCGCCCCTCGGTGGCCATCACCACGACCATCAGCCTGCCCATCGTGTTTTTTGCCGGGCTGTATACTTTATATATATTCGATATCACCCTGAACCTGGTCTCCATGCTGGGCTTTATCATGGTACTGGGTATGCTGGTGGATGATGCCATCATCATTGGTGAGAACATCACTTATCATTTGGAACAGGGTGAGCCACCCATTCGCGCCGCCATCAATGGCACCACGGAACTCATCGGGCCGGTCACCACGACTATTCTCACCACCATCGTGGCCTTTTTACCCCTGTTATTCATGTCTGGCATGATCGGTAAGTTTATCGTCGCGATTCCCACGGTGGTGATCACCCTGCTGGTGTTCTCCTGGCTGGAGGCCTTTTTGATCCTGCCCAGTCATATCAACCATTTTGCCAAAGCCAATGCTCACCCCGTCGAACGGCCCTGGTTGATCTGGCTGGAGAATACCTATGTCAAAGTACTTTCCCATGCCATTCGCCATTACTGGATCACCATAGGTTTATCCTTTCTGGTGTTGATTGGCAGCCTGGTGCTGGCCAAAACCGCCCTGCAATTTCAGTTATTCCCTTCGGTAGGCATTGATACCTACATCATGCGCATCACCGCCCCACAGGGCACCACCCTGGAAAAATTCCGTGAGCAAATGCTGGCTGTGGATAAAACCATTCGTGAACATGCGGATCCCAAATACCTTGAGGCCACCCTGATCACCACGGGCCAGATTGCCCATGATCCCGGCGACCCCCTCATGCAACGCGGTAGTCGCTTTGGTCAGATCCGGGTGATCTATATCCCGGCCGTGGCCCGTGAAGATCACAATGCCCTGGATGACATGCATGCCATGGCCAAACTCATGCCCGAAAAATACAGGCAACTGGAGTTTGCCTTTACGGAAGAAAAACCCGGCCCGCCCACAGGCCGCGCCCTGGAAGTGGAACTGACCGGCAATGACTATGCGGCCAATGAACAGGCGGCCAAACAATTAATCGACTACCTCAAAACCGTTGAAGGTGTGACGACTGTGGAAACCGGCTTACAGCCCGGTGATGATGAGCTGCACGTGGTGGTCGATCGAACCATGGCTGCCTTTGTTGGAGTGGACCTACAAACCATTGCCACCCATATTCGTGCTGCCGTGGATGGCCTGCGGGTCTCTACCCTTCGACGGGGTGCGGAAGAAGTCGATGTCACCATTCGCTTTAGTCAGCAGGTTACCGATCCTGATAAGTTACTCGACCTGGTGATGGTGCCCAATAAGGGTGGCTATCTGACACCACTATCCAAAATAGCCAAGCTGAAAAGACATGATGGCTATACGGCGATCCGCCATAAAGATGGTTTCCGAGTGGTCAGTGTTACCGCCAATATCGATGAGTCAAAGACCTCAAGCCTGAAATTGAATCAACAGGTCATGAAAGATGAGTCGAAGTGGCTGGGCGATCTGAAAGATAAGTTGAGAGTGAACTATGGCGGTGAGAATGAAAAGAACCAGCAGTCCTTCCGCGATCTCGTTTCGGCCTTCCTGTTTGCCCTGATTGCGATCTTTTTTATCTTTGCCTTCCAGTTCAATAAACTGAGTTACCCTTTGGCGGTCATGCTGGCCATCCCATTTGGTATTGTCGGCATCATTATCAGTTTCTTCCTGCATGATATCTTCTGGAAACCCATGCCCCTGTCCTTCTTTTCCACCATGGGCATGGTGGCCCTGACCGGGGTAGTCGTAAATAGCTCACTGGTGTTACTGGTCTTTGCGCAACGGATGATCGAACAGGGAATGGAAATCAGTGAAGCGGTGTTTGCCGCTGGTAAGCGACGTTTGCGAGCTGTTATTTTAACGGCAAGTACGACTGTAGTCGGTCTGTTACCCACAGCCTATGGTTGGGGAGGCATGGACCCCTTTGTTTCGCCGATGGCACTGGCACTGTCCTGGGGTCTGATTTTTTCCACCGTATTTACCTTGATCACAGTACCGGTGGTGTTCCTGGCCAGTAGTCGGGCCAAGGACAAAGTGCTTTTACACGTTGAAAAATTAAAAGCGCGTATCGCTCAAAACAAGTAACTAAACAAGTCGTACATAATCCCCTCCCCCTCAGGGGGAGGGTTAGGGTGGGGGGATATAACTTAGTTTGCTGTTGTTATTGATCACCACCCCCCTACCCCCTCCTGCCAGGAGGGGGTAACTTTACAATGATTTGTCCACAAAAAAGCCCGCATGTAGCGGGCTTGAATCAGTTTCTGAATTAATAATTACTTTTCAGCAACAATGTAAACCATCCAGGATTCCTGGTTTTCCACTTCTGTGGCTTCAAAGTATTCACCAGTCCCTTCCATGAATTCATCATCATCTTCGTCTTCTTCAAACTCTTCCCAGAAGACACGCACCTTGCTGAAACCGGCCTCTTCCAGTAGTTCACGAATTTCGATCAGTGACCAGAAGCGCCAGACATAGGTAAAGGCATTGTCCATGCGTGAACCATCGGGGAATTCAAAATGGATGGCACATTCGACATGGTTGTTGATGGGGTTGAAAGAAACGTGTTCCCAGATATAGGTGGCATCGTTTTCTTCCAACTCGGTCTCTTCTTCCAGTTCGTCATAGCACTCGGTACCGCCGAACATATCGAGGATCAACATACCATCATCTTTCAGGCCTTCACGGGCCTTTTCAAAATAACCACGCAGTTCATCACGGGTTTCAAAAATGCAGTAACTGAAATTCAGGCCGCAGGTGATGTCGACCTTGGGTTCGGTGATATCACGCACATCGGCCTTGATGAGTTTGACGCGACTGGCCACATCGGCACCGGCGGCTTCCACATTGTTCTTTTGTCCCCAGTCGATGGTCTCGGCATCGTAATCCACACCGATTGAAGTGCGCTCGGGATCGCTCTTGACCCATTCCGCCGCCAGATAACCTGTACCACAGTAATCTTCTTTCATACTAAGCGGTTTCTTGCCACGGATATCGGTATAAAACTTGGTAAAGTTTTCGACTTCGGTTTCCGGATCCTGCACGGCCTCCTGATAGAGGGTATGGCGGTCAGCCTGTTCGGCCAGGGTTGGGGCTTTTTGTGCTTGCGTCATGGATTCAGTCTCTCTCGCTTATTATTTATAAATAGAATCTTTTTGAATGGGGCTCATTATACGCAGTTTAGACGGCGTGTTTCATGTTGGTGACACATTTTTTAACCCGACAAGTAAACCGTGATTATGGATTAGTCATTGTACAGGATCGTGAATTGCCAAAAGCAGTGCTACAATGCGCGGCCATAGAATGATTAGCCGTCCACGATGAACCTACCTAATAATCCAAATCGTCATACCACCCAGACCGTACAAGTTGGTCATGTCCTGGTGGGTGGCTCTGCCCCGGTTGTGGTCCAGTCCATGACCAATACCGATACCGCCGACGTGGCCGCCACGGTCAAACAGGTCATGCAACTGGCCCAGGCCGGTTCTGAAATGGTACGCATCACAGTGAATACGGCCGAGGCGGCAGCGGCGGTGGCAAAGATTCGTGAGCAACTGGATGCCCAGGGCTGCCAGGTACCCCTGATAGGTGACTTTCACTTCAATGGTCACAAGCTGCTGAGCAGTTACCCGGACTGTGCCACTGCCCTGGCCAAATATCGCATCAATCCCGGCAACGTGGGCAAGGGCTCCAAACGGGATGAACAATTTGCCCGCATGATCGAAATCGCCTGTGAGCACGACAAACCGGTGCGTATCGGCGTCAACTGGGGCAGCCTGGATCAGGCCCTGCTGGCCCGACTGATGGATGAAAATGCCAAACGACCAGCTCCAAAGGAACCCACCGAATTGATGCATGAGGCCGTGGTCACCTCGGCCCTGGAGAGTGCCGCCGAGGCCGAAAAACTGGGCCTGGCCAAAGACAAGATTATCCTCTCCTGCAAAATGAGCGGCGTACAGGATCTGATCTCGGTCTACCAGGATCTGGCCTCAAAAAGTGAGTACCCACTTCACCTTGGCCTGACCGAGGCCGGCATGGGCTCCAAGGGTATTGTTGCCTCCACGGCGGCCCTGGCCGTCCTGCTGCAGGAAGGCATTGGCGACACCATTCGTATTTCTCTCACCCCGGAACCCCATGGTGATCGTTGTAAGGAAGTGGTTGTTGCCCAGGAGATCCTGCAGTCCATGGGGCTCAGGGCTTTCACCCCCCAGGTGGTGGCCTGTCCCGGCTGCGGTCGTACTTCCAGTACCTACTTCCAGCAACTGGCCAAGGACATCCAGTCCTACCTGCGTGAGCAAATGCCCGCTTGGCGCGGCCAGTATCCTGGGGTAGAGAACATGAGCGTGGCCGTGATGGGCTGCGTGGTCAATGGCCCCGGTGAGAGCAAGCATGCCAATATCGGCATCAGCCTGCCCGGCACCGGAGAAAAACCCGTCGCCCCGGTCTATATCGATGGCGAGAAGGATGTCACCTTAAAGGGCGACAATATTGCCAGTGAGTTTCAGCAAATCGTCGAGACCTATGTGAAGACCCACTACGGTCACCGCTAGGGTCTGTTGACGTTTCATTCTCGCCACTGTTGAGCCAGTAAAAGCGTCAATCAAGGCACGAGGAGCGCGGTTTGGTTATTCCAAATAAGCGACGAGTAACGCCGAGTGGCGCTTTTACTGGCTCAACCCCTTGGGCTGGGCCGCATTTTACGCCCAACCACCTTATCATTTCGCTCATGTAGAATAACTACACGACGCTCATGACGCCTTGTTGGGCAAAAAATGTGGCTCCAGCAGCGGTGAGAATGAAACATCAACAGACCCTACTCCTCCTGCATCGCCACCTGTGGTTTACGCTGAGGTAATAGCCGGTGACCCCACTGATAGATAGACATTCCACTGAGGATCATTGCTGTTCCAGTCCAGACCACATGTTGGATCACTTCATTGTTTAACAAGGCCCCAATGATCAGTGCCGACACAGGTGTCACCAGGGGAATCAGCCCCACCTTGCTGGCCTCTACATGTTTCAGTACATAGTAAAACGACACAAAACCCATCACCGAACCAAGCAGACCAAGGTAGACAATAGATAAACCCGCTTTCATGGGGATTGTCTCCGGGAGCTTCCCATCAAGCAGGAACCAGCTAAGCAGAAAGAAGGGTAGTGAAACTATCAGGCCGCCGGTTGTCATACTCAGTGCCGGCATGTCATTACCCAGTTTTTTAATCCAGACCGTACTGCCCGAGTGCAGAATGACGGCAATGAAAACCACCAGCATGCCCATCAATGCTTCGTGACTGGCATTGGCCCCATCACCAAAGATCAGTACCAGCCCAACAAAAGCCAGGCCCATACCGAATAACTTTAATGGGCTTAATCCCTGCTCACCAAGCCATAGGCTGGCCATTAGTCCTGTTAAAAGCGGTGTCAAACCGAAGATGACAGAAACCAGTCCAGAAGGAATAAATTGCGCCCCCCAGTACACACAACTCATCGCCCCAAAGATCGCTATCCCTTCTGCCACATAGACCATAATCGCCCGTTTATGCCAGGGCAGTTTACCTCGCAAAATGGCCAGCAATAACAGGCAGCCCAAAGTACCAATGATCATGCGAGAGCTGACCGCAAAAATAAAACTAAGGCCTTCGCTGCTCCACTTAATACCCAGCGGTGTGGTTGACCAGATCAATATGGTGCCCAAAAAGGCAAGTGGGACGGACATGGTTTTACTCCTTCATCAAATTAGTAGCGTCCAGAAACGAAAAAGGCCGCAGTGTTTAAGCTGCGGCCTTTGGGTAATCCTCTAAAACTTCTTCTACAACAAACAGGGTTCCCTCCGGCCAACAGCATGGTGCCACAGCACTTTCACACAGCGGCGAGTCATTGGACAGAATTTGGAAATGTTGTAAGTCATAGTCTCTTGAGTTTGGGTGCTGTAAGCAAAACTGTCAAGACAAAATTTTATAACTACATCGTGGTATAAAAATAATCCCATGATGAGCCACTGATGTTTTGTAATTCCTTTAACAAACCATCGGTGGGTACCACTTCGTGAGGATGTACATCGATAAGTTCAATGAAAAACTGACTGACACCGGCTTCGTGTTTCCAGTTAATGGCATCTATAGAACTGACTTGCTGACAAAGAGGGCAGGCCCAGTTGGCTTTGTTGAACAGTGGCTCAACTTGGGCCACGGTATCGGAAGGTTTTCGGCAATGAGGACAACGAGCTCGGCTCTCCTCCCGCAAATAACGGAATACTGCCTGCTCTTGTTCAGCAAACCGAAAATGACAAAAATGGATATCACCGTCCTTTTCGGGTTCCAGCTTGAGGGCCGGGGCACAACCCATAAAACTCAGTAACTGGTAAAAGCGCTCACCGAGTTTATAGCGGGTCTCGGCACCAAATTCGAAAGCCTCTCCCAATAATCCAAGCTTTACCAGTTCAGAGGGCAAGGCCCGGTAAGAGGCCATTTTTACCGCTCCTTCAGATGGGTAGAGACACAGGCAATACTGGGGATTTGGGGTAATCATGAGCGGGCAGTCTGCCTGAAACATAAAACCCTGTCACCTACCTGATCAGGACAGAATTTCCTAGGGATTCACTCAGGCAGAAAAATGATATTTATATATTTATCAAAATGTTACAACTTTCACAGCTGGTGTACCCACTAAATCTGACAGGTACATCAAACTCAAGATCGTACAAAAAATGTCGTTAAATAAATGACTCGTGGGGAGTCTTTTATATACATCAACATCGAGGACATCATAATGGCGCTATGGAAGACACGCTCAATACAATTTCTCTGTCTGCTTTTACTCGGTTTAAACAACCCTGTCTGGGCAGCCAAAAGTGACCCCATCAAGCTGCCTGAGGGTGATGAAATCATAGGTGCAGGGGCCCACTTCTCATGGATCATTTTTAATCAGCTCAAACCGGAGCTGGAGAAAATCTCTGGCCGCAAAATCAGCCTGTATGGCAAAAACTCCATGCTGGGACAGGGTTGCAACGCCGGGATCAAGACCGCCAAGCTCAGTAATGACAAACGTGACACCTTTGGTTTTGTCTGCTGTACCCTGAGTGACGAAGAGGTCAAAAAGAAAAATATCCAGGTTCATCCACTGGCCCTGGAACCCGTCATGATCCTGGTGAATAAATCCAACCCAATAAAGAACCTGAGTAAACAGCAGGTTCGTGACATATTTAAAGGCAAGATCAAGAACTGGAAAGACGTTGGTGGGAAGGATCAGGCCATTGTCGTAGTCACCCGTCTGCATTGTAAAAAGCGTCCCGGTCACTGGAAGCGCATTCTGCCCGATGCCAAACACTTTCGGGCTGAACGGATTAATGTCAAAAGTGCCGATGAAATGAGCCAACGTGTGAGTGATTTCGATGGTGCCATTGGTCATATCGGTTCCACCTGGATTTTTGAGGCCGGTGATAAAACCCGGGCCATTTCAGTTGATCATAAAAAACCAACTGCGACCAACTTAAAAAACAAAAGCTATCCGTTTTATCGCAAGCTGTCTGCTGTGACTAACCCTAATCCTGCACCCGATGTTTTGAAAATCATCCGTGAAGCACAGACAGGTAAGGGCTTCCGTAAGATGGCAAAACGTTTTGAACTGCTACCACTGGTGGAATAAATCTTGGCGGTTAGAAGTTTTTTGAACAGCTACCGTGGCCGGCTGATTATCTACAGCACGGCCCTGATGCTATGCCTGACAGGTAGCCTGTTGTACTCCTATCACCATGTCGATTCTATTATTAAAGGTGAGACCACCGAGCATATTGAAAGGGTCGCCCAGTTATCCCATAAACGCCTGGAAGATATCCAGAACTCACTAAAAGGTTATGTCGATACGATACGTAGTGATCTGCGCCTGCAGGAATACATGTTTGTGGTAACAAATATTGGTAGTGAGGCCAAACCACTGCATGAGCTCTATAAAAAGCATTTTGGCTGGTTCTCGGTTGATCACTACCTGTTTTTCTCCAAAAGCGGTAAGAAACTCTTTGGTCAGGCCGAGGCCTCATTAGTTGAACAGGTCAAACCCATTTTAAAAGAAACTGAGAGTATCAGGTATCTGGATGCCCATGATGGCCTCGAGATCGTGGCCATCTCTCCCATAAAATATCGTGACAGTATTCTAGGTTACGTTGTGCTGAGTAAACATATTGGTCAAAAGTGGCTATCCGCCTATCACGATGAAAGTGGTGTCATGGCCTTTTTTGTTAAGAATAATACTGTGCTGTCCAGTTGTACGGGAAAACTTACCGGGAAATCGTTCAACCCCTCCACGGCCAACATGACTATGGGCGATGACAGTTACCATATTTATCATTCAAACCTGTCAACTACTGAATCAACACTGCCACAGCTCTGGTTTGCCATAAAAAATACTGAGGTTGTTTCCCGCCTGAATGAACATCGTAGAGCCACTCTATTAACTATTGGTTTTAGTATCGCAGCTATTACCCTGTTCGGCCTGTTATTGATTCGTAATTTTACCCGACCACTCACTCAGCTAATACATCTAACTCGCTCCATCACCGATGGTAAGTTACCTGACGTCGACAGGACCAACAAACCTAACGAGATCGCTGCCCTGTCTAATCATTTTGCTGACATGGTCAAGGCTTTAAAAGATAAACAGGATGAAATCGACAAGGTACATGCCGCTCTGGAAAAATCAGCCATTACCGATATGCTGACCGGTCTGTATAACCGGCGTTATTTACAGGTCGTGTTTCCCAAGCTGGTAGCCCAGGCCCAGCGTGATCTCCATAAGATTGCAGCCATACTCATCGACCTTGATCACTTTAAGCAAGTCAATGATGAACACGGACATATTACGGGTGACATGGCCCTGAGCCATTTTTCTGATGAACTGAAAAAGCTGTCGCGAACCAATGATTACCTGTTTCGTATCGGGGGTGAAGAATTCCTGGTACTTTCGATCACGGATGACATTAACGGCATAGCCCAGTTTGCTGAAAAACTGAGAAGTGAAATCGCCAGTACGCCGGTGCAATATCAGGAACTGACCATTCCCCTCACTATCAGTTGTGGGATTAGCCTGGCTGACTCTAATGATCCGGATCAGTCCACTCTGACTCAGTTGCTTAATAAGGCTGATAAGGCCATGTATGAAGCCAAAGAAAAGGGGCGTAATTGCGTATGTCTGGCCCCGGGGCTTTCTACATCCCCTCTGCTGCGCCAGGTTTGACGGTCACTGAGCTGATTAATGGCATTGTCCATGCCTATATTAGAAAATTACTATACAATGCTATGTAACCCTAATTTTCCATATTATTTACAAGGTATCTTCATGTCCGTAGAAACTGAATTGAGCAAGGAAGAACAGGTCCTCCAGATGATGAAAAAAGTCCTGACCGATGTCGCAAAAGAGACTTTTACCCGCCCTGGACTGAAACACCCCCTATCCGACTCGACTATACTGGGTATCCGCGATTGCCTGAGCCTGATTACCGCCCGAGAACGGGAACTGGCTGAAGAACAGGGGCGCCCTATGAATCAACGGCCTCGTTTTATCGACGAGCCCCAAACCAGTGTGGTTGTCTCCCTGGACAGCCTGAAATCGGATAACAAAGAGGACTGAAGGCTTAATGTCATCTCTGCAGCAGGTTATTTCCACCAAAAAGGCCGCCCTGGCGGAAGCCGTTGAGAACCCACTGGAGGCCATTGCTAACGCCCTGGCCGCCCTGTGGCCGGATATCGAGACCGCCAATACCCTGCTGGTGGATCAAAAGAAGAACGTGCCCTATAGCCACCTGCTCTATGTGATGGATGTCAATGGTCGCCAGTTGTCCGCCAATATCAGCCATGAAGGTGCCGATGCCACCTGGTGTAACCAGGACCTGTCCCAACGGCCCTTTTTTACTAATACCTCTTTACCATTTAAGGGCATGATCCTGTCCCGGGCCTATTTAAGCGATCGCAGCCTGCAATCCTGTATCACGGCAATCCATGCCATCAATCTCGGCGACCAGCTACTGGGCTTTCTAGCCGCCGATTTCAATATCACGGATTTGCCTGCCAATCCGCTCACTGCTGTACAGAGTAATAAGTGGCAGCAGTTTCGAGGTGATCCGGCAGTGCGCAATACCCTGTTTATGCAGGAGCGGGTTAATAGCCTGATGGACCAGCATCTTAATGAACTAAATATCCTGATGGACAACCTGATCACCCAACACGGGGTTTTTCACACCAAGCTCCATTATTCCAGTGGACGCTGTAGCCTGTGGCTATATGATGACCCCTATCACTATCGCATCCACAGCGTTGAGGAAATCATTAATCCGGAAATCTGTCTGGCCTATCCCCAACGCGATTACCCGGAAGATGCCCTGGTACCCCAGGATCAGGTCCTGCTGGTTCTGGAACACATGAAAAAGCTACGTTATGCCGATGAAACCATCTATCTTCGCTCCGGCTCCCTCAATATCATGAATGGTATGGTCGGGCTGACCTTCTCCTGTGATGGTTCCCACTATGTCTCTTTTGCTGAATTCCTCGACAAAAATGAGACTTTCTGGTTTGGAATCCCCCGGAAAGAGTTGGCCTGATAAGCAATTTACGGTACTGTCTGCTCAAGTATTGGGCAAATGATCTGACTATGTTCAGATAAATCTACATACATAAAAACGGGCTATGTCAGATCAAGCGGCATTGTGGTATTAGGCGATGATCAAACCACGTAATAAGCAGTACCTGTATAGTCTGCGCATTCGCTACGCAGTGGTTGCCATTCTGTTTGCCATGATCATTCTGGCTAGCGCCAGTCTCGCCTATCAAACACTCAAAACGGCCCGGCACAGTACCACGGACAGCATCGAAAGCCGTCAGCAATTACAACAACGTACCCGACATATACGTGATGCAATCTGGCAGGCCCATGAGTCCCTGCAAATGTTTCTGTTTAATCCGCAAAAAGATATTTACCAGCACAAAATCCATAACGGTATAAACGCTGCTATTTTGAACACGAAATTTCTAGTAGAGAGAAACCAGAATCTACCAAACGAACCTGCTGAAAAGGTCCGGGATCTGATTCAGCTGTTATATAAGCTGGACACTTCGGTGGTCCGTCTGATCGATATCCGAACCAATGCAATAGAACAATACCCTTCTCTTGCTTATGCACGCGGAAGTATGCTTGGGTTCAACAGTAATTTCGTGACTGCTGCCTCACTGGCAATCGAAGAATCATTGTCTGAAAGTGATCAGGTCTATCCAAGAGATATATATCATATTCTTGTTCAGTTACGTCATCACTGGACTCAGATCATTTCAAATTTTCGTATGTACCTGGCCAACCGACTGGGGACATTTGACAACAGTGTTTTTGATTCTCAGATCAACGACATTGAAAGCCAGTATGAAACACTTAGATCCTTATTAGTTCGGCTGAAGGAATTTGATAAAGAGGGATTATTAGACCTGCAGGCCTCAAGCTCCCTTGAAATCATGAAGGAAACCTCCGCTGCATGGTATGAAGACTATCTTAAGGTCAAAAAAATTAATCAGTCTGATACGTGGCGTACCGATGCTCTATTGGTAGCAGATGAAATCGAACCACTGCTGGAAAAAATCTGGTCACACCTGCTGGATATTGAACTGGCCATTGAGAGTACTGCAGAAGCCGATGTAGGTTTGCTGACGCGCATTGCTCAGTATCATGTAAATGCCCTCTGGCTCGCAGCAGGTCTTGCCATCCTGTTTGTGATTCTCAGTTACTGGCTACTGGATAAATCGGTGCTGCGTCCCCTTTCCGCCCTGACAAGCGCCATCAAGGCCGAGGCCCATGGAAAAGACACGCATACGCTACCAAATGTCAAAACTCTGGAAACACAGAATCTGGTGGATGCCTTTGCGGAAATGCGTAAACAGATACATAGCCGTCAAAACGCTCTGGAATATCAGGCCCTGCATGACTCTCTGACCGGTCTGGCCAACCGCACCCTGCTGATGGACAGACTACAGCAAGGCATTCAACAATGTGCCCGGCATCAAACCGCCCTGTCTTTACTACTCATCGACCTGGATAGTTTTAAAGAAGTGAATGATACCCTGGGTCATCAGGTTGGTGACAAACTGCTGGAAGAAGTGGGCAACCGACTCAAACAATCCCTACGCGAAATTGATACCGTGGCCCGGCTGGGTGGAGATGAGTTTGCCATCCTGTTACCTGAAAACAATTCTATTGAAGCTTCTGAAGTGGCACGTAAAATCCAGCATCTTCTAGAAGATGATTTTCTTATCAATGAGATGCAGCTCTATGTCAGTGCCAGTATCGGTATTGCTTCATACCCTCAACAAGCCAGTAATATTCAGGATCTGATCAAGTTCTCAGATATCGCCATGTATGTCGCTAAACGAAATCGGCTGGGTTATGCAATTTATGACCGAGAGCTGGATACCCACAGTATCAGCCAGCTATCACTGGGTTCTGATCTGCGCAATGCACTGGACAATGACAGTATTCAACTGGTTTACCAACCAAAACTGACCTGCAATTCACTTGAGGTTTATGGTATTGAAGCCCTGCTCCGCTGGACACATCCGGAACTGGGGCCTATCCCTGCCTCTGAGGCCATTGACCTGGCTGAACAAACTGGTTTTATAAACCAGCTCACAATCTGGATTGCGGATGAGATTTCAAAACAAAATAAACTATGGCAAAAACAGGGTATTCATTTACCTATTGCCATTAACCTCTCGGTTTATAGTCTGCAAAGTAATGCCGTTATCGAACAAATACTATCCAGATTAAATGCAGATAATACCCTTAAGAATAATTTCATTTTTGAGATAACAGAAAGTGCCATGATGGTTGACCCTCAGCATGCCATTGAAACCCTGAATCAAATCAGTGATGCAGGTGGCCAACTCAGTATTGATGATTTTGGCACTGGGTTCTCCTCACTGGCTTACCTCAAACAAATGCCGGTAGGGGAACTGAAAATCGACAAATCTTTTGTGAGTGATATGGTCAAAAGTGAGAACGACGCCATTATTGTTCGTTCGATTATTGATCTAGCTCACAATCTTGACCTAAAGGTGGTTGCTGAAGGTGTCGAAGACAAGGCCACACTGCAGTTATTACAGATTCTTAACTGTGACATCGTGCAGGGTAATTATTTCTGTCAGCCTGTGTCTGTCAGCCAGTTTCAGGATTGGTATAGCCAACGCATCAGTGCTGGTAATGTACTCGAGTCGGTATCCTGACTTGGCACTAACAGGCTGATATTAAAGACAAACTTGCACCTCTGGCCCCTGAAAGCTAGAGTTACCACTGAGAACCTGTCACTATGCAATGTGCCGTGAGTAAGCAAAAGGACCCTAACAGACGATCCGATAACCGGCTGGATATTTGCCTGAAAGTACTTGTAACCTATACCGATGGCAACCAGTACTCCCTCTGTACCCAAAATATGAGTACTACAGGTCTATTTCTGGAGGTTGGGGATGGGGATATGCCATTCCCTAAATTGGGCAGTACGATTACAGTTCAGGTTTCATCAGAACTAGGAATGCCGGATGCCCCGGAAGTTAAGGCCACGGTGGTCAGAATAACAGATGAAGGTTTTGGTATTATGTTCCTGCAAGAATAATCCAGACTAAATACTTCATTCACATCTGGACAAGATCCTTGTCTGGCTTTTATGATCGACCAACCTTTGTCTAGACACTTTGATTTATACAAATGCCTTCATCCCCCATCGTCACCCTGGCCATCACCACTTCCTGCCCACATTGCCCATCCATGATGGAGGTACTCTCACAACTGGTTAAAAAAGGCGAGATTGCTGATCTGCATATCGTTAACATTGGTTCCAATATCGAGTTCTCTAAACAGTATGAAGTTCGCTCGGTGCCCTGGCTACGTATTGGACCATTTGTTCTGCAGGGGCTGCATACCCAACAGGAAATTCAACGCTGGTTAACACTCAGCAAAACTGACGCAGGTATCACTGATTACTTCACGCAGCTTCTGACCGAAGGTGAATTGAATACTGTGATTCAGGCCATAAGATTTTCACCCACTATCATTCAAAAGCTTATTCCACTGATCGAAAGCGATGAAACGAATATTAATGTCCGACTGGGATTAGGGGCCATTCTTGAAGATCTCGATGGTGATCCCATACTTGAATCTATTCTGGACGATTTAATTAGACTGTTAGAACACACAAATAGTCGTGTCCGTGGCGATGCCGCCCACTTTCTTTCCTTTATCCATTCAAACAGTGCCATCACTGCGCTCGAACAAATTCACGATGAAGCAGATTCGGAAGTTAAAGAGATCATTGCCGAATCTCTGGAAACCCTCAAAGATATCTAAAATTATAAAGCCGAGTTTAATTTCTCAGTATCGATGGGAAACGGAAGAGTGGCGTGAGGCTGGTACTGCTGACGGAGTCGCTCCAACTGATGTGCATAATCCTGTTCATAGAAAACAATCAACCTGCAGTCATCTTTACGCTCGACAACGGCCAATAATGATTCAAGATTGCTGGTGCGATCCCGAAAATCTGACTGGAAATTAAATTCTGCAACAATCACTGCAGGTGATTCTGTTTTTAAAAACTGAATGGCCTTGCGCACTGAACGACAACTAACCACCCGATATCCAGCCTGCTCGTAAGTAGCCGTAAAATCGGGATAACCCCCTAATTCGACAATAGCCAGTAATAACTTGTCGTTTGTCATTTGACACCTGGAATAATTGAAATTTTATATGGTTATCTACTTAAAAAGTGCATTATTTACAAATTTCCATACATGGTAAATACCATAAACTGGTATAATCTGTTTTGTTAATAGTTCATATGGAGTAGATAAAGCATGCCGTATTTTATCTATAAAATAAATGCCGGTCCGACTGCATTAATCAAAAACCTGGAAAAAGTAGCTGAGCATGATGCCTATAAAACGGCTAAAAATCAGGCCAGGGAACTTCGTGCTGCACAGCCCTCAGGTGACCAATCTACCTACAAGGTTATTTTCGCCAATAATGCACTGGAGGCTGAGGAACAGTTAATGGAGCACCGTGAAGCCCCTATTGTTCGGGAATGGGAAAAATAATCTGGCGGCTCTAATTTCCTGACTGACATGGAAGAAAATAACTATCGCGATACCTACCGCAGCATCAACCCTCTACGTTGTGTGTTTGAAAAATCTATAAACACACGCCGTTGTCACTGCTCTCTGTCTGAAAGATTTAACCTGGCCGATCGCGAGGGTGTTCGGTGTACCGTTGACCTGGCTCAAAAACGTTGCACCACCTTACTGGAAACACTTCGTAGCAAGGCCATTTTTACCATGCAATTAACACGGATAGATGGCGCACTTCCTCATAATAAGGAAATAAAAGTCCAAACAGGAGGACTGTTGGGATTACAAAACCTGATCGATCCTGCTTACGATGAGACTCTGGGTATCCAGGATATACATCAACTTATTAACCAGGCTATCGAGATTTACAAATCTACCGATGAATTTCCCTATAATGAGATAGTCAGAAAAGTTGCGAAGTTTGAAGGTCGTAATAAGCGGGTTAAAACAGGGAAATAAGCCTGAGATTTACTTCTGCTTATCCAGGTGCCAGTCATAAGAACAATCCAGGTGCATACGCACCTCTACCAGACCTTCCAGACCACCTTCTATTATTACTGACAGAGGTGCACGGTCTTCAAAACGATTATTACGTTGCTGTAACCACATGGTTCCCATGGCAGGGTTATGGGGGTAAGAAGTCCGCAAAGCATCCGCAATCCCAACGATTTGTTCAAGTCTTTGCATCACCTCAGGATCTTCAGGAAAAGCCGTGTGCTCCCGAAATTTTCGCAGAGCCCGAGACGGTGTTCCCTTAGGAAGATTTAATACCAGCATTTGCGCGTTCGCTGAGAGACCCCACTCATCAAGAATCGCCATCACCGCCTGCGTCAATGCAAGCTGGTCTTCCTGGTTCATATCCGACATTTTACCCATACTATTTTCCACTCATGCCCTGCAAAAGCGCGCCAGTCTATCCGCAAACAGCTCGACTGGCAACAAAGTCCCTGTTTGATTCATGGTTAATTAAAGGATTAAAATTTGATAAAGGGCAGTGAATATTCAAATGTCATCATTTGCTGTTCATGGATAGCATCATAAACCACCTGTAAAAAAGCCGTATTGTGATCTATCGCCCGAGAATTTTTATATACGACATCGACAAGATAGTTACGAAACAGTTTTTTTTCATCTTCTTTAACTGAACCATCTCGATGTTTAATTTCCTGGGCCAATTGATAAATGTCAGGATGGCTATAAACAAGAAAACGCAGAATTGCCAAACGAATGATCAGCATATGAACATAGGTAAACAGATCAGGCATGGTTATAAACCACTCGCGATACAGGCAATTAATAATATACCGACTAAAACAGTTTTCCAGCTCTTCACTAAACAACTCATCAATTGATACACGTTGCCTGGTAAACTGCTGCCATAACTCTTCTGCTGGTAATACCTCCTCTTTACCTGGAACCTGACTTTGTTTTGTCATTAACTCACCATAATGACTAAAAATCCGTTTAATAACCTGGCTATATTTCTCATGTGAAAACTGTTGCATCCTGAGCTGCAATACCGCCTGAACAACAATAATGGCGACAGGTTCTGTTGAATCAAATTTACTGACATAATCATCCATTCTTTCAAGCATGCTCAGGCTACTGGCCTGTTTCAGTTCATTCGCCAATAAATTATCCGCTGTTTCTGCCTCAAGGTGATAAAACAGTCCTAATCGATTGGCAAAACTGGCCATAAAATAGAGTCTCGAGATAAGGGGAAAACCTTCAAGCCCGGCGAATTTAATCAGAACATCTCTCACATCAACAAAATTATCATAATAAAAGTTGTCAGCCGGTAAATTAAGCTCCCGTGTCAGGGGATAATCATCTGGCCTGGGTAGAATTGACGATTTAACTTCAATAAGTTCAACATTATTTTCACCAAACAAGCACTGACGCACCATTTCCGGGCACGAAAGGGCACCAGAGAGCTCTATAGTATTTCCCTGGCGGGATAGAACTCTTGGAAAATATGCACAGACATTACTCAGCGGTTGCTCACCAAACTCCCGATGTAACTCACACCAGCCATCATTCAATAAAAAAGGACAACTGCCATCCTTCTCGAGCTTTAATCGGGCATAACGTAGTTCAGAACCTGTCTCTTGATTGGAGTTATCGATGAGAATATGTGTGTTTATTTTTTTTGTCAGTTCACTGCCTTTTTGCTCGGCTGTATCAGCAAGCAACTGATAATGAGACTGATCAAACCAGATATCCCAGTCCTTGCAACAGGTATCTTCACAATCGCCACCAAGACAGGAAAAGCCAGGGAGATAATTAAATGATTTGAAGGTCAGGCCCATTAAAAAATGCCATTAAACTGGTTTTAATATACCCAGTATATGACTTAATAAGCAGAAAACCAAATAGGATTTTATTATTAAATCTGAAACGGTATTGAGTTAACCGGAATCTCCGGTTGAAGCAAAATCCACACCCCTTTGTTTAATAAAGTTAACCAGAATCATGCCGCAAAACTTACCTTCTCGATATAACTCAACACGATATTTACGTGAAGCACGATCGACTGAGTATCGTTTGCTAATCTGTTTGCGCTTGACAATAACA
This sequence comes from Gammaproteobacteria bacterium, assembly GCA_029881995.1. Taxonomy (GTDB): domain Bacteria; phylum Pseudomonadota; class Gammaproteobacteria; order UBA6429; family Thiohalophilaceae; genus JAHEDB01. The sequence continues at coordinate 84,210 of JAOULO010000001.1, forward strand.
CCACTGTCATCTTTTATATTTTGACGTGCAAAACCAATGATATTGGTTCGATAATTCTCTAATGGTTCCACTTTAAAGGCATCTTTAACATCCACAACCGTTCCAAATGGCACATCTTTTAATTCACCATCCACCCATAACTTAATAGTTGACAGGCTATCATCATATTCAAAATACTGGGGATGAAGCTGTGTTACAGAACGGTTGCCATAACGCACCTTATAACTTTTCTTGTTACCAATGACAGCAATCAATGGATTGCTGGCGGAAAAATGGATCTGTTCACCTTTTTTCATTGGTATATAGCTTAAGCGGCTTCTGGCCTTCGCCATATCCAGATATACTTTGTTATCAAACATCGCCAGTTTTACATTATTATCTATACGTTTCTTAATGGCCCTGAGGCTCATCTTAAATCCACGTTCGTATTCAATACCTAATTCTCCCATCATGGATTCGACAACGCGTAGATGATACAGAGCACGAGTGTGAGTACGAAAATCCTTACTGGCTTCAACCCCAAAAGCCGGTTTGTTGTTTCGAATGGCAAAATAGGTCAGGGTCTTTTCCATTTCAACATCACCATCACGAGTATTCGTATTCTTAACGTGATAATGTGTTTTAGAGTATTTGATATTGTTATTGACTGACTTACAAACACGCTCAGCCAGTTCCGCCAGATCACCATATTTTGGTGCCTCTATCATTGCCTGATCAATAATCACACTCTGCCCCCAGCGACGAGGGTTACGGCTCTTGTTGATATAAACGGGGTGATAAAAACCACTGCCATCATGTAGATTGAGGATTACATCAACTTTCTTATCGAGGATGATCGATTTTATTTTTTCAACGGCTTCGTACTCTGGATCAGCCTTGGGCAGACTGAGAAATTTACGGTTCATATCGCCATGTACACCACGGGAGCGTTTGATAATACTTTTGAAGTTTAAATTTGGAACAACCCAGACACTGCCTTTTTTAACCTGATAATCAGTTACTAGTAATGACGCTGCCGTAAATCCACCGGGTTCGTCACCCTGAATGCCTCCGATTACCAGTAGGGTTGGACCATCCTCACCAGAATCCAGCTTATGCAGGGTAAAATCCAGGTCATTGACCGATGTATTCGCCTGAAGGGAAAGACTAAAGCAACTGATTGTCAGCCAGATTAATGGCAGTACTACCTTACTCATAATACTATACGACCTTAATATGCCAGGGCTCAAACCGAACACCATAGGGATTATCTTCGGTATAACGAATCATGACATAGCCTAGTTCCTTAAGTTTTTTGTATTCTCTGGTTTTAGAAAAGGCTTCAGTAAAATTACTTGCACCAAAACCAATCTTACCGACATCAAAATCACCAATACCGTGGTAAGAGTGACCTGGGGGCGCAAGTGAGCGTGATGCCTGGGATAGATTCCCTTTAGTCTTGATTGCCTTGGCCAGGAATAAATGGATTTGTTTAACCACACCTCTAATACCTGATGTCAGAATGACGTTCCTACCAACGTCTTTTTTTATTTTGTTATACATATCCAGCGGTTGACCTTTAAAAAGGTAATGCCCTGTACGGGGCAGTTTAATTGTTTCACGGCTGGAAATCTGGGTCGTTAAATCGGTAATTACCTTATTGCCCAAAAAACCATATCGAGTCGCGTCTTCAAAGAAGATTGACTCAATAAAATCCAGCTCCTGTTTGGTGAAGGCTCCCACTTTGGAATAACGACTGGCATATTTTATTGCTTCATCAAAGCCAAGTAGGTTGAAATTGGCATAACCGACCAGACGTTGCAGGCGTGAAAATCGACCGACTGTTGACTTCAAAAGACCCATCATTTCCGGTCTGAGTAAAACATCATCCGTATAACTACGATCAAAATCTTTGACTTTATTGATTCCATCCTTGATGTGCTCATCCATACCAGGGCCAAACAATTCAAATTGTTTTTGTTGCGGCACCAGGAAAATATTTTCGTCTGCCAGAACCTCCAGCCACTGTCCGAGGCCACCTGAGACAAGTGCACCTGCTGTAAGATTTTTGAGGAATGTTCTTCTTTTCATAAGCAAAGCATCTACTTCAGTAATTACCATTATAGCCATACAAGTCTTTATATATAAACCATAATACAACCATGCTTTTTACTGGTAAATATCGGGATTTATTATATAAATATATGTAGGCTACCCCTTGTATATACCTCTCAATTTTATAGCTTTTTTATCGGTCTATTGCCAATTAAACTTGAGAAATAGTTAATTACACTATAAAGCCCTCTGTTCTAGTGTGTTTCACTGTATTAAGGACTAAACCTGATATGCCTAGATTACTTTCTCTCTCGCGCGCCGCAAGGCTGGTAGGTTCTACACGTGGAAAACTGCAAAAACAGGTACAGGATGGTGAAATAGCCAGCTTTGAAGGAAAAGTGAGGTTATCAGACCTACATAAATTATATCCTCAGGCTGAGGTCGAAGACACCGCCATGCTGGATCGTGTGGAGGAAATCATCGAACGGGCCCGATTCAAGGCCAGGAGTCGTACACCTTTACCCACCGATAAGCAAAGTCTACTGGCAAGAGCGACGCTGTTAGGGGATGAACTGGCCCTGGCAAAACTGGATCTAAACAATTACGCCTTTTTCATTCACAAACTCAAGTCCAGAATCAATCAACTGGGTGAAACTTCACCAGCAGAAACCAGTGAAATACTAAATAAATTAACTCACTGGATAGAAAAAGAACTACCCAGGATAAATGACAATCCGCCCCAACCAAATCCTCTGCTGGTACAGGACACCATGTTACGACTCATCACTGCCCAGATTCACGTTTATCCGAGCGGCCATGAGTTCCTGCTAGAAGGCAATACCACCTTGCTTGAAGCTGGACTAAGCGCTGGCTTTGCCCTGAACTATGGCTGTAGTAATGGTAATTGTGGAAAATGTAAGGCCAAACTTGTTAGTGGACAGGTAAAAAAAACCCGCAACCATGATTACAGTTTTTCAGAAGCAGAAAAACATCAAAACTATATCCTCATGTGCAGCCATACCGCTCTCACCGATCTGGTTATTGAAGCTGATGAGGCAGGTACCAGTGGTGATATTCCTCATCAAACCATAACGGCAAAGGTGAAAAAACTTGAGCCTATCGACTCAAACGTTGGCGTACTAAACCTGAAAACCCCTCGTACAAACAGACTGCGCTTCCTGGCAGGACAAAGGGCAAATTTAACCATCAACGGTTCACTTAGTGCTGAATTGCCGATCGCCAGTTGTCCCTGTGACGATATGAATCTCCAGTTTCACGTTTCCATGAATGATGACTCTGCATTTATAAAACACCTGCTTTCAAACCTAAAAACCAATGATGAAGTCAGTATTGATGGCCCATCAGGTGATTTTATTCTGGATGATAATGCGTCCAACCCTGTCATCCTCCTGGCGATGAACACAGGTTTTGCTCCCATCAAGAGTCTGGCTGAGCACGTATTGACCCTGGCACATGCTGAGAATATTGCCCTATACTGGTTTGTTTCTGAAGGACAGACACATTATCTCAGAAACCAGTGCCGTGCCTGGGTTGATGCCTTTGACAGCCTGCAATACTATGAATTCAGCTTGGCCGGAAAATTGAGTACTCAAAAAACACAAAACACTCTATCAGAACAATTAGCCACAATAAAGCAACAACACCCCGCTCTGGATAACTGCCATGTTTATATTGCCGGGAATAGTGAGTTTGTCGATCAATGCGCTGAGTTTTTCAATACCGAGGCAGTTCCCAGATTATTGACGGAAATTATCGACTAGCTGAAAACGCTATTTGTCTTCTTCATCGATCCATTTCTGTAATGCTTCAATGACCTTTTTGGCCTGATCGACACTTGATACGGTGAATTTTGATTTGGGCTTATACTCACCCTCACGCTTCTGATAACGGCGAATAGTAAATTTGACAGGACCATACTCATTTTTTTGTCTATTCAAATCCTGATATTTGAATATAACCGTTGACCATGCTCCCTTGGTCAAAATCACTTTATCCAGCTCCTTGACTACCAGTGAGCCGTTTTCAGTATAGTTTACTGTCAGTTCATCGACTGTTGTCGCCATTTTACTTCCTCATTAAATTACTTTGAAATACGTTAAATAGTCTAATCTGTTTTTATGGATTGGGGAATACCCTGGCAAACTTGGTGATCCACTCATTTGCTGCCTGGGCACTGGTTAGTTCACGTCCCTCTTTTTCATAAACCAGTTTTTTATAATGTTCTATATGGCAAACCTGCTCAACCATTCTTGCCAGAAAAGTATCTTCCTTATTTAAGAACTCCATGCCAATAATGTAATCACCATTTTTTTCTTCACACCAGACAACAACTCCATCCGCTTCAAACACAGGGGTGACTGTGTCAATACAGATATGCAATCGAGTACCTTTTTCCAGCGCCTGATTGGAATTAAAAGACAGGCCCCCATATCCAACATTATTCATAACTCTGGATAATGTCCTGTGGTCTTCCTCAGCCGAGAACTGAATGGGGATACCAGAAGGATGTCGAATATAATTTCGCATTTCGGGATTGTGTGACTGTTTGTCCAGTAAACACATCGGGACTCCCTATCCCAGGAGAACCCGATGAATAATAAGTTTCCTTATTTGAGTATGGACAAATTCAGTGAAAATGCAAAAAGAAACAATAATCGAATTGTTACAGTATTTTAAGTAGTAATTTAAGCGCTCTGGCGATAAACACTACACGGCTGTATATCCTGCCGCTCAGAGGGTTTGTCCCAGGCCTGCCCCGATGTATACAGATGAATATAACGGCAAGCATGCACACCAACCTCAAACCAGTAACACAGCTCACCTGGAATTTTGATCATATCCCCCTGGCTACATTGAAATTCAAAAATCTGGCCTTTGACCTGAATAAATAATGAACACTTTCCATGGGTTATAAATCGAGTTTCAAACTTGTCACGAACTGGTTTATAGACATATGCCCCGGTTGTCTTGGAGTAATTCTTTAACTGAATCACCTCGATATTGGCATAGCCATCTTCATCCATAAGCTGTTCAATAAGCTCACGATATTCCTCGATCAGCTCATCATCAGGAGTATCATCTTCCGTGGGATTAACAGTAAGCGAGTTGTAACTAAAACCTGAAATTTGTAATTGTTGAAATATATCTTCGATATGTTGTGATGACTTTTCTTTTGCAAACTCCTTGAGTGGCAACTGTACATCAAAAACTCTCATTCACTGTCCCCTTTTTTATATTTACTGCAAAAAAGTACTTCTTTTAGACAACTGTCTGAATACCCCGCCCAAATCGCAAATACAGCCTAGTACATTTTTATGACATGGCAACGAAATGTAATTCAAAATTTTTAATCGGCGTGGAGTTTAACAGGCAATTAAATTTTTTTTATGATCCTGTTCTCGGTATGGCGTTAAACAGTTTTGTATTGAAAAAATATTATTATAATAAAGTCAATACCATACCAACTGCTCCATTTCTGGAACAGCAATAAATCATTAGCTTTCTTAATTAAATTTTTTAATTAATCAGTAACAACATTCATGGCCTGCAATCCCTTGGGACCGGTTTCAGTCTCAAAAGACACTTCCTGGCCTTCTTTTAATGATTTGTATCCTTCAGACTTGATCGCTGAATAATGGACAAAGACATCATCTCCCCCTTCAGCCGGTGCAATAAAACCGTAACCTTTGGCATTGTTAAACCATTTCACAGTACCATTTGACATAACGACATTACCTCAATCATAAAAAAACTATATCCTAAAATAGTAACGCAGCTAGCTGACCAAACATTATCGATTATTGTAGGAAACTTGTCTGGCTTCTGCTGCTACTATACAAGATAGTATAACTAGGTCTTTTCGGAGATAACAGACAATCACCATAAAAAAATTTTAATGACTTCGACCTACAAAAACTTTTATTTATAGTTGAGTGAAACAAGCACGAGTAGCTAACAGGGATCAGTGAAAATTAGATTTATTTTGTATAAATTTTATTCAATTTGTCATATATATCGTAGTAGATTAACAAAGTCTAATGTACATTTGTTACATAACCAAACTGATAAAGACTTATCGAATACATGGAATTTATATTTCTCGTTACTGACCATAAAAGAATCAAATCCCTATGAATCATAAAACACCCCTAAACGTTGATCAGTTATATCGACACTGCGATATCACACAACTGAAGTTTAAAACAACGGAGGAACTACCTCGCCTCGAAGGAATGGTCGGTCAGGAACGGGCTCTTGATGCCCTGGAATTTGGCATTGGTATTCGACAACAGGGCTATAACCTGTTCGTATTAGGGCCTTCTGGTTCTGGCAAACACACGATTACAGAACAACACCTGCAAATTCAATCCAGTCAGGAACCCACTCCCCCTGATTGTTGCTATGTAAATGACTTTAAACACCCACAACGCCCCTGGCTGGTTCAGCTTGCTCCTGGATTGGGTACAGTATTAAGCCAGGACATGGAGCAACTGCTTGAAGACCTGCGTAGCGCCATCCCCAATGCCTTTGAGGCTGAGGAATATCATGCGCGTCTGAACGAAATTGAAGATCAGTTAAAACAAAAGATCGAAAAAAGTTTTGCAGATCTGGGCAAGGATGCAGAACAACATGACGTCACACTGCTAAAGACACCCCATGGTTTTGCCTTTGCACCTGTTAAAAATGGTGAGGTACTCAAGCCAAAGGAATATCGTCTGCTGGCAGAGAAAGAACAAAACAAATATGAGGAAGTGATTTCCGTACTGGAAGAAAAACTCAATCTCATTCTTCGTCAACAATCTCAATGGCAACGTGAGGCCCGTCAGGAAGTCCATGCCCTGAACCGGGAAATTGCCCTGTTTGCTGCCGGGCATTTGATCGATGATCTTAAGGCTATATATAAGGATTATGAAAAACTGCAGGCCTATTTCGATGCCGTGCTGGAGGATGTCATCAGCCATCTTGATGACTTCCGTCGTGGCGAAGATGAATCCCAGGGTATGTTTGGGCTTAATGGGCATCCATCCTTTCATCGATACCGGGTGAATGTATTTGTCGATAACAGTGACACGGATGGCAGCCCGGTCATTTATGAAAATAATCCCCTCTACCAGAACCTGTTAGGCCGGGTGGAACATAAGGCTCAGATGGGTACCCTGACTACGGACTTTACCCTGCTCAAGCCGGGTGCCCTGCACCTTGCCAACGGTGGCTATCTGATTCTGGATGCCACTAAACTACTGCAACAGCCCTTTGCCTGGGAAGGCCTGAAACGGGCACTGACCTCCCGAGAGCTGAGTATTCAATCTCTGGCAGACCAATACAGCCTGATCAGCACTGTCGGCCTGGAACCTGAGCCTGTCCCCCTGAACCTCAAAGTCATCCTGGTGGGAGAGCGACTCCTCTACTACCTCCTGCACGAGTACGACCCGGAATTTGCCGAGCTGTTCAAGGTGGCCGCAGACTTTGAGAGCGAAATTGAGCACAACGAAGAAAATGTCGACCTTTTCGCCAAACTTATTGGCACGATCGTGAAAAATGAGCAACTTTTGCCCTTCCAGAATACTGCCGTTGGGCGGGTCATTGAATACTCATCTCGACTGATCGAGGATTCTCAAAAACTAAGTACCCATTTGCGAAGTATTGCCGACCTGCTTCGAGAAGCCGACTACTGGGCCGCCAAAGCGGGGCAAAAAGTCGTCAGCCCTGAGCATGTCCAGCATGCCATCGACCAGCAGGTTCGTCGTGCCGATCGCATCCAACAGGGTATCTATGAAGAAATTCGACGTGGCACGGTTCTCATCGATACTCAGGGTGAAAAAGTCGCCCAGGTCAATGCCCTGTCCGTCATGGAACTGGGTGAACATGCCTTTGGTCAGCCCTCTCGTGTCACCGCCACCGCCCGGCTGGGTGAAGGTGAGGTGGTGGATATCGAACGGGAAGTGGAAATGGGCGGGGCCATTCATTCCAAAGGGGTCTTTATTCTGGCCAATTTTCTCGGTGCCCGTTACGCCCAGGACCAGCCTCTCTCCCTGCACGCCTCCCTGGTCTTTGAGCAATCCTATGGTGGTATCGAAGGAGACAGTGCCTCCATGGCCGAACTATGTGCCCTGCTCTCAGCCCTGTCGGACGTCGCCATCAAACAGTCCCTGGCCATCACCGGTTCAGTCAATCAGTTAGGTGAATCTCAGGCGATTGGTGGTGCCAATGAAAAAATTGAAGGCTTCTATGATGTCTGCAAGGCCATGGGCTTCAATGGAGAACAGGGTGTTTTAATTCCCAACTCCAACATACAGCACCTGATGTTAAGGGAAGACGTACGCCAGTCTACTGACAAGGGTGAATTTCATATCTATGCCTATGAAAATGTCGACCAGGCCATCGAGCTTCTTACAGGCTTACCCGCGGGTGAAAAAGATGATGAGGGAGAATATCCCGAAGGTTCAATCAACCGCCTGGTCTATGATCGTCTTGCCGAGCTGGAAGACATTAAGGAAAAGGCCAAGGCAGGTAAGGATGAGTCTGATAAAGAAGACCATGATGATGAATCTGAAAATGAGTCAGACAAAGAAGACAAACAGGATAAAGAGTCAAAGGGTGATGCTACCAGCGATGAGTGATCCCAAGCCGTGCAAAACGGACTGTCTCATCCGATGTATCTGTTCCCGATTCTCCCCAGGTGAAAGTGCTTGACCAGTTTTTATTGATATCCAGGATCAAATACAATGAGCCGGTACTGGCAATACTCTCATCAACCACTGATTCACTTTGTGAACCACTGATACCAAATGTCCCCCACTCAAAACTATAGGAGATATCACCCGAACGCCGCCATGATTCAAGGCCTGTGGTCATACTTAAGGTCGAAGCCGGAAAAAGTATCAAAAGAAAGTCAGGATGTTTTGCAACCGCAGTGAGATCCTTATCATAGTCGTATTCCATATAACTAAGATTGATTGAAAATGGAAAAAAACCATAGAAGCTGATATCAAGGCCACGCCCATTGCTGTTGATATCTGCAGTATCAGGTAGATCAACGACAACGCCACGTCGATTAATAAAACTGCCATTGGTTCTAAGACGTGTTACCCGGTCTTCATAAACCAGTTGCACATACCAGTCTTCCGTATTGGTACCCAGTTTAAAACGGCGGGTACGGGTTTCAATGGTATCCGGATTACCCCAATAGTCGTAATCAAAACCCGCCACAACCTTTTTCCCATAGGGACTGCTTATGCCAATGGAACGTGAACGGGTCTCAAAAATATCTGACTCTGCTGGCAAGCGGGTACCACCACTCATCCACTTAATGTGCACACCATTTTCTAACCCGGTATCCACATTAAGATAGGCCTCCTGGCTATCATCGGTATCCTGACCTATTTCAAATGTGATGGCCGACGATCCCTCTTCAGTATCATCAGCATGTAATGAGCTCATTGAAAAGACTAAACAAACCGTCAGGCAGTACTTCATTAACTGCATTGGTAAACTCCGTTGAATTTATCGTGTACGTCGTTGCTGTTGATGACGACGCCATAATTCTCGTCTTTGCTGGGGTGTCATGCGACGTATCATGCGCTGACGAAACTGCTGGCGTTGTTGCGGAGTCATTTTACGCCACTTATCTCGCAAGGCTTCCCGCCGTTCGGCAGGTAATTGCCTGAACCAGTTATAACGCTTACGCAAATTATCACGATCTGACTTAGGTAGCTTTTTAAAATTATTGAACTGCTTGCGTAGTGCCTGACGTTGTTCCTGATTGAGGCCTCGCCATTTTTTAAGGCGTTGCTGGGCCTGTTTCCTTTGTTCAGGAGTCATACTTTTCCAACGCTGTGCCCCCTGACGCAAACGCTGTTGACGTTCCTTGGACATGGAACCCCATTGTGGCTCAAACTGCTTAAGCAACTTGCGTTCCTCAGCCGGCAGTTGATTCCAGGTATTGGCGTAAATATTTTTCATAGGTAATACCAAACCGGTTAACAGGATTAAATAAGTAATCTGTTTAATCATTTTCCTGATTCTCCTGTTGTCCGATTAAGTTATCATTTTCCTGCATTTCAATCATATCCAGTGGGTCAAACCACTCACCATCCACCTGTTCAGAATCACCCAGGAATTCAAGCAATTCCATACTGGGCAATTCTTCCTGCGCCTGTTCAGCACTGGCCTGTACAAACCAGAACAGCAGGCCGAGAAAATAAACGGCCTGACTAACTCTGCTCACTCTGGTATTCCAGCCATTGATAAAATTCCAGGTCACGATATAACTCAAGGTCTTCCGTAGCCGTCAGCATGTGTAAATCATCCATGGGAATATTCTGCAAAACTGGTTTCTGTATCACCCATACACCTGCCAATAAAATGACCGACATAGACGTTGCCAAAACCAGCCTGTTTTGCATAACAGTCGTTAAAATCGTATGTCGTGCCTCTGAATGTTTATGCTGACTTTCAAGGGCGGTCATGCGTACCGCCTTTAAACGGGCCAGGGTCACAGCATCCAGTTCATCCACTGATTGATTCAATGTCTGTCTGGTCTTGTCGACAAAATGCTGTTCTTTATCCTGACTCATATAGAAAAACCTTCCAGTTGATCACGTAATGCCTGTATCGCGCGAGAATAATGGGTTTTGACACTGCCCTGTGAACATCCCATGGCCTCGGCCGTTTGTTTCACATCCATGCCTTCCCAGGCCCTTAATAAAAACACCTGCTGCTGACGCAGGGACAAACCCTGTAATGCCCTGTCCAGTGCCTCGATATCCTGTCGATTATCCAGCGTCCTTTCCGGTGTAAGCTCACGACTATCGGGCAAACTGTCGATAGGGTCCTGCTCATTATCCTGCCAGTTGAACAGATGCCGCAAGCCATTACGTATTTTGCTGCGTCGATACCAGTCCCGGATGGTGGTCTGCATGATCCTGTGAAACAGTGGTGGCCAGTCATCCGGGGTTTTATCCGCATACTTTGTCACCAGTTTGGTCATCGCATCCTGCACAATATCCAGCGCATCTTCCCGATTACCGGTTGCAATGACTGCCATACGATAAGCGCGTTGCTCGATACTGATTAGAAACTGTTCGAGTGTCTGTGAAGTATTCAGACCTGCAACTCCTGTGCTTGGTATGGACAATCATTGACCGGATATCTTAACTAATTATTGACGTTGGTTCCGGTATTGTTGAATACGCTCACCACGTTTGTCCATTCGACGGTTTATTCGATCACCGCGTCGATCCATTCGAACGGCTACCCTGTCACCTCGACGATCAAGTCGATTTTCAATCCGATCGCCGCGTTTGTCAAAACGCTGCTTGAGCATATCACCACGGTGCTCCAGCTTATTGGCCAGTTCATCATTACCATTTTTCCTGGCATGCTCTGCTCGCAGTTCGAACCGATGCTCCAGCACCTCACCACGCCTGTCGAGTCGAGCATCGATAGCCGCTCCCTTGCGGTCAAGCCTTTCATCAATTTGATGACCGCGTTGATCCAGGCGTTTGTCGATTCTATCGCCACGCTGGTCCCAGCGATTTTCTGGACCCGTGTTTGGATTTTCATTGGCCGATACGGACATTGCACCGATCGACAGTATTAATAAAGGAAATAGAGAAGTGATTTTCATTGTTTGCTCCTGATTTTCTGGCTGTCATCAATAACAACGCATCAGGAAGCCATCCGTTGACAATAAATTGAGATTATTTTTATATTTTAAATCAGTAAGTTATGATGAATATATCGTCAACTGGCTGATTTCACTGGGTGCCAGTACCCGTAAAGGTGGTCCCCAGTAGCCTGTGCCACGACTGACAAAGATCTGCTGTTGCTCAGTATGCTGATATAGACCCGCCAGATAGGGCTGCGCCGTCATCACCAGCAGGCCAAAGGGAAATATCTGACCACCATGGGTATGGCCACTTAACATCAGATCACAGCGATAGTCTGCAAGTTCGGAAATCATGCGTGGTTGATGGGCCAGGACGATACAGGGCAGGTTCTGATCGACTCCTGTATAGGCCGCATCAACATCGGGTGGGTACAGGCCGGTACGATGACCTATGACATCATTGATGCCAATAAGATTAAATTGCTGGCCCGCTTCACCAATAACAACATGCTCATTCAGTAATGTCCGAATGCCCAGGCTTTGTAAATACGTAATGGCTTCACCCGGGCCATGAAAGTATTCATGATTACCCAGAATAAAATAAACCGGTGCTTCAAGATCTTTTAAGGGATACAGATCGTATTCAATCTCGCTGATGTGTTGATCAACCAGATCGCCTGTTATCACCACCAGGTCCGGCTTAAGCCGGTTGGTTTGTTTGACAATATGTTCAATAAAATCACGCTTGATGGTCCGACCTACATGGACATCGGTAAGCTGAACAATCTTGAAAGGGTTTTGTGGAAACCCCTTAATCTTGACATTGACCGGATTTACCCCTGGAAACTTAACCCCTTGCGTTAAGCCCCTCAGTAAATACGAGAAGGCCATGATCAATATCGTGACATCAAAAATTACTTTTAAAGTACGACGCCGGGACTGATCAAACGGCACACGCCTTGAGACTGTTACCGACAGGTCATAAACCACGGCGACAACAAACAGCATAAAGGTGATTCCAACAAAGGAACTAGTGATCATATAGAGAAGCGGTGAATCGGGAATGACTGATGTGACTATTTCTACAACAAAAAAAACATTTCCCAACATAAGCACAATGGGAATAATCACCAGGAAACGACCGATACCATGAGTCAGCTGGCGCAAAAATCGATGCCAGATATAAAAACTCATCAGCGCCATCACCAGCAGGAAGACGCTTGCAAAAAGATAAAAGCTCATAAGTGGGTGTCAGTCAGTGAAATCAAAACCAGTCGTAAACAGATATCCCGGTTTTGTAAGGCACCTTCTTCGGGTCATTCAGTTTTTTATTAATGAGCTCAATATAGAGAGTCATAAAATGGTTCTGGATGTTGCGCTCATCCGGTGTTTCCTTAAAAAACTGTACGGTTCGTAACATGCTGGGGATACCACTGGCGGTACTGTATTCTTTGCCCTCGAGCAGGATCAATTCTTCTCCGGTATGCCAGTAGAGATCCGCATTTTTTATATCGATAGGATCGAATGGGGGGACCAGAGGAACCACATCTTTTGGCGTTACCACACGGGTGATATCCATGTAGTTGTAACGCTTTGCTCCGGTGATATTGGTGACCTTGGGTTGACCAAAGGTAATGACCTTGCCCACTGTAAATTCATCCTGTTCCAGATACATGGCCAGCACCAGGGCAACGGCACCGCCCAGACTATGGCCGGTGGTATTAATCGTATAGTCCCGTTTGAGTTTGGGCTTGACGGCTTTATAGATAGCCGCACCAGAGGCTGCAAAACCAGAGTGCAGCATATTGCTGGTATGTTTATCCAGCATCAATTTGAAATCGGCATCAACATAAACATTATCTATATTGGCCGTACCCCGCACGGCAATGATCTGGGTTCGAGTCTTATGGTTCGTGCCCAGAAAATAGGCCACCTCGACACCGGATGCCGTACCATACTGGCTGAATTCATAGCCCTGTCGTTTACTCTCATCCCTGGCCGATGACTCACCTTCATATGAAGCATTGGACAACAATGCATAGTTTTTAATAACAGAGAAATTTCTTTCTTCTGCCTGAACAGGGTATGCCATAAATAGACACACCAGAATTGAGACGAATAAACCCTGCTTGTTCATAATCACTCTCTCTTAAGTCGTCCTATATAATAGTATTAAAATCATAAAAATATCCAAACATCCTATGTCTGATTTCTCAGCTTAAATATTGCGCTTAGGACAAACCAGGCTGGTAATCGTTCAGAAATTGGATATTTAATTACGTGGTTTGCTTAAAACTAAGAGAGGTTATCTCCATACAGCCACTCCCTTGCTGTCTCAGTAATGGTCGCCACGGCGGGGTGGGAAATCTTTCTTTCAACAGAGATGGCATAGAACTGATCACGTACCTCACTGGTCTGTCCAATACTTACCACGTCGTACTGTTTCTCCACTTCTTCTGCAATCGGTGTCGGGGCAATGAATACCCCAGTCCCTGCCCGACCAAAGGCCTTCATCAGGGCACTATCATCAAACTCGCCAATAATTCTGGGGCGTAAACTATATTTATCGAACCAGCGAATAAGTTGGTGGTGTAACAAGCTAACTTCACCCGGAATCAGTAATGGGGCATTATTAAGGTTAAAGGGGAATTCTCCCTGTAGTTGGCTCGCCAATTCCGGCACAGAAAAGAAACTGATACCACACTCGCCCAATGGATGATTAAACCCTCGAACGTTTACATGAGAGGGAATGGGGCCATCTGCAATCACCATATCGATACGATGCACAGCCAGTTCGGCCAGCATGGACTCCAGATTCCCTTCACGGCAAACGATTCGTAGACGCCCAGACAATTTCAAGGCTGGAGCCAACAGACGATGCGTAATTGATTTAGGCACTACATCGACAATGCCTACCCGGAACGTGGTCGGTCTGCCTGCCGGTAACTGTCGTACCACTTCTTCCAGTTCACCTGTCAGGGAAAAGATTTCATCGGCATAACTTAATACCAGTCGCCCAAATTCAGTGAGTTGAAGGTTACGTCCAACCCGTTGAAACAGGGCCTCCCCCAGCTGATCTTCCAGTAAACCCAACTGACCACTGATAGTTTGTGGGGTGATATGTAATTGTTCACTTGCCCGGGCGATGCTCCCCTGCCTGGCAACAACCCAAAAGTAGTGTAAATGCTTATTATTGATCATCTCGGTAATTCATCGTATTTTTCGAATGAATGATAAATATTATTCGACTTTTTCTAAGTGTCAAGCCTGTTTAGGCTTGTTCCCTGTCAACTCCCCACATTTTGCCATGGAGCACACAACATGCAGATTGACATACAGGCTAGGGATTTTTCCCTCACCCCTGCACTACAGAAATACATCAGGCGTCGATTGGGTTATGCCCTGGGAAACCATGAAGAACGCATTCAATTTGTTCGTATCCGTTTGCTGGATATTAACGGTCCACGTGGTGGTAATGACAAACTCT
Source organism: Gammaproteobacteria bacterium (assembly GCA_029881995.1). Lineage (GTDB taxonomy): Bacteria > Pseudomonadota > Gammaproteobacteria > UBA6429 > Thiohalophilaceae > JAHEDB01. The sequence goes on from JAOULO010000001.1 coordinate 99,362, forward strand.
GCCAGATCCAGGTTGTGTTGGCCTCTTTACCGGATGTGATTATTGATGACATTGAAGCAGACATGTACGTCGCCATTGATCGGGCCTCAGACAGGGCTAGCCGAACAGTAGGACGTCGCCTCTCACGTCAACAGGATCTATTACGTGGAATGTCATTACAAAGATAGTCCAAGCCGGAGATTGAATGGCATGGATGCCTTTTTTTGAATTATTAACGCGTTCATTCGCTCAAAGGAGATAACATCATGAACACGCCAATCAACCAGACACTGGACCGCAGTCAGTCTGTGATATTGAGTACCAACAAGGTTATTCGCAACACCTATACCCTGTTGTCTATGACGTTGTTATTCAGTGCAGTAACAGCTGCCATTTCCATGTCCCTGAAACTACCCCACCCTGGCATATTACTTAGCCTGGTTGGATTTTTTGGCCTGTTGTTCCTGACCACAAAATTTCGTGACAGTGCAGTTGGTCTCGGCTTCGTTTTTGCACTAACAGGCTTCATGGGCTATACCCTTGGTCCCATTCTCAATACTTACCTGGCTATGAATAACGGTAGCCAGATTGTTATGACGGCTATGGGTGCAACCGGTGCGATCTTCCTTGGCCTGTCCATATATGCCCTGACGACACGCAAAGATTTCAGCTTTATGGGTGGCTTTCTCATGGTGGGAATCATCGTGGCCTTCCTGGCCGGGTTGGGTGCGGTGTTCTTTGAAATGCCCGGCCTATCGCTTGCCGTATCTGCGATGTTTGTCATGTTAATGGCTGGCCTCATTCTCTATGAAACAAGCAATATTATTCATGGTGGTGAGACCAATTACATTATGGCAACAGTGACGCTCTATGTATCTATCTTCAATTTATTCACCAGCCTGTTACACCTGCTGGGTTTCATGAATAACAATGAATAAACCTATGGCAAGGAGGACATAACCATGCCTATTATTGATATGAAGGATATGCTCAAACATGCCCGTTCTAACAAATATGCAGTATCTAGTTTTACTATCACCAACCTGGACATTCTCACTGCTGTCATTGATGCAGCAGAAGAAAATCATTCACCGGTCATACTGATCGTACCGTATCATCAGGTAGATGACAGAACACTAAAACTGCTCATGCCCGCAATTGAAGCCGCGGCGATAAATACTTCGGTTCCGGTTGCGATACAGGCTCGATGCAATCATGATTCACAGACCGCTATAAAGGGGATCAATGCAGGTTGTAATGCACTTATGCTTGACAACATCGACATTGATCATATTAAAAATATCACAAAAACAGCACATGATTGCGGAATAACTGTTGAAGGCAGGCTAAACAACAGACCCGATGTATTCGAAGCCATCCTCTTCGTTGAAGAAACAAATGTTGATTTACTTAATTTAACAATGGAAGGTACATCCGAGGGAAACATCACTGATCCGTATCTGGCACGCTCTATCCTCAACGAGCTCCAGGTTTGTCAGCGAGCCGCACTCGTTTTAAACGTAAACAGCAATCTCAATGAAGAACATTGTCATCAGTATATTGCACATGGGATCGTCAAAGTAAATTTTGACACACTACTACAAGATGTCATTGACACTCATTTATGTATTAGTCAAGAAGACACTTTCACTGGATATAGTAATCTCATGCTCGGTATTCACGCGATTGTTCGCAGTGAAGCAGCCGCCTGCATGCAACTGTGTCAAAGCAATGGTAAAGCGAAAGCTATGTTAAACCACTGTACCCCCTGGCTTCCTATTGAACACCTGATTATCTTTAATGTTAGTGATATCGATGATGTACAGGCCAAGGCTATGATGACCGAGGGCAAAAAGTCACTGAGCACTCTGCCCGGTGTAAGAAGTGTTGTAACCGCAACCGCCATAAAAGAAGATGCACAATTCCGCTTTAGCTGGCTGATTCGTTTCTGTCATCCGTCAGTAATCGATAGCTATCGTGATCACCCTGTTCATGTTGACTTTGCTGATCGCCTGTTCCGACCCGTGGCCGGAGATAGAATCAGTATCGATTACCAATGGAACAGTGATCAAGCACAGCAGGAAGAAGTAACAGGCTTACTACCCCCTCTTATGGTGGTAGAAAACGCATAGTCAGTCAAATCAAGGAATAGTTGGTACGAATATCTGGATTCTCGTAACCAGTATTCCTTTCCTGACCCGGTATATTACCGACTATATTGGTACATATAAGTAACTAGCAGTGTCTGGAAATGTATTGTCCAGCCGGTACTTGAAAAGCAAGGAAGCTTTATTTTTCGAGAACACCCTGAAGGAGACAGATGTCATGCACATACCTGATACAAATTCATCTTCTGTAAGCAGAACATCACATATAAGCTCGAATAAGGTAATCAGAAACACCTTTGCCCTGTTATCCCTGTTCCTGTTTGTCGGAATGCTGGTGGCTAACCTGTCATTGTCCTTAACCCTCCCTTATTTTGTCATTATTTGTTGTTTGGTCACTTACCCTGTCATGCTGTTTCTTATAAGCAAATTCCAGAACTCTTCAAATTGTATATGGCTGGTGTTTACCTTTAGCATTATTGCAGCTTTTACTATTGGGCCAATTTTCAATACCTTTCTGGCCTGGAACATAGCCAGTCAGTTGATGGTGAACATCCTGTTTTCTGTCGGCTTAATTTTTATGTGTCTGTCACTTTATGCCCAGGTTTCATTAACACCGTTCAAATTTTATGGTAGCTATGGTGTAATCATGACTGTCGTCGCTTTTTTCTCTGGTCCACTTGCCCTGATTTCAGATAAATCTGCATTGTCATTGATATTATCTGTGATTATTATTCTACTAATAACTGGTCTGACACTGTATAAAATCAGTAATTTTATTGATGCTGGTGAAACCAACCCGCGCCATATAATCACAAGACTGTTTGCATCTGTATTTAGGACTAAAGTTTTATAAAATAAATATTACCAACTGATACCTCATAAGAGAAAAAATAATGCCAATTGTCAATTACCAGAACATGATGCTGCATGCCAAAAAACATCAATATGCAATACCTTCTTTTGAGATAAACTGCCTGAACACCCTGCATGGAGCCCTTTCTGCAGCCGAACAACATCAGTCACCTGTTATATTCATCATCCCGGAAGTTTCATCAGAAAACCATACAACTGATCTTTTGTCACCTTCAGTTGAAGCAGCGGCATCAGCAGTCAATGTCCCCATTACCATCCAGTCACAAATTCGGTTCGATCAGGAATCAGCAATTCAAGCCATCAATACAGGCGGCAACTCACTCGTCATAAATTCACCTGGACAAAAATTCGATACCTGGATAAATGATCTAAACAAAATCTCCCAGATATGTCATTCGTGTGGAGTACCAATAGAAGTTAATCTTACCAACTCACCAGACCTTGAGCTTAATCAGCTTAAACAAATAAATACAGATAGCATGCATATTTCATCATTTTTTTTTAACAATCATATAAATGAACTAAAGAATGAAATCTCGGCCCCTTTGAGTATCGACCATGATGCCAGCTTGGAAAAATTGCAGTACAAGCATTTACTCGAAAATGGTATAGCTAAAGTCAATTTCAAAGGGATACTACTCGATACTCTGGAAAACCAAATACGCCAGAACTGCAATAACAACTTGCAAGGTTGTTCTGGATTGATGGAGCGTACCCATACTACCATCCAAGATATGGCGGCTCGCTGTATAGAATATTGCCAAAGCACGGGTAAAGCAGAAGACCAGCTTGAGAATTGCACACCATGGGCACCGATAGAACATCTCATTATATTTAACGTGAGTGGCATAGATGATCAACAGGCCCAGGCCATGATGGCTGAAGGGAAAGAATCATTGAGCACCCTGCCCGGTGTTAGAAGTGTGGTAACGGCCACTGCCGTAAAAGAAGATGCACAATTTCGATTCAGCTGGCTGATCCGGTTCTGTCACCCGGCCGTGATTGATAGTTATCGTGATCACCCCGTGCATGTTGATTTTGCGGATCGCCTGTTTAGACCGGTTGCGGGAGATAGAATCAGCATCGATTACCAGTGGAATAGTTAATACCCACACGCCAAGCTATTTTTAAATTGTACTGGCCCCTTTAAGGATTTCAGCATACTATTTGACAGTTCTGAGGCCTTGCCCTGTTATGCTGGATAAATCCAATAAAACCTGATGATTGCTCGATTTGTAGAATTCTTTGTTGACCGTCACCTGCTGACCAACCTGCTGTTCATTGCCATTATTATTGGTGGCCTGCAGGCATGGCAATCTATTAAAAAAGAAGAAAGACCCGATGTGACCTATGACATGGTCCGCATTACAGCCTTTTATCCAGGTGCAACAGCAGAAGAAGTCGAATACTTCGTCACCCGTGAGCTGGAACAAGAACTCAAAGCTATTGATGGCATCCTGCACATCTATAGCAGCGTCAATCGGGGCAGCACCATTGTTTCTGCTGAGCTGGAAAATGGCCTGCCCAATCGTGATGAAACCATTACCGAAATCCGCAATGCCGCCCTGACCACAGTCCTGCCCCCTGAAGTACGTGATAAACCCACCGTGCGGGTTTTCAAAAGCTCGAAAAAGGCCATTATCGATATCGCCCTGGTTCACACCAAGGCCCACCTGATGAACATCAAACAGCGGCTGGAACTACAAAAGACCGCCGCCGCCCTGGAACTGCAACTGGTCAACCTGCCCTATATAAATAGTGTCAATCGTTCTGGCTACCTGCAGCAGGAACTACAGGTCAATGCCGATCCCAAAAAACTGGCCCATTATCGCATTCCCCTCAGCACGGTAATCAACGAGGTCAGCAACAACCACATCCGCACCCCGGCAGGCAGTCTTGAGGTAAAGGATGAACCCAGTGTCACTATCGATGCCCAGCTCGACTCGGTAGAAAAACTCAACAAACTATATGTACAGGCGGATTTTCTAGGCAAGGCCATCTCACTCAAGGACATTGCCGAGGTACGTACCGAGTTTCGACGTGAAAAACAGATCACCAAGGTCAATGGCCATGAAGCGGTGATGTTTAACGTGGTGAAGAACAGCAGCTATGGCATTATCGAATCCCTCGAAGCGGTACAAAAGGTCGTGGATGATTTTCGCGCCAATAACCTGCTCGACTCTGATATCCAGCTAGTGATCCTCGATGATGAATCCTATGATGTACGCAACCGCCTGTCGATCATTTCCATCAATGGTGCCATCGGTTTTGTCCTGATCCTGTTGACCCTGTTCCTGTTTCTCAATAAGCAATCCGGCATCTGGGTGGCCATGGGCATCCCCTTTACCATCTGCGCAACACTGATTGCCGCCATGCTGATGGGGTATACCATTAATAATGTCACCCTGGCAGCGGTGATCATCGTAATGGGTATTGTGGTAGACGATGCCATTGTGGTAGCAGAAAACATAGGTCGTCATCGTAGCCAGGGGCTCAGTTCTCATGAGGCCGCCATCAAAGGTACCTCCCAGGTCTTTATGCCGGTGATGGCCAGCATCGTAACCACCTGTGTAGCCTTTGTGCCACTGTTCTTCTTCTCAGGTCGCTTTGGATCTTTTGTCAGTTATATTCCACCGGTTGTGTTTCTCATGTTGCTGGCCAGTCTACTTGAATCCCTGGTGATTCTACCCGGCCACATGCACTTTCAGGCCCCGCGCATCTTTAAACGTGGTGAAGCAAAACAGAGTCTTGAAACCATTAAGGCCCACTGGTTCGATGTGTATGAAAACCGTTACGGTGATCTACTCATTAAACTCTTAAACAAACGTTATGCCATCCTGGCCGGGTTTGTTGCGCTATTTGCCGGTTCATTGTTATTAGCCAGCCAGACCATGAAGTTTGTTCTCTTCCCCCATACGGAAACACGCGAGATCGTGATGATTGGTTTTGCCGACAAAAAGGCCGATCGTTATGACACGGCCCAGGTCACCAAACCCATTGAAGACATAATCAAACCCTGGATAGGTAAAGAGGTGGTAGGCTTTCGCACCGAGATCGCCAAGAGCCGTTACGGTGGTGTGGCAAAAGAAAATCGATTCAGGATGATCATCGAGATCGTCCCACGGGAAGAGCGAGACAAGTCCGCCGATGAACTGGTCGCCCAGTGGAAACCCCTGGCCGAAAAAGTACCGGGTGTTAAAAAACTGCGCATCCAGAAGAGTCGCTGGGGTCATGCCTCCGGTGTGGCCATTGAAGTGCTGGTACTGCAAAACGATGACAAGCTACGTGATGCCGCTGCAAAAAAAATACTCGCTGCACTGGAACAACATCCACAGTTGATGAATGCCGAGATCGATGCCCCGATTCGCCTGCCCGAATACAAGATCGATATTCTGCGTGATAAGGCCAAGCGCGTTTCCATCAGCCCGACCAACATCGCCACCACCTTCCGTGCCTCACTGGAAGGTGAGATCCTGTATGAACTGCCCAATGGTAATGAACACATCGACCTGCGCCTGTCGGTCATTGATGATGCCAAACGTGATATTGAAAGTATCCTGAGAATCCCCGTTGAACACCGGGGTGACTACCTCGCTCAACTGGGTGAGTATGTCACCATCAACAAAGTTGAATCGCCCCTTTCCATTAACCGTCGTGACTCCCGCCGTGTAACCAAGGTGCTGGCAGGATTGAAACCCGATGCAACAATCACCCCACTGGAAGTTGCCGATCATCTGGAACAGGGTGTGTTCCGCGAAATCCTACGTGCCCAACCCTCCACCAGCCTGAACTTCGATGGCGAGATCGCCGACACGCGGGAATCAAAAGGTGACCTGCGCAATGCCATCATACTGGTGATCTTCCTGATCTTTGTCATCCTGGCCATGCTGTTTAATTCCCTGACCCGCCCCATCCTGATCATGCTGGCCATTCCCTTTGGAGTGACCGGTGTCATCCTCGCCTTCTGGGCACACGGCCAGCACCTGTTCGGATTCTTCGCCGCTATCGGTACTCTGGGTATGGCCGGTGTGGTGATCAACGATGCCATCATCATGCTCACCAAACTGGATCAGGAATATGACAATGGCAACAGCAACTCGATAAATGAAAAGATCGCCCGCATCGCCCAGACCCGACTCAAAGCTGTGAGCCTGACCACCTTAACCACCGTGGCCGGTGTCATGCCAACGGCTTATGGCCTGGCCGGTTTTGATGCCATGCTGTCAGAAATGATGATGGCCATGGCCTGGGGTCTGTTGTTTGGATCACTCATCACCCTGTTGATGGTGCCCTGTCTGTATCATGTCTTGCAGGACATGCGGGCGAGGTTTCATGCTGAACTGAAATAGCTAAGGCTTGATATATTTTATAGGATCTATGGTTCCCTTTCCCCATAACCTGTTGATATGTAACCCAGGCAAATACTGCTCACTATTTCATCACATATTATTATTTATTCCTAAATGCTGTTAATGTGATCCACTTTTATGTATGCGCTACTATGATAATATATTGTTAAGCACTTGATTTCTTTGTCTATACAACAGGGATAATTTTAAAGGAGATAACCATGCCACTGAAAACAACTGTTAAGCAAGGCCTGTATAAATCACTTGAACAGAGAGAAGGACGTTTCAGACACCTATATCTAGATACAAAAGGTAAAACAACTATTGGCGTGGGCCACCTGATTCCAAATCGTACTGCAATAATCTCTATCCCGATGTATACAGTAAAAAATAACCAGCCATTTCAACCAGCCACTACCAAACAAAAGAAGGATGAATACGACAAGATTATTAAATTACCCTGGGGTCAACGGTATGGTGCTGGTTGGTATAAACAACACACTAGCCTGACAATGAAAGACCCTGATATCAATCAACGTCTGGATAAACATCTAAGTTCTTTTTATTCAGAACTATCCAACATATATAAGAAAAGTTCAGGTTATCCAGATAATTTTGATAAATTACATGATAATGTTCAGTTAGCCTTATTTGATATGATATTTAATATGGGTGCAACTACGTTAACCGGCACGTTTGTTAAATTTAATACCGCCCTGAAGGCTGGTGACTGGAAAAAAGCTGCACTGGAATCTAATAGGCCAGATGTTTCGGCTGAAAGAAATGCATATGTCAAAAAGCTACTATCTACTACACCGGCACTCGTTAAACAATAATATGTTTAAATTCTTCACAATAGTGCTAATCCTTTTATCCGCACTGCATGTTTATGCAAGTGAAATAAAACCAATATTGAATAATCAGGCTTTTGAAGGTTTTAAAATTGGCGATAAAAAGACAATCAGTGACATAAAGTTAACGGGTTATGAATATGCCGCCAAGAATAGTGAACAAATAATATTTGATGATTGTACCCAGGCAGTCATGTATGGAGAGTCAAAAGTACAGGAGTATGAAATATTTAGACTGAGATTACTCACAACTACATGTCAGGCCCTGGATAAATACCTATCAGCCAATTCATCAAATATGACATTTTTTCCCGAAAAATTCGAAGTCAGCTTAATAGATCACTTCCCAGCTAAAACCATGCCCCTGCTATATAGAGCACAGGGACGACATCGAGGCGACAAGACTATTAAACAGTATTATTCAAGCTTTAAGGCGAATATTGAAAAAAATGGTTCTATTAAGTTTCTGTCAGAAGAAGATGAAATCTATTACACCCTGATGGCAAGGGGTGACTTTACAAACGACGGCGTCGAAGACCTTCTTGTTAAATCAGAATGGTTTGCCAGAAAGGCACGAGGCAAACACGTTGATCTACTTATACTCACCAGGGCAGGAAAAAACCAGCCAATTAATATTCATTGGCGGTTGATGAAGTTCTAGGTTTATATATCCCCAAAAGACAGTGTTAGACATCTGTTGTTTCCAATATTAGAGAAAACTGTGTTCCGACCCCAGTTTATGGTGATTTTCTCCAGATTATGCTTATTGCAATTTGATAGCCACAAGACCTCCATTACTCTCCCTCATGCCAGTAGCAATAAATAAGGTTTTATTCTCTGAAATTGAGAGCATACCAGGCATTGGGTAAGTCCATACAGACTGTTTTGTAGCAAGGTCTATTGCATGAACTTTTAGATTCGTACTAACAAAAAGAAGATTGTCTGTAACAATAACATTCCGATGCATCTGCGTTTCACTGACATCCGTTGGAATCCAGCTCCAAAGTATGTCACCGGTATTTATATCAATAGCGTCCAGGCGACCCAATGAACTACTCCCTATATACACGACCCCATCCTTTACTGCAGGCTGTGTCAGATAGAGATCTGTTGAATTCCAAAGATGCGTTTTACTTTCTATATCAAATGCAGAGAGGTTTCGTTCAGTATATTGCTCAACATTAGCAGATGCCCTACCGCTGAAGGCTCCACCGGCGTATGCCAAGACAATATTATCGTACACAACTGGAGCTCCATGGTAAGCATGACTTGCATATAAATTCAGGCCATCATCAATTGTAAACTCAAGCTCGCTAGTTTTGCGGTTTAACGCATTTAGTTTTTCCCCATTGTGATGGAACACATAATTACCAGAGACTGCAGGCGTGTACATGTCCCATGCACCACCTAATGACTTACTCCATTGTTCCTGGCCATCGATAGTATTAAATGAGTGAACGTAACCACCATAATAGCCTCCCCCCTGATAAATTGAGTTACCATAAGGTGTAGGCGCAAAGAAATGGGGCCACTGGCCACTAAAAGCTGAACTGTGTAGTACACTGCCAGTATTAAAATCAAAGGCATGTAGAAAGGTGTCCTGATGACCGGTGGTTGCGGCCCATACTTTGCCATCGCTTATAGCAGGTTGATTAAGGGCCGGCATATAACCTAAACTGGTCTCCCACACTTGATTACCCGTTGCTTCATCAAGCATAACTACTGAAGCGTCACCAAAATAAACATCGTAGCTGAGAACCACTTTACCATCCTGTGCAACAACCGGATTAATACCTCCTATGGGCTCGCTACTTGAGGGCCTTGTCCATGTCCAACCTTCGATAAAGTTATTAGCATCCAGAGTAATGGGAATATACCCGGTATGTCCGGCATTTCGTTGATGGGTAGTCCAACCCGCCAACTGATTTATGTCATACGTAACTGCAACAGTACTGGTTGACGTTCCTATGACATGATCACAGCTAAGTTCAAGACAGACCTTAAAGCTCACATCTGTTGAAACGCTACCTAGTTGCTTTTGTGGCAGCAGTTCCAATGGGAGGGTAAAGTTGCCTTGCTTAGGTAACAACACACCACCGTTTATGATAGCTCCGCCACTACTATCTGTTGTAACAAGGTATGCTGGCAGGTTTCCAATATCACTTACCAACCAGTTACCGCTCAGTTCTGTAAATGTTGGTGTACCATCTTTCCCTGTTACATTTATAGCAGTCTCATTTACAGTCAGTTCAGCACTTGGGTATAACACGCTTAGTGTGACGTCGGTAGTTCCTGGTACGGAGCTTAAGACCGTATTGCAGGACGAATCTGCACATACCCTGGATTTAATTTGAAACGTACGCACATCGGCACTAATGGCATCGACAGGATATGTTTCTAATTGGACGTCGATTGGTGTATTAGAAAGTAAATTAGGACCAATCATTGTATTTTTTAAATAAACACCACTTGGATCGTAAATATTTATCCAAAAAGACGAGGCAACATCATCTCCACTGGCCAAATTAATTTCATATTGGAACGTACTAGACTCAAGAACAGTTTGAGAAAAAGACAAGGTTGAGTCTGTTGGCAAACTGGAGATAATTGGATGTCGCACCGTTAAGCTTACAGGAATTGTGACTGGTTCCTGAAGCTTTTCAACGCAATAAATATCCTTACAGAAACTAACAGACATAGTACTATTGTATACACCAGTAGCATGTAAATACAGCGTCTGCATTTCCAGTGTTACTTTCTGAGATACACTATACAATGTGTAAGTTTGTGTCTGAAAATTTATATTACTATCATTAATCAAAACATACAGAGGGTGGAAATAGTCATAACCCTCAGCATCAAAATCTATATCCAAATTTACCCTATTCGATTGGCCGACAATTACTTCTTCTGTAATATTGTTTGTCAACACAGTGGCAGAGGTAAATCGTGGACTGGCATCAACATTAACCGTTACCGTTTTGTCTCCATAAACCTTATCTACACAGGTTACATCCTGACAAAATTCTATGTTTATTTGGGTTGAAACTGAGGTTGCCTCCGCAAAAACTCTAGAAGCCAGCGCTAATGAAACATCCGTTGAGAAATCAATAACATTATGTAATATTGTCGGGAAATACCCCTTACTATCAGACAATTTTATTACCAAAGGATTATCCGCATTGTATCCATATGAGGTAATTGCAAGACCGATATTTATATTTGCCGTGTCGCCGACAGTAATGCTTTGTGAAATTGGATTTGTAAGTAATTTAACATATGTAACCTCACCTATTGGAATCGGTGTGTCACCATCTGAGTTCACCGTTATACCGTTGCATATGTAGTGAGAACTGGAAACTTCTTCAGTATCAAGGATTGAATTTCTATTGTTATCAGTACCAACTTCAAAAAGAACACCGCCATAAAGACAATTAATCCCAGGTGACTCTTCCGTCGTACGTACCAAAGCAGTTACACCATTGATCCCATTGCAGACCTTTTCCGATTTGTCTACTTCGTCGGCATCTAAAATGCCATTGCGGTTCTCATCAATGCCCGTTTCTACCAGTATCCCACCATTTGGGCAATCCGGATCATTCAATTCAATAATTGAACTCTTTACAGCAACAGAAGCTTCACTACGTGTTTCTGTATCGCCCCCACCACATGCAGACAACATCAAAAATAGAAATAAACTCCCAACGTTACCAAAAGAACTTTTACGAAATAACATACTCCCCCCCCCAAGATTAAATATAGGATTCTGAATTCCGACCATTTAGTTACATGTAGCCATTCTAACCTAATAAATTTTATCATTAAACCAGGATAATCATATAACTGATATTTCGTTATAATTTTCCGATGAAACTTGGATTTTTCTTTATATCTATAATTAAATGGGGACGAATTAAATGGGGACGGAGGGATTATTTATTAACCAAAACCGGCTTCAGAACACCGTTTTCAGTAATATTAGACACAATGGGTATCTGCCCCGGTTTTTTGCTTATCGGTATTGGGCTGCAGTAATGAATTGCCCAAAGGCCTCACACCAGATAATTACGCTGTTGTATTTAGTTAGTTCAATACCCAGTGGTACTGCCACGACAAAATTATTAAAGGTCTTCACACCCCCAGCCTGAGCATCGACGATTTCAGGCGATTAAACTCGGCCTCAGTCTCAACAAAGTTTGGGGAAAGATAAAGTTTATAATCTGGACCTGGTGCAAGTTTTCCTTTCAAGCTGATGTAGCTGGAACTAATTGACACCGTCCCTTCGCCCCAGTGAAGTTAGTCACTGTCTTTTAGATCTCGTCGAAACTGGGCTTTGTACTGGGCCTGTTCAGCCATGGCTTTGACTTCATTATCATCAGGGGCGGGTGGTTCAATCATCAGCGGCAGCATATAGATACCCAGTACAAAGCCAAAGGCTCCTGTCGCAACGTGCGATGTTAGAAGTAAAAAAGGGAACGTGTTTTTATATATATGATTCTGGAATAGAAGAAACATAAATTATTATAGTAATAATTCACAATAAGCGACTGTTTACTCAATCTTGATTGACAGGTCCGACATTTGATCAATGTCGGTTATGGTCCCCGCATCATCACTTTCCAGCAACTCAAGCTGGTCCTGATGGTTTTGAATAATCTCTCTTGCGCCAATATCACTGTCTAAGTTCATCAGTTCATCTTTAAAACACTGCTTAAAGCCAACCGGGTGGCCGCGTTGTTGTTTATACAGGGGCGCGACGATGTCGGCGCCCTTTTGCAGTCGCTGACTAAGTTGCTGGATGGTTTGTGTTTTGACATAGGGCATATCGGCCAGGGCGATTAACCAGCCGGTGGCATCCGGGCTGGCGCGAACCCCACAGGCAATACTGCTGCCGATGCCCTGTTCGGCCTGTTCATTCAGTACGACATGCATACCCCGTTGTTCAAGCGAGTCTACATAAGGGATCAGTTGCGGATTGATGACCAGCACGACCTCAGGCAACACATCCAGCATCTTTTCTGCCATAAGCTGGAACATGGGCAGCTCATCCTCGATGGGGTGTAAGAGTTTATTGCTGCCAAAGCGTTTGCCCTGGCCGGCGGCCAGCAACAGACCGACAGGCAAGTGGCTCATGCGAGACTGACCGCGGCTTTGGCTGACTGGCTGGCGGTGTTACGCAGCTGGGTGATTTCCGCCATGATAGACACGGCGATTTCCGGCGGGGTATGACTGCCAATCGCCAGCCCAATCGGGGCATGCAGGCGTTGTAGTTGTGCGGGGCTGATGCCCAGTTGCTTGAGTCGTTGACGGCGTGTCGCGCAGTTGCGTTGTGAACCGATGGCGCCCACGTAAAAGGCCGGTGAGCTTAATGCATCCAGCAGGGCCATGTCGTCCAGTTTGGGATCATGGGTCAGCGCCACGACCAGACTACGTGGTTGTTGGCAATAGTGTTGCACCGCCTCGTCCGGCATGCGGCCGGTGAGTTCCGTGCCTTCGAGCTGCCATTGTTGGGCATACTCCTCGCGCGGGTCACAGACGATGACGCGATAACCGAGCAGCAGGGCGAATTGCGCAACATATTGCGAAAGATGACCGGCACCGATCAATAGCATGTGCCATTGCGGGCCGAAGACCTGGCGGACATATCCCTTGCTATAGACAAAGTTCTGTTCGGCACTGGCGGCTTGCAGGGAAACCTCACCAGTTTGCAGATCCACATGCCGGGCGATGAGTTGTTGTTGCCGGAGTGCCTTCAGTACAGGTTGCAGTTGAGCAGGCTGATCCAGCTGTTCAATGAGTAACTCGAGGCGTCCGCCACAGGGCAAGCCAAGGCGGCTTGCCTCTTCACGGTTGACGCCATAGTCGATGCGGGTTGGATAACTGTCTGACAGCTGCTGCGAACAATAGCGTTGCAGCAGGTCTTCTTCCACACAGCCACCGGATACCGAGCCGCTTATCACACCATCACCTCGCATGATGAGCAGGGAACCGGGCGGCCGTGGTGAAGAGCCCCAGGTCTTTAACACGGTAACCAGCGCAACGGCATGCCCCTGTTCTAACCATGCATGGGCAGTTTGCAGTACGTCCTGATCGGTTCCGTAATGTGGCATCGGTCCGTTTACACCAGTTGCGGTTGGCTGGTCTTTAAGGGCAACTCACGAATGCGTTTGCCGGTGGCGGCGAAGATCGCATTCAGCACGGCCGGTGCCGCCACGGCGATGGTCGGTTCACCGATGCCGCCCCAGAAACCACCGGAAGGCATGACGATGACATCGACCTTGGGCATCTCTTTGATCAACATCGAGGGGTAATCATGAAAGTTGGACTGCTCGACGGCACCCCCTTTGACGGTACATTCCCCGTATAACAGTGCCGACAGACCGAACACGAAGGAGCCTTCTACCTGGGCCTCGATCTGTTGCGGGTTGACTGCATGACCGGGGTCGGTGGCGGCCACGATGCGATGGATTTTGAGTTTGCCTTTGCTGTTGACCGAGACCTCGGCGCAGGCGGCGACATGACTGCCGAATGTCTTGACCACCGCCAGGCCACGGTGCACACCCTTTGCGGCGGGCTTGCCCCAGCCAGCCTTTTTGGCCACGGCATTGAGCACCGCCAGGCTCTTTGGATGCTCGGCCATTAACTGGCGGCGAAATGCCAGTGGATCCTTACCGGTGGCATGGGCCAGTTCATCGATAAAGCATTCCATATATATAGCATTCTGATTGATGTTGACCCCGCGCCAGAAACCCGGGGGTACCGGCGGATTGCGCATGGCATGATCCACCAGCAGGTTGGGGACGCTGTAGCTGATGGCATGGTCGCCCTCGGCATGGAAACCCTGGAAGGTGATCATGTCGACCCCGTTCTTCATCCACTGGGGACGGACCGAAGCGAGGATGGACTGGCCCGAGATGCGCACATGCAGACCGGTCAGATTGCCTTTTTTATCCAGCCCACCGACCAGTTTGCACTTGGTAAAGGGATGATAATGACCGTGGGCCATGTCTTCTTCCCGGGTCCACAGCAGTTTGATGGGCGTACCCGGCATTTGTTTTGCGATGGCCACAGCCTGTTCGACAAAATCATGAAAGGCACCACGCCGACCAAAGCCGCCACCCAGATGGAGCTTGTAAACGTCACATTTGGTGATGGGCAGACCAGCCGCTTTGGCCGTGGCTTCCAGTGCCGCTTCGCCGTTCTGGGTTGGACACCAGACCTCACACTTGTCTTTGGTCCAGCGCGCGGTGGCATTCATGGGTTCCATGGTGGCGTGATGCTGGAAGGGATAACGATAGGTCGCCTCGATTTTTTTTACCGCACCGCGCAGGGCATTTTTGACGTTGCCCTGTTCATTACCGACAAACACCTTGTCGCTGGAGGTGAGCCCGGCATCGAGCATCTGTTCGATGGAGGCGGTGCTGACATTAGCATTGGCGCCTTCATCCCAGCTGATCGGCAGTGCATCCAGTGCCGTTTTGGCCTGCCACCAGGTATCGGCGACCACGGCAACGGCATAACCGTCTACCTCGACCACCTTGCGTACCCCGGGCATTTTTTTGACCTTGCTGTCATCAAAGGATTTGAGTTTGCCGCCGAACACCGGGCAGGCCTTGATGGCGGCGTTGAGCATGTCGGGCAGTTTGAGGTCGGTACCGAAGATCTGTTTGCCATTCAGTTTATCGTCGGTATCCAGGCGTTTGATCGGCTTGCCGATCAGTCGCCAGTCTTTTGGATCTTTGAGTTCCACCAATTCAGGTGGAAACAGCTCGGCAGCGGCCACGGCGACCTTGCCATAAGTGGTGCTGCGCCCGCTGGGGGTATGGGTGATCACACTGTTGGCGGCCTGGCACTCTCCTATTGGCACATCCCATTGTTCGGCCGCGGCCTGCACCAGCATGTGCCGGGCCACGGCGCCGGCCTTGCGTACATAGAGGTGACTGCCGCGAATCCCCTGGCTGCCGCCAGTGGAAAAACTGCGCCAGACCTTGTCGCGGGCCAGGTTCTGTCCCGGTGTCGGATACTCGGTGGTGACTTTCGACCAGTCACACTCCAGCTCCTCGGCCACCATTTGTGCCAGACCGGTGAGGGTGCCCTGCCCCATCTCGGAACGGGCAATGCGAATGATGACTGTATCATCCGGTTTGATCACCACCCAGGCATTCACTTCCGGCACATCTGGGGCGCTGATCTGCGCTGCACCTTGCTCGCCCTTGTTGTCACAACCCGTCAGCGGCAGATAGAGTCCAAGAGAAAGACCGGCTCCGAGGGTGGAACTTTGGATCAGGAAGTCGCGACGTGAGATATTGATGGGTTCTTTTTTCATCATGACCTCCCACGTTTGTTAATGTTGGCCGCGAGATGAATCCCTTTGCGTACCCGGTTGAAGGTGCCGCAACGACAGATGTTGGTCACAGCGTTATCGATATCGCTATCGCTGGGATTGGGTTTCTTTTTTAACAAGACTGCCGCGGTCATGATCATGCCTGACTGACAGTAACCGCATTGCGGCACATCCAGTTCTTTCCAGGCCTGTTGCAGGGGGTGGCTGTTATCGGTCGATAGCCCCTCGATGGTGACAATGGCCTGCGCGGTATCGAGTGTAGAAACCGGTATGGTGCAGGCGCGCACGGCTTCACCATTGATATGCACCGTGCAGGCACCGCAGATGCCCGTACCACAACTGTATTTGGTGCCGGTCAGGCCAAGCTGCTCACGCAGCACCCAGAGTAAAGGCGTTGAGCCATCCACCTCCACGTCGATGACTTTGCCATTGATGTTGAGTCTTGCCATATACAAACCTCCATACTGAACGCAGGTGCCACAATATAATGAGAAGTGTTGATCAAAAAGATCTGTTCTGCTTAAACGTTATGGCATTCTAACGCTGGCTTGTAGGTATCACAATGAAACTTAAATCCACATTATTTTTGAAAGCTCGTAGACACATAGTTAAAGGGGGTGGTAGAGCGCTTAAGAACCTCTGTGGGATTAAATTAAGAGTTATTCTGTCACCATATGAATAACGGTACCTTGCATAAAATCCGCGAGTCGCTTAATCATAAACTGGTTCTGGACCATTCATAATTTAAAGATAAAATTAAATAAACGACCCAACGGCAAGTAAGAATATGTTTAGCAGAGAAGCCAGTAATTGAGGAAGAAAGGCTGTATTTAGTCGAGCATTAGTATATTAGAAACAATTGTTCTCTGACCCGGTTTTTTCACTACGGGGCTGCATAGTTTTTCGCATCAGGAAAGGCTTTAAACCATTCACCAAGATACAGGTGATGAAGCACATTGGGAGAGATTAGATATTTTACCTCACCCAGCGAAGCCAGCTCAGTTAGTAATTCCGGGTTCAATTTTTCAGGGGAGTGTATCCATAGCTCGGAATCATTGATACGGATAACTGTCATACGCGTTGAATAGGGGTAACCATAGAACGAAACGACATCCCCCTCGTATGTCCATATATTTTCGTCAACAGATATTAGTTGCATTGTTTATTTTTTTCTCTTTATTATCGATAAATTCTCACTGATAGATTACTAAAAAGAGAATAGAGGGACAAATAATCAAGAGTAGAGAAATCGAAACACTTACAATAACCACTAATTAATCATACCATCCTAGCAATAACCTTAATCGACTTCCTCATCTGCTCTCCTTCCACCGATCCACAACTTAGACGTATATGATTTTTATACTGCCCCTGGGCAGAGAACAAGATGCCGGGGGTAATAGCGATCTTTTTTTCCATGGCTTTGCGATACAGTTTCAGGCAATCGTATTTTTTGGGTAACTCCACCCACAGCAGGAAGCCACCCTTTGGGTTGGTAATGCGAGTTCCTTCGGGAAAGAATTCTGACACCCAGCGGCGTAGTTGTTCCATGCGTTGTTTATAGATACGGGCCGAGTGGCGTATAGAACGTCTATACCCGCCCTTTGATAAAAACTCGGCCAGGTTGAGTTGTGGATAGATGGTGGTGCTGATGTTATCAAGAAACTTTTGATAGATGACCTGTTCATGAAACTTACCCGCCAGCATCCAGCCGATACGCAGGCCCGGTGCAATGGTTTTGGAAAAGGAGGAGCAATACAGCACGTTGCCGGTTTTATCATAGGCCGCCGCTGACTTTGGTCGTTTGGTTTCATAACTCAGTGCACCATACACATCATCTTCGATCAGCGGGATATTGTTTTTGCCAAGCAATTCGACCACCTGTTGCTTGTGTGACTCCGGCATGCTGGAGCCAATGGGATTATTAAACGATGGCATGAGCACACAGGCAGAGACCTTGCGGGAGCGAATGGCCTTTGCTAGTGCAGCGGGGTCGATGCCGGTGCTGGCATGGGTCGGTATCTCAAGCACCTTCATACCCAGTGATTCAATGACCTGTAGCACACCAAAATAGGTGGGCGATTCAATGGCAATGGTGTCCCCGGCCTTTGCCACGGTGCGCAAGGCCAGGCCCATGGCCTCGAGACAGCCATTGGTGATAATGATGTCATCCGCCGTGCAACGCACCCCACTCTCTCGCATCAGGTAAACAATCTGTTTACGAAGCTCGACATTACCCTGCGATGTTTCATAGGTGGCTGCGGCCCTGGGTTTACGGCGGGCAATGCCGGCAAGATTACGCGACAGACTGCCCAGTGGCAGTAGCTCAGCCTGGGGCACGGCGGCCCCCAGTCTTATCATGCCCGGTTGCCGGGCCTCATTGATCAGGGACATGGCCAGGTGCCCGACATTGACATGGGTGGGTGATGATTTGGGTTGGGTCAATACCGGCTCTTCCAGTTGTTCCTGCTGCCTGTCACTAACGATATAACCTGAGCGTGGTCGTGACTCGATCAGCCCTTTTAACTCCAACCCCTGATAGGCCTGTATCACCGTTGCCATACTGACATCGTATTGTTCGCTGATATAACGCAGGGATGGCAGCTTCTGCCCGGTTTCATAGACCCCTTTGGCAATGGCCTTGCTCAGTTCCTCTGCGATCTGTTCATATAAATAGGTGTCGTGTGCCATATCCCCTTCCGACAATCTGTACTGGTCTTTTTAATCATATTCTGTATCTGTTATGGGTGCCAGTTTTTGACTATTTTAATTATAGGAATCTCTGAACAAGTCTTTTGCTTCGGAATAAGCCCCTTCTCCCATTCAGGGGAGAAGGTTGGGATGAGGGGTATTTAAAGGGATTGTTTATATTTTATTTACAACCCTCACCCTAACCCTCTCCCAGACTTGGGAGAGGGGACTTATATATTAACGCTCTCCCAATATTGGAGAGAACCGGTATTTATTGAAAGTGCTGTTAATCCTTTGTTGAAGAACGATGAGCACTTAGTGGAGTAAAACAATGTCTATCTGTTGGTTGAATGGCGACTTGTTGCCTGTTGAAAATGCAAAGATATCAGTTATGGATCATGGCCTGCTATATGGTGATGGCGTATTTGAAGGTATTCGCTTTTACCATCAACAGGCGTTCCGCTTGCAGACACATCTTAAGCGTCTGTTTGATTCGGCCAGGGCCATTCAGCTTGATATCCCCTATTCGCTTTCACAACTGGAAAAGGCGGTGGATGACATTATTCAGGCCTCATCAGATGAAGCGGGATATTTGCGTTTGATTGTGACCCGGGGTGTTGGGCCATTGGGTATTAACCCGGAACAGTGTGCAGCCGGTTCGGTTATTATTATTGCTGCCAGTAGTTCATTTGTTTCAGAGCGTGTTCTGAACGAAGGGGCCAGACTCATCATTGCCACGACGCGGCGTATTTCACCTGACTGTCTGGACCCGAGGATAAAGTCACTCAACTACCTGAACCATATTCTCGCCCGACAGGAGGCCAATGCCGTGAAGGCAGATGAGGCCATTCTGTTAAACAGCCGGGGTCATGTGACCGAAGGTTCGACGGATAATATCTTTATCGTAAAAAACCATTGCCTGTTAACGCCGCCTGTTACGGATGGTGCCCTGGAGGGTGTGACCCGTGGGGTGATCCTTGAGCTGGCGGAAAAACTTGGGCTTGCACATCGCATCCAGACATTATCGCCCTATGATCTTTATAACGCGGATGAATGTTTCCTGACGGGGACGGCCATGGAATTAATCCCGGTGAATGAGATCGATGGACGTAGGCTTAAGCATTGTCCTGGCGAAATGTTTAACACATTGTCCATGGCGTTTAAAAACCAGATCGATCAGGAAACCCTTGCACCTGAACTGAAGAGGGCCAGCTCATGATCCGTGCTGGAGTGTTGGGTGCCTCCGGTTATATGGGAGGTGAAGTCATTCGTGTCCTGTTGAATCACCCGGATGTGGAACTGGCCTGGGCCACCAGTCGTCAGCCAGGGGACATTGCCGAGGTGCATCCCAATTTATATGGACAGGGTATTAAAACCATTCACCCTGATGACATCACGCCATGCGATGTGGTGTTCATCGCCCTGCCCACGGCGGCGACCCTTGATGTGATGCCTCACTTACTGGCCATGGACTGTCGTGTTATTGATCTGGGAGCAGCGTTTCGCCTGAAGTCACAGGACAGTTGGGAAAGTGTGTATGCACAACCCCACTCCCAGTGGTCGGTGGCAGAAGAATCCGTATACGGAATTAATGAATTACACCTTTATGAAATAAGCCAGGCCAGGGTGATTGCCAATCCCGGTTGTTTTGCCTCGGCGGCCATCCTTGCCCTTGCGCCTTTGATAGAACAACAGTTAGTCGATACACAGACGCTTATTGTTAACGGACTCTCCGGCACAGCGGGCATGGGGGCAGAGTTGGCCAGGCCTGCCCATCACCCTGAGATAGGCAACAACCTCGTTCCCTATAATGTTGTCGATCATCGACACACTTATGAAATGGAACAGGAGCTTGGCCTGCTCATCGATGATGCGGTACATGTTCACTTTACCCCGACCTATGTTCCGATCACACGAGGTATATTGAATATCTGCCACGCCTTTCCTGTCAGAGACATCAACAGAAAAGCGTTGCAGGAACTGTATAGGGATTATTATAACAGCCATCCTTTTGTCGATGTCTATGACTTACCAAAGGAAGCTGCCAGTAGCTGGCAATATAAACCCTATCCCTGGCTGAGTGCAGTGACTGGCACTAATCGTTGCCTGATAGGTTTTGATATTGACGAGAAACGAAATCGTGTTGTGTTGTTCAGTGTGTTAGACAGCCTTGGTAAAGGCGGTGCCCAGGTGGGTATCGAAAACATGAACCTGATGTTTGGCCTGGATAGAACCGCGGGCCTTAAGCAGTTTGCCTGTCATCCATAAGGTGAATGAGATGCCTGAGTTATATATCAATCACTCACCGCACTATGCTGATTTCATTAGACTTAATGAAGCCTGGATTGCTGAATACTTTTCGATTGAAGAGAGTGATCGAAAACTGGCCGCCAATCCAGGGGCCGTCATTAAACAGGGGGGATTTATTCTCTCCCTGGCTGATGAAATCGATGTACTCGGGGTGTGTGCTTTGTTTAGCATCGACGATAATCAATATGAACTGGCTCGACTGGCCGTCGACAAAACCCATCTTCGCAAAGGCTATGCTGACAGGCTAGTGAGTGAGGCACTGGGTATTTTAAAAAAACAGGGTGCGACTAAAGTTAGTTTAATGAGTAATACGATTTTAAAGAGTGCCCTAGCTCTGTACCTGAAACATGGCTTTATGATTGTATCGGAAGGCCCGCACCCGGTTTATCAACGGACCAACATCGTCATGGAAAAGGAACTGATTTAATAACTATGTATAAGGAAATCCTCAGCCTTGTTGCCATCGGCCTGACCTTTGCTGCCTTTATACCTTATATACGTTCAATTAAACATCAACAGACCCGGCCACATGTTTTTTCCTGGTTCATCTGGGGTTCAACCACCTTTGTGGTGTTTCTTGCGCAGTTGGCAGATAAAGGGGGTGTGGGTGCCTGGCCGATTGGTGTGTCGGGGATTGTCACCCTTTATATCGCCTATCTTGCTTACTGTAGTAAGGCAGTTATCAGTATCACTCGGACTGACTGGTTATTCTTACTCATATCACTCAGTGCCCTGCCCTTCTGGTATGTCACCAGTGATCCATTGTGGGCAGTAATTATTTTAACAACGGTGGATTTGCTGGGCTTTGGTCCTACCTATAGAAAGGCATGGCACCAACCCTATAGTGAGGTGTTGGTGCCCTACGCCATTATAATGGTACGTAACATATTGGCGGCGATAGCTCTTGAACATTATTCATTAACAACCTTGTTATTCCCTGTTGCACTGGCTATTGCATGCGTTCTATTTATAGTGATGGTGAAGCTGCGGAGAATAAAGTTTACAGGTTAAAACATTGTAAACATTTTTTCTTTTTGCACTTCCCCCTCCTTGCAGGATGACGTGCAAGGATGCACTAATGTCGTGGGAGCCATGGATGGCGGAAACGACTGGGGTTAGGGGGTGGTGGTAAATATTATTGAATACAAATCGTATCTTGTTTTTAGTTTGTGATTGATGATAGCTGTTATTTCTGTATCGAAATTTGTTTTGATCACCACCCCCTCGCCCCCTCCTGCCAGGAGGGGGAATGAGAGTGATAGATTGGCTGGTTAGGTATTCGGGTTAGCAGCAGCTATTCTGTTTTGCGGGTTTGATGGCTTCTATCGTTGCCGAAACAACATAGTCGGTAACGTTGTGATCTGGAGCCCAGTCACGAATAAATTCTTTTGATTCATCTTTTGGATCGATTCGAATACTCTCAAAGCCGGCGCTTTCCATCATGCCCTGTAATTCTTCAATGAGTGAGGCATTACCCATGCAACCGGCGATGAGGGCAGGATCATTTTTCATTGCATCTGGTAACTCAACGGTGGCCACCACATCAGAAATGGCCAGACGGCCACCGGGTTTTAAAATACGAAAGGCTTCCTGAAAAACACGAGGTTTATTGGGTGACAGATTAATCACGCAATTGGAAATGATCACATTGGCGGTGTTATCGGCCACCGGCAGGTTTTCGATTTCACCCAGTCGAAACTCGACATTGGTGAATTTACCTTTCTCGGCATTATTGCGTGCCTTGCTCAACATATCGGGAGTCATATCGATGCCGATGACATGGCCAGCGGCTTTGACTTCAGCCGAGGCCAGGAAACAGTCGAAACCACCACCGGCTCCAAGGTCGACGACGACTTCACCTTCTTTGAGTGCTGCGATGGCCTTGGGGTTACCACAACCCAGTCCCATGTCAGCACCGTCAGGTACCTGGGCCAACTCTTCTTCGCTATAACCCAGGCGAGTTGATATCAGGGTATTAATGGCTGCGTCATCTGACACCCCACAGCAGCTGCTTTCGATACCACAGGCATCCCCTTCCGTGTTACTTTTCGCCACCTGTGCATAGGCATCACGAATCTGCTGGCGGTGCGTATCGTGTTGTACCTGTGGCTGATCCTTGTCGGTACCTGGTACGCAACAACTCTCAGTTGAAGAATCCTGTGGAGGACAGCAGTCTGAACTCATAATAATGCCCCTGGCAAATGCTTGATTACTTTTTTTCTAATTTGAGGGCGGAAGATTACCGTTTTCCCTTGCTGATTGCAAAAGCCTGACTTACTCCTGGGGCCTACTCACGGTCAGCCATAGAAACGTTTCCCCACCAATGGTTCGGTAATCTTTGGCATTAATGTAGAAACCGGCACGGCTAAGATCATCATTCAGATCTTCGATATTTTTATGGCTATAAAACAGCTGTTGATCCATAAATTCTTTATAGCCCTCAAATTCCTCCTTACCGGTGTATTCACTTGTTGCATAGGTAAAGAGTGCTTTACCACCGGGCTGTAACCACCTGAAAAATTTATTGAACATGACACCATGATCGCTGGCTGGAATATGGAACAGGCTATAGGAAGCCGTTATGGCAGCAAACTCTCCATCTGCAAAATCTACCTGACGTATATCGGAATGAATAGAACTCATTTCGGGGACATATTTTTTTGCCAGCTCAAGCATTTGCTCGGAAAAATCGACCCCGGTGACTGACCAGCCATTATCGATAAAAAATCGGGCAAGGGGCTCCCCTGCACCACAACCAAGATCCAGCAGCTTACCGGGAGTGCCCTTGAACTGGCTAAGGAATGATTCCAGGACTTCGGTCATATCGAACTGACCACGATTTTGTTCATAGGTATTTGCAAACTGATTATAAACATCTTGTAAAGAACTATTCATGGCGTGTTCTCCGACATTTGGCTTATTCATCAATCAGTATATCTCATAAAAAAAGGCTTACCATGTCGATGAAATATTGATTAATAGTAAGGAGAAATCTTGCCCGGCATTCTTGTATTAATAAAGAGGCTTATATTATTTAAGGTTTGATTTATCTATCCAGAACCACTGAGGTACATTGTTGTGCTCGCTGTCTGGGATAGTGAGTTCAAAGCTTGATTCGCCATGACTATCAAACCAGTTTCTTACAGAAAGAGACTCATCATCTCCACCCGGATGGCCCGGATAGGCCACAACAGAAAGGATACCCGATGGTTTTAAAAGTTCTAAAGATTGTTGCAGGGCCAGTATAGTGGATGGTGTCTCTGTTTTAATTGCTTTATCACCACCTGGCAGGTAACCGAGATTAAACATGATTGCAGTAATCTGTCCCTTGTGTTCAAGTTTAATCACATTTTTCATTTTTTCATGGCTAGTCTCGAATAATCTGACTCTATGAGATAAGTCAGATTGTTCCAGCTTTAGTCTTGTTGATTCAATAGCTTGTTTTTGAATATCAAAGCCATAAACGATTCCTTGTTCTCCAACACATTCAGATAAAAACAGGGTGTCATGACCATTTCCCACTGTTGCGTCAACAACGATATCACCCTTGTTGATGATGGTTTTTAGTTTAAGATGAACCTGCTGGGTTAACGGAACTGCCATCATTGCCTTATCCGTTGTATATCGACATCGCTTTCCAGGGTTTCATTGTTTAAAAGAACATTGACCATATGTTGAGAGTAATATGGAATTAACATTGAACCCCGGGAGCCAAAACCATTAAAGACAAAAAGATTTGCGTGTTGAGGATGAGCCCCCAACAAGGGTCGCTTATCAAGGCTATTGGGTCTTATCCCGACCTTATGCTCAATGAGCCTGAAATTAACGGGATTGGGTAAAAGTTGTTGCAGTGAATTTAGTAATTCCTGCTGCCCCTCTGTGGTGGTTTTCTCATCCAGCGGCCTGTCCTTTTTTGGCCATTGATAGGTAGCACCGGTTTTAAATTGCCCCTGTCCCGTGGGCAGTAACCATTTTCCACCGTTTATAATCCAGTCGGGTAGAGATTCATCTGTTTCCAGTGTCAGGATTTCACCCTGTGCGGGTTGCATGGGCAGGTAACTAAACCAGGGATTATTACTGACTTTTGCACCTTCACAAAAGATAATCCTGTTTGCTGAATAGTTTTGCCATTCGATTTTGTTGGTGATGTTGATTTCACTGTAATCAATTTTACTAGCCTGATAGGCACTATTTATCTGTAACCAATCTTTTATCGCATCCAGCAAGCTTATAGTTGACAGATAGCCAGTCTGCTTCTGCAGGAAACCACCACTCTCATAACCGCACTCTGATTCTGAAAGCATCTGCCCAATATAAGATTGATACGCGGGATCGTCTACTCGCCTTTGCCATGATTGCTTTATGTCATCATTACTGAAGAGACGTAACATCTCTTTTTCATGGAATAACTTTTGATTGAATGTTTTTTCAAGAGCGCGATATGTTTCTCTGGTACTGTTTAGAAAGTCATCGGCCCTGGCTTCTTTCACCAGTCGTTTACCGGTTACAGGATTTATCAAACCTGCAGCAACTCTCGAAGCGGCTGTAGGGGCCGGATTATCGATGACTAGAACTTTTTGATCTGCACTAATAAGGCGCCAGGCCAGCAGTGAACCTGCGAGCCCCTGGCCAAGGATAAGAAAATCAAGATGTGTTGGTGCAGTCATTTCTGCACCATTGTATACCGGAGTAATATTTAGACACTATCGAAAATATAAGGATAACGAATTACATTTAGCCTGTTTTAACTTTGAAATTTCAGGAACTAAAAAAAGTTATACGTAAGACCCAGTCTCGTGTGTGTAATATCCGCTTCAGCTGGACCAATTTTGGTGTACTTGGCAACTTCATAGCGGAGACTCCAGTTATCACCAAACAACCAGTCCAGTCCCAGTGAATAGGCCTCACCAGTGCCACTATACGCCTCGGTACCATCTACCGTTATTTGATAATCAATGGAGCCTGCGCCTATATGTAACCAGGCTCTATCTGCAAGAGACGACCTGATCATAATTAGAGAAGTACTACCAGCAACCTCTGTCTCACTGGTGACAGGAGGAGTTTTGTCTTCATTGACTGGCTCGACCATGCCAAAGCTACCATACTCAAGCCCAATCCAGCCCACGGCAATAAAACCAAGGCGCAAATATGAAGCCGACTGTTCTTTTTCCTGAAATATAGAATCATCGCTCGTTTTGGCACCACCTAGAGCCAGGCCAAGGTAAAAATAGTCATCATCTGAAGCATGGGAGTAGTGGCTGAACACCAGGCCGATAGCAAGGATGGTGGTGGTTAATATTTTATGGAATTTCATTTGAGGTCCCTCTCGTATATGGCAGTTCTTGATATCTCTATTAGCGTCTGCAATTCCACAAACTTGAAACCGATATATAAATCACAGTCAAACTACAATGCCTAAGTTATCCCAAATGGAGTGGATCACCTCCTAATGGGATATGGGGTACTCCCGGAAATAAGGTAGTATCCGTGTCAGAAATTTGAATACTCGCTAACCGTACCAAGCTGAGGGAGAGATAAATGTCCGATCAAACGATGTACGAAAAGGCCGTAGAGTTAATTGATGCGGCCAATACTGAAGATCCGAACAAAGATACAGACACCGATGGCAAGGAATGGCCCAAGGAACTGCTCTATTCAAACCGCATGTCTGAGATGCTGCAGCGCTTTGCGCCGGAAGCCGATGATGTCATGAAAATCGCAATCCGCTGCCAGCACATTCAGCGTTGGAAATCCCCACGCAACGACTACCCCATGGATCGAACTGGCTACCTGAAATGGCGGACTGACCTGTATAAATTCCACGCCGATACTACAGGCGAGATCATGGCCAAGGTCGGCTATGACGAGGCCAGTATTGAGCGTGCCAAAAAGGCCGTGGGCAAAAAGGCCATCAAATCCAACCCGGACACCCAGTTACTGGAAGACGTGGTGGACCTGGTATTCATTGAACATTACATGCTTGCCTTTGCCGAGAAGCACCCGGAATACGATGAAGCTAAATGGATCGACATTATCCAGAAGACCTGGCGCAAGATGTCTGAAACGGGTCAACAGTTTGCTCTGTCAGGCAAAATCACCCTGCCGGAACCTTTGGTTCCACTGATTCAGAAAGCCCTGGCCTGAGAGGAAAGGAATTATGCCGAGCGAGTCTGCTCGGCATCTTTGTCCAGATAGTGCCAGCCCTGAGGCTGACCGTTCTTATCAAATAGATAAAGGATGGGCGTAGCCGTTGGGATCTCAAACTTTTCGATCTCTTCGACGCTCATCCCTTCCAGCTCCATCATCAAGGCCCTGAGGGAATTACCATGGGCGCTGATCAATAGGCGTTGGCCCTGTTTGATCTGGGGCAGAATCTTCTCCTGCCAACAATCAACCACCCGAACTCGTGTATCCGCCAGGCTTTCCACACCATCTGGCAATAGATCCTTGCTGATGCCCTGATACTGGGGGTCATTATAAGGATGACTGGGATCGTCCTGGGAGACTGCCTCCGCCCGATCCTGATAACCCCGCCTCCAACGATGCACCTGGGCCTCTCCGGCAATAGCCATGGCTTCCGCCTTATCCTTGCCCTGCAGGGCACCATAGTGACGTTCATTCAGACGCCAGTCCTGATACTGAGGGATATGTAATTGCCCATTCGTACCCAGCAGGATTTCCATGGTGATTCGTGCCCGTTGCAGGACCGAAGTCCAGGCGGTATCAAACTCAAAGCCATGTGACTTGAGCAAATCACCGGCCTTTTTGGCCTCAGCCACACCGGCATCGGTGAGGGGCACATCGGTCCAGCCGGTAAAGCGGTTTTCTTTGTTCCACTGACTCTGGGCATGGCGAATCAGGACGAGGGGGATGGTATTGGGGGTGTTTTTATCTTTCATATCCTTCATTAGTCGTAGTTTTGGCTTCATGCTTTAATTTATATGCCTGCTTATTCAATAATTAAAATCGTTTGATTCTGCCATTGTAATTGGTTTAACCAATCACTATTCTAAGCCTATGAATCTTAGAGATTTAAATTACATCATTGCCGTGGCCGAAACCCGGCATTTCGGCAAGGCTGCCGACCGTTGCTATGTCAGCCAACCCACCCTGAGTGGCCAGATCAAAAAGCTGGAAGAGGATCTGGGTGTGATCATCTTTGAGCGTACCAACCGCTCGGTTGAAGTGACCCCCATTGGTGAAGCCATCCTGCAGCACGCCCGCCAGATCACTGAACAGGCCGGTGCCATCCGCCAGCTGGCCCTATCACACCAGGATCCCCTTGCCGGGCCCTTACGCATTGGTGCCATCCCGACCTTAAGCCCCTACCTGATGCCCCTGATCCTGCTTCCCCTCAAAAAAGAACATCCCCAGCTAAAACTGGTGTTATCGGAAGAGATGACTGACATCCTGCTTGGTCGCCTACACAACCATGAGATTGATGCCGCCCTGCTGGCCACACCAGTGGAAGAACAGGAGCTGGATAGTATCCCGCTGTTTAATGAACCTTTCTGGCTGGCCCACCCGCGAGATCATGCCTTCTATAATATGGAAGAAATCAGTCGTGACGACCTGGAAAACACGGAACTACTTTTACTGTCGGATGGCCATTGTCTGGCAAAACAGGCCATGGAGGTTTGTCATCTGAAAGAGCGCAAAGAACAGGGTGAGATGGCTGACCTACGTGCAGCCAGCCTGGAAACTTTACTGCAACTGGTAGGAGCGGGTTTTGGCTCCACCCTGGTGCCCGCTCTGGCCATTGGGGGTAGCTGGAGTACCGGAAGTGGGATTGTGACCCGTAAACTAGAGTTTCCCGATGCCGCCAGGCGTGTCTCACTGGTTTTTCGTAATAGCTTCCCACGTAAACAGGCCTTGCGGGCATTTGCAGATATTGTCATTCAGCACTTGCCAAATACCGTTACAGTTATCTAAGACACAATTTTTCCATGACTTCATGATCCAGGACAACCCACGCTCTTTATAACTGTGCTTTGATTATACGTAGGAATGCATTATCAACGGTAACAATCATGGCTGATATCAATCGACTTGCATGGATGATGATGTTTTTTATCGGCGTTATTTTATTCGGCTGGCTGGAATGGCAGTACCAGACAGGTTCAGGAATGGTCTGGTTTATGCTGACCAGCCTGTGGTCAGCCATCTGCGCTATCGGCTATACCGTTTTAAACTGGTTCCTTGTCGATAATAAATAGGTACAAAACATGAATGCCAAAGATCAAGCAAAAAAAATCTGCGTACGTTGGGTTTGTATTCTGGTGGCACTGATTCCCATTTTTGCAGTTGTCTGGTTCCTGATAGCGGCATAATCAATAATCAGTCTGATCCTCTCAGATTATTAACCCAGGTCAAGCTTCTTACACCTTCTGTGGCAAACCCACTCCGAGCTTGATCCATATCAACCATTAGTAAATCATCAAGTGTTAATGTGCTTCTAAGCTCAACAGGAAAGTCTGGCAAGCAAGTTATTTAACTTCTATTATCAAGGTATGTAATAGGTTTGGACAATCATGAACACTACAGAACAATCTGTTCAAATCGTCTCCGTTTCCCATTCTGCCGAAGGGGTTTCTGAAACCCGCACAGCAAGACATTTAAACTGGATCCAGTTTATTCTATTTGCAGTTATCTTAATGGTTCCTTTCGATAAGAGTAATGCCTCAAACGGTGAAGAGCTAAACTGCCTTATTTGTCATAAGCACCGAGGCCTGAGCCGTATCGATGAACAGGGAAAATTCAGGCTATTCTATATAAATCAGGAGTTATTTGAGAGTGGACCTCACCGCCGTAACAACTGCAAGGACTGTCATAACGATATCGATCGCATCCCTCACAAGCCTGCCAAAAAGGTCGACTGCACTCAGCAATGTCATATTATTGAACCCTCAGGCAAACGTAAGTTCTCACACAAGTTTATTGCTGAAACCCTGGCCAAGAGTGTACATGGCAAGTTGGATAAAGATGGCAAACCCAAACCCCACCAGGAAGATTTCCCGGTATGCAAGGACTGTCATGATCAACCCTTCTATCGACCTATTGCCATCTACAAGGGTGAAGCCGAACATGGTATCTCTCAGCGCAGTATTACCCGCTGCAAGGCCTGCCACAAAACCGGTAACTTCGCCAAAGACTTCTATGAACATGTCACCACCCGTTTACATAAGACCCGTTTTTCTAAAGAGATCGTCAATGTCTGTGCAAAATGCCATGGCGACTCCGAATTCAGAAAGCGACATGAACTGGATGATGTTATAAAAAGTTATAAGGAAACCTTCCATGGCAAACTGGTTTTCCTGGGCTCAGAAAGAACCGCAGACTGTATTGATTGCCATGTAGTTGAAGGGGAAAACAATCACCTGATTGAAGCCAAAACTGTTCCTACTTCGGCAATTCATGAGGCCAACCTTGGCAATACCTGTCGCGCCTCTGATTGTCATAAGAAGGCCAGTCCACAGCTGGCTGGTTTTCAAACCCATGTCACTTATGACAGAAAAAAATATCCATTGCAGTTTTATATGCTGATTTTCTTTAAGGCACTCATGGCCATCATTCTCTACTTCTTCCTGACCATGATTTTCCTTGAACTATTACGTCGTCTGTTCCCTGATTTCAGCTTTATGAAGGACAATGCTCCTCACCATATTGTTAAACCAGAAGCAGATAAAGATAAACCATAAGGAGTACAGCCATGTCAAAATACGATCCAATTGTATATAAAGACGGCAAACGTTACTTCTATCGTTTCTCTGCCCATCAACGTATCCAGCATGTTGTGTTGTTTACATCAGTACTGGCCCTGGCCCTGACTGGTTTCCCGCTACGCCATGCGGAAGAACCCTGGGCAAAACCACTCTATGACTTTATGGGCGGTACAGAAGTCGCACCGATGATCCATCGTATTGCTGGCTCGGTATTACTTGCTCTGTTTGTCTATCACACAATCTACTGGATGGTGAAGTTTTATCAAAACCATATCATGAAGCTGAAGAGAGAAAATAGAGTAACGTTCATGAACATTGTTCGTGAGTTTTTCTCACAGGAGATGGTACCTAATAAAAAAGATGTGGTGGATTTTATCCATCTATGGAAATACCTGCTCTATTTTACCAATCGACCACCCCGACATGACCGCATGTCGTGGCGTGAAAAGTTTGACTACTTCGCTCCCTACTGGGGTATCCCAATCCTGGGGCCGGCAGGATTCATTCTCTGGTGGCGTGATGAGTTCTCCCACCTTCTCCCCGGTATCGTATTTAATGCGGCCTATATCATGCATACAGACGAAGCCCTGCTCGCCGTTCTATTCCTGTTCTTTGTCCACTGGTATAACGTGCACTATGCTCCTGAGAAATTCCCCGCAGCCAAGGTCTGGTTAACAGGTTATCTATCGGAAGATGAAATGATTCATGAACACTATTCTCATTATGTCAAAGTAATGATTGAGGCTGGTCTGGAAGAAGAGATCAAACCCCAGCACTTTGGTGGGAGGCATTACGGATGGTAGACCTGTTCAAAAAAATCGTTTTTAAACTCTATGTCATAGGCTTGATGTGCTTTACTGTCTGGTATGGATTTTTTATGTTTCCTCTGATCTTCGGTTTTGAAGGTAAAGAAGAGGCCAGGGCATCTCTGGAAGCCATGCGAGGGGGTGATACAGAAGAAGAACAGATGTATACCCGTCTGTTAACAGAGCAAACCAAGAAGAAAACTACGGATCTGGGCTACAAAAAGATTCAACAACCTTATATTGATGGTCGGTTCCATCATATCGGATTCAATATACAAAAGGATGAATTCAGTACCTGTGTACGCTGCCATGGCAACGTACCGCATGACGAATCAAAGGAAATTCGCAGCTTCTTAAATATGCACACCTTCTATCTTGCCTGTGAGACCTGTCATTCTCAGCCTGCTAAAGGGGATAAACAGTGGAAATTTTCCTGGTATGATAAAACTACCGGACAAAAGGTTTCTAATCCACAGGCATTACTTGATATTGAAAAAAGCTATACCAGTGATGATGAGAAATGGCAGTATCCGATTTTTGGCAATTATGGTGCAAAGATTACACCGACTATGACTAAAAACAATGAGCAAAGATTGTTACATGGAAAAAAGGAAATGGACTTTGTTGTGCGTTACCTGAACGATCAGAAGAACCTTGAGTCGGCCCAGAAATCTCAAATGAAAAAAGTTATCCATCGCAAGGTCAGCAAACAGCCCGTTGAGTGTAAAACTTGCCACAAGCGTGGTAAAACTAAATATATACCATTTGAAACTCTGGGTTATCCACCCATGCGGATTGATGAGCTGACCGATCTTGCAGTTGTGGGTATGATCCAGAAATACAAGAAATTCTATTTACCGAATTTCCTTAACCCAGGCGGAGTAAATAAATAACCAAGAAGATATCGTATGATTAAAAATTGCCTGTTAATTATCCTGCTTCTTCTGCCATCACTGGCGGGAGCCAGTTGGGTATTACAGCAAAGCGATGATGGCCACTGGATCTATGGTCAAAATCCGGATCAACATCAACTAGTCATTACCCAACAGAATAAGAAAAAGCAGATTATATTGATCCTGTCACTTGGATATAATTATCAGCTTGTCCCTCAAACGGCCCAGTTCACCATTGATGATGCCAGTGCCAATATCTATCTCCTGAAAGTCATTAAAAAGCGCCCAGATAGTGTTGCCCTACAACTGGTATTAACTGATCTGGAACAGGATCAGCTCATCAACCAGCTGGTGCATGGTCTGCAATTGCAAATTCAGTTTGATCAGCAGATCAGAGCCGATTTTTCTTTAAATGGTTTTACCAATACCTTCAGCGACTTTTTGATTGCAAATGATATCGGTCGGCTTGAGCCACTCTGGCTGCAAATGCAGGGCTACCGAAAAGAGCTCACTTGCTACGAGATCGCCCGGGCCATGATCACAGCAATGCAAATGCGCCAGAAGGGTAAAAACCAGGCTCAAGTGGAGACAGAACTGAGTGAGCTGATGAGTGAAGAGGCCAGTGCCGCCATACCAGATATCATTGATCAGAGCTTTTCTGTTTCATCCGATAAACTACCCCGAATCCCCTCAACCCGAAAATACGCCTTCTTTAAGCACTGCATGCAGCAATTTAGGTAAGACTACCCTACATACATTCCCATCACCTTAGTGTAACTATCTGTTATTGTTATATTTTCACAATCGATAGCCTTTTCCTATCAGTACATTTGTAATAAACGATTTCACAAATAACCAGTTCAAACCGATACTTCTCCCCGAAGCCAGCCAGTTGCTGGTGTGAAGGAGATAGAACCATGAGCAAGACAATCAGCTTCGCAGCCGTCCATTTCACCGTGGCCTTTAGCGTCGGTTACTTCATGACGGGTAGCGTGTTAGTTGGCAGTGCCATTGCTCTGGTCGAGCCAGCGATTAACACGGTGGCCTATTACTTTCATGAGCAGATCTGGAACCACCGTCAAAAGACGGCAGATCAAACTGGCTATGAATTTGTACAAGCCTGTTAAACAATTGATTTAATCCATAGGAGATAGAAATATGTTAGAGAATCGTGAAGGTCAGAACGTACCACAGGTCACATTCCGTACCCGCAAGAACCACGAGTGGGTGGATGTATCAACTGACGATATTTTCAAAGGTAAGACTGTAGTTGTATTTTCACTGCCAGGTGCCTTTACCCCAACCTGTTCTTCAACCCACGTGCCACGCTATAACCAGCTGACACC
Source organism: Gammaproteobacteria bacterium (assembly GCA_029881995.1). GTDB lineage: Bacteria > Pseudomonadota > Gammaproteobacteria > UBA6429 > Thiohalophilaceae > JAHEDB01. Next base: position 133,634 of record JAOULO010000001.1, read on the forward strand.
CACCTTGAAGCAACACGGTGTGGATGAAGTGATCTGTGTCTCTGTGAACGATGCCTTTGTTATGAACGAGTGGCAGAAAGAGCAGAATGCTTTTAACGTCAGTTTCCTGCCTGATGGTAATGGTGACTTTAGCCGTGGCATGGGCATGCTGGTACCAAAGAATGACCTCGGCTTTGGTGATCGCTCATGGCGTTATTCCATGCTGGTAAAAGATGGCGTTGTTGAGAAGATGTTCATCGAGCCAGACGTACCCGGTGATCCATTCGAAGTATCCGATGCCGACACCATGCTGGCCCACATTGCACCCAATGCGGCCAAGCCTCTGGATGTAAGCGTATTTACTCGCAACGGTTGTGAGTTCTGTGTACGTGCCAAGGGCATGCTGAACGATGCCGGTATTCAGTTTGAAGAACTGGTACTGAATCGTGATTACACTGAAGCGACTATCCGTGCGGTATCTGGCCGTTCGACAGTACCTCAGGTGTTCATCAATGGTCAGCACATTGGTGGTTCGGAAGAACTGGAAGCTTACCTGGCCAACACAAAGAAGAGCGCCGCGTAGCCGACTCCCCTCACCCCTGCCCTCTCCCCAAAGGGGAGAGGGTGCTAAGTTCCCTCTCCCTCTGGGAGAGGGTTAGGGTGAGGGTTAATTTTTAAAGAGGAATGATCATGAACAAGCAGCATTATGATTTAATCACCATCGGAGGTGGCAGTGGCGGCCTGGCCGTCGCCGAGACTGCTGCCCAGTTTGGAAAGAAAGTGGCCGTTATCGAATCTAAAAGCATGGGTGGAACCTGTGTTAACAATGGCTGTGTACCCAAGAAAGTGATGTGGTATGCCGCCAATCTTGCCCATGCAGTGGATGATGCTAATGACTTTGGCATTCCGACCACTCGTGGTGAAACAGACTGGCTAAAACTGGTGGCCGGGCGTGAACAATACATCAGTAACATCAACAGTTACTGGAATGGCTATGTCGAAGAATGTGGTATTGATCGCATCAATGGTCATGCGCGTTTTGTCGATGCGCATACCATTGAGGTCAACGGCAAGCACTATAGTGCTGAGCATATTGTTATTGCTACCGGCGGTAAACCTATTGTACCAGCCGTACCCGGTGCAGAACGGGGCATTACCTCAGATGGTTTCTTTGAATTGAAGGAACAACCGAAGCGTGTTGCTGTGATCGGTGGTGGCTACATCGGTGTGGAATTGAGTGGTGTATTAAGCGCACTTGGCTCCAATGTCACTATCATTGCACTGGAAAATCGCTTGATGGAACGTTTCGACCCAATGATCAGTGAGATACTGGAAACAGAGATGGCCAAACAGGGCATCTGGATCGAGACCGGTTTTCAGGTCAATGCCATTACCCAGTCAGCGGAAGGTCTGCTGATCCATTCTACTGCAGAGAAAACACTGTCTGCATTTGATACTGTTATCTGGGCCGTGGGTCGTAAACCCAACACAGCCGATCTGAATATTGAAGCCACCGGTATCAACATATTGCCCAATGGCATCATTCCAGTAGATGAGTATGAGAACACCAATGTGGAAGGCGTTTATGCCATCGGCGATATCACCGGTAAGATGCCCTTAACACCTGTGGCTATTGCAGCAGGTCGTAAACTGGCTCGACGCATATTTAACAATGAATCCAGTGCGCGAGTGGACTATGACAACATACCCAGTGTTGTATTTGCCCACCCACCCATTGGAACCGTTGGTATAACTGAAGAGGAAGCCAGGCTGCGCTATGGCACTGACGTCACTGTATACAAGAGTGAATTCACACCCATGCGTCATGCACTGTCACAACACGGTGTCACTACTGCCATGAAGCTGATCTGTGCAGAAACTGATGAGAAAGTTGTTGGTATACACATGATTGGTGATAACGTGGATGAGATGTTACAGGGCTTTGCCGTGGCATTGAAAATGGGCGCAACCAAGGCGGACTTTGATAACACCATAGCCATACATCCGACCAGCAGTGAAGAGCTGGTGACCATGAAAACCCCTGTATCAGAACCAGTGAAAACAGATGTGACAGAATGGAAAGAGGCAGGTTAATAACAAAGGCTGGGCTCAAATCGTCCAGCCTTTTTTGTTATTCCATGCGGGTATTGGTCTTCTCCTTAAAGCTATCCTTACGGGGTAACCAGATACCACTCAGGAACCAGGCATAAGCAAAGGTTCCAATTGCAATCAGCACGAAGGCAATCACAATATCCTGACTGCTGCCGTTCAGGGAAAAGGCGGGAACATAACCGAACAGGAATGGGGCCAGGTATAAAAACTTGGCAAACTTAAAGGCATTAAAGGCCGTGCGCCACATATTGGCCTTGGCGATGGTGGCGCCGGCAAAGGCAGCGATACAGACGGGTGGGGTAATGTTTGAATCCTGTGACAGCCAGTAGACGATCATGTGTGCGGCAATCGGATTCACTCCCAGGTGGGTCAGGGCCGGCACAGCAACCACGGCGGTGATCAAATAAGCCGCAGTGACCGGCACACCCATGCCCAGGACTAATGATGCCAGCGCAATTAATAATATGGTCAGAAACAACTGACCATCGGCCAGTTCGATAATGATATCGGCAAAGGTGAGTATCAAACCACTATAGGTCAAGACACCTATAATAATACCGATGACACCGACCGTGGCACCGATCTTGAGACTGCTCTCGACACCGGCTCGTGATGCCTCAACCGCTTCACGTAGCCCAATGCGTGTATCAGTTCTAAACCAGCTGATGACAATACAGGTAATGATCCCAAGAATCGCCGAATAGGCTGGTGAATAACCGCTTAACATGAAAACCGTGATCACCACGAGTGGTAAGGTATAAAACCACTCCCGTCGAAAGATATCTTTTGCACTGGTATCAGAACGCTCACCCATCAGGCCATACTTTTTTGCTTCGTAATGCACCATGACATAGACACTGAAAAAATACATCAGGGCAGGGAAAATAGCGATCAGCATAATCTCTGAATAAGGTACACCGGTCATCTCTGCCATGATGAAACCACCTGCTCCCATAATCGGTGGCATGAACATTCCACCAATGGAAGCCGCAGGTTCAATGGCACCGGCAATGTGGGGGCGAAAGCCAGCCTTCTTCATCATGGGAATGGTAAAGGCACCGGTGGACACGGTATTGGCAATGGCACTGCCAGAGATCGAACCAAACAGGCCACTGGCTATCACCGACACCTTACCCGGCCCACCGACACGATGCCCCACGGCGGCCAGTGGAAAATCGATAAAGAAACGTTGTGCCCCACTCTTCTCGAGAAAGGCGCCGAAGATCACAAACAATACAATATAGGTAGCCAGTACATTGGCCATAATGCCAAACACACCATCGCTTTTATAAAAGATAGAAGTACAAAGTGCAGGAAAGGTATCACCAGCATGGGATATGAGTTCCGGTACATACTCACCATACACACCATACAGCAGCATAATGGCACCGATAATAACAAACACCGGCCCCACCACACGACGAGCCAGTTCAACACCTAACAAAACACCAATGACAGCAATGGCCATATCCAGTTCTGTTTCTGCACCCGCTCGATAATTGATGACTTCAAAATTGAATATCCAGTAACCGATGGAAATAACCGACAGGATAATCAGTCCATAATCCACCAGACGCAACCAGCGATTTTTTGACTGGTATAAAAGGAATGCCAGGACATAAGTCAGCATGACATAGATGCCACGATGATACTGGGTGGCTGCAGGTTGAATCACCGCCGCCCAGGAATAGAACAACACCATGGAGACAGCACAGATATCAAATAAAAGACGTTCGTACTTATTCAGTTTTTCAAACATAACGTCCTAATACATTGCGTGAAAAGATAACGGGATGGAATATCCATCCCGTTTTATAGATGACTACATAACGCCCTTTTCTTTCCAGAACTTGATGGCGCCAGGATGGAAGGGAGTGACCACGCCCTTAGGGCCGGTCTTGACACTCATCTCCTTGAAAGTCTTTTTCTGGCCAACCATGTGCTTCAGACCTTTGTCTGAATAAATGGCCTTGAGCATGTTATAGACCACATCAGCAGGCACCTTGTCACTGGCCACCCACAAAGCAGAATCCTGGAAGGAGGGTGTTTCATGGTCAACACCCTTATAGGTATTGGCAGGTACAGCGAGTTTGGAGAAGTAAGGATATTTTTTCAAAAAACCACTATCCCTTGCATCCTTACCCAGGTCGATCAGATCAATATCATTGGTCTGGGCTGCCATGATGACTGCACCACTTGGAAAACCGGTAAACAACCAGAAGGCATCCAGCTGTTTGTTACCGAAGGCATTGGCCGCATCATTATATCCCATGGCATTGCGTTCGATCTTGTCCCACACACCCATATGGCTGAAGAACAGTTCACAGTTGGCAAAGGCACCGGAACCGGCATTACCGACACCAACCTTTTTACCCACCAGATCTTTTGTACTCTTGATACCGGAACCCTTACGGACAATCAGCTGGGCCGGGGCCCCATATAGATAGGAGACTGCCATGACATTTTTGTATTTCTTTTTGTCATTTTTCAGTTTGCCCTCACGACCCAGGTAGACGTGGCCCGAATAGACCACTCCCATTTGCATCCTGTTGGCATTGACCTTACGCAGATTTTCCACCGAACCGGCCGATGACTGGGCCTTAACGCGGATAGACTTATCTTTCTTGATGTCTTCAAACACCTGTACCGCATTGGCCACGACCTGGAAAGTTCCACCGGCAGGTCCGCCGCCAAAGACAATACGCTTGGCTGCATGCACCTCCAGTGACAGGCCCATAGCAAGGCATAGCGTGGTAAGGAAGGTAATAAAACGTACCTGTGCAAGAGTTTTCATTATTCCGCCTCCTGAATGATGGTTATGGTTATGTATCCTCACCAGATTCATCTCTACCCGACATAACCTGGATCAATTTTTTGTTTTTTTCCGAACATCACAGCAAAGCGATAATCATCATATTAGGAAATGATGATTAACTACCTGAATCGGTCAGGTTTATTCTAGAGCCGATTGCCTCAACAACCAAGCAAACTTAGATCCAGTTTTGCCTGTTTCATTGGAGGACACCAGAAACAGGCACCATTAACCGGTCGGCTTATTTGAAACAGGGCATCGGCAATGCCGTCTTCCCTGCCCAGCATACGATGAAGAATTGCCTCAAAGGCATCGAGAGATTGACCAAAGGCCACAAAGTTTAAACCTGCTTCAGTCCCATCAACCCAGGGGAGAGAACGACGTAAAATAAAAGCTTCGGGTGAAAAACTCTCCTGGGCACTGCGTTTCACATGGGCAGACTCGGGTGCTTCATCAAACTCTTCATTATTGCTGATATGCCGACCGATCACGTCATCCATCTCTGCTTCCTCCATATCCTGTATAACATCAAAGTCATGCAGCCATTGCTGTACCGCCACAAAACTGGAACCGTCCATGCCATTACCCTGACCACTGACAATGGCGGCCGCAATCGCATCATCACCTTGTGGATTTTCTGTCCCATCTTCATAGCCACTCAGGTCGCGACTGTCTTTATATAAAAAACCATAGAGGACATGGGATGCGCTAAAGGCAGGAAACAGCATCTCTTCAAGTCTGCGTGAACGATGATAAAGTTCACCAGGGTCATCACCTCGTAACCAGCACCAGAGTGCGGCCGGTGTAGAAGGAATATCAAAACCAGCACCACTTGTTGCTGATAAATGGCGTAAGCCTTCAATCTTGACACCCAGCACATTCAATAAAGACAGGCCTATACCCAGCACCACCTCTTTCCCATCCACAAGCTCAGCTAAATCACTTAAGGTAGATTTAATTTGTTCAGTGGATACGCCACTCTGACAATCGAAACTGAGATAGCGGGAATGCTTAGGTGGTTCGAGCAGAATACCCTGTTGACACTGAGCCATGTGCTAACACCTTATGAGATATTTTAATTGTTAAATAATAGCACTTAATAAAAAAGGCCGGGCAATGCCCGGCCTTTTAGTCCTTGATAAGGATCATTACATCGAGCTTTTTAAGGCTGCAATGCGCTCTTCCAGTGGTGGATGTGACATAAACATGCGTTTAATGCCCTGACCAATTCCACCAGAGATACCAAAGGCCGCCAGTTGGTCTGGCAGGTGTGGCTGTTTGACTGATTGTTGCAGGCGTTCAAGTGCCGCAATCATTTTCTGTTTACCCGCCAGTGAGGCACCACCGGCATCGGCACGAAATTCACGCTGACGACTGAACCACATGACAATGGCACTGGCCAGGATGCCCAGTACCAGTTCGGCAATAATGGTGGTGATCCAGAAGGCCGGGCCATGACCGCGTTCATTTTTAAAGACCACACGATCCACCATGTGTCCGATGACACGGGAGAGGAAAATCACGAAGGTGTTCACCACACCCTGAATCAGGGCCAGGGTGATCATGTCACCATTGGCCACGTGACTCACCTCATGGGCCAGTACCGCTTCGGCTTCATCCTGGCTCATGCTGTTAAGCAGACCGGTACTCACCGCAACGAGTGAATTATTCTTACTCGGTCCGGTGGCAAAGGCATTCACATCTGGCGCATCATAAATAGCCACTTCAGGCATCTTGATGCCGGCCATCCGGGCCTGTGTTTCAACGGTACGCACCAACCACTGTTCCTGGTTGGTTTTTGGCTGGGTTATGACCTTGGCACCGGTCATTCGCTTGGCTGTCCACTTGGAGATCATCAGTGACAGGAAAGAGCCACCAAAGCCAAACACGGCCGCAAACATCAACAATGAATTAAGGTTAAGGTTCACACCCTGTTCATCAAGAATACGCTCAAAGCCCAACAGGCGCAGGGTAATACTTAATACAATGATAATGGCGATATTGGTTGCCAGAAACAAAGCAATACGTTTCATGTTTTTTCTTTACCTTTATTAATAAAAATCGGTCTTATTCCGTCGCCAGATTGTCTTCCAGAAAGCGCTGATAGTTCTCAGCACTGACAATCTGGGTACCATCACAGTTAAACTGCATACGCACAATACTCTGTACAATGGAAATGGTTATATTCCGAATGAAATATGTGGGCATCTCGCGCAGGGTTTTCAAGGTGGATATCACACTAATGATCTCCTCCTGTTCCATGGGCTCCCAGGCGGCACTACGCTTGGCCATAATATTCTGCCAGTACTGGGGCAGGCGGCCATAAACAGGATTAGAGCGTAAGTTATTGTATAAATCCCGCATAATCCGGATTTTATCTTCATACGGCACTTCCGGGAACTGTCTCTCGATATAAGCATGATCGATCATTTTTTCTACCGAGTGAATTTCTTCACGCAAGGGATCAAATATCGAGGTGGTACGGATCTCACCATTATTAAAACCAACAAAAAGCTTAAAGGTGCTGCGATTGAGCATCAACTCCTGCAAATTGGGCATCAGGATATCGATGTTCTCATCCACCTCACTTTTGTAGCGTTTGCGATCAAAGGTGGTTTCACGCAGGGAGGGATCACCACGAATACCGATGAGCAGACTATTGGAATTCAGACCTGAGGCACTGACAATACTCTCTTTGAGTACCAGTTCCTCGAAGTCCCGTTCCTGATTTTCCAGTTCTGTTTGCTGTGATTCTGACATTGACACTTATTATATATATCCCGTATGACACTAATATGGCGGTTTTGCACATTTTCAATGCTTATGCCGTGTCGATTTTCTAGCCGTTTTTTTACCGCGCCCTTTTGTCGGCCTTTTTTTACCATTCTTTACTGGTTTATCTGGCAGGCCGGTATGTTGGGTACGAAAGGGCTTGCCCTTTCTTGCCTCAGCGCCCTGACCGGTACCCTTTGGTTGCCAGCTTGGTACCAGGTGTTTTTTGCCATTGCCGATAAGGTCTTCCCGGCCCATACGTTTCAGGGCCTCGCGCAGCAGGGGCCAGTTTTCCGCATCGTGATAACGTAAAAAGGCCTTGTGCAATCGACGCATCTTCAGACCACGGGGGACGAAAACAGTTTCACTCTTCTCATCGATTCTGTGCAGGGGATTTTTGCCGGTATGGTACATGGCCGAAGCACTGGCCATGGGGCTTGGCAGGAAGGTCTGCACCTGGTCGGCGCGAAAGCCGTTTTCCTTGAGCCACAGAGCCAAATTCATCATATCTTCATCGGTAGTGCCGGGATGGGCGGCGATAAAATAAGGAATCAGATACTGCTCCTTACCCGCCTCTTTGGAATAACGCTCAAAGAGTTTCTTAAAGCGATAATAACTCCCCATGCCCGGCTTCATCATTTTTGTTAATGGCCCATCTTCGGTATGTTCAGGGGCAATCTTTAAGTAGCCACCGACGTGGTGTGTAACCAGTTCCTTGATGTATTCCGGAGATTCCACCGCCAGGTCATAACGCAGGCCTGATGCGATAAAGACCTTTTTAATACCCTTGAGTTTGCGTACACGCCGGTAAAGATGGATCAAAGGCGTATGATTGGTATCAAGGTTTTTACATATTGAGGGATAGACACAGGAGAGACGCCGACAGTTTTCTTCAATCGCTTTATCTTTACAGGCCAAACGATACATATTGGCAGTCGGGCCACCAATATCAGACACGTGGCCGGTAAAACCGGGCACGGTATCACGGATGGTTTCGATCTCTTTGACAATTGAGTCTTCTGAACGACTCTGAATGATCCGGCCTTCATGTTCTGTGATAGAACAAAAGGTACATCCACCAAAACAACCACGCATAATATTGATCGAAAAACGGATCATTTCATAGGCTGGAATGTTCGCCTCACCATAGGCTGGATGGGGCTGGCGCTGATAAGGCAATTCAAAAATCGTATCCAGCTCTTTGGTGCTTAAAGGGATCGGTGGTGGGTTGATCCACACATCACGTTTACCATGGCGCTGTACCAGTGGATGGGCATTACCGGGGTTGGTCTCCAGATGCAGAATACGCGAGGCATGGGCATACATCACTGGATCGTTTTTTACGACCTCATAATCAGGCAAACGGATATAACTATGCTGGCGGTCAACGCGAGGTACCTGTCGTTGAAATCGTACCACGGTTGGCCCATCACTCTGATCCTGCTGCTCACAGGCCGGTGATGATTCTGCATAGGGATCGATATGGGCTTCCAATTTGCCGGGGGTATCAATATGTGTGGAATCAACTTCATACCAGTTGGTGGGTAATTGCTTACGAATGAAAGCTGTTCCCCTTATGTCCTGCAAGTCGGCAATCAATTCACCTCCCGCAAGTCGATGGGCTATCTCCACCACCTGCCTCTCCGCATTGCCATACACCAGCATATCGGCCTTGCTATCCAGCAGACAGCATCGACGTACCTTGTCAGACCAGTAATCATAATGGGCGATGCGTCGCAGACTGGCTTCGATACCACCAATAATAACCGGTACACCTTTGAAGGCTTCTCGGCAACGCTGGGCATAGACATTAACCGAACGATCCGGGCGTTTGCCCCCTGCCCCGTTTGGGGTGTAGGCATCATTGGAACGGACTTTTCGATCGGCGGTATAGCGATTGACCATGGAGTCCATGTTGCCCGCCGTGACACCATAGAACAGATTGGGCTTACCCAGTCTTTTAAAATCCTCCACCGATGTCCAGTCGGGCTGGGAAATAATACCAACACGAAAGCCCTGGGCCTCTAGGGTTCGACCGATCACTGCCATGCCAAAGCTGGGATGATCCACATAGGCATCCCCGGTCACCAGGATAATGTCACAACTGTCCCAGCCTAACTGATCCATTTCATCCCGGGACATGGGTAAAAAACTGGCCGGTCCAAATTTATGGGGCCAGTACTTACGAAAAGAAAAAATGTCGGGGGCTGTTTGCATGGGGTAAAGACCGCGTGAGCCAGAAGGATATTACTGTGATTGAGATTGACTCATTATAGCATTGGGCGAATGTTGAAAACCGGGCTTTTACGATTTGATTGCGACGAAATCACCGCCAAACTGCCCGACATTTTGCCCCTGGCAGTTCAGGCTGGCCTGAACATGAATACGTCCACGGCCCCGGCGTTGCAGCATGCTCAGAAACCGTTGCCACTTGTCCTCCGCCGGACGATCACACACAGCCTCAAACCGATCCGTAATCGGCTTATCATAGGTCATGGTGTGCTTTTGTATGACAACGCGTGCATCAAGCTCCAGTCGTTTTAAGCTGGAGTGAACCAGTGTCCAGGCCGCCAGGGTCGCTAATGTAGAGGCACTACCACCAAATACGGTTTCACGGTGATTGATATTGGGTTCCAGAGGGGCTGAGATCACGACACGCTCGTGTTTCAGTACATCGATATGTGCCTGCATGGCTGCCGACAGAGGAATATGTTCATGCAGATAATTTTCCAGGTCTTGTCTGTCCATCTATCAGTTCACCTTTTTATAAGTTGCAACATACTTCACAAGAAATTCCTGCAGCCCATCAATATAAACATTACCACTTAGTAAAAAACCACCATTGTGATCACCACTAATAGGTAAAAAGACTCGCGGTTCAGCAGCCGACTCGAAGACCTTCTCACCGTGCGAAAAGGGAATGATCTCATCATGACGACTGTGTACTACCAGAACTGGCGATTGAGCCTGGCTTGCGTGAATAATATTACTCAATTGAAAGCGCGATAGCAGACGAACAGGCAAAAAAGGATAAAGCTTTGCCCCCATATCGGGAACGGAGGTAAAGGGTGACTCAATAATCACGGCCCCTGCTTTTACGCGTGTTGCCAGTTGTGAAGCAATGGCTGCTCCAAGGGAACGGCCGAACAGTATAATGTTCTCTGCCCTGATACCCTTTTGCTCTGTAAGTACCCGCCACATGGCATCGATATCCTGATAAAAACCTTGCTCAGAAATCTTACCGGTACTCTGGCCATAACCCCGATAGTCATAGATCAGAACATTCATGCCAAGAGAGTTATATAAGGCAATGGATTCCAGGCGGTGAGAAATATTGCCAGCATTACCATGGGAAAACAGCATAGTCACTGTTGCATTTTCCGCAGGAACATACCAGCCATGGATGATTTCACCATCCTCTGTTTTGGCATACACATCTTCAAATGCCAGGTTGATGTTGTTTGGAAACATCTCCAATTGTCGGCCAGGTAGATCTGGAAAAAATATTACCCTGGCCTGAAACAGAAACAGGAAAATACACACACCGATGTATGCAATACCCACTATAGCCAGGATGGCCCAGATTAATTTCATTTTTTCTCCCTGTATTAAAGCTAATATTCTGATTTATCTGGCTTTTACTATCAAGTCAGGACAATAAGTGACGACATTAGGGTATGGCACTACACACAATCAGGCGAAACATCTCCCTTCACCTTACTAAATGGCAGACAGGTGTTGGGCTCATTTTATTTTTTAGTTTGTCCAGTCCCCTCTGGGCACCAATGAGTCAAGGCTGGTGTAAAAACAATACTGTCCTCACTCCTGCCACGAATCTCACCTTCGGTACCTTTGCCAGTTATAGCGGCGGAACGGTAACAGTCAGCGTGGAGGGGCTACGCTCAACAGACGGTAGTGGTGGTGTGGTACTGATGGGGGGTACTGTCACCCAGGCAGTGTACACAATCCGTGGTTGTGCCAATGATACCTATTCCATCGTCACGCCGGCCGACACTGTGCTAACCGATGGTGTGGGTAATAGCATGCCCATGATAAACTTCGTCTCCTTCCCCGTCGGTAGCGGTATCCTCGATGCCAATGGGGACGGCACACTCCAGTTTGGTGCCACCCTCACGGTAGCCAACCCTCAACCATCTGGCAATTATTCCGGAACCTATTTAGTCGAGATTGTGCTCCAGTAATGCTCCACATTTAACACTATTTTACCGAGGCAACACTGTGTTAAATCTTACAAAAAAGCTCAACTTTAATCCTGTCCTTGGCATATGCTTAAATGAACCAGGTGAAAACCCCTTAGGTGTCGCATGCCATGCCGCTTTATCGTTAAGATTCTGTTCATCAGCTTGTCCATCCAAGTACAGGGCAAGCTTGAGGCCTCACCACTCCAAGCTCGCGCCACAACCAGCGCCAGCGCCACTATCCTTACAGCCACAACAGTTCAAGTGAATAACAGGGATGGAAAACCCCGGCTGCAGCTTACCCAATCTCCTGAATTGGCCTTTTATCTCCATTTAAAACCAGGCAAACAATCGTCTGGCATGAAAACCAACCCCTTATTGAGCCCAAAATATCCCCTTCAAGCACATGAGATAACCCTTTATTTTAATTAATTTTTTACCCGAGTGTTTTATTAAGTTACTTATATTTCAGATAGTTACACTAGTTGTTTAGACTCAATATACATAACCTTGTGAAAAATAGTGAAAAAACATTAAATTTTGTGAGTTACTGCCCGATACACCTAGTAACTGTGGGAGTACCACAGAAACGAATTTAATGACTATAAGAGGTTCTCGTCATGTTACGCAAAATTTTAGCTATAAGCTCACTCATCTCAGTCACAGCCATGTTGCCAACAACTACCCATGCCGCCACTGACACGGCTGCATCAAGCGCTGTTGTACTTACCCCCATTACGATTACCAAAACTATCGATATGTCGTTTGGTGATATGTTCCCAACGGCGGCTGCCGGTACGGTTGTACTGGGAACAGATGACAGTTTGACCCACACCAATGTGACTGCTGGCCCAACAGGTGGTACAGCCGCTACTTTCACAGTGGGTGGTTCTGAAGGCTCGACATATGCCATCACATTACCAGCCAATATTACGCTGGTCAGTGGGGGTAATAATATGATTGTGGATACTTTTACACATAATGCAGGTGGTACGCCAACCATTGGTGTCGGTGGCACCTCAACCCTGAAGGTCGGTGGAACCCTTAATGTAGGTGCTACCCAGGCGGCAGGCAGCTACTCTGTGAACTTTGATGTAACCGTGGATTACAACTAACCCATGACTTATTGAAGTATCGATAAAGGGGCGGGCAACTGCCCCTTTTTTGTTTGTTTTCATTACATTTTTTCCTGTATGGGCCGATAAAACTTGAAACAATTTTGAACAAACAGGAATACATAATGAGCCCAGTAAAAAATATAATCTCATTAATTTTACGTTTAAGTTTGTCTTCTGTCTTGAGTTTACTGCTTATACCAGTAAATGTGTTTGGGGATGTTCTCGTTTCTCCAACCCGAGTGATTTTTGAGAAGCATACCCGCACCTCCAGCGTCAATATTGTTAACACTAGCAATATACCCAACACCTATCGTATTGAATTTGTCGAACGACGCATGAAAACAGACGGTGGCTTTGAAGAGGTTAAGAAAGCATTACCTGGGGAACTTTTCTCCAGCAAGATGATCCGTTTTTCTCCTCGTCAAGTCACACTACAGCCGGGACAGGGGCAGGCCATTCGACTTATGCTGCGCAAACCTGCCAACCTGGCTCATGGCGAATATCGCTCTCACATGTTATTTAGAGCCATTCCCAAGGCCACCACAAACAGTGTCCAAAAGATAAATGAAGCAAAGAACATTTCTATCAAAATAAATCCCGTAATTGGTATATCCATACCCGTTATTGTTCGTCATGGTCAGGTATCAGCAAGTATTTCAGTTGAAAATCTCCGATACTATGCGAAGGCTTCAAAAGTCAGGTTCGATATGACACGAGAGGGTAATGCTTCTGTTTACGGAGATATCACATTCCTATTTAAAGATCATACTGGACAAACCACGGTTCTACGTAAAATTAATGGTATTGCTATTTACTCACCAAATGCTTCAAGGCGAATGAGTGTTGATATCCCTCCACCAGGTGGCACCCAGATTAAAAACGGTACCTTGACGGTTCAGTTTCACCATACCAAGGAGGTGGGAGGCCAGCTGATCACTCATCACTCAGTCAATATCCCATAATGTTAGGTCTATGTATGGTTGTCGTCTTACCTGTGCGATTTTCGTTTTCACTCTTCTGGCGAATACTACAGCCATAGCTGCTCCAGCCTCGAATATTACACCACATAAGCCATCAGAAGATGATCTGCTCATTCTAGGCATAAAGATTGATCATTTTATTCTGGAAGAGGTTTTCCCTGCCTATCGACAGGATAGTGATATATATCTACCGCTTGGTATTTTAAGCCAGATCTTAGATATAGCTATCAAAGTAGATCTTGGGACAGGTTCTGCTGAGGGTTTCATTGTAAAAGAATCACGCCAGTTTCATCTTGATGTATCTCGTCAACAAGTCACTTTATCAGGTAAGTTGTATCATTTCCCTAAAGAACAGGTCTATGTATATCCTGATGATATATATATAAACTCTGCTCTTCTAGAAAAGTGGTGGCCGATGTTATTCGACACGAACCTGTTCACATCCAGACTGATAATAAAAACAACTGAACCTTTACCCTTTCAGAGCCGTTTGATACGAGAAAGAGAAATCGCCAAAATCAAAGGGCGTTTTAATAAACCAGATCGTGGTTACGATGTTAGAGATACTGAATATGGACTTATATCCGCCCCTTTTATCGATCAACGAGTCTCCGCGCACTACGGTGAATCTCCCTATACCGAAACAAAACAGTCTTATAGTTATTCAACATATGTAAAAGCCGACCTGCTCTACCATGAAACCTCATTATATATTAGTGGTAATAGTAATGATGATAACAAAACAGAAAGCCATTTAACGGCCTCACGAAGTGATCCAGAGTCTCGCTTGCTTGGCCCTATGAAAGCAACAAACTATAGTTTTATCGATATAGTCTTTCCGGGTCTAGAGCACATAAACAATAGTAAAACTGGTATCCCTGGTATATCTATCAAGAACTACCCTTTGAAGCAGCAAACACATTTTGACAAGCATACTTTTGAAGGTGAGCTGCTGCCTAACTGGGAAGTCGAGCTATACCATAACAACACATTAATCGGCTATAAAGACAAAACAGAGCATGGTAAATATCGTTTTGAAGACATCCCATTATTATTTGGCCATAACTATTTCAAACTAGTCTTTTATGGCCCTCATGGTGAAAGCAGGGAGGAAACTCACACATTCAGTCTAACTGGCGCTCTGACAAAACCTGGTTCTTACTATTACGATATTATCGTCGCTAAAGAAAATGGTGGCAATAAAACTCGTACACTTGTAAAACAGGACTTTGGACTAAGTAAATATTTAACAGCACAGTTGAATTTTGTGTCTATTCCTGTAGAGGACAACACAACCGTGACTCCTGAAGATAAAAACGACTATATGAATCTGTCACTAAATGGATTCTGGAGTTCACTATTTTATCGTTATAACTACATCAAGGAAGTCGATGGTGGAGAAGTAAATGAAATATCATTGCAAAACCGAATTGGTAGAACCAATTTAAAGGCCTCAGCTACACAATTTAAAGAATTTTACAGTGAACGGTATAATGCAACAGATCCTATCTTACAACAGCAAAGAATGAGAATTGATACTGTAATTCCACCCTGGTGGCTACCCCACATGCCTATTGGCCTGGAAATCGCAAAAGAAGAATATACCAGTGGTCATGAACGAACCCAATATATTACGCGCATTGCCGTTGCTAAGCGTGGACTTGCTTTAAGTAATACACTGACCAGAACTGAATCGACCGTTGCCGACACTACCGAATTTGGCGTTCTATCTATAAGCACCCACAACAGTAATTTCTCTCTTCGCAGTGAACTTTATTATGAGAACAAGCCTGAGTCTCGGTTGAATACCATTAACATGAATTTCTCAGGCCGTTATTTATACCCTTATTCATTTAATCTCGGTATAAACAAATTTGAAGATGATCAATATCAATACCTGGCAGGACTAAATAAACAGTTTGGGAATTATTCATTAACAACCACTACAAAATATAAAACAACAGGTGAATGGGCTGTCGATATGGCCTTTTCAATTAGCCTGGGTCGAGACCCTCGACTACAAAACTGGCATACTCAGGCATTACCAATGGCAACAAATGGTAGTGTCTCTATACTGGTGTTTTTTGATGCAAATCAGAATGGAATTCGTGATCATAATGAAAAAGGCCTACCAAATATTGCATTTCACCAGAACAACTCGATTAAGCAAAAAAAAACGGATAAGGATGGGTTTGTGTTATTTACAGACCTGCCTGCACATGAGTCCATCGAGCTAGGAGTAGATATTGCATCTCTGGAAGACCCTTTAATGATACCAAGTACACCTGGTGTTAGAATCACCCCCCGACCGGGTCATATCGACCAAATCAACTTCCCAATCATCCTGACCGGTGAAATTGATGGAAATATTTATCTACGAAAAAAAGGGAAAA
The DNA here is from genome assembly GCA_029881995.1 of Gammaproteobacteria bacterium. Classification (GTDB taxonomy): domain Bacteria; phylum Pseudomonadota; class Gammaproteobacteria; order UBA6429; family Thiohalophilaceae; genus JAHEDB01. The sequence continues at coordinate 149,999 of JAOULO010000001.1, forward strand.
ATATTCCTGTCGGTGATATAGAAATGGTACTAACCGATATGGAAGGAAAAATTATACAAAAAATAAAAAGTGCCTATGACGGATTTTATGTAATGAGCAAAATTCCTGCTGGCACCTATCTAATGAAACTATCCAGCAAAGAAGCATCCAAATATGGTTTAAAGGATGTTGTTCCCAGGGAGATCAATATAAAGGCAGAGAATCCATTTATTTCCGGCGTCAACTTTATTTTATTCAAAGATACTGGTAATAAAGAAAACATACTAGATATAAAACCCCAATAAAAAATTATGACGCATTCACTTTTACAGCTGCTTCATTCAAGTAAACCTTAGTAAACTCATCTACTGGTAAAGGCTTATAAAAATAATAACCCTGAATCTGGTCACAACCAATTTTATTCAATACACTGAGTTGAGAACTGGTTTCAACACCCTCGGCTGTCACTGTCAATCCTAGTGAATGAGCCATGCTTATAATTGCCAAAGCAATAGAATGAGAATCTTCTTTTTCATCTATATCATCTACAAAAGATTTGTCCACCTTAAGTGAATTCACTGGTAGGCTCTTCAAGTGACTCAGGGATGAATAGCCAGTCCCGAAATCATCTACTGCAACCATAAACCCTGCTGCGCCTAGCGTATTGAGCATGTCGACAGTTCTTTCCACATCATTCATCAAGGTTGTTTCGGTAATTTCGAGAGTAATATTGGCTGGGCATACATTGTATTTCTGTACAATATCCAGAAATTTATCTATAAGGTCCTTATCAACCAGTTGACGAGCCGATAAGTTAATAGATAAATGAGGACGATTAATATCAGCAATATATTTTCGCATTGAATCAAGATACATACAGGATTGTTCAAACACCCATATGCCTATTTCAAGAATTGAGCCACTCATTTCAGCTACAGGAATGAACTCTGCTGGAGAAACATCACCTCCTTGGCCTTTCCATCTTAATAATACCTCACCACCTGTGACCTTACTGGTTTTTGCATCAACAATAGGTTGGATAACGGTATATAACTCATTATTACTGATAGCAGTCCGCAATCCATTGGCAATCTGCAACTGCCTTTTTGTTGATTGACCTATGTCGTTACTAAAGAATGTCCAGCCATCCTTACCATTTGACTTACTACTGTACATAGCTGCATCAGCATTTTTCAACAGGCTATCTGGTGTTGTCTTCGAACCAAACCCAACCGCTATACCAATACTGACAGTTGAAAAGAATTCAATATTATCAATATGTACAGGCTCTTTGAGTCTATTGATGATCCTGTCCGCGATGGAAGTAACCACTTCAATATCATTAATCTGATCACACATCACCACAAACTCATCTCCCCCGAACCGACCGACAGTATCACCAGGTCTTACCAGGCTGGTCAGTTCATCGGCAATGACCCTGAGAAGTTTATCTCCCACTTCATGACCATAGGTATCATTAACCAGTTTAAATTCATCAACATCAATAAACATTATTGCAACACTCTTACCAGTCCTTTTAGAGCGATTAAGGGCATTCTCCAGACGGTCATTTATGAGTGTCCGGTTTGGTAAATGTGTCAGTGGGTCATGTGTTGCATACCAGACTAGTTGTTCTTCAGATTTCTTTCTTTCGGAAATATCTGTCATGGTTGCTACCATCATCCAGCCATCACCTGTTTTAATTTTACTAACGGTTGCTTCTGCCGGAAAAAAACTTCCATCCTTGCGATAACAGGTAATTTCCGGCCTGTCACTCATTGGCCGTTGTACAACATCCTCATCAAGAAATGTCATAATGCTCCGCTTATGTCCTTCCCGCATATGAGGGGGTAACAACATATGCACTGACATACCAATGAGTTCATCCCGATCATAGCCAAACATATTTGAAGTTTTTTTATTCACCCGGGTAATTTTACTACTTTGATCAATTGCAATTATTCCGACATCTGTTGCACCCAGAATTTTTCCAAGTTCAGAGTCATCTCCCCGCGCATGAAACATCCCGCTGTCATGTTCATCATCTAAAAAATCAAAACCTTCATTATTCATTCCAAAGTTAGAGTTACTGCTTATTACCACATAACTACATTCCATTTCATTAAACAGCGGTGTCACTAACAAGGATTGAGGATCTGCACCTATAATACCCGAAGACAGTTGAACGACCTGTTCACCTCCTGTGCGTACGACATCATCAATAATTTCAGAATTTTCATTGAAAACTTTTAATAACTGACGGCATATCCGATTGTCCATCTTGATTTTAAACAGCCTACTGATAAGAGGGTTAGAGAGTTCTGATTCATCGGGCAATGGATAGGGCAGGATAGATACGACCTGCCAGTTGTCATTATTGCCTATGGTATTTATAGCTACCTTTGACAGTAGCTTCTCCTTTTCATAACGTTCAGGGATTACCGGTGCAATATGGCCAAAGCTTTCAACAATACTGAAACGACCATTGGCTTCACATCGTGAGAGATAAGAATTGACACTGGCATGATGAGTGATCGCATCCATAATCACCTCACCCTGAGGCGCATGAACCCGAACATGTTCCAGTGCTTCAACCAGGGCTTCTGCATCGGTTGAAGCTGCGGCATTGGCTGCAGCTGCAAAGGCATGGACACAAACATAGGTACCTTCACCAAAATTGGTCATTACACCATTGCCTGCTGGCCAGATTCCTGTCACATCATCGCGTTCAGCCAGGCGTCGCAGATATTCCCTGTTCACGTCCGTCTCCACATCAAGGAAATAGGTATTACTTGAATAAAAGCCTTCACGTACCTCTGGGGTAAGACAAGCAACCATAGCTTCATCATAATGCCCCATGACAACAGCCATACGATCTTTAAGACCCGCATCAGTAAATTGATTCAACAGGTTGATCTGATCACTTCCCGCTGCATAGGGTACAAACACATCTGCACCGGAACGAGCGACCCTGTCCATTAGCTCTGTAAAATCTGAAGTTCCAATAGGAAAATATTCTTCTCCTACTACCTCACCACCAAATCGTAATAATGCCCGTTTAGCAGCATCAATTGACCCACGAGGCCACTCATAATTATTTCCGGCGAAATACATCTTAGGCCCAAAGCGATCAGCCATATATGGAATCATTTTATCGATTTGCTGGTTAGGCAGAGCTGAAAAACTAAAAAAATATCGATTGAAAATACTGCCTTCATAAAAAGAAAAATTCAGGTAAGGTATTTTTCTGGGTAGTGAGACATGATCTGCTACCGCAATACGTGAATTGGATAACAGGTTACCAATAATCGCAACACAATGATGCTTATCAATTAATCTTTCTGCAGCAGGTACAGCCTGTTCTGGCATACTGCCATCATCTTCTATAATCAACTCCAGGGGTTTACCCAGCACCCCTCCCCGTTCATTAATTTCATCACAGGCAATCTGAGCCGCCCAGATAATTTCCTGACCATATAGTTCAACCATGCCACTCAACGGTGGCATAAGGCCTAAACGGATTGTTTCAGGGTTGGTAACTTTTTTATTCTTCATGACCAGTTCACTGCACTTCAGATTAACACCCTGCATGTCGGACTGGTATATATTGGCCTGAAGCTTTTATTGATGATTGTTTGTTAATTTACGTCAACAGATTCTTTATAATCTGCAAACTTTATAAATTAAATGTAAATATTTATGAAATCTGATAATAGCTGCATCTTTGATATCTCACTGGAAAGCTTTGAGAAAATGGTCATCCAGGCCTCTCATCAACAACCCATACTGGTCGACCTCTGGGCCGACTGGTGCCCACCCTGTGTCGTGATTGCCCCGATACTGGAGTCAGTCATATCTGATCGTGAAGGGGAAGTTTTACTGGCAAAGCTGGAAGTGGATGAAGGGGATAATATGAAAATTGCCGGACGCTATCAGGTGCGGGGCTTTCCCACTATTCTGATGATTCATAGGGGCGAAGAAATAGACCGATTCAGCGGCGCCAAACCTCGTCAGTTTATAGAGCAGTTCATCGACGGTGGGCTTGCCACCTGATCAGGCTTCAGATACTGATTCCAAAGAAGATCAGTAACAGCGGCAGTGTCAGCCAGACGACTCCTTTGATAAGAATCACCAGACCTGCAAACAGGGCCAGTCGTTTCACCCAGACTGACCAGTCGATATAACTTTCCGTAGAACCTTGTGATTGATGGATATACATATTGGCCTCCATATCCACTAATATCGTGCGTCTAATATCGGTTCATTCTACGCCAGGTTTAGAAAAACTTGAACCAGTTCACAGTTTGCGGTCAATGGATAAAATACATATTTTCAAATATTTTAATTATTAATCAATCAGTTATACTATTTTTCTCATCCTGTTAACAAATGTGAAAAGTAGGAATACCAGACCAGCAGGGACAGTCCGGCAATGACAAGGTCGGTCCACATAGCCCGGTTTAATCGGGCTTTTTCAGTCCCTTCCTTACTGATCATCAGCAAACGACTCATGATGGCATCCAGTAACAGGAGCATAAACAGGATGGGGGCCAGGGAGGGAAACACCAGGGTGGGAAACACTGCCCAACCTTCAAAGGCTGCTTCAGTCCCAGAGGCGGGTCGCAAGATCATAATAATGATGGCTGCTGAGCCCAGCATCCAGCGCAGGGGGCCAAGGCCCAGTAGATATGACAACACAGAATTCATGAAACACCTTTACATCAATGCAGATTGGGTTGGAAGTTTACCGCAACAGTATTCTGTTTTCCCTGCTCATTGAAAACCAGATCCAGAGAAATATTGTCTCCCTGTTCTGTGGCTACCACTTTCCTCATCTCAGGAAAGCGGTTAGCGAGATAGGCACAGGTTGCAGCAATGAGGCCATCTTCACTTTGCTGTAAGGCACTCATTAATTGCACGGCCACAAACTGGGCCTTTTGTATCGGGTTTGGTTCCTCAATAGACTGACCGGCCAGTTGGATACCTTCGGCCATGTCCTCATCCATTTTATCGAGAAAACGGCGTTGATGACCCGGTAAACGTATATTACGGTCGTACTGCAATACGGTATTTCCGTTATGCTCAATTAACAGTTGTTCTGCCATTTACTTACTTGCCTTTGACTGCCCGGCAGTCTGTTGCTGGATAAACTCTTCAATCAGCGGAACAGGTACTGCACCGATCTGTTGCACCTTGAGCTCACCCTTTGGGGAATAGATTAAAAAAGTTGGTGTCCCTGCCCAATGCTCACCCGTCGAATCATAAAAGAACACGGCCACATCTTCGGGTTCTCCCAGGATATTGGGGAAATTTAGCTTGTGTTCCTTGATAAACCCTTCAGCAGCCTTTTTATTGGCCTGGCCGTCCATAGACACCCCCAACACTATGGCATCCTTATTTTTATGTTTGAGGTGAAACTCATCATAGTGCCTGGCCTCTTTATTACATATCAGGCAATCAGAGGCCCAGAACATCACAATGGTCCATTTTCCCTTTCCGGTATATTGCTCAATCGTGGCCGGTTTACCAGAAAAATCGGTCATGGTTTTGGCCGACACACTGCCAATCGAGATAACCAGAAAACAGAATACTGATGTGATAATTTGTTGTAAGACTCTCTGCATGATATTCACTCCTTGTCGATGGTGAGATTCTACCCTAAGCGGGACAATTACGATATTGACAAAGCTGTGACTGGCGCCCCCGGCACATGGTTCCGTAAAACCCACTTGCCTGTAGTAATATTCCATGACCACTGAACAAAATGGTGATCCAGAATGCAGATTTATGTGTTGCGCCACGGCCAGACCAATTACAACTTAAAGGCTTTGTGTAATGGTGACCCCAAAAGGGATGTACACCTGACGCCGGAAGGTATCAAACAGGCGGAAGTAGCTGCTGAAAAGCTTAAAAATGATTCCATTGACTTGATACTGGTCTCAGAACTGCCCCGAACTCGACAAACCGCAGAAATAATCAATCGTTACCACCAGGTGGAAATAGCAGCCAGGTCGGATATTAATGACATACGTTCCGGTTTTGAAGATAGATCTGTGTCTGAATATCAGTCCGCCATAGCAAGAGACCGTTTAAACAGTAAATTCAATGATGGGGAATCCCTGCTTGAACACAAACAACGTATACAGGGTTTTCTAGGCTGGTTGCAAAATCAGAACTTTGCATCTGTACTCATAGTGGCCCATGAAGAAACCCTGCGGGTAGTTGATGCTTATTTCAGGCAATTAGATGATGAAACCATGATCGATCTGCATTTCAGAAACTGTGAAATTTTGCGGTATTCCATACCATGAAATGCAATGGCACTATTGTAAGACTGTTTCCTTTACTCCTGTTACTACCGACAGGTGCATCTGCTCAGCAACCTGCTGAACCTCCCCCATCCTCAGAAAATTTACCGAGACTACAACTGGCACCAACTGAACATATATACCCGCCCTATCTTGCCGATCAAAAGCGAGTTACCTTTGGCCTGCAGGTTTTGCATGTCATGAATAGTACTATTCCAGAAACCAGTAACTCCCGCTTTGCCTTACGCCTTGGGGGGAGACTGGAGTTATTTAACTGGTCAGATGATGAAGACCCTGCACAACAACTTCAGGCTAATCTGGAAGTCGGCTTCCTGGGACATTTTGATATCGATCATTCACAGGACAATATCGGCTGGGATGGCAATTATGGACTGATATTCAGTTATCGCCACAATACCTCGGTGGCCTATCGGTTTGGTTTTTACCACGATTCCAGCCATGTGGGTGATGAATATGCCGAACGCACGGGCCGTAAACGAATCAGTTATACTCGGGAGGAAGTCCTGCTGGGTGCACAATATTCGTTCTCTCCCCGTTGGCAAACCTATTTTGAACTGGGTGCCGGTTATCACCAGGACGAAAAACCCCTGCAGGATCGTTATCGTGTACAAACGGGTCTGCAGTACCAGCAATCTCAATATTCCACTTCTGAAAGACTGGGATGGTATGCAGGAATTGATCTCTCGGCCTATGAGGAAAATGACTGGTCTATCAACCGGGCCCTGCAATTTGGTTTTGCCTTCGATGCCGCCCCTCATGTCTGGCGCATTGCCTTAGATTATTATCGTGGCCGCTCCAGCATTGGTGAATTCTTTCAGTTCGAGGAAGAATATATTGGCTTGAGCCTTTACCTTGATGTATAGGGTCTGTTGAAGTTTTATTCTCGCCACTGTTGAGCCAGAAAACGTGCCAATCAAGGCACGAGGAACGCGGTTTGGTTGTTCCAAATAAGTGACGAGTAACGCCGAGTGGCGCTTTTTCTGGCTCAACCCCTTGGGCTGGGCCGCATTTTCCACCCAACCGCGTTGTCATTTCGCTAATGTAGAATAACTACACGGCGCTCATGACGCCTTGCTGGGCAGAAAATGCGTCTCCAGCAGTGGTGAGAATAAAACATCAGCAGACCCTGGTAAGGTAACTTGTTTGTTGGGTGTATAACAGCTATGTTGATTGATAGAACCGTTCTTACAGGACCCATGCATGCCAGATAACCAGTTTTCCGAGCCCGATGAAGTTGAACTTGCCTTTTACAAAGCTTTCGAAACCTCTGATCTAGATGCCATGATGCAGGTCTGGCTGGATGCCGATTATATAGAATGTATTCATCCCATGAGCCACCGCCTAATGGGTGTACACGCCATCCGGGAAAGCTGGCAGGAAATCTTTAATAATAATGCCGATGTAGAGTTTGAAACGGTGGATACCCGTCGTATCAAACATAAAGACCTGGCCATACATATCGTCAATGAAAACCTGTTGGTTAACGGGGAGAAACGGGTACAGGTCCTCGCAACTAATATCTATGAGAAAACCCCAGACGGCTGGCGCATGATTCTGCACCATGCCTCACCTGCCCCCAAACCAGAAAAACCTTCTACCCTGCACTAATCGCATACACTCAAGCTATTCCGCAGTTTCTTTCACGGTTTATACCTGACCCTGAACGTCACAAAGTGACGCTCAGAGTCACCCCGATCACATCACATCAGACTCGTGATGGTCATCACGCTTGTACACCTTCCCTAAGTTGTTGATTTGATGGATATCACAAAAGTGATGTGATGACCATCACAGTTGGCATGTGAGATGCAACACGTACCGTCAAGAAAGAACGGTTAGGAGTTCTGACAAAGGCAAGCCCATCTGAAAAGAGGGTACGCAAAGTCACCGGTCTAAGGGGCACCACCCTACGACAGCGGGACCGCCGGAACTCAACAGGCAACAAAGCAGTACTCCTGACCTTTGGCAAATAAAAAGTCAAAACATGGAGTACGACAATGAAAAAGTTTAACGCTTGCGCTGATCAATACCGTCCATCGATCCTGAATGTTGGCATACTGGCCATTATCCTGTTCATCACTACCCTGTTTGCGAGTCCTCATGTAAAGGCCGCGACCATGTCGGGTTCTTACCACATGATCGCCAATGGACGTTCCTACCATATTGAGTCACCACCAGCAGGAAAGACCTTTAATGAAAATAATTTTGGCACAGGCTTCCAGTACGAAATGTCTCGTTCCTATGGTAGTAAATGGGTACCTTTTGTAACCAGTTCAGCCTTTAATGATTCATTCAATAATCTTTCCTACTATGTTGGCGCTGGTGAAGCACGTCGTTTCTTTATCAAGGATAGCTGGCATATCGATGTGGGCTATTTTGGATTTTTCATGGCACGCAAGGATTATGATGATTACAAGCCTTTCCCCGGTGTACTACCTGTGGCTTCTGTAGGAACCCGAAATGTTTCTCTGAACATGACTTATATCCCGGATGTAGGTGATCAAGTGGCTGAATTGGTATTCTTCCAGCTCAAGATTTCATTGGAATAAGTAAAAGTTTATTTGCCGCAAGCGTATTTTCCCCGCCACATGGCGGGGTTTTTTTTGCCTACTTACCGTCAGAGTCTGGCGAGTAAGACCGATTTGATTTCATCATTGGTCATGACGATGGGATTGGTCTTCATACTACTACCTCGAGAGTGGGCCACTACATGATCCAGTTCATCTAATTTCACCCCATACTCTCCCAGGCGGGGCAGTTTCATGCGCCCGGTCCAGGCGTGAAGCAGGGCCACCAAGGCAGTTCCGGCTTCATCGTAGCTGGAAAAGTGATGGCCACTGAGGACTGCCGCCACTTTGGCATAGCGTTTCAGACCCGGATTATCTGGTTCACGTTCATTCATAATTCGAATATTGGCTGCCGTGGCCTCGGCCACCAGGGTGCCACACACCACACCGTGGGGAATTGGGTAAAAGGCCCCCAGGGGTGAGGCCAGGCCATGCACCGAACCCAGACCACACTGGGCCAGGGTAATCCCGGAAAGCATGGCTGCATAATGCATTTTGGCGCGATATTCAGCGCTGTCATTCGGTGTTTCATACCAGTGCAACAGGCTGTCTCTGACCGCCCGCAAGCCATCCAGGGCCAGGGCATCGGTAAAAGGATTCGCCTTAATTGAGACATATGACTCCATCAGCTGAGTCAGAGCATCCATGCCATTGGCCGCGATCAGGGCTGGTGGACAACTGGCCAGTAAATCCGGATCCAGCACCGCATATTCCGCCACCAATTTGTCATCCCGGAAGGATTTTTTAAAACCCGCCTGACCATGGGTACTGAGTACCGCATTTTTGGTGGCCTCACTGCCAGTACCAGCTGTGGTGGGAACAGCGATCAGGGGTACAGCTGGACCCTGGTAATCCAGCTCCGGGCCAACCCCTTCCAGATAATCCATCACACTCCGTCCTACCCGTAATAAACCGGCGATGGCCTTGCCAGCATCCAGAGCACTACCGCCTCCGATGGCGATCACTACATCGATGGATTTATCAGCAAAGGCTCTGACCTTCTCGTCCACCAGTTCCGGGGAAGGCTCCCCGGCCACGGCACACTGGTGAATTTCTATTCCCTGCTGTTGCAAGGATTGCTGCAGGCTCTCCCATGCGGGACTATCAGTGAATGACCGGCCACCAGTGACCACCAGGGCAGTTTGTCCAAATTGACGAACCAGACCAGGCAGCTTGTTAATGGCACCTGCACCAAACTCGATACGGGGTAAGCGGGCGATACTAAAACTCATGTTCAAGGGCATTATCCTTTTGGAAAGAGTCCGCTATAAGGAACGCCCTGGCGAGGTTCTGCCATCCAGTCGGCGACGGTATCACGCCAGCGAAGATAATGGGCAGTCTCTTTATGGGCAACAGCCGCCGCCTGATTCGCATAGGCCTCGTAGAGGACAAATCGGCCAGGATCTTCGCTGGATTGCAGAACATCGAACCGGGCATTACCTGCTTCCTGCACCGAAGCCTCGTGATTGAGACGGCTGGCCTCGATGAAATCCTCGATATTTTCCGGCTTGACGTGAACATGGACAATGGTGACATTCATAGGCGGCTCCCTCTGATTATTCTTTTTCCAGTAAACCTGGCCAGTATATCAGCAGCCTGCGCAGAGTCTGAAACCCATTGATTTAGACTGGGTATAAAAAAATTCGATGAGCAAGTGCTTCTCATGGGAATAAAAATCGGGTTAAATGGTTGATTATAGTGATGCAGTTCACATTTCAACTGTATATAAAATGAGCAATTAGGTATACTAGCGCCGAATTGTGATAATACACATAATAAACAGGGTTATAATTATGCACGGACTTACTACTAAAAGCTGCATGGTGGCAGCCTTTCTGCTCCTTATTAATTCGGGTGCCAGCGCTGTCGCCAATGATGACAACACCATCCGTTGGGCCGGTTGTGGAATTACCAAGAAGGCCTTTATGGCGGAGCTGGCCAAGGGCTATGAGAAAAAAACCGGTATCAAGGTCAAGCTTGAAGGGGGCGGCGCCACACGGGGGATTCGTGATACTTCCAGCCTGAAGATCGATATAGGTGGTAGTTGCCGTATGAGCCTACCAGAAACCGATCGCACTGAACTCTATGCCAGCCTGCACCCGGTCGCCTGGGATGCCCTGGCCATTATCGTCCACAAATCCAACCCGGTTAAGAACCTGTCTACGGCCCAGATAAAAGATATCTACGCTGGCAAGGTCACCAACTGGAAGCAGTTGGGCGGTAATGATGCCCCCATTAAACTCTATGCCCGCCAGGGCAATATCTCCGGCGTAGGTTATGCCATTCGCCAGTACATCTTTAAGGATGGAGGTATGGAGTTTCGGACCAAATATAAAGTGCGTTCATCAGGCCCACTGGAAAAGGCCGTTGAAAAAGATCCCAATGCCATGGGTATCACCGGGATCAGTAGTGCCCGTAAACGCGATGTCAAAGTCATCGAGTTTGATGGTAAACAACCCTCCATGGACAACCTGATGAAAGGTAAATATCAGCTCTACCGCCCCCTTTACCTGGTCACCAGTCCCAAGCCATCGAAAAAGGTAAAAGAGTTTATTTCCTTTGCCATGTCACCTGACGGCCGCAAGATCATTCGTAATAACCAGACTGTGCCTTATAAGGATGCGCCTAACCTGATGTCAAAAATGCTGGTGTATGGGTTTGATGTTCGATAATGAACTATCGGATAGCTAAGTAAAAAAGCAGCCTGATGGCTGCTTTTTTATTGTTCTTCTGTTTTGCTAAGTAGTGCGTCGTCCTTAAAATCGATCTTCTTATGACTGATATCGCAAAAGGGTTTAGTGCGAGACGCACCACAACGACAAAGTGCTGCCTTGTTACGAATGACCTTTGACTGACCATCCGTTCCAACTATAATCATCGGCCCTTTTGCCACCAGCATACCATCGGGTCGACAGCTAATAACGAGTACTGTTGCCTGTTCTGAGGTTTCTCCCTTGCTGCTATCAACAATACAACTATCGGTAAAGCCAGATTCTGTATGGCTGCCATCACAAAGGGGTTTATTCTTCGATGCCCCACAGCGACACAGCAACATTTCACCTTCGTACTCGACTAATTCACCAATAGTGTTATAGACACGAAAATTCCCCTGAACCTGTAAGGGGCCATCTTTTAATACGGTAATTATATTTTTAACGGCCACTAAACACTCCATGCCTGAGATGTTTCAATAAGGGATTTAATATAAATATCAAAATCCTTCCCCCATCGAACGCACTACCAGAAACCAGTATAGCGGAATCCCACTATTACGGATTAATTGTACCAATGATTGCCATTACTCAACCCGACAGGCCTCGGCAAATTCAAGGCGGGGACTGCGCGGATGAAGCCTGTCATGATCACCATAACCAAAGGCACAGATAAAGATCGATTTTGTTTTTCCATCAGGGAAAAAGGCTGCATCCAGTTTTTCAAAATTCACCCCGGACATAGGACCGGCATCCAGGCCCAGACTACGGATTGCCATGATCAGATAGGCCCCCTGCAAGCTGCTATTCAGAAATGCCGAATGGCGAATCTTTTCTTCATTCCCAGCAAACCAGGAACGGGCATCGGTATGGGGAAACAGTTTTGGTAACTGCTCATAAAACTCCAGATCCATGGCAATGATCGCCACCACAGGTGCCGACATGGACTTGTCCACATTGCCTTCATTCAGGCAGGGCTTGAGTTTCTGCTTTGCCTCATCTGAAGTCACAAACACCAGCCGGGCCGGACAGCTATTGGCGGCGGTCGGGCCCATTTTCATCAGATCATAGATTTCACGAATCTGATCTTCATTGACCGGTTTATCCTGCCAGTAACTGAAACTGCGTGCCTCACGAAACAGGGTGTCCAACGATAGGTTATCAAGCGAATGACTCATACAAAAACTCCAGTAAACAAAGATGCAGCGATAATAACCAAACCCCGCTTAATCACAACCATGGGTTTGTCATGGGTTTACTGACAAGCTGTCGTGTATCATTCTACAATCCTGACACACAACAATTCATAAAGGTCCAGCATGTTCCCACTCCACGACGACAACCCCACCCAGCGCTTTCCCTTCATCACCATTCTATTCATCGTCGCCTGCTTAGTGATCTTCTTCTGGCAACTATCACTGGGTAAAAATGGTCACGGTGCCATCGTCGTACTCGGTGCCACCCCTGCCTTCCTGTTCGGACACCAGCCCTACCCCGCCGCCGAAGTCCTACCCGTGTGGACCACCGCCTTCAGCAGTATGTTCCTGCACGGCGGCTGGATGCACCTGCTTGGTAACATGCTGTATCTCTGGATCTTCGGTAACAACATCGAAGACGCCATGGGCAAACGTCGCTTCATCCTGTTCTATCTCACCTGTGGCATCGCCGCCCTCATGGCCAACGCCCTGCCCAACACCCACTCCGCCATCCCGATGATCGGCGCCAGCGGTGCCATCTCCGGTGTCCTCGGTGCCTATCTATTACTCTTTCCCCATGCCCGCGTCCTCGTTGCCATCCCATTGGGTATTTTTATTCATACCACGCGCATCCCTGCCGCCTGGGTACTGGTGCTCTGGTTTGTGTTGCAGGTGTTCAATTCTATGATGACCTCTGGTCAGCAAGGTGGTGTGGCTTGGGGGGCGCATATTGGGGGGTTTGTGGCGGGGATGGTGTTGGTGCCGTTTTTTAAGAGGCGGGGGGTTAGGCTGTTTACACCTAGGAGGAGTTGAATGGGGTTGGTGGTTGTTTCTTTTTAATTTGAGTCGACTATCGTCGAGCTGGATCTAAGTCAGGTCTCGTCCTGACAGACGAGGTACTTTTGTTTCGGCAAAAGTACCCAAAACCATTGCCTCCAAAGATGGCGCAAGCGTGTGTTCGGGTTTTGGTTTTTTGTTGAGCATTGGCAGAAGGGGCATCCCAGCCCCTCTGCCAATGCGGCGGCGTCCATGCCGCCACTTATCTGATTATAATAAACCAAAATCCAAACACGGGCCATCGTAGGGGATTGATCCACTAGATTGGTAGGAGTAGGCTTATTTTGAAGTAGCTTCAAACTTTTCAAATCAGAACCATATGGATAATGGAAAACTAAACAATCTAGCACTTCTTCTTGGTATTATACTTGTAGCAATAATGCTGAATGGCTGTGCAGCACCAAGTTACTGGCCAGAGGTTCATGGCAGGGTACTGGACGAAACCACCGACCAGCCAATTGAAGGCGCCATCGTGGTAGCCAAATGGCGAGGTTATAGCAGTCATGCCTTTATACAGGTTCGTAGCACTTGTTATCACATTGAAACCGCGACTACAGATAAAATGGGGCGTTTTACCTTTCCCTCACGTATGGATGGAATAAGTACCGTGCAAAGAAGGTTTGTGGCCTATCGTGTTTATAAAGCCGGTTATGTCACCTCAGATAAAACATATGAGAAAGAAATTTATGAAAAAAAATTAAAATACCTTAAACCATTTAATGGTACAAATGAGGAGCGACTAAAATATTTGGTCCAGTTTGGAGATGTGATTAGGTGTGCAAATGCTGATGACGCAGACAAGAAGTTGGTAATAGTTAAAGAGAAGTTATATAACGAAGGTAGATTTCTGCCTGACACAAAAAAAGGGTTAGAGTATGCAGATACTCTATTGTTTGGATTTGAGTCTCGAAAGTATGGTCGAGAAGAAGCCCATAAAAGACGTGATAAGAGATTGAGGAAAGGGTATGGAATATATTAAGAATGTTTCTTAATTCATTGCCCCTTCTCTATGTACTTATGGATTACGCTTAGCTTACCCACCCTGGAGTTCCTTCTCTTTTAAACATGATAGTCAATTCGTTTTGGGGTTTGGCCGACTTTGATGGCGCGTGTTTGGGTTTTGGTTTTTCAATATAAAATTAGGAGGCCACAAGGATGTGGCCGTGTGAAGCAGCCGGGCCAGGGATGGCCCGTCTGCGAACCTCAACAAAAAACCAAAACCCAAACACACGTCTGCGCCATCTCAGGAGGGGCACTTTTTGGGTACTTTTTGGTGCTTCAAAAAGTTCCTCGTCTGTCAGGACGAGACCTGACTTAGATCCAGCTCGACGATAGTCGACTCAAATTAAAAGATAATGCCAAGAACCCATCTGATCACCACCCCCCTACCCCCTCCTGCAAGGAGGGGGAGAATAAAACCCCATTCATACCCTATAATACCCACAAACCAAGCAACCCCAAACCACCCATCTATGTCCCTCACCATCGCCGAAGCCCTGAAACAAGCAACAACGCAACTCCAGGCCGTGAGTGACTCCGCCCGCCTCGACGCCGAGGTTCTCCTTGCCCATGTTTTAAAAAAAGACCGCGTGCATTTTCTGACCTGGCCCGAGAAACCGATCTCTGAATTAACCTACAAAGTCTTTCTCGATCTGGTAAACCGCCGTGTCGAAGGAGAACCCATTGCCTATATCATCGATCAACAGGAGTTCTGGTCTATCAAGTTACGGGTCACACCCGATACCTTGATCCCAAGACCAGAAACGGAATTGCTGGTGCTAGAGGCATTGAACCTGTTGAAGGAGGATGAACGTTATAAAATTGCTGACCTTGGTACGGGCAGTGGTGCGATTGCGATTGCGATTGCCAGTGAACGGCCACTCTGCACAGTAATTGGAATAGATCAGTCACGCATGGCGGTGAAGGTAGCGGATCGGAATGCGGCCAGTCTGGGACTCAAGAATGTCACGATTCGACAGGGTGACTGGTTGACGGACTTTGCTGATCACAGTCTGGATATGATCGTCACCAACCCACCGTATGTGGCGGAAAATGATCCCCATCTTGCCGAGGGGGATGTCCGTTTTGAACCCTCATCGGCCCTGCTGGCCGGTCCAGAAGGGATGAATGAATACCGCAAGATCATTCCCGAAGCGGTACGATGCCTCAAGAAACACGGCTGGATATTGCTGGAGCACGGTTATGACCAGCAGGACAAGTTGCTTGATCTCTTAACAGCGGAAGGTTTCACGGAAGCCCGTGGAATAAAGGATTATGCGGGACAGCCACGGGTCATTATTGCCCATACCTGATCACCCTGCCCTATATCTGACACTATTTACGCGGTTTAAACCCCTTGCACTTGGCCGCCAAAAAGGTAGGCTTTGTATATGCGAGTCGATAGATGAATAACCAGATAAAACATCGTGAAATTCAGTTTGATGCCATGCACCCGGATCCCAACCAGGCGCAAAGTGCCATGTTATTGCTGGCCGATGTCACCGGTATCGAAAATTCCACGGTGCAAACACCGACCAGCCTGTTGGTTAGCTATGATGTGAGCCTGATTACCCTGGATGATATTCTCACGGAGCTGACCGACGAAGGGCTTCATATCTATAACTCCCTGCTCTTTAAACTCAAACAGGCCCTCTACAGTTATACCGAGCAGACCCAGAGGGCCAATATTGCCGATAACCAGAAGACCTCCAGCCGCAAGATGCATGTTAAACAGTATCAGCGTCGTCCCCATGGCTGTCGCGATCAACGACCACATCACTGGCGTGACTATCTATAAATAAGGTTAACCCTTTTATCTTTTCCCTTTTCCCTTTACTCTGCCCCTATGGATGACGAACGCCTGCTCCGTTATGGTCGACAGATCATGCTGCCCCAGATTGATATCGAGGGACAGGAAAAACTTGCCCAGTCAACGGCCCTGATCATTGGTCTGGGTGGCCTGGGTTCACCCATTGCCATGTACCTGGCCACCGCCGGAGTCGGTCATTTAATCCTGGTCGACTTTGATGAGGTGGAACTTTCAAACCTGCAACGCCAGATCATTCACCACAACAAAGACCTGGGCCGACCCAAGGTAGAATCAGCTAAAGATACCCTGTTGTCCCTTAACCCAGAGACTCGAATCACCTGCATCAATGAAAAGCTGGATGAGGCCGAACTGACTGAACAGGTCCGACAGGCCGATGTGGTACTGGATGGAAGCGATAATTTCACTACACGTTTTATGGTTAATCGGGTCTGTGTGAAACAAAAGACCCCCCTGGTGAGCGGTGCGGCCATTCGCATGGAAGGTCAGATCGCGGTTTTTATGAACAACCTGCCCGATAGTCCCTGTTATCAATGTCTATATAAAGAAGAAGGCGAAGAAGAGACTCGCTGCAGTGAGACCGGTGTGCTGGCCCCGGTAGTCGGTATCATCGGCAGCCTCCAGGCCACCGAGGCCATCAAGATATTATCTGATATTACTGATGAATCAACAGGTTGGATTTTGATCATGGATGCCCTGCGTCAGGAATGGCGCAAATTGAAACTTGCCAAAGATCCCAACTGCCCTATTTGCGGTTAATTTCCGAGCAAACTGCTCAACTTTTTTCACCATCATCCGGCTCTAAGCCATTGACTTCTAGTGAAAACCAATCCCCTATTTTTAATGTTCAATTAAAGTCCTACACCAGTTTGGCCGAAAAGTATTTAGCAATTCCTGTTTCAACCACCTAATCAAAAAGGAGGGTCGTCATGAGACGCCTATTTTTATCTACTTCTATGCTGGTTATGTCCAGCCTGGCATTTGCCCCTGCTTCAGCACTTGCCGCTAAAAAGGTTTCGCCAAAAAAGGTCAGCGGTGCCGTCACCGTTAGTGCCAAAAAGGCCAAACAGCTGTTCGACAAAGGTGTGGTATTCGTCGATGTTCGTAAAGACAAAGACTATGCTGCCGGTCGTGTACCTGATGCGGTTCATATCGAACTGAAAAAGGTCTACAGTAAAGATACTCTGGGTAAGGTTGTTAAACCCGGTCAGGCGGTAGTCATTTACTGTAATGGTCACAGCTGTCTACGTAGCTCCAAGGCTGCCAAGCAAGCCGTTTCATGGGGTTTTAATAAAGTTTATTACTTCCGTGATGGCTTCCCAGCCTGGAAGAAAAGCGGCTATCCAGTGGAATAATTCAAACTGGAGATGCTAAAAAATGTTTAGAAGGCTTGTTGTTATGACGTTAAAAGCACGCATACTCCTTCTGACTTTAACCAGTATTCTGTTGGTCGTGGCCGTCCTGGTGACGACCAGCAGAATGACTACAAATGAAGTCAAAGGGCAATTTGAGGAGGCAACGATCAGCGGTGAACGCCTGCTATGGCGTATGATCCTGACCAACCAGATGGATCAGATGGAATCCAATGCTACCGCCCTGGCCCGTGATCGTGACACACGTAATGCATTAAAAGACAAAGACCTGGAGGCACTGGCTGATAATGTCCAGACCACCTTCAATCTCCTACAGGCATCCAATGTATTAACCGGTCTGCTGATTACCGATCTAGAAGCGAATCCTCTGGTTACCCTGCCAGCCGAAATGAAAATGAGTGAAAACAATCTGGCCAAAAAGACCCTGGAAAGCGGCAAGGTTCAACGGGGTGTTATTTTTAACGAAACCGGCACTCCGGTAATTGCCGTAGCTTTTCCGCTATTAATTCGTGGCCAGGCCATTGGTACCGCCGTCTATATCCGCAATCTGGAATCAGCCGTCACACAGATGAAAAAGGGTAATGAATCTGATGTCGTCCTTTTAAATAGTAACGCCGGTATCATAAACAGTACCAATGAAGCCATGTTTAATGGTATTGATTATCTGGCCCCTGCACTCGGTGAACAGGGCTTTATGGTTAGAGGTTTTGAAAGTGATACCTTCGCTGTTGTAACCCATCCCATTTATGATATTAATTACAAGGCCAGGGGACACCTGGTTACCTTAAAAAACCATACTGAAAGCTTTGCCAAACAAGCACAGTTAAACTGGTTATCTATCATTGTCACAGCCACCATCATTGTCGTCATGATCTTGTTTATGTTCTGGTATATAAACCGCAACTTTAGCAAGCTCAACGCCATTATTCGTGTTGTTAAGGATGTGGCGACCGGCGATCTGACCCCAAAGGCAGTGAAAAGCGATATCGAGGATGAAACCGGACAGTTGACCAATGCCATGGCCGCCATGCTGGACAACCTCGGTGTCATGGTGGTGGAAATCAATAAAACCACCATCATGCTGGCCAGTTCCAGTGAAGAGCTGACCAATATCTCTACCGAAACAAACAAGAGTATTGAAAAACAGCTAGCCGAAACCGCCCAGGTGGCCACGGCCATCAATGAGCTGGCGTCTACAGCACAGGAAGTGGCTAAAAATGCCTCAGATGCGGCAAGTGCCGCTGATGCCGCCAACCAGGAGGCGCAAAAGGGCGCCCAAATTTCTACCAGTCTGACAACGGCGATCACTAACCAGATTAATGAGACCAATCAGGTTGCCGAATCATTGAAACGTTTGCAGGAACAGGCCAACAAGATCTCCGATATCATGGGCGTAATTAATGACATCGCAGAACAGACCAACCTGCTAGCCCTGAATGCAGCGATCGAGGCGGCCCGTGCCGGTGAACAGGGACGAGGTTTTGCGGTGGTAGCCGATGAGGTTCGTACCCTGGCAACCCGTACCCAGGCCTCTACCAAGGAAATTGAAGAGACCGTCTCCAAGTTATTATCTGAAACTGACTCCACAGTGGAAACCATGAAATCGACCCTGGAAGAATCCAGTAAGACTCAGGGTTTTGTCGAAGAAACCACCACAGGCCTCAACACCATTGCCACTTCGGTGGATAACATCAATCAGATGATTACCCAGATTGCCACCGCCACGGAACAACAAACGGCCGTGACCGAGGAAATTGATCGTAATGTGGTCAACATTACGCAGCTTGCACAAAAAGTTGCTGATGATGGTAAACATACAACGACAGCAACACAGGAAATGGCCCAGCTGGCAGCACAGCTTGATAAGCTGGTGAATCAGTTCAAGACAAAACACAATTAGCCTTTTCTCAACCAGAAAGAAAAAATGGGAGCATATGCTCCCATTTTTATTCAGTGGCGTGTGGGATTCGGTGGCGCTTCAGTCGAGACATCTCCAGCAAACAATTGTTCAGCATCCACACTATCAAACTCATACTTCTGATTACAAAACTCACAGGCCACCCGCACACCGCCCTGATCCTTGATTATCTCCTTCACTTCGGCGTGGCCCAGGGTTCGCAGCATATTGGCCACTCGATCACGGGTACAGGTGCAACGAAAACAAATAGGTTCTTCCTCAAAAATACGCACATCCTCTTCATGATAAAGCCGGTGAAATATCTCCTGATGGGGCAAGTGCAACATTTCTTCCGATTTGATGGTGGCGCTAAGGTGATAAACCTTGTCCCAAAGCAACTGTTCATGTTCATGCCAGTCACTGGGTAGTTTCTGTATCATCAGGCCCGCAGTATGCAAATGGTCTGCACTTAACCAGAGATAGGTCTCCAGCTGTTCTGATCGGATCAGGTAATCGGTCAGGGCATCGGACAGGGACTGACCAACCAAATTAACAATACTCTGGTAGCGTTCCTTACTTTCTTCCGGTTCCAGTGTAATCACCAGTCTGCCATTTCCAACCAGTGATGGCATGTCTTCCGGTACCACTTCATCACACTGCGCAATACCACGCAGGGCATGACCATCAATACATTCCACCATCATCAGTTTAAGTGGTCCTTCACCTTGAAGTTGTAAAGTCATTCGGCCTTTCATTTTCAAGGTTGAAGAAAGTAATGCTGCTGCCGCCATCATCTCTCCAAGCAGGTCCTGAACCGGTTTGGGGTAGCTATGACGTTCCAGTATGGCCTGCCAGGTTGCACTCAGCTGTACACTGGCACCACGAATTGGGGCCTGTTCAAATAAAAAACGTTGTAAGGTATCGCTCATAATAAATATAAAAAAATCTTTGACCACGGGGAACCCACTAACGAAAACTATAGAATGATTAAGTAATTCCCCGTGTCCCCCGTGGTTAAAATAGATGTTAGAGACCTAATTTTTTCTTAAGAAGTTGATTGACCTGACCTGGGTTGGCCTTGCCACCGGTCTGTTTCATTACCTGGCCAACAAAAAAGCCCATCAGCTTATCCTTGCCACCTTTCAGTTGTTCAACCTGTGCTGGGTTGGCGGCAATAATTTCGTCCAGCACCGCTTCGATGGCGCCGGTATCGGTAATCTGTTTCAGTCCTTTCTTGTCGATAATGGCATCGGCATCACCTTCACCGTTCCACATGGCTTCAAACACCTCTTTGGCAATCTTGCCAGAGATAGTGTTGTCGGTAATACGCTTGAGCATTCCCGCCAGCATATCGGCACTGACCGGTGATTCGGAAATGTCCTTGCCCTCTTTATTCAGGGCTCCGGCCAGGGATACATTCACCCAGTTGGCCGCCAGCTTGGCATCAGCACAGGCCTTTGCCGTGGTTTCAAAATAATCGGCGGTCTCGCGATCTGCTGTCAGCTGATTGGCATCTTCGCGAGAGAGTTTGTATTCCTCCACAAAACGATTACGCTTGGCATCGGGCAGTTCCGGCAGGCTGGCCTTTACTTCATTGAGTAAGTTCTCACTCACCTCAACCGGCAGTAAATCCGGGTCGGGGAAGTAACGATAATCCATGGCCTCTTCCTTACTGCGCATGGAACGGGTTTCGTCCTTGTCGGCATCATACAGGCGGGTCTCCTGGGTAATCTTACCGCCTCCTTCGAGCACATCGATCTGCCGTTCCACTTCAAAGTTGATGGCCTTCTCCACGAAGCGGAAGGAGTTGATGTTCTTCAGCTCAGTACGGGTGCCAAACTCTGCCTGACCGACCGGGCGCACTGATACATTGGCATCACAACGAAAAGAGCCTTCCTGCATATTGCCGTCACTGATACCCAGATAGGTCACTAGGGAGTGCATTTTTTTCATGTAGGCCACGGCCTCTTTGGCCGAGCGCATGTCAGGCTCAGAAACTATCTCGAGCAGCGGGGTTCCGGCACGGTTGAGGTCGATACCAGTCATACCGTGAAAATCTTCATGTAGCGATTTACCCGCATCCTCTTCCAGGTGGGCACGGGTCACACCAATAATTTTTGTTGTGCCATCCTCAAGTTCAATCTCCAGTTTGCCCGTCTCCACGATGGGCAGTTCGTACTGGCTGATCTGATAGCCCTTGGGCAGATCGGGATAGAAATAATTCTTCCGCGCAAAAATGGAGATGGGGGCAACTCTGGCACCAATGGCCAGGCCAAACTTGGCCGCCATCCTGACAACCTCTTTATTTAATACCGGTAGGACTCCGGGTAAGCCGAGGTCAACGGCACAGGCCTGGGTATTGGGCTCGGCACCATACGCCGTAGGTGCCCCTGAAAATATTTTACTCTTGGTGGCCAGTTGGGTATGGATCTCAAGGCCGATGACTGTTTCCCATTGCATAATTCTGCTTCCGAAATGTATTCAAGGATTATTTAAATGACTCAGGCATTTTGTTGTGCCAGTCGGTAACCTGCTGGTATTTGTGGGCCACATTCAGCAATCGTGACTCTTCAAAATAATTACCAATAATCTGCAGTCCTACCGGTAAATTCTGTGAAAAGCCTGCAGGGACTGACATGCCCGGCAATCCGGCCAGGTTCACCGCGATGGTGTTGATATCTGACAGGTACATGGTAATGGGGTCATCGACCTTCTCCCCAATATTGAAGGCCACGGTTGGTGTGGTTGGGGCCATGATCACATCGACCTTTTCGAAGGCCTGTTTGAAATCATCACTGATCAGACGACGAATTTTCTGTGCCTTGAGGTAATAGGCATCGTAGTAACCGGCTGACAGGGCATAGGTGCCTACCATAATGCGGCGCTTCACTTCGGAGCCAAAGCCTTCGCCACGGCTCCTTTTATATAGGTCTTCCAGATCCTGAGGGTCTTCACAACGATAGCCGAACCGGACCCCGTCAAAACGGGACAAATTGGAGGAGCACTCGGCCGGGGCCACCACATAATAGGCCGGGACCGAGAGGCTACTGTTCGGCAGACTGATATCCACCACTTCGGCGCCGAGCTTTTTATATTCTTCAATGGCCGCCTCGACGGTCTTACTCACCTCGGCATCCAGGCCTTCGGCAAAATATTCTTTAGGCAGGCCAATCTTCAGACCTTTGATGTCGTCATTAAGATTCACCGTATAGTCGGGTACCGCCATATCCAGACAGGTGGAATCCCGCTCATCGAAGCCCGCCATAACATTCAACATCATGGCAGAGTCTTCTGCGGTCTGGGTCATGGTCCCGGCCTGATCCAGGCTGGAGGCAAAGGCGATCATGCCGTAACGAGATACCCGGCCATAGGTTGGTTTGATACCCGTAATGCCACACAGGGCCGCCGGTTGGCGAATGGAACCTCCGGTATCTGTACCCGTAGCACCTGCAGCCAGTCGACCTGCCACACAGGCAGCAGAACCACCAGAGGATCCGCCAGGAACGGTTTTGGTATCCCAGGGGTTTTTGACCGGGCCATAGAAACTGGTTTCATTGGAAGAGCCCATGGCAAATTCATCCATGTTGGTCTTACCCAACATTACACTGCCTGCCTGATTAAACCTTTCGATGACCGTGGCATCATAGGGAGCAATAAAATTATCCAGCATTTTTGAACCACAACTGGTCCGTACTCCATTGGTACAGAAAATGTCCTTCTGGGCCAGGGGAATCCCGGTCATTGGCACTGCTTTACCACTAGCTATTAGCGCATCTGCTTCTCTGGCCTGGGCCAGGGCCTGCTCTTCCACAACCGTTATATAGGAATTAAGCTGTGGATCTAGCTGCTTGATTCGTGCCAGATAGGCCTGGGTCAATTCTTCACTGGAAAATTCTTTTGCCTGTAGTCCTTTCGACAACTCGGCAATGGTTTTGTGATGCATACTCTTACTCAAATTTCGGGCTAATTAAATAAATATTCTGTGGAAAATAACAGCTGCGATGTTTGCACCTATTCGATAACCTTGGGCACCAGAAACAGGCCATTCTCCACGGCAGGGGAAATCTTTTGAAAATGATCTCGCTTATTAGACTCAGAAGGCTCATCATCACGAAGACGTTGCAGAGTATCCAATGGATGTGCCATCGGTGTCACATTATCCGTATTCACTGTCCCCATTTGCTCGACCATATCCAGAATATTGGTTAAGTTATGAGCATAATTTGGAATATCCTCCTCATCAATGGCCAAACGGGCGAGGTGGGCTATTCTTTTAACTTCAGTATTGTCCAGTGACATACACTTGCTCCTGTTAATACAACTATTGTGACCGGGCTAAAGAATGCAGAACTTACCATAGATGGTAACTTGCCCAAAGCCTTGCACTTGATTAAAGTTACGAACCTGGTGAGACGATATAATCTTTGCCTACAATTACAATAAACATTACAACCATTTTAAAGACGAGCGACTATGTTTGAGAGCCTTCGGGGATTATTCTCCAACGATATTTCCATTGACCTTGGTACAGCAAATACACTCATTTATGTTCGTGGCAAAGGCATTGTCCTGAACGAACCTTCTGTGGTAGCTATTCGGCAAGAACGCGGTCCCGGTGGCCCCAAAAGTATCGCGGCTGTCGGTGCCGAAGCCAAGCGTATGTTGGGCCGAACCCCTGGTAATATAGTTGCCATCCGTCCGATGAAAGACGGTGTGATTGCCGACTTCACTGTTACTGAAAAAATGCTTCAGTACTTTATTAAAAGCGTCCATGAAACTAAATTCCTGCGCCCCAGCCCCCGTGTCCTGATCTGTGTACCCTGTGGTTCCACCCAGGTGGAACGCCGTGCAATTCGTGAATCCGCAGCTGGTGCTGGTGCCCGTGAAGTTTACCTGATTGAAGAGCCCATGGCAGCAGCCATCGGCGCAGGCATGCCAATTAATGAGGCCCGCGGTTCCATGGTACTAGATATCGGTGGTGGTACCACCGAGGTTGCCGTGCTGTCCTTGAGTGGTATTGTTTATTCCGCCTCGGTTCGAATCGGAGGTGACCGTTTTGACGAAGCCATTATCAATTATATTCGCCGCAACTATGGCAGCCTGATTGGTGAATCCACAGCAGAACGACTCAAAAAAGAAATCGGTACGGCCTATCCAGGTAATGAAATTCGGGAAATGGAAGTACGTGGCCGCAACCTGGCCGAAGGTGTACCCCGTCGCTTTAACCTCAATAGTAATGAGATTCTGGAAGCCCTTCAGGAACCCCTGACTGGCATTGTCAGTGCCGTCAAAACCGCCCTGGAACAAACTCCGCCCGAGCTGGCCTCGGATATTGCTGAGAGAGGCATGGTACTCACCGGTGGTGGTGCCCTGCTACATGATCTGGACCGCCTGTTGATGGAAGAAACCGGTCTGCCCGTGATTATCGCCGAAGATCCCCTGACCTGTGTGGCACGTGGTGGTGGCCGCGCCCTGGAAATGATGGATGAGACGGGTGGCGAGCTGTTCAGTACAGAATAATTATTAAATGGCTTGAACAACACATTCTCAAACAAGGCCGAGATGATGGCCAATTCAATAAAATTAAGCACCCGCCGATAGCATTACTATAATGCTATTGGTGGTTTGTGTGCAGAATTTTAAATTTTTGGGAGCGAGAACATAAAACTGGCAATTCAACAGTCTTCCCTCGGCCTACGGCTTTTTTTGCTGGTCTCACTGTCGATCACACTGATGACCCTGGATCACCGTTTTCATCACGTTGATCAACTAAGGGCCAGTCTCTCGCTGGTCATTTACCCTATTAGATATATTGTTAATATGCCCTCAGACATGGGTAACTGGGCCTCCGATGCCTTTAAAACCCGTAAAACCCTGCAGGAAGAAAACCTGGATCTGAAAACCAAAAACCGCCTGCTTACTGCGGAATTGCAAAAATTTAATTATGTGAAAACAGAAAACCTGCATTTACGGGCCCTGCTCAAATCCTCAAAGAAATTCGATAATAAAGTACTGATTGCCGAACTGCTTTCGGTCGATCTTGACCCATATAAAAGGCAGGTGGTGATTAACAAAGGCAGCAAGCACGGAGTTTATCCTGGCCAACCCATGGTCGACGCCCAGGGGGTGATGGGGCTTGTGACCAATGTCGGCATTCTCTCCAGTACCGCCCTGTTGATTACCGATCCTGATCACGCCCTTCCCATTCAGTTATTACGTAATGGCCTACGTGCCATTGCCAAGGGAACGGGTTCTGCTAACCAGTTTGAACTTGAAAGTATCCCAAACAATTCGGATATTAAAGTCGGTGATGAGTTTGTCACATCTGGCCTGGGATGCATTTTCCCAACCGGCTATCCCGCCGGCCGGATTGTCGAAATCAACACCGACCCCAGCCTGCCATTTGCCGAGGTCATTGTAGAACCAGCCGCCGCACTGGATCGCTCCAGGGAAGTACTGTTGGTCTGGCCTTCTGATGAAAGGCAAAAGGACACCAACGATCCCTGCGCACACCTCAAGGAGGCGAAAAGTGAGTGAACAACGTCGTGGTACGGGCGTCATTATTCTGAGCTTTATTATCGCCTTTTTCCTGCTGATGATGCCCTTGCCCAATTGGGCACAACTGCTTCGCCCGGAATGGGTAGCTATGGTCGTCATCTACTGGAGCATGGCCCTGCCTAATCGGTTTGGTGTTGGCTTTAGCTGGTCAGCCGGGCTGATAGTTGATGTGATCCGTGATTCCCTGTTAGGCCAGCATGCCCTGGCCCTGGCCATCGTATCGTTTATAACTATTCGGTTACACCAACGGATCAGGGTATACCCTCCTGGTCAACAGGCCCTGACCATTTTCCTGGTTATGATTATCAATTATCTCATTATCCTGTGGATTAGAGGCATAATGGGACAGGCCCCAAATCTATGGCAGGTGCTGGTACCCGCACTCACCACTGCACTCATGTGGCCGGCCGTATTTATTGCCATGCGCTTTTTACGACGCCAGTTCCATGTCACCTGATCGATTATGGCCCATCTAGATTCGTTATCACTTCGCGACCCGCTTAAAGAATCCCTGCTATTCAACAAGCGATTGATGTTTATGATCGGATTTATTTCTCTACTAACACTGATTCTTCTGGGGCGACTTTTTCAGCTGCAGGTTCTCAATAATGCCCATTACTCTACCCTGTCCGAAAAAAACCGGGTCAATATTCTACCCATAGCCCCTACTCGAGGCCTGATTTATGACCGTAATGGTGTCCTGATTGCCCACAATATTCCAAGTTTTTATATCAACATCATCCCGGAAAGGGTGGAGAACATGGATGAGACCCTTGCGTTGCTTAAACAACTCATTACCCTGACACCACGGGAACTAAAACGCTTTAAAAGGCAGTTACGCCGCAAAAGAAAGTTCGTCAGTATTCCCTTGCGTTATCGTCTGAATGAAGCCGAGGTGGCCAGGGTATCTGTCAACCAGTACCGTCTACCGGGCGTACAAATCAAGTCTGAGCTGTTACGCCATTACCCGGTTGGTGAACTCATGGCCCATGTTGCCGGTTATGTGGGCCGAATTAGTGAAAAAGATTTACGGGTATTGAATACACGGGAATACAGTGCCTCCAGCCATATTGGTAAAGTCGGTATTGAAAAGTTTTATGAGAATATCCTGCATGGCAGTATTGGCCACCAGCGAGTCGAAACCAATGCCCAGGGACGCATTATCAAGGTTCTCGAGCGTACGCTGCCGACACCAGGCAAAACCCTCTATCTGAATGTCGATTCCAATCTACAGTCGGTCGCCTACAAGGCCTTTGGTGATAACAACGGTGCCCTCATGGCCATTGATCCTGTTACCGGAGCAGTACTTGCCATGGTCAGCGCCCCATCATATGACCCAAATGTTTTTGTACATGGTCTGGAGGCAGATGATTATCAGAAAATCACCAAATCCCCTCGCCGCCCACTGTTTAACCGGGCATTGCAGGGACAATATCCTCCCGGTTCAACACTCAAACCTTTGCTTGGCCTTGCTGGACTGGAGCTCGATGAAGTCTATGCCCACAACCCGATAGACTGTAAAGGCTGGTACATGCTGGAAGATGATGTCGATGAACGTCGCTATCGTGACTGGAAACGTAGCGGTCACGGTGCGACAAATCTGATCGATGCCATTGCCGAGTCCTGTGATATTTATTTTTATGACCTTTCCTACAACCTTGGTATTGACCGAATTCATCAATATTTGTCTGCCTTTGGAATGGGTAAAATGACCGGGATTGATATGGAAGGTGAACTGACAGGTATTGTCCCCAATAAAGAGTGGAAACGTATTCATTACAATGAAATGTGGTTCCCCGGTGAGACCCTTATTAATGGTATTGGGCAGGGCTTTATGCTTGCCACACCCGTACAGCTGGTGAGTTTCACTGCTGCCCTAACACAGGGAGGTAAAAGGTATAAACCGGCTATCCTTAAAGCCATGCAGGATCCAAAAAGTAAAGTTCTTGAGACTATCGAGCCAGTTGCACTGGAGGCGGTGCACCAAATAAGAATGAATAACTGGGAAGTCATTCTGCGCTCAATGCATAAGGTTGTACATGGTTTCAAGGGCTCTGCCAGAGGCATTAGCCAGGGTATAAAATATAAAATGGCTGGAAAAACAGGTACCTCTCAGGTCTTTGGTATCAAACAGGGGGAACGTTATAGACAGGACAAACTTAGTAAAAAACTCCATGACCATGCCTTGTTTGTTGGGTTTGCCCCCTATAAAAATCCAAGAATTGCCGTTTCTGCCATTGTAGAAAATGGTGGTGGTGGTGGCTCAGTTGCGGCACCTATTGTCAGGAAAGTCATTGATCAGTATTTATTAGGAAAAGTAGATGAACCTCAACCCACTGAGTAATTTAGAATTTGGTGACAACCGGAAACTAAGTGGTAGTGGTCGCTTACTACAACGTTTTAATATCGACGCACCCCTGTTCTTCTCTTTGCTCCTCCTGTCTGTTATCGGCCTAATCGTGTTGTACAGCGCAGGGAGCCAGAGTGAAGCACTGATGTTAAAGCAGATACTGCGATTATTACTCGGCTTTGCTGTCATGATTATCATCGCGCAATTCCACCCTTCGGTACTTTCAGTCTGGACCCCGTGGATATATACCGCAGGGGTACTTATGTTGGTAACTGTATTGCTGGTAGGGGACATTGGTAAAGGGGCGCAACGCTGGTTGAATCTGGGTCTGTTTCGCTTTCAGCCTTCAGAATTGATGAAAATTGCCCTACCTATGATGATCGCCTACTACCTGAGCCAAAGCCCGCTTCCCCCCAGAAAATTCAAACTGGTGGTCTGTGGACTGATACTGATCATCCCTACCGCCCTGGTGGCAAAACAGCCTGATCTTGGAACATCTTTGCTAATTGCCTCATCCGGCATCTTTGCCCTCTTTCTAGCTGGAATTCGCTGGCGCCTGATAATCTCCATGTTGATCATCCTGGCAGCTAGCCTCCCTTTCGCCTGGAACATGATGCATGATTACCAGCAACGTCGTGTACTCACCTTCATAAACCCTGAAAATGATCCCCTGGGAGCCGGATACCACATTATCCAGTCAACCATTGCTATCGGTTCAGGTGGTGTTTATGGCAAGGGTTGGTTGAATGGTACTCAGTCACACCTGGATTTCTTACCTGAGCGTTCAACCGATTTTATTTTTGCGGTACTTAGCGAAGAATTTGGCCTGATCGGCGTGCTACTATTACTAGCAATATATGTATTTATTACAGCGCGTGGCCTGATAATTGCTTCACAATCACAGGATACGTTTACACGGTTACTGGCTGGCAGCCTTACCCTGACATTTTTTGTTTATATTTTTGTCAATATTGGGATGGTAAGTGGGCTTTTACCCGTGGTGGGGGTTCCTCTACCGTTGATCAGCTACGGTGGTACCTCTCTGGTAACAATTATGGCGGGTTTTGGCATATTGATGTCAATTAAAGCCAACCGAAAATTGATTGGTTAATCTGGAAGGAAAATGATTCAAGTTAAGAAATTTATTTTGCCGTGCATGTTGCTGGCCTTAAGTTCACCAAGTGTTGCCTCCACACGTAGTGTTGATCAAGAGGACATGCAAAATTTTATTAATGAAATGACCCGGCAGCATAAGTTTGAACGAGAAGAACTGGAAAAACTGCTTGGCAAGGCCAAGATTCACCAAAGTATACTCGATGCCATCTCACGCCCAGCCGAAGCCAAACCCTGGTATAAATACAAAACCATTTTTCTCAATCCAGCCAGGATCAAAGGCGGCGTTAAATTCTGGAATAACAATGCCCTGACCCTGAAAAAGGCCAGTCAGAAATTTGGTGTACCGCCAGAAATCATGGTGGCCATCATTGGTGTTGAAACCCGTTATGGCCGTCATAAAGGTAGCTTTCCGGTTATTGACTCACTGGCCACCCTGGCCTTTGCCTATCCGCCCCGTAGTGAGTTTTTCAGGGGTGAATTGAAGCAGTTCCTGCTCATGACCCGTGAGGAAAAACTCGATCCTACCAAACAGATGGGTTCCTATGCCGGAGCCATGGGTATGCCACAGTTTATTTCCAGCAGCTTCAGGAACTATGCCGTTGACTTTGATGATGATGGCTTCCGCGACCTCTGGAACAATCCAGCTGATGCCATTGGCAGCGTCGGAAACTATTTTAAACGACATGGCTGGAAAAAAGGTAAACCGGTCGTTGCCCAGGTAAAAACCCATGGCCGACGTTTCAAAAGCTTACTGGGTCGAGATCTCAAGCCACAACATAGCTATAAAAGCCTGAAAAAGTACGGTGTCCAATTCCAGAAAGCCTACCCATCAAAATTACAGGGTACTCTGCTGGAATTTGATAGTGGCACAAAACAGCCAGAATATTGGGTAGGTTGGCAAAATTTTTATGTGATTTCGCGTTATAATCACAGCGCGCATTACTCCATGGCGGTCTATCAACTGGCACAGGAGATTCGCAAACGCCGTTAAAACTTATAAACTGATTGAATTAAATATGTCATTCAGCGCCATTAAAACAGTTTGCCTTACCGCCCTGCCCTTACTGCTCATCAGTAGCTGTGCCTCTTCCCGATATGCAATGAATCAGGATCGCCCGCCTAAGCAGGACATAAAAGTCAGTCATATACCTGATGCCACGCCAAAGCCTGAGCAACCCAGTAAATATGGCAATCCTGAATCCTATGTGGTTTTTGGTAAGCGATATCATGTTATGAAGAAGGCCGATGGGTATCGTCAACAAGGCATTGCATCTTGGTATGGCACTAAATTCCATGGTCATCGTACATCGAGTGGTGAGTCCTATAACATGTACGCCATGACTGCGGCACACAAGACCCTGCCATTACCCAGCTATGTCCGGGTCACTAATCTCTATAACCAGCGCAGTATCGTCGTCCGGGTTAATGATCGAGGTCCTTTTCACGATGACCGTATCATTGACCTGTCCTATGTTGCTGCCAAGAAACTGGGCATGACTGGTAATGGAACCGCCAAAGTCCAGGTCACATATATTGACCCACGGAAAAAACCAGCCAGCCAGCGTGTCTCAGCATTTAAGAACCGGCCATATAATTCAACTCACCTGAAACATGAACAGGCAAAATCACCTGCAAAACAGTTTTTCCTGCAAATAGGTGCATATTCTGAACAAAAAAATGCCGAACAAATGCGCCAGCGAGTCGCAGATTTACTGGAAAACGGTGAAATTAATACCGGCTATAATGTAGAGAGTAAATTATACCGGGTTCGGATTGGACCCCTGGCCAGTGCTCAGGAAGCAGACCAACTGGCAAGCAAACTCAGTCAATCTGGTATTTCAAATTCAAAAGTAATAATAGACTGAAAGCAAGTAATCACAGCTAACAAGCAACATCACAGGTAACTTTTTACGATGACTCTGAGAAAATTTTCAAATCTACTAGTAACAGTTCTACTGTTGAGCACCTCCTTCTCCAGCCAGGCCGTTGTAGAACTAGTACCTGCTCCACCTAAGATCAATGCCAAAGCCTTCATGCTACTGGACTACAATAGTGGCCGAATCCTTGCCGAAAGCAACATCGAGAAACGTATCGAACCCGCTAGTCTGACAAAGCTCATGACCACCTATGCCGTACTGTACGAACTGCGCAATGGCAGTATAAAACTGGATGACGAAGTCAAAATCAGTGAGAAGGCCTGGCGCATGAAAGGCTCGCGTATGTTCGTGGAAGTCAATTCCAAAGTCACGGTGAAAAAGTTGATGATGGGTATGATTGTACAATCAGGTAATGACGCCACGGTGGCCCTGGCAGAACATACTGCGGGCAGTGAGGATTCTTTTGTCACATTGATGAACAAGCATGCCATGAATCTTGGCATGGTCAGCACTAATTTCGAGAACAGCACAGGTTGGCCACATAAAAACCACTATACAACTGTTAGAGATTTATCCATCCTGGCCGGCGCCATCATCAAGGAATTTCCAAAACATTATCAGTGGTATCGGGTTAAAGAATATACCTATAACAAAATTACGCAAAGAAACAGAAATATGTTGCTCTGGCAGGATGAAAGAGTTGATGGAATGAAAACCGGTCATACAGACTCGGCTGGCTACTGTTTGATAACCTCTGCCAAACAGAAAAACATGCGTCTGATATCTATTGTAACAGGCAGTAATTCAGAGCGTGGTCGGGCCCGTGCCAGCCGAAAACTCATTAATTATGGGTTTCGATTTTATGAAACCTTTCTTTACCACAACACAGATGAACCCTTTACTGAAGCTAAAGTCTGGAAAGGTGAAACAGACGTTCTTCCTCTGGGCCTGACTGAACCCTTGTTCATCACAACACCGAGGGGTATGAAGGACAAAGTGACCAATACAGTGGTGATGAATGAAGAAACCCTCACTGCACCTATATCCAAAGGTAGTCGTTATGGGCAGTTGCACATCAAGCTTGGCGACAAGATCATTGCCAAAAGGCACCTGGTGGCCATGCAGGACATCACATCTGGAGGTATGTTTTCTCGCATAATCGACTATTTTTTAATGCTTTTTTAATTAACTATTTAATTAAAATTGAAATACAATAACGGGACGCCAGGTTATTACCTGGCGTTCGATTTTCTGAAGAAAGTATTATGACCGAACAAACTGTATTCCTGAATGGTGATTATGTTCCCATCTCCAAGGCCAAGGTGTCTGTCCTTGACCGCGGCTTTATCTTTGGTGATGGTGTGTATGAAGTCATCCCTGTCTACGGTGGCAAACTATTTCGCTTCGAGGAACATATGCAACGGCTGCAAGACAGTCTGGATGCCATACGCCTGTCAAACCCATACACACTGGATGAATGGCAAAACCTGCTAAGTCGCCTGTTACCTGAAGAAAAGCAGTTTGATCACTCTATCTATCTGCAACTGACACGAGGGGTAGCGCCTCGTGATCATAGCTTTCCAGTAGAAACCCAACCCACTGTTTTTGCCATGGCCAACCGCCTGCCCAGACCTGACCCGATATGGCTAAAACAGGGTGTTGAGGCCGTGACCCTGCAGGATAACCGTTGGCTGCACTGCAACATTAAAAGCATTGCCCTGTTGGCCAATGTCCTCCTGCGCCAACAGGCCATGGATCAACAGGCCATGGAGGCCATTTTGATCCGTGACTCCGTTGTCACCGAAGGGGCAGCCAGTAATGTTTTCATCGTGCAGAATGGTACTGTCAAAACACCAGTAAAGGATCACCATCTCCTACCCGGTATTACCCGCGACCTCATTGTGGAACTGGCCCGAGATAATGGCCTGGCCTGTGAAGAGTGCCAGATTCCTGAATCTGCCCTGCTGGAGGCCGATGAAGTCTGGCTCTCCAGTTCAACCAAGGAAATTTTACCGGTCACCCTCCTCAACCAACAGCCAGTCGGTACGGGAAAACCAGGGCCTATCTGGCAAAAGATGTATACTATCTTTCAGGAATACAAGGATGGGCTACGTCAGTCCGCCTGATAGTGAGCAAGATCATGAGCAAAGATAGCCTGTTGGAATTTCCCTGTGATTTTCCCATAAAAATCATGGGCGATAATTCGACTGAATTTGAAACCGAGATCATTCGCATCGTCCGCCAGCATGTTCCTGATCTGGGCGAAGGTGCCGTTCGCCAGAACCAGAGTGCCAAAGGAAATTATCTGGCCCTGACCGTCACCATCCGCGCCCAAAGTAAGGCACAACTTGATAACTTATACCGAGCTCTCAGTGCCTGTGAGCTCGCCAAAATGGTTCTTTAACCACCATGTCTTCTATCGCTATGAAAGCCGATAAACCCACGGAGCTTCCGGTTTTGCAACTGGGCCAGAAGGAATACCTTCCTGTCTGGCAAGCCATGCAGGACTTCACCCTGAACAGGACAGCAGAAACGCCAGATGAAATCTGGCTGGTCGAACACCCTCCTGTCTACACTCTGGGGCTGAATGGCAAACAGGAACACATCCTGGATGTCGGCCAGATTCCAGTTGTCCAGACCGACCGAGGGGGACAGGTCACTTATCACGGCCCAGGACAACAGGTGGCCTACCTGATGCTGGATCTCAAGCGCCATGGCCTGGGAGTTCGATCCCTGGTTAGCCTGATAGAGCAAAGCGTGATCGATTTATTGGCTGGGTATGGTATTTCCTCTGTCGCCAGACAGGATGCCCCTGGTGTCTATGTCGATGGGGCAAAGGTCGCCGCCCTTGGGCTTCGCATTAAACGGGGCTGCTCTTATCACGGACTGTCACTGAACATCGATATGGATCTGGAGCCTTTCTCACGTATTAACCCATGCGGTTATCAGGACTTGCCCGTCACTCAGCTAAGAGAACTTGGCATTACTGATGATATAAATGTGATTACCCGCGCTTTGCTCAAACATATTGGAAAGCATCTAGCTATTTCACTCAACCCCGTGGTACAGGAAGAAAGGCTTAAAAATGACGGATAAAATCAAATCGGAGACGAATACCCCTCAGGTCAACCCCCTCAAAGGTAAGTCCAAAACCGAGCGTATACCCGTTAAAATCATTCCCCAGGAAGCGCTACCAAAGCCTCGCTGGATCCGTGCCAAGGCCCCAACCAGTCCGGAAGTTAAACGTATTAAGCAAATTCTGCGGGAGCAGAACCTGTATACCGTCTGTGAAGAGGCCGCCTGTCCCAATCTTGGTGAATGCTTTGGTCACGGGACCGCCACGTTTATGATCATGGGCGATATCTGTACTCGACGTTGTCCATTTTGTGATGTTGCCCATGGCAAACCCAAGCCTCTGGACACCGATGAGCCTCGCCACCTTGCTGAAACCATAAAGGCTCTGCAGCTCAAATATGTGGTTATAACTTCAGTGGATCGGGATGATTTACGTGATGGTGGCGCCAGTCACTTTGCTGAATGTATAAAAGCAACCCGATCACTGTGCCCCAATACGGAGATTGAGATACTAGTCCCCGACTTTCGGGGCAGAATGGACAGGGCGCTTGAGCAACTTACCAATACGACCCCGGATGTTTTTAACCATAATCTCGAAACTGTACCCAGACTTTATCGCGCTGCACGACCCGGTGCCGATTATCACTGGTCACTGAAATTGATTCAGCAATTTAAAGAAAACCATCCTGAAATTCCTACAAAATCAGGTATTATGTTGGGGCTTGGTGAAGAACTACAGGAAGTTGAACAAATCATGCAAGATCTACGAAATCATCAATGTGATCGACTAACCCTGGGACAATATCTGCAACCCAGTCAGCACCACCTACCTGTCAAACGATATGTACATCCCGATGAATTTGACACCCTGGCCCAACTTGCAGACAAAATGGGGTTTCAACACATTGCCAGTGGCCCAATGGTACGCTCATCCTACCATGCTGATAAACAGGCCGCAGGTGAACAGATAAAATAATTATGAATTATTACCTTATAAAAACCATCGAGTCACTAATAACCCCGCCAGGGCTTATGTTTCTGATGATTTTGACAGGTCTTTTAATAGGTAACTACCAAACCCGATTAGCCCGGATTCTGATATTTTCAGGTCTTATATTATTGTTTCTGGCTACCCTTCCAGTAACCAACGTCCTGGTTCATCAACTACTGGAAATGGATCCTCCTCTTAGCCAAATCGATTTAGAAAAAACCGACGCCCAGGCCATAGTTATTCTTGGTGGAGGTCGATATTCAGGTATTGAATACCATAAGGAAACTGTATCTGAACGCGCACTATTACGATTACGCTATGGGGCATGGCTGCAAAAACAAACAGGATTACCTATTCTGGTAAGCGGTGGCAGTGTAAAAGGTCTCACTACTGTAACTTCCGAAGCAAGACTCATGGCGCAAACGCTGAAATCGAGTTTTGGTATCTTACCTAGATGGATCGAAGAGCTGAGTCGAAACACCTGGGAAAATGCTAAATTTTCTCGAGCCATATTACAGAACGACAGTATTGATCGTATCCTCCTTGTCACCCATGCAGGCCATATGTGGCGATCTAAAACGGTATTTTCCCAGCATGGATTTACTGTCACACCGGCACCTTTGTCATTTAAATCGAAAAACCGGTTTGAATTCCTCGACTTTCTACCACGAGCCAAATCACTAGCCACTTTAAAAGATGCGACCCATGAAATCATAGGACAAGTCTGGTACAAGCTATATTATTGATTACTATGTTTTTATAAGTCTTTTTAGCCCTTAAACTTTATCCCATTTTGACCGATATCTATTAAATAACTCTTCGAGCTACAGATACCGGTCATTTGGAATGAGTCCAAAGTCAAACAACACACCAAATATTTTGGTCGTCGATGACGAATCACAGAACCTGGAAATTATCCAGGAATATCTGGCAGATGAAGTCTGTTGTAAACCAATTCTATACAGCGATAGTCTTAAAGCCTGGCAGGAACTGGAAACCAACCCAACTACCTGCGATGTCATATTACTCGACTGGATGATGCCAGAGCTGGATGGTCTGGAAATGCTGTACCGAATTAAACAGCATCCAGAACTGCGCTTTACCCCGGTCATTATGCAAACCGCTCGAACTGAAAAACAGGACATTCTTAAAGGTCTAGCGGCTGGCGCATTTTACTATCTGACCAAACCCTATAGCTACGATGAGCTTGTGCAGATCATTAAAGCTGCACTGGATGATGTTATGCGCTTTCGTGAACTGGAAGCCCTTCTACAAAATAGTGATAAATCGAAAACTATTTCTACTGGTGCCGAATTTAATATAAAAAATCTGAATGATGCCGACCACCTGGCATCGGTATTGGCCAATAGCTGCCCTGAACCTGACAAAGTCATTACCGGTATTAGTGAGCTACTCATTAATGCGATAGAGCATGGCAATTTACAGATTGGGTATAAGGAAAAATCACAGTTGAAAAAACAGGGTTCATGGAGAGAAGAAATAGAGCGTCGACTCCAGTTACCTGAATATCAGGACAAGGTAGCCGAAGTTACCTATAGCAAGAATGGTAAAAACATCAATATAACAATCACTGATCAGGGTAGTGGTTTTGACTGGCATAAATTCCTTGAGTTCAGCCCGGAACGTGCCTTCGACAGCCATGGGCGAGGTATTGCCATGGCAAAAATTATGAGCTTTGATGAAATCAGCTACAACGAAGCAGGTAACCAGGTCACAGCGACCATAGCCCTCTGATTTGATATGCTTTCTTTTAAAACTGCCAGGCAATTCAGTACAAAGCAAATCATAATCGCACTGTTTATTTATCTCACTCTCTATATTGGGGCTAGCTGGGTGCTGGGCTCAATCAAGTCAAACATCCTTGAAAATATTCAAAATCAGTTACATGCCATGCAACATGCCAGTCACGAAAGTATGCACTACTGGCAATCGGCCCAACTGGATGCCGCTGTAGGGATTAGCCATCAAGCTAAAGTCAAAAGATTAATATATAAATTAATTAACTCGGATCCGGCACCACAATTATTAAACAAGAACCCGATCCTGGCTGAGCTTAGAAAGGAACTGGCTCCTTTTATAGAACAACAAAATTTCGATGGTTTTTTTGTTGTGCCCAAGAACCAGATCAATTATGGCTCAATGAGAAATAAAAACCTGGGAAAGAAAAATTTTCTCATTGATAAAGATCCAGACAGTCTATTACAAGGTTTTGCCGGGGAAACCTTGTTTTCAAAACCTATTTTGTCAGATGTCCCTATTGAAGATGAGAATGGGATTTTAAGCGAGAACCAATACAGTTTGTTTGTAATCACCCCCATCCTCAGTAAACAATCAGAAATCTCTGCGCTACTCATGTTTAGAATTTCGCCCGGAGAACATTTTAAAAAAATCATGGCTATTGGCCAGTTTGGTGAATCAGGTGAAACCTATGTATTTAATGAACAAGGCCGCCTGTTGAGTCCATCAAGATTTGATATCCAGCTCATGCAGGCTGGATTAATCCTGCCTGATTCATCAAGCACATATCAACTCATCTTGCGTGAACCAAAGGAAAATATAATCCACCGCCAACAGCCTGATAAAGATTATGCAATTCGTCCTTTGACCCAGGCTGTGGTTCATACTCTAAAAGGTCAACCCTATCTCGACCATGAGCCTTCACTGGATTATAGAGGCGTCAAAGTCATTGCATATGGTCAATGGGATTATGTGACTGGCTGGGGCTATATTACACAAATTGATTACAATGAAGCCTTTGCTATCTATAATACGACACGAAATTCTATCTACGCAGTTACAGCCGGTGCCACATTATTCTTATTTGCCCTTATCACCACCCTGATATTTGGACGACAAACCGCATTACAACTTGTCAAAGAAAGAACAGCCCAGTTAAAACAACAGAATCTGTCCCTTCGTAAACAAATTGAAGAAAGGGCCCGCGCAGAACAGAGCCTGGAAAACACACAAAATCGAACAGATGCGATCCTGCAATCGGCTTTTGATGCCATCATTGCTACGGATGAAAGGGGTACAATCGAAATGGCCAACCCCTCAGCAGAACAAATGTTCAGCTATGAAAAAGATGAATTGACAGGGAAGAATGTCAGCATCCTCATGCCTCCGTCTATTAGTAAACAACATGATGCACTAATAATGCAGCACAATACTGGCAATCCCAGCACTATCATTGGACGCCGTCGAGAAATGGTGGCATCTAGAAAAGATGGCAGTACTTTTCCCATTGAACTGGCTGTTGAGGAAATGATGATCGATGGTAAAAAATACTTTACTTCAACCATCAATGATATCTCTGAGCGAAAACAGATGATTGAACGGATTAGTGCTTCTGAAAAAGAATACAAATCCATCATTAACAATCTTTCTGACACATTCTATCGTACTGATATTAATGGCTTGATCACCATGGCATCCCCGTCTGCTGAACAATTACTGGGCTACCGAATGGAAGAACTTATTGATTCAAAACTTGCCGATCTTTATGCAGATCCTCAGGGGCGTGATAAATTTATTGCAACTCTGAATGACAATAATGGTGAAATTCTTGATTATAAGGCCCAGCTTCGGAGAAAAGATGGCGTTATCATATGGGTTTCTACCAATGCACACTATTATTTAGATGAATACGGCAACCCACTAGGCGTTGAAGGAACCACCCATGATATAACTGCTAGTAAAATTGCCGAAGAAGAATTACGCGAATCCCGACAACGATTATCTTTTCACATAAGGCAAACCCCGCTAGGGGTTATCGAATGGGACATTGATTTCAAGGCCATAGAATGGAACCCGGCCGCAGAAAAAATATTTGGTTACTCCCGTAATGAGGCTATTGGTCGCCATGCCTGTGAACTAATCATACCGGATGAATTCAAACCCCACGTCGATGATGTATGGTATGCGCTACTTGGTCAACGTGGTGGCCAAAAAAGCACAAACAGAAACATCACCAGTAAAGGAAAAGAAATCTGGTGTGAATGGTATAACACACCACTTGTAGATGCCGAGATGAATGTTATTGGTGTAGCCTCTATGGTTATGGATATAACGACCCGTAAAATTGCCGAAGAAATTTTAACCCGTGACCATGAGCAGTTGGAGCAATTAGTCGAAATCAGGACAGATGAATTAAACCAGGCTCGTTTGGAAGCTGAAAAAGCCAATGAAGCCAAGTCAGAATTTCTTGCCAATATGTCGCATGAACTCAGGACACCCATGCATACTATTCTCAGTTTTGCGGAGATGGGAATGAAAAAGTCCGACAAACTAACCAAACAGAAATTATCTCAGTACTTCAGTAACATCCATCAAGGTGGCCAAAGACAGATGGCTCTACTAAATGACCTGCTAGACCTCTCCAAACTGGAGGCCCATGCCACTCATTATGAGATGACCAATAATGATATTAAGGGGCTTATTGAAACTCAAATATCACAACATGAATTAATGCTAGAGGAGAAAAACCTGAAAATCGTATTTGATACTGGACCACTAAATACACAATTTGATTTTGATCATGTCAGAATTGAACAGGTTGTTCGTAACCTTCTTTCCAATGCCATAAAATTCAGCAAGGCTGATAAAGCCATTCATATTCAACTGGGGTTGGGTGAAATCCAGAATGAACATAACACCAGCCCGGCCATAGTGATTGAAATTTCAGATTGTGGAGTGGGTATCCCTGAAGATGAACTTGACTTAGTGTTCGACAAATTTATCCAAAGCAGTAAGACACGAAGCAAGGCAGGAGGAACAGGCCTGGGGCTAGCCATTTGTCAGGAGATCATAAAAGATCATGGCGGTAAAATCTGGGCCACAAATAATGAACAGGGAGGAGCCAGTTTCTTTTTCAGCCTGCCCTTAGAACAGGATTCTCAAACAGGTTCAAACTCAGCAATTGAACAAAATTAAACTAGTTTAACCACCTTCATACATAATGCGCCAATCATCACCTTCTTTGCGCAAATATACCCGCTTACTGATATCGCCATTATAATTGTTAGACTGATACTGCTGGCGAAAACGTGCGACTACTACTGGTTGTTTCTGATCCCTGGCAGGATACGTAAACAAAGCGATATCAGACAGTCTTACACGCTGATAGGTTTTGCTCCTGGCCAGATAACGTTTACGTGCCGCCCAGGTCTGCAATGTATGACGACCACTCCAGAAGTCTGTAGCATAATGGCTTAAATAGCGGTTTACATCCATGCTTTCCCAGTCTTTGCGCCACTTTTCAAGGGTATACATTATTTCCTTACGCTGCTGATGCCAGTCATTGCGATCCAGCCAGTCAGCCTGTTCAGTGATAATGATGGGAGTTTTTCCTGGTACGATATCATTCTTTAAACCAGACAAGTCGATATTGGGCAGAACAACACAGCCTTCACTGTCCAGTGGGGGACGACTGTAATATCCCGGGTCGGTACCATGTAACCAGATACCATCCCCTGTTTTGCCCAGCTTACGATCCAGTTCATTGGGATAATTAACTGGAAAGGCACCAACACCGTATTTAGCAGGTAATTTTTCGTCCGGTATCCAGGAGGTCACAAAATATACCCCTTCAGGTGTCTTCAGATCACCACGGATCTGTTTGTTACCCCGTTTTTTACCAGTACTAACGTAGTAGTCACGAATCAGCCGTGGAGGTTCATGCTCAGCTGTTCGGCTATAAACAAACAGGCGATTATATTTTTTCTCAACCAGGATGGCGGTCTCGATACTTTCCCCAAGCCCCAGCAATTGACCGGGCACCCTGTTTCCCAGCTCAATCTCAATCATGGCCTTGAGCCTGGCCTCGGCTTCTGCACGAAGCAGGTGTAATTTCTCTATGCCCTCTTTGCCGAATTCCTGCATCAGAGGAGACTCACCAATATCCGAAACCCGCCCATAACGAGAGAACAGTATGTCGCCACGAACCAGATGGGCCAGATGAAAATCGGGAGCACGTTGAGTGAGCGTATCAATTTCCTTTAAGGCCTGTTGCTCTGAGCCCGTATTGAAATACAGCATGGCCTTTAAAAGACTCGCCTCATGATCCAGTCTGTTCTGTTGCAGACGGTTTTCGAATTGATCAAACAGGTTCTGTAAATTTTGCCTTGAAAGTGATTGTCCAGTAGTAATGAAGGTTTTGCTTTGAGTTTCCTGAACATTTTGCGAACTCGAGGCATTAATCACAACCGATACCGAAAGTACCAGCGTTATGACAAACAAACCTTTTGACCAGATTCCAATTTTCATTGCCTTAAATATCCAAGACCCCGTTCCTTCACAATACGCCACTCACCGGATAGTTTAGACATAATAAACTCCTTTTGAGTCACGTCACGATAATTATCGGCAGCATATTCCTGCTCCAGGCGAATTATCAGATTTCCACTCCTGTTAGAGTGCAACTTGATATTTCGTAATTTGACCCGTATCCATCTGGGTTTACGAATTCGTTCTCGTCGCTGCTGCTCCCAGACCCCTCTCGATATCTCAGGTGGAGAGTAGTCTTTACTATAAAACTGTATATATTGCTCTGCATCTTTACTTGTCCATGCCCTGGCCCATTGGTTCAATACCTGACTCGCCTCCTGATAGCCTGAGGTTTGCTTGTCCTGCTGCTTCTCTGTATCCCTGTTTTTTCTATCGGCGGGCTGGTTTTTTGCTTGATAGCGCATGCCTGATTTCACGACTGAGTTTGTGGACTTAGTCACAACCGGGGCAGGACGTACAGAGGCTACAGCTGCCTGTTGTAATACCAGCTTGTCAGCGCTTTGTAATCCACGGGCCTGCTTTTTTGCCGGTATCTGTAGTGCCCGTGCATAGGCATCTCTGGCCCTTGCAGAATTCAACTGCTGCAGATTTTTATAAACCTGGGCATATCCCTGATGCGCCTGCAGAGCCTTTTCCAGAGTGGTTCTCGCCAGTTCTTTTTTGCCCTGTTGTAAATAGATTACGGCAAGATTGTTGTACGACTCTGGTAAATCAGGATAGGCCTTAATCAGTGCCTGGTACTGCTTGATAGCTTTATCAATTTGCCCGCTGCCAGACAGGGCCAGGGCTCGATTAAACTGGTAATTCGGATTATGGGGATCTTTAGCCAGTAATTTGTCGAGGCCGGAAATTGCCTTGTAATACTGTCCGGCTGATATCTGTTTTTCTATCTCTGACAATTTACTATCTGCCATTGAGGGCAGTGCAGGAATCATAAGCAGCAGGAAAAAAATTATGAAATGTCGTTGCATGATCCAATTATTCTATTTTTTTGATGCCATTTCAGGCAAAGACCATCGAATTATAGCAACTTATGATGACATCCCAAGGCCATGGCTTCAGGTGATATGGCCTGTGTCGAGCCGTTCCATCAAATAGCACAGGCAATCCTGCTTAATAATGGTTTTGTCCAGGGTCAACATGGATGGCATCACTGGCAAACGGGTCTGAATATGGCTGCCTTCAATTTCGAAATAACGTTCACTGATGTCCTGTCCCGACTCATCGGTAGCGAGAAATCCCGTACCCACCGTTTGCTGTGCCACCGAACCCAACACGGCCCCGGGCTGTAACTCGCAAAAATTGAGCTGATCCAGTTCTGATGGTAGACAGATGTCAGCCACCTCACCGGGCAGACCCACACTCAGGTGTGAAGGGACTTTCACTATGGCCACCGTATGGAACAGATCCACATCATGGGATGCGACTTCATGTTCAGGAAA
Source organism: Gammaproteobacteria bacterium (assembly GCA_029881995.1). Lineage (GTDB taxonomy): Bacteria > Pseudomonadota > Gammaproteobacteria > UBA6429 > Thiohalophilaceae > JAHEDB01. The sequence goes on from JAOULO010000001.1 coordinate 193,430, forward strand.
GTCCGTCAGATGCAAACAGGCATCAATATATTGCACGGCGTGTTCCACACCATGTGACTCACCGGGACGACCACACTCGATAGTCACCGAGGGGCACAGGTCAGCAAATGCCATGGATTGCACCGTATCTGGCTTGATGAAATACACAACTGTTCGACTGAACAGACTGGCCAGGTACATAAAGCGCTTATCCAGCCGGTTAATACAGGCATAATGGGGATTACGGCCAGAATTATTATGCAAATCAATACTGGCAAAGGGTTTCTGCTGGGCCACGATTTCCATTAACTGTCGGATCATCACCGCCTCAGGCCCTTCACCCCCAGCCTTCCAGATGCGATTGTAATCCGGCTGGCCCTCTAGATAACGCAGGCCCTCTTTTGCTGCCTGAACATTACCGATAAAGAGATACACTGCACGGGGTAACAGCATATCCTGGTATTTTTGCAGTATGGATCGCATGGCCTGCCAACCGGTAACTTCATTGCCGTGTAACAACAATGAAATAAACAACGGCTCCTTGTGCCGACCTTCCAGATGGATCAGGCTTGGACCAGGCAGGACTTCATGCAAATCGGTTGCTTCCCTGTCTAGCAATCCTTCTGGTATGGCATCATAAATGTTTAACATCTTCGTACTACCTGATTCCTGATTTAAACCGTCCAGGTATGGACGGGTTCACCCGTTTGCTGACGCTCTACATAGGCCGCCGCAAGATCAGTCATATCACGGCCATGTCGCTTAACCCAGGCCCGTTGCCATGTTGCCCCATTGGCACCTGACTCAACCCGCTGTTGAATGATATCAAGATACTGCCGGATATCACTATTGGAGACCCCTAAGCGTTCCAGACCCAACTTTGACAGTGGCAATAGGTGTTTCAGAATGAGTTCTCGAACAGGTACCTGTTTATCATTAGCCCAGCAGGTAGTTGCTCGTAGACCCAGCTGTGCTGTCTTATAAAAATTGTCCCTCGCTTTATCAAACTCCAGCTGGCTTTCTATCGGTATCTCCTGTTCTGCCAGGGCAATGACTGCACCGTAGAAAAATGCCGCATTGGCAATTTCATCGACCACCGTCGGGCCCGCTGGTACTACCCGTTGCTCCAGTCGCAGGTGAACCTGACCGTCATCACTAAACCCCACCAGGGGTCGATTCCAACGCCAGATGGTACCGTTATGCAGGCGAAGATGGGCAAATTTTTGTGTCTCATGCTCCAGGTTGACGGGTAAAAGAATGGGGTAGTGCTGCAAATTTTCTTCAAAAAACTCCATTAATGAATGTCTGACATAGCCACTGCCAAAGGTGACACGTCGAATGGGACCAAACTTGGCCCCATCAAAACCCCCTACCGGTACCGATTGCTCAAACAGAGGGATGCGGGTCTCATCCCACAGGTCCTTACCAAATAGATAGGGTGAATTGGCACTCATGGCCAGCAAGGGGGCTGAAAGCACAATACTGGCATTGAATAGACGAACAGACTCGGCAGGGTTCATTTGCAGGTGGATCTGGAAGGAGGTGGCTGCCGATTCCAGCATCACATCACGGTGAGTGAGTTTCAGGTGTTCATTGCCATTGATATCCAGGACGATGGGCTTACCCCTCCGCGTCCTGACGACTTCACGGTTCAGGGCCCGATAGCGCTCCATTCTGGACATATTGGCCAGGTTCAGGTCTTCGTTTTGCACCGTGGGCAGAATTCCCGTCATCACCACCCTGGCGTCCATCTGACCAGCGGTCTGCTGGCAGGCTTGCCAGGTCTCATTGAGTTCGTTGTGCATGGCGGAAAACACATGGCCTTCCAGTTGGCGTGGTGTGCCATTGACCTCGATATTAAAACTGGCCAATTCTGGACTGGCCAGGGGATTATTGAAACGACTGAGGAATTCATCATTGCCCGACACCGGGCGATACAGGCTGTCGATCAACCAGGCCTCGAGTTCAAAACCAGCCACTCCTCCGTGGGCCTCGAATCGGCCGGTTTCAAAATAACGCCGCAGCCTGTCGGTTTCCTTCAGCAGATATTCACGATATCGCTCATGATCCTGTTGGGTAAACTGGCTGGACTGGATTTCCTCACCCATGGTGTTCCTGCTGTTGCAGCATGTCATCCAGGGCCGCCAGCCGTTCTGGGGTACCGATATCAAACCACAGGCCCTGATAATGCTCCCCACCGACTTTCCCCTGCTCCATTGCCCCTCTCAGCAGGGGAGCAAGTGGCCGCTTACCCGGCTCAAGCCCGGCAAACAGCCTGGGATGATAAAGACCAATTCCGCTGAAAGTAAGGCAATCTATCCCGGTCGTCTGTAGTAGGCCATTATTGAGCATGAAGTCACCCTGAGGGTGTTGAGGGGGGTTATTCACCAAGACAAGATGCGCAAGGCCTTCCAGGGTCGACGGTAGCTCAGAAAGGGGGAAATCGGTCCAGATGTCCCCATTGATAGCAAGAAATGGGGCCTCACCCAGCAAGGACAGGGCCTTGAGCATGCCACCGGCCGTTTCCAGGGCCTCTCCCTCGCGGGAATATTCAATCTGCAGCCCATAGCGACTACCGTCACCAAGAAAGTCCTCAATTTGCTCCCCCAGCCAGGCGTGGTTAATCACCACTTCCCGAATACCGGCCCGGTGAAGATTCTGCAGGTGATACTCGATCAGAGTCTGGCCGCCCACTTTGAGCAGGGGTTTTGGTGTGGTGTCGGTGAGCGGCCTCATGCGCGCTCCCCGCCCGGCCGCCAGGATCATGGCTTTCATTGTGGGATATCCAGATACTGTTCGCCATTGGCCTCCAACTGGTCGATAAATTCAGCGAACTTTTCCAGGGCAGGATAGCCTTGAGCGACCTGTTTGACATAACCCATGGTACGCGGAATGTCTTTCAAATAGCCCTCTTTACCATCACGGTAGTTGAGACGGGCAAAAATCCCCGTAGCCTTGAGGTGACGTTGGACCCCCATCAGATCGAACCAGTGTAAAAACTGGGCTTCATCTATCCCACTGATCATTTCATTTTTCACCAGGCTGGCATAATACTGGCTGACCCATTTTTCCACCTGCTTGCGGGGCCAGGCGATATAACAGTCTCTTAGCAGCGAGACCAGGTCATAGGTGACCGATCCAATAACCGCATCCTGGAAATCCAGCACCCCGGGATTGGGCTCACTGAGCATTAAATTCCGTGAATGATAATCTCGATGTACCACGACCTGAGGCTGGGCCAGGGCTGAATCGGCCAGAACATCAAACACCTCACTCAACATGGCCTGACAATCACTGGACATGTTCATCCCCAGATGCCGTCCCAGATACCAGTCTCGAAACAGGCCCATTTCGTTCATCAATAATGTCCGATCATATGGGGGAAAGGGATAATCGGCGGGAACCGGACAGCTCTGTAGCTTTAACAGGGCAGACAGGGCTGCACTATATAAATTAGATACAGTCTGATCATTCAGGCTGGATAAATAGTCCTGATGGCCAAGATCCGTAAGCAGTAAAAAACCCTGCTTTGATTCCTGCTCCAGCACCACCGGCACATGCAGCCCCAACTTATCTAGCTGGCTGGAAATCCCAATAAAAGGTCCGGTATTTTCCTTGTCCGGAGGGGCATCCATCACCACACGGCTTTCACCATCCCAGCTGATTCGAAAATAGCGCCGGAAACTGGCATCTGCCGAAGCAGGGGCAATCTCATAATTTGTCATTCCCAGTTCCTTTTCCAGCCACTGTTGTAGCAGAACCAGGCGATCATCGGTCTGTTTTGTTGTCGTCATTAACATTAATAATAGAAGAAGATTTTTATACTTGTCTGTCTATAGCAGGCATCGCACAATAGTGCCAGCAAGGATAACAATACTCAATTTATGTCTGACAGCCACCCTCAACGTATCATCCTGATCGACCTGCTTCGTGGTATCGCCATCGCCATGATGTTTGTCTATCACTTTTGTTTCGATCTGACTTATTTTGGCTATACCCATTCCCAGTTTAACAGTGACCCTTTCTGGTTGAATTTTCGCGCTGTTATTGTCAGCCTGTTCCTGGGGGTAGTCGGTTTCAGTCTCTACCTGGCACATCACAGAAAATGGAACAAACCTGCCTGGCTAAAACGTGCGGGAATTCTAATAGCGGCCTCAGTTGCCGTCAGTGCCAGCAGCTATCTCATGTATCCAGACAGTTTCATTTTCTTTGGTATTCTGCATTTTATCGCCCTGGCCAGTATCCTGGGTGTGGTCTTTGTTCGGTTTGGGCACCTGAACCTGTTACTGGGGACTGTTATCCTGTTAATGGGTAACCACTATGGGAATGACTTTTTCAACCAGCCGGCAATGCAGTGGGTGGGCATGATGACCATCAGGCCTATTACCGAGGACTACGTTCCACTGTTTCCCTGGTTTGGCATGATCTTAATTGGTATCTGGCTCGCTAATTGGTCAATAAATAGTCAAGTTTTTCGCCCTATACTATACTGGCAAAACCAGCATCCCATTACCAGCACACTTTGTTTTGCAGGACGTCACAGTTTATTGATTTATTTGCTTCACCAGCCCATCTTTCTTGGGCTACTTTATGTTGTGACTATATTAATAAGATCATAATGACATCCCAACAAGCCCCCTGGTGAATAGTGTACAATCGTGCCGCTTTGAAAATTCGACCTGGAACCCCACATTTCATGCTGCGGCAAGCCCTCACTCATCTTCATCAGTCTGGTATGGCCCTATTGGTCTATCTTATGCTGGTTCCAGGTATCTCAGCACAGGCACAAGAAACCACTGACAAAGAAACACCAGAAGAATCCCTGTGTGTTTATCCACCTGTTAAAAATATCATTACCCCAAAAACCGGGAAACCAGCCAATCGAACTCATTTGCAGGCCGACGAAGCCGATATGAGTGAACAAAATTACACCCAGTTTTCTGGTTCTGTGATCATTGAACGCGAAGGTCGACGCATTGAAGCCGACAAGGCAAAGTATTCCCATCAGAGTGAAAATTTTAATGCCACTGGAAAGGTGCGCTACCTTACTACCGACCTGGAAATTAAGGCCAAACAGGCCAATATGAATCTGAAAAAAAATCAGGGCAAGTTGCAAGATACAGACTATCGAACCTTGCCTGACAATACCCGTGGTACAGCCGAAACGATTACCATCGATGGTCCCACCAGACTGAATATGGATGATGCCACTTATACCACCTGCCCCCCGGATAATGTGGCCTGGGAACTCAGTGCCAGTGAAATCACTCTGGACAAGGAAAGCCGCCAGGGTAGTGCCACCCATGTGGTCATCGATTTTATGGGTGTTCCCTTTTTCTATTTTCCCTATTTACAGTTTCCACTGGGTGATGAACGTATGTCCGGTCTTTTGGTACCCGCTTTTTCCATTTCTGATAAACGAGGTACCGAAATCAGTCTTCCACTTTACTGGAACATAGCCCCGGATCTGGATGCTACCCTGACAACCCATAATATGACTCGCCGGGGAGTGATGTGGGAAACCGAGTTCAGATACCTTAATCAGAACAGCCAGGGCCAGATTGAACTGGACTATATGGAAGACGATAAGCTCTATGGAAATAATCGCCGTCGAACAAAATGGCAACACTCGAGCCAGGCCGATGCCGGTTGGTCAAGTTCGCTTAACTACCAACGGGTTATGGATGAGGAACACCTGCAGGACTTTGGGGATGACACCGGTACCACAGCCACCACCCACCTGGAACAAAATGCCAGTCTGAATTACAACACCCAGTACTGGCAGTTCACCTCCCTGGTGCAGGACCATCAAACCCTGTCCGGAGCAAAGCCCTATAGAAAGCTGCCTGAACTTAAACTGGCCAGCCGTTTTAGTGACCGTGACAACAGCCTCAACTTCAACGTCAACACAGAATGGACTCGCTTTGATCACCCTGATTACGATCACCCCACGAGCCCGGTTCCCATCACGGATCGCAGTCACATACAGCCCTATATCAGCTTACCACTTCGTAGTCAGGCCGCATTTTTTGTTCCGAAAATTACCGGCTATTACACCCAGTATGAATTACAGCATCACAAGCAGCCTGAAAAAGATGAAGTGCTATACAGGGATGTCACTGTCTCAACCCTGGATACCGGCTTGTTTCTGGAAAGGGATACCGATTTCAGCGGAGTTCCCTTAGTGCAAACCCTGGAACCAAGGTTGTTTTATGTCAAAGCCCCATATCGAGACCAGTCTAAATTTCCTCTGTTTGATAGTGGAGAAACAGCGTTCAGCTTTGACAGCCTGTTTCAAGAAAACCGCTTTACTGGCATAGACCGGGTTGGTGATACCAATCAGGTCACGACAGCTTTAACCACCCGTTTTTTACATCGTGATACCGGTGCCGAACTTTTTTCCGCCAGTATCGGGCGGATCCATTATCTTGAAGACCGAGATGTCGGTCTAAATGGCAATATTGAAGATGATTCTGTTAAAAGTGATATGGTGGCTCGTCTTGCCTTTAAGCCCGCGGCAAACTGGAGTATCAGCTCAGACCTGCAACAAAACCGGGAAACAGGGGAAACCCGCTATAGCACCAGCCGAATTTCTTATAACCGGGATAATGACCATATTCTCACCTTCGGACACCGCTACCGAGAAAGGGAGCTTGAAACCCGGGATGTGGGACTGGTCTGGCGTTTTGGACCACGCTGGAGATTTCTTGCTGGAAATCAATATGATATTAAAAATCGTCGTAATTATGAAACCATCTATGGCCTGAATTACGATAGCTGCTGTTGGGGGCTACGCATTTATCATAGGGAATATTATAATGAGCAGCTGACTGGCCCGGATAAGTATGAAAATACCCTGTTTCTCGTTCTTGAGCTAAAAGGCTTCGCTGACTTTGGCCAGCAGGATGCGGTCGACACCCGGCTCAAACAATCCATTTATGGCTATAGCCACTAGGTTTCATTAAAGAAGTACAAACTATGAATTTATCCAACCCACTCCGTTTCGGATTCAGATATCTTGTTATCAATCTTAGCCTGATCTTTATCCTGCTTCCCTTGAACAGTCATGCCAAACAGGTCGTGGAGCTGGATCGCATTATCGCCGTGGTTGATGATCAGGTCATTACCCGACTGGAACTACAAAGACGAATCAAAGTCGTCGAATCTCAGTTAAAGGAAAACAAGGTTAAGCTGCCACCAAATTCTGTTCTTAAGAAACAGGTTCTGGAACGAATGATTGTCGAGCAGGTCATGTTACAGACGGCTAAACGACGTGGTATTCGGGTAAGTGATGAGTCCATCAACCGGTATATTTCCAGTATCGCACAGGAGAAAAAACTCTCCCTGGATCAGTTTCGTAAGGTTCTGCAAAAAGATGGCTTCACCTTTGCCGAATTTCGTACCAGCATTCGTGACAGTATGATCCTGGAACGCCTCAAACAACAGTTTGTTGAAAAAGAGGTCAAAATATCTCGCCAGGAAGTGGATACCTACCTGTCCAAAAGTCGCCAGGGCAAACAGACCGAATACAAGCTAGCACATATTCTGATTGGGGTACCCGAAGCGGCCACCCCGGACCAAATCGACAAGGCTCAAAAAAAGGCCGCCGGAATTTTACAAAAACTCAATAAAGGTGCCGATTTTGCCCAAACAGCCACAGCCATCTCTGATGGTCAACAGGCCCTGAAAGGGGGAAGTATGGGATGGCTGAAGGCCGCTCAGCTACCCGCCCTCTATCTCGATGTCATTGAAAAACTAAAACCGGGTGGAATCAGTGAGCTTATTCGTAGCCCCGGTGGCTTTCATATTCTCAAGCTGGTAAAAACCCGCTCCAAAGGAAACCGACATATTGTTAAACAAACTCTATCGCGTCATATCCTGATCAAACCCACCACGATCACACCCGATGAAAAGGCCAGGATAAAACTCCAGAAACTTCGCCAACGGATACTGGCAGGCGAGGACTTTACCAAGCTGGCCAGAAAACACTCCGATGACAAGGGTTCGGCAACTCAGGGAGGCAGCCTGGGCTGGACTGGACCCGGAGTCTTTGTCCCCGAATTTGAAAAGCAGTTGAACAAACTCAAACAGGGAGAAATCAGCCCGGTATTTCGTAGCCCCTTTGGCTGGCATATTATCCAGCTCATGTCCCGACGTAAACACGATGACACTGAAGAATATCAACGCCTGCAAATTAAAAAACAGATCCATCAGCGTAAGGCCAATGAGGCCATTGAAAACTGGATGAGACGCATGCGTGATGAAGCCTACGTGGAATACCTGCTGGATAACTAAGCAAGAGCACTGATTCCCATGGCCACCGGCTCCCCATACCAGTTTGTCACCTGTGGTGAACCCGCGGGGATCGGCCCTGAATTATTAATCCAGTACGTCCACTCAAACTATGAGCCTGGTCTGATTGCCGTTGCGAATGTAGAACTGCTTAAGGATCGAGCGAAACAGCTCAGCCTTGCTATAAACATTCATGCGCTCAGGCAAGGGGAGCCCATCGAAACCATAACTGGTGCCCTCCCGGTCATCGATGTTCCCCTGATCAACAAGGTCAACTGTGGCCAGCTTGACCCCGCCAATGCTGAGTATGTGCTGGCAACACTCAGGACAGCCGTCGAATATTGTCAGCAATATCCAGGCTCTGCCCTGGTAACAGGCCCACTGCATAAGGGCGTTATCAATGAAGCCGGTATTCCCTTTACCGGGCATACAGAGTATCTGGCAGACCTGACCCACAGCAAGCAGGTCGTAATGATGCTGGCCTGTCCCGGTTTGCGGGTCGCGCTGGTCACTACCCACCTGCCGCTTCGAGACATCAGTGCTACAATTACCAGAGAAAAACTGAGCTCCGTCATCCAGGTACTCGACCATGACCTCAAAACCCGCTTTAAGATCACTCGACCTCGTATCCTGGTCTGCGGTCTGAATCCCCATGCCGGAGAAGATGGTCATCTGGGTCGTGAAGAGATAGATATCATCCAGCCGGTACTGTCTGAACTCCGGAATAAAGATATTCATCTCATCGGTCCCTTGCCTGCCGATACCCTGTTTATCCCCAAATATCTGGAACAGGCCGATGCAGTACTTGCCATGTACCATGATCAGGGCCTACCGGTCCTCAAACACATGGGGTTTGGCAAGGCGGTCAATATCACCCTGGGTCTGCCCTTCATTCGGACCTCGGTTGATCACGGCACGGCACTGGAACTGGCGGGCACTGGTCAGGCAAATACAGGCAGTCTGGAAGCGGCTCTGGATGCCGCCAAAGCCCTGATGTAGTCCCAGCGCACTCGAATCACTTCCCTATAATCTGACAACTCACTATCCTACACTCATGGCCCATCAAGCTCGCAAACGATTTGGACAAAACTTCCTGCATGACCCCAATGTCATTCAGAACATTATTAATCTCATCCATCCAAGGCCTGATGAACATCTGGTTGAAATCGGACCCGGCCAGGGAGCAATGACACGCCAGCTTGTTTCCAGTTGTAAAAAATTCGATGCTATCGAACTGGATCGAGATCTCATCCCTGTTCTGCAAACTGAATTCGGCCACTTACCCCAGTTTGAATTGCACCAGGGAGATGCCCTGAAGTTCCCCTTTTGCGATCTGGCCAACAATGACAAGCTGAGGGTGACTGGCAACCTGCCTTACAACATTTCCACCCCCCTGTTGTTTCACCTGATGGATCACCTGCATTGCATTCAGGATATGCACTTTATGCTGCAAAAAGAGGTCGTGGTTCGCATCACGGCCCAACCGGGAGACAAACTGTATGGCCGTCTCGGCATTATGCTGGGGTATTTTTGTGACAGCGAGAACCTCATGACGATAGGGCCAGGTGCTTTTCGGCCTGCCCCCAAGGTGGATTCGGCCATTGTGCGGTTAACTCCCTGGTCAAGCCTCCCTGCTGAAGCTGAGAATCTCGCTGATTTAAACCGGGTTGTCACCCAGGCCTTCTCGCAACGACGCAAGACCTTGCGTAATAGCATGAAAAACCTGCTTGATATTGATGAAATAACACAGCTGGGTATTGATCCTTCCATTCGCCCTGAACAACTTGCTCTACAGGACTTTGTCAATCTAGCCAACCAGCTGCACAATAAACAGGCCAAATAAGGTAAACCGTTAGACCTTCCCTTCAATTCCCCCCACATCATCCGATATTAAGAGTAATTCCACGGTTTTTCCCGTTGATTTGATATGGACAATGATCAGGCTGCCATTGCTTTACTCCTATATCGAGTGGGCCCGGTGCTTTGCTGCGCCCCGGCCGACCCGGTACAGACTATTATTGCCCCTCAAAAGCTGACCCGTCCCCCAGGTTCCAACGCGGCCAGGCCCGGAATTTTCTATCATGCCAATCATGTCGTCACTGTCAGTGAATTACGCCACCGCTTTGGTATCCCTGAGGCCGAACGGGAACAACCGGGCCGACTGGTAATTACCTTTCTGAATGATGTCTTTACGGCTTACTGGGTGGATGAAATTATCGAGGTTATCGATATCCCAAAGGAAGGTTGGGGAGAGGCACCCGCCTATCTGCCAAAGGGCATTTTCAGCCAAACCCTTTTAATAGATGAAAAGATATATCTTTATGGCCAATTTAGTGATTTTGAAAAATTACCCGAGAGTGATTATCTAAGTCAGTATTTCGACCGGCTGGGGCATCCCTCGATGCTTGAACAGCGGCCTGATGAAAATGAAACAGAGAGCTCGAGTGATCAGACCCAAGCTGAAAAGGCACCTCAAGATCATAAGCCTCAAGATATCGCGCAGGAGGATATCAGGAAGGAAAACGATACATCTCTGCAAACAGGATCACCTGACACTATAACCACTTCCACAGAAGACCCACTACATGAAGAACAGGAAATAATCAGCACCGATGTTCAAGATGAAGATACGTCTCATACTGCCACAGGCACTGCTGAAACGGCTTCAATTGATAATACCGATAAACTTGAAAATTCTAATCCCGCCACCGACGATATCCCAGACAATGTTGAAACAGAGCCGGACTTATCAGATCAGGTGAATAAATCAAATGATGAAGGCGCACGGGAAGAACCTCATAGAGCAGAAGAAACCACATCGACTACTCAGGAAGGCTTTCTTAACCCGGTCCCTTCAGTCGTTCCAGAATCAGAACGACCACCAGAAAAACCACCCCTGCCCTTGAAATCACTCGCAGCCTCACTGACTATGTTTATCAGCCTGGCCGCCATCAGTGGATACTATTTCCTGTCACAACCAGACCAAGAGCATGCTGAAGCAATAAAAGATAACGTTACTCCAGCACAAAATGTACCTTCATCGGTCACTCCTAAGGAAAAAGAACAGGCCCCCAAAACAAAGAACAAAACTACCACCAAAGTGCCGCGCAAAAAAGATGATTACCGAGCTGAAATTAAATCCGATAATGATGGTATTACCATTGTCCTTCACTCACCTGATCCCAATCCGGCTCTGAAAAAAGAAATCTCCAAGGATTCTGCGGCCAAAAAAACACTGGGAAAAGCTGATAGAAAAACAAACTCTAACAAGGAAGAAATAATTCATATCATTGTCAAAGGAGATACCTTGTGGGACATTGCTGCCCACTATGTAAACAACCCCTATAAATATCCGCAACTGGCCAAACTCAGCAAGATAAAAAATCCTGACAGGATTTACCCAGGTAATCGTGTTCGAATACTGCGTCATCTGAATCTCGGCAAAAATAAATCAGGGACCAGACATGACCGATAAAAAACGAAACTCTCCACCACGAGTTATGGTCCATGGCAAATTGACCGGTCAAATAGATAAAGATGGAACTGAACACCAGGTCTATCGTTATCATGTCAATATCCTTGGCTCTAAAAAATCCAGTTCACATGAATACGACAAAGAGATTCATATATTCAAATCCAATGCGTCACAGAAGGCCGACACCACTCCAGCCAATGCTGGACATTTTACCGATTCAAAAAAAAACCGTCCGGCGAAAAAACCTCAGGCAAAAAAACCTGTCAAAACAAAATCACCAACAACCAGCACTAAAAAGTCAATCTTTAAAATGCCTGCCGGGCTGACTGGCATTAAAATCAAACCTCAACTTCCATCTATCAGTTTTTCCTTGCCCAAGCTGGCTTTGCCTAAAATCAAACTGCCGCACCCTTCATTAAAATTAAAGAATCCTTTGCCGGGTCTTTTGTTATCTGTCAGGTCAAAAGTTAAAAGTCCATTCAGCAAGACCCATAAGAGTACAACCACAAACAAAAAACCTGATAGAAAAAATAAACTAAAAGATCTGCCTAAACTGTTTTCTGGAAAATTTAATAGAAGAAACATCATCCGATTCTGCCTGCCATGCATACTTCTGACAGCCGCTGCAATTGCCATTTATATCCTGCCATGGCCATTCAAAAAGCAAACAATCATTTATCCTATCGAAAAAACGGCCACACCAGAGACATTTAAACCCAACAAGGATTACCGTGCAGTTATCGAAAAAACCGGACAAGGGGTTGTCATTACCCTGCAGGGGCCTAATCACGAAGAAGTCCTGACCAAGCTCCCGCCAGGATACGACCCGGTAGTAGAAGGTAATAAAATCGTCCATGTGGTTACCCCGGGCAATACCCTCTGGTTCATTGCCATGCGCTACATCAAAAACCCCTATCGATACGCCGAGCTGGCCCGGTTAAACAACATCAAAAATCCGGATCTCATCTACCCAGGTGAAAAAGTCATCATCCAATATATCCGCAAGCCTTGATCAATCCAGTCCGGTCATTACAATACCGCCATGCAGCAAAGCAAGCCCCATCTCCCCGTTCTATTATGTAGTGAACTGCCCCAGGGCGACCTACAAACCCTACTTTCTGCCTATGACATGCAAATCGAGCTTGTCGAAGACATGCAGGCCATTCCTGGTTCTTTCTGGGGAGAGTCTGAAGCAGGTTTAATCGATAACAGGCTATTGATTCGTCAGGACACCCCGGTCCATTCTGCCCTGCATGAGGCCTGTCACTACATCTGTATGGATCAATCCCGCCGTGCTGGCCTGCATACTGATGCCGGTGGCGATTATGATGAGGAAAATGGTGTCTGTTATCTACAGATTCTCCTGGCCGATGAACTTGAAGGAATGGATGCTCAGCGCATGATGGATGATATGGATAGTTGGGGTTACAGTTTTCGCCTGGGTTCAGCGGCACAATGGTTCAAGTCCGATGCAGAAGATGCCGCTAAATGGTTAATCCAGCATGGTCTGCTCAACTCCGAGGGCAGACCCAGCTGGCAACTCAGAAAGTAGCTGCAATTAACTGCAACGGGTATACAGATTATGGCACTGGAAAATATCCATAACTATTATGAGCAACTGGTTCTTCGTCGAATCCATGAAATCATGGGCAAAACCGATGATGACTTTCTGGAAGATGCCGCCTGTGTCGCACTTAACCAGTTACCCCCCAGGTATGTCAGACATAATGTCGATATGGTGTATTACCTGACTGCTGAAGAACGTGAAAAAATGGAACAACAGATCGATAAGGCTGTGACCCATGCCATTGAATACGTCTCTGCTCATCGTAAAACGGCCTCCTGAAGTTGAATAACCCTATGCTTTAAATTGCTGCAAGCCGATTAAAATGTCGGTAAACTTTGTCAAATCAGCATTTTAAAGAGAATACCAATGTCACAACATGATACTCGTGTCGATGTCGAAACCCATTTTATTTCTGAACAATCGGAACCCGAAGAAAATCGCTATGTCTTTTCCTATACCATCACTATTCGTAACCATGGTGAGGTGCCAGCTAAATTACTCACTCGTCACTGGATCATCACGGATGCCAATGGCAAGGTTGAAGAAGTTCAGGGAGAAGGTGTGGTCGGTGAACAACCCTACCTCAAACCCGGCGAAGGGTTCCGCTATACCAGTGGTACCGTGATAGAAACCCCAGTCGGTAGCATGCAGGGTAGCTACCACATGCTGGCCGACGATGGCAGTGAGTTTGAGGCTAACATCCCGGCTTTTTCCCTGTCCATGCCAAATATTTTACATTGAACATACACAGAATAACGTCTTAACCTGCTGATAATTATGTAGTTTCAAATAGTTTTACATCCTTTACTTACTTCCCTTAATTCCATTACGGTTTCACAAAACCAGAAATTCCCACTTTATAAACAATAAAGATATACCCACCCAAACCGCTACATATATATAGGTGGGCCGAAGTCTCCCACATGGATAATGGAATCTGAAAAACGAAATGAAACTGGTTTACCGGGACAGGCTATTTTCTGAACTGGCTACACGATACGTGTGGCCACTAATTGTGTCTTTATGCTTCACCGTTAACATTAACGCTGCGCCCCAGCCTCCCACCGCCAGCGAACAACAAACAAATCCTGTAACAGAACTTAATAAAATTGCGAAGCAAGCTGACAAAAAAGAAAGCTCAACTCCACAGACTCCTGCCAAAAGTGAACAACAAACAGGCCCCGTTACCGATATTGAAAAAGTAGCCCAGCAAGCTGTCAAACCAGAATATGAACATACGCTCAAAGGGGCAAACAAGGCATTCAAAAACAAACATTACCAGGATGCCCTGACCATCCTTGTCAAACTGGAGGGAGATAAAGCCGGTACTGTTGAATATGATTACCTGTTAGGTCGCGCAGCCCTTGCGACCAAACAATATGATGTCGCCGTCGCTGCCTTTACCCGAGTCCTGACGGTTGATCCAAACTTTGCCGGCGCCCGCTTTGAACTGGCCCGCACCTACTACAGCAAGGGTGTAATGGTTCTTGCTCGTGGCCCTTTTGAACAGGCCCGTACCGAGTTTGAACTGGTTGCAAAAATGAACCCACCAGCAGACCTGCTTGCGGCCATTAAACAGTACCAATCCAATATTGATACCTATCTTGCCGAGCGTGAAACGGAATTTGATATCTTTGTAGAACTTATGGCTGGCTATGACACCAACATCGGAACCACACCAAAAAATGATAGCTTCAGTTATTACGATCCCAACCTTCCTGGTTATCAGACTTATGACCTGAAAGAAAAATATCGTGAAGAAGAGAAGGAATCTGCAGTTGGACACATCAGGGCTGGCGTTGGTATTGCATGGCCATTATTCAGTAACAATTTTGAAATATTTGGCCTTGCTGAAGCCGGTGCCAGATCCCATGCCAGTAATCATGGTTATGACCATAACTGGAATCAGCAGCAGTTTGGCGCAAGACACTATGGCGACAATAATATTAAAACCATGCGCGTAAGGTTTAAATCCACATTTGTGTCTGGTGATGAAGATGCAACTACTGGCGAGAAGGAACAGCTTCTTTATCACAAGGAAGCTGAGTTTATGCTGAAGTTCGATTTAAAACTGACTGATAACACTGCCCTTAGCATCGTTGGTCTAGGCGGCACATCGGATTACCATGTATATGGTACAGAAGTATTTTCTGTTGGCTATGATCGGCAGAGCATTGAAACTACATACAAATCTGATGGTAAACGCAAGTCAACGCTTCAAGTTCTTTTCCTAACAGGGGAAGACTATGCCCAGAAATGTGAGACTGGCCCCTACTGCCAAAGTGCCTATGAACGAAGTGTAAATGGAATGCGGCTAGGTTGGGGAGTTAACATTTTTGATAGTACTCGTTTCTATACCAGTCTTTATTTTGAAAATTCAGATTACCGTAATCAGTTTTTCTATCAGCAACGTCGTGATAACCGTCGTGAGTTTTTCATGGGTATGAATACCCGTTTTGGAGATAGCTGGTACTTACGACCTGAAATACATTACACAGAGAATGAGTCGAATTTATCTCTTTATGAACACGATCGATGGTTAGCAACCCTGACTTTTGGATGGAAGCTATGATGAAAACAAAACACAAGCTGTTATCATCCCTGTTGCTTGGTCTGGTGCTTATCGTCCCTGCACAACAGGTACTGGCCCATGCCGGGAAAGTCCTGTTTGCCAGTGGCAAGGTCACGGTCAAATCTAAACGCCATAGCAACACGGTTTTAAAGCGAGGAAGTAAGGTCTGGCCTGGCGATGTTGTCATGACAGGAAAAGAATCCAGTGTTCAGATACGCTCCGGTGATGGCAGCTTTATTTCACTAAAGGGCAACTCCAGACTCGTCATCGCCCAACACAAACACACCGGCCCGATTGAAGATCAGCGCAGTTCCATTGAGCTGGTCAAAGGGGGCATGCGTGCGGTGACCGGCCTGATTGGTAAAAACAAACCCGACAACTTCCGCATCAAGGCCCGTGGCTCCACCATCGGTATTCGTGGAACTGAGTTTGTGGTGCAAATCTGTGATAAAGATGAATGTAATCAGGCCAAAGAAGGTGAGAAAAAAGAGGCCGCAAAAAGTGGTGTCTACGTCGGCGTAGTCAACGGGGCCATCACGGTTGAGAAAAACGAGAAAAAGGTCGAACTCGACGCCAGCCTGAACGTAGTACTAGGGGTTAGCATGGGCGTAAGTAAGGACAAGTTCCAGTATGTTCACATTGATGATAAACCACCCGAAAAAGAAGAAGAACCCATCGTCATAAAAGAACAGCCCAAGATTCTGGTCAAGGCCATGGCCCCACCTGCTCCAAAACTGGATAAAGATGATGAAAAGGAAGGCAAACCAGCTAAACCCAAACACAATCTGAAACCCTTTGAAGGTATCGATGTTGCTACCCTCCAAGCCCACCTGTTAGCCACCGCCCCGGTGGAATCCGCCCTGTCCCCCATGGAAGAATTTGAAGAACTGGAATACCCAGGCAAGCCCTATGTCTTGACACCTCACCGGGAAATTCGTGCGGGCTATCGAGGTAGAAACATTGCCGATGGACAGAATTATGATTTAAGTGGAGGCTTCCCCAAACTCGATATGCGTTAATAAATCCACAAGATGGATTTCCCCGGCCATGTCTGATAGCGTTAAGCCATGGCTAGTTATGCAATCGGCGACCTGCAGGGCTGTTATGATGATCTGCAACGCTTACTCAATAAACTCAATTTCGATCCCGCCAAAGACACCCTCTGGCTGGCCGGGGATCTGGTCAATCGTGGCCCCGACTCCCTGAAAACCCTGCGTTACATCAAGTCCCTGGGTGAACACGCCATTACTGTACTTGGCAATCATGATCTGCACCTGCTGGCCGTGGCCGAAGGCATGAAAGAGGCCAAGGACGAAGACCTGCATCAGGTTATGGAAGCCGAAGACTGCCGTGAACTCATCGACTGGTTACGCTGCCGACCCCTCGTTCATCACGACGTCACCCGCAAACTCACCATGGTCCATGCCGGTCTCTATCCCTTCTGGACCCTGGAACAGGCCCTGGCCCACGCCAAGGAACTGGAATCCATCCTGCAGGGAGACCGTTATCATGACTTCCTGCATGTTATGTATGGTAACGAACCCGCTACCTGGGAAGACGATCTGGAAGGCTGGGACCGACTGCGCTTTATCTGCAATAGCTTCACCCGTATGCGCTATGTCAATAACGACGGTCGTATGGACCTGGTCG
Source organism: Gammaproteobacteria bacterium (assembly GCA_029881995.1). Taxonomy (GTDB): domain Bacteria; phylum Pseudomonadota; class Gammaproteobacteria; order UBA6429; family Thiohalophilaceae; genus JAHEDB01. The sequence continues at coordinate 210,965 of JAOULO010000001.1, forward strand.
ACAAAGGCAAACCCGGCAGCCAGATCAAAAACTATCAACCCTGGTTTAATCTTTCAAAACGCAAAACCAAAGATAATCCCATCCTGTTTGGTCACTGGTCCACTCTTGGTGATCCCAAAATTAAAAACATCTACCCACTGGACCATGGCTGCGTGTGGGGCGGAGAACTCACCGCATTAAGAATAGATGTGGAACCGATGCAGTACATCAGTATTGAATGCAGCGGAGCACGACGGCCTGGGGAAGATTAATACTTACTTAATAGATTTATATACAGTCCCCTCTCCCCCTTGGTCGTTTCTTCTGTCAAATTATTTTTTAAGATATACAACCTACCATCCCCTCCCCTTGCAGGGGAGGGTTAGGGTGGGGTGATCAAAATAGAAATAGCCTTTGCAGGAAGTGCCAAGGTGAATAAAATAAAATATTTTTTACCCTTCAAGTCGGTATCAGCCTCTTTATCCCACTCAAACTACAATATTTTTCACCCAAATCCGTCCGTACAATTTTACGATCACCATCCAGCACCACATAAGTTTTATTCACATAGGCAGAATTGATCTCCCCCATCAACTTAAAATACTCAGGATCATCATTACTCAACCAGTAACCTGATTGACACTTAGGATCAGTGGTATTTAACTTGATAAGAATATTACTACCCGTTCCCTGATAATAAAACTCGATAGTCTTGATCGTGCTGGCAGGAGTGACATCAGCTGCAGTACAGACTCCAAAAGGAACTACTAGAAATAGAATATTAAATAAACATTGAGAACAAATTTTCATACTCCGCACCTACTTCACACCATGTCATATCTGTACATACCTGAGTATATTGTTCTGGTTTTTTTTGGGTATGTTGCTTACTTCTAACATAGGGCAGGAATAACTGGCAAGGTCGGTGGGTCAAGCAAAGGAAGGTTTTGTTAGACTTGGTTTAAATAACTCTCCATGTATTTACTAACAGGAGAGGTGCGATTAAAAGTTACCGTTAAATGGGGGAGGTTCAGTATTGTTTAACAGTCTACAGGCTAGTTAATTGTTTCTTTCAAGGATCACAAAGCTATGTGCATGAGGATTTTTTGCATCTGCCTGATGATCGATGTGTTCTATTTCTTTCCATTCACTTTCATTCCATTCGGGGAACCAGGCATCGCCTTCGACCTTGGAATGAACAAAGGTGAGGTATAGGCGATCGGCTTTGGGGAGCATTTGTTCGTAGAAGGAGGCGCCGCCGATGATCATGACTTCGTCTACATCACCGGCTGCTTTGATGGCTTCATCGATGGAGTGGACGACGATGCTTTCTTTGGCCTGATAGTTTTGATCGCGGGTGATGATGATGTTGGTGCGTTGGGGTAAGGGTTTTGAGCCGAAGGACTCAAAAGTTTTTCGGCCCATGATGATGGGTTTGCCGAGGGTGTGCTGGCGGAACCACTTCATGTCATTGGGTAGTTTCCAGGGGAGTGTGTTGTTGATGCCGATGACGCGGTCGTTGGCCATGGCGGCGATCATGGAGATTTTCATGGTTTTCCCTTTTAGTTTTTTAATAAGAGATTACTTGTTTTATCCACCACCCCCTGGCCCCCTCCTTCAAGGAGGGGGGATAGTCATTTTATTTGTAGTACAAGCCCCTACAAGTAATCTGCCTCATTAAAGACCGTTTTAAACTGCCACCGGTGCCTTGATGTGGGGGTGGCTTTCGTATCCGACCAGATCAAAGTCATCAAAGGTAAAATCAAAAATGTTGTCGATGGCCGGGTTGATTTTCATTGTGGGTAGTGGGAACGGTTTACGGCTTAACTGTTCTTCTACCTGTTCCATGTGGTTTGAATATAAATGCGCATCACCCAGGGTGTGTACAAACTCGCCGGGTTTTAAACCTGTGACCTGGGCCATCATCATGGTGAGCAGGGCATAGGAGGCGATGTTAAATGGGACACCGAGGAAAATGTCGGCACTGCGTTGATAGAGCTGACAGGAGAGTTTGCCATCGGCCACATAGAACTGGAAAAAGGCGTGACAGGGTGGCAGGGCCATGTCGTCCACTTCGCCGACGTTCCAGGCATTGACGATAATGCGTCTGGAGTCGGGATTGTTTTTGAGCTGATCAACTACCTGTGAAATCTGATCGATGTGACGACCATCGGCCGTGGGCCAGGAGCGCCATTGATAACCATAGACATGGCCCAGATCGCCATTTTCATCGGCCCACTCGTCCCAGATGGAGACGCCGTTGTCTTTCAGGTATTTGATATTGGTTTCGCCTTTGAGGAACCAGAGCAGCTCATGGATGATGGAACGCAGGTGACATTTCTTGGTGGTCACCAGGGGGAAGCCTTCGCCGAGGTCGAAACGCATCTGGTAGCCGAAGACACTGACGGTACCGGTGCCGGTGCGGTCATCTTTGACGGTACCGTGGTCGCGCACGTGGCGCATGAGGTCGAGATATTGCTGCATAGTCACCCTGCCTGATTTTTGATGGCGGGTATTTTAGCATGGAGAATTTTTCTGAGGGGCTTCAAGGGGTCAGATCACTTGAAATTATTCACAATAATTGAACATTATGTAAGGGCTTCAAGGGGTCAGATCACTTGTGAAAAATTGACCTGAATTGTGTTTTGATCACCACCCCCTAGCCCCCTCCTTCAAGGAGGGGGAAGAGCATCTGCTATGCAGATCCAGTGAAGATCTATATATATAGTATGGACAGCGGAAAATGGTGCCTAATAACCTTCCCAGGGATAATTGAAGAAAACAACCAGCTCTGCCCCTTCATCACCATCGGCATATTCTGCGCGAAATACGATGCCCGATGTCATGACCAGACGGATACCCAGGCCATAGGAATCTCGCCAGATATCCCCCAGTTTATTCTTATCATCGGCCACGCTGGCGGTCTCCCAGAAGGCCGATAGCTGCACGCCGGTTCGGATATCTTTGGCAATGCCGATATCGAAGGGCTTGAACTCTTCGGTCAGGTTCCAGCGCAGCTCGGTGCCATAGAATACCGTATGCGCACCTTTATAACGTCCCTCAGGATACGAACGTAAACGGGACGGTCCACCCATGCTGGCAGCGGTACCGTAATGATTATGGGCAAGGTTGTTGTTTACTGCGTTTTCACATTGCAAACGACCAGCAGGAGGAAGTGAGGCACAATCCAGTCCCATGCGTTTTTCCACCGACGCAAAATCGGTGTCACCCTTCTGGGTGACAATGGAATCAGATTGAAAGTAGTTAAACGCCCAGGTGCTAATGCGTCCTATCGGGACATAAGCGGTCAGATTGTGCTCCAGCTGGTAATATTCGGGAGAACCTGCCCCCTTGTTATCTCCTGCCCAATAAGAAAGATCATATCTAAGCCCCTTGCGCGGATCCTGATAATCATCGGTCCAGTCCAGCTGTGTCCCCAGCATTAAAAAGTCATACTCAACACTGGCGCTGTCACGGGTGTCCTGGATCAGGCTGCCATCTCTATTGCGTAGTGCCGAGGCATGAGCCGATTGCTTGACCATCAGGGCCTGTACTTCAAACATGCGCTGGTTAAACGCCCCAGTCAAACGGGCAATGGTGGCCTCAATATCATCCAGTTCGATGATATTGTAATCATCCTTGTGATTATTCATACCGCGGGTGTTGTAGCTAAAGATGGCGGCCTTGCTAAGTTTTTGTGCAGCCACTTCGGCGATCAGTCGCTTTTCTATCAAATGGATATCTGTCGCCACTGCACCAAAGCCCTCAAAGTCCCCCGCCAGGGCAAAGGCCGCATAGTCGGTATAACTGTCATGGGCATTGGCGTTGACACCAATAGCAGCAAAACCTTCACCAATGCCGGGATAACTGATCGGTACCGCAACAATATAATGCCCCGGCTCTTTGATAAACTGGTCACGCCGGCGATCCATTGCGGTGCATGGTGAAGTAAAAACCACCAACAGGACCAGTTGTAAGAGGAGTAAAAAGCTTTTAGATAAAATTGACATGGAATCCTTCCCCAGTATTCCCTTTAGTAAAACATTTATTCGTTTTTATTTCGAACTGATGTGACGAATGGTAAATAAAGCTGACAGGATGTCAATACATCATTTAATTGCGTCATAAACAGCTTACATTTCTTTAAACAGATTAAAAATTAATCTATTCCAGCATTATAAAAAATAATGTTAAAAATCTGACCAGGGATAACTAAAGAACAATACCCTTTGCTGCCCTTCATCACCACTTGCATACTCTGCCCGAAACACGAGAACGGATGTCATCACCAGGCAAATATCCATGCCTTAGAACACAAGTTAGATATCACCTGGACAAACTCTGAATTTCAGAGTATATTTACTCTGAGATTCAGAGTCAAACAACAGGAGTGATGACATGCCAAATAGTGCCGCCGCTCAGATTGAGCAAATTCACAGTATGCTGGAACGTGGTCAACGAAGTGTTCGACTGGAAAGACATACATTGATCCTGTGGGGCTTGATCGCATCCAGTTTAATTATTTTCATAGACCTGCTGATTACTCCGGAACGCATGCCCATATTGTGGCATCGTATTGTTCTTTCTAATAGCATCATTGCCATCGTCGTATTTGTCGCTGCAATCTGGGATTTCCGTCATACCAGACAGGCGAGAGAGCAGCGTGATGAGTCTGTTTCCTATATTCAGTTCCAGTTGACAAAAGTCTGGTGGTTTATTCTCACACTGATTGTTTTGATCAATCTTGGTGTAAATGTATTTGGCGGCGGCTACCTGTTTTATCCCATCCTCATTGCACTGACTGGACTGGGATTTTTTATTCATGGCCTGTTTTCCCAACAACTGCTTGTCTGGAATGGTATTTTAATCGTCCTCGCGGGTCTCACTGCCATCACCCTGCGAATTCCTTTTCAAACCATGGAGTGGTTTACTGTTTTCCTGTTCGGACTTGGTTTACCGACTATGGCCTGGTTAATTGACCTGCCTGTGGTAAAAAACAATTTGAAGCAACGGATACTCATTAGTCTGGGTTGGTTGAGCATGATTACTGTACCTACCTGGTTTATTCATTACCAAACTAACAAGGTTGTTATCCCGGATTGGCCAGTAATTTCCTTACAGGAATATCAGCAGAAGACAGATACAGGATTAACCGACTATGCCGTTAAAATCCCTGCCGGTACCACTATTCCGCTCAATGTAAAAATTAGCAGTGACACACTGAGCAATAGTGGTATGACCACGATACCGCTTACCCTTTCCAAAGCAGTGACTGTAGCCATGAATAAAGGCAAGGCGGATGGACGATACCGTATTGATGAGGGCGAGTGGTTAAATCCACGCAGGCAGTTTTTCACAAGAAAAACCCGTCTAGATGCAACAATCACAGTCCAGGATGGCGTGCAGATTGACATCGATTTTATTCTAAAAGTTTTTCAGTAATTTTGGACGAACCGATGGACAGCCTGGCCCCTCTTGAACTTGATGCCACCCTGCATCAACCAGTGCGGACCCGCATTGTTGCCTTCCTGGTGACGAGAGGTGAAGCCACGTTTACCGAATTAAAGAATGAGCTTGAAATCACCGATGGCAACCTGGAATCACATATCAAAAAACTCCTGGCCGAGAAATACATGAAGAAGCAGAAAAAAACCGGCCCCACCAAACGATCACAAACCATCTACACCCTCACCAAAAAAGGGACAGATGCATTTGAAAACTACCTTGAGACACTTAAACAAGTTCTTACAATCTCTTTTTAAACAGATTGCTGAATATCTAAATGGAAAATTTTTATCACCACCCCCTAACCCCCTCCTGCAAAGAGGGGGAAATGGAGTATTACATTAAGAGTAAGTATTTGTTAAATTTGACTGCAACGCCGCCACGAGTGCACTAATATTGAGACCGCCTGAGTGTGCTTGTGGCAAGGCGCAGTTATTTTAAAAAACCGGAGCTTACATCGGTTAAGTGAGGATTTTTTAAAATGACTGCAACGCCGCCACAAGTGCACTCAGGCGGTCTCAAAAGCCTTCCCAGGGATAGCCGACAATGACTGACAGCTCCGACCCCTCATCCCCAGTAGCAATATCCCCCCGAATCACCAACCCCGATGCCGTCACCATTCGAAAACCCATTCCGTAAGAATCCCGCCAGTGATCGCCGAGTTTATCTTTTTCATCGGAGATGGTGGCGGTTTCCCAGAAAAAGGCCAGTTGGATACCGGTGCGAATGTCTTTGGCGATGCCGATGTCGAAGGGTTTGAATTCTTCGGTCAGGTTCCAACGAAATTCTGCACCATAGAATTCGGCATGAGCACCATTGTAACGGTCATTGGGATAGGAGCGTAGACGTGACCAGCCACCCAGACCACCGATTGAACCGTATCGGTTATTGGCCACAGTGTTATTTGCCAGCTGTTCACAACGGCTGCGTTGTTCTGCGGTGAGTCCCGGATCATCACAACCCAGGCGGCTTTTAACTGAATTAAGATCGGTATCGCCTTGTCGGGTGACAAAGGCATCGGCCCGAAAATAATTCAGGGCCAGAGTACTAATGCGGCCCACGGGGACGTAACCGGTTATATTATGTTCCTGTCGATAAAAATCAGAGGAGTTAGCCGCTGTTTCATCTCGCCACCAGCGCGATATTTCATAACGAATGCCAACCCTTGGGTCTCGATAATCATCGGTCAAATCCATGGCAATGGAGGCCATGTAAAAATAAAATTCACTGGCCGGTTCCTTGAGTTCCTGGATTAGAACACCATCCCTGCTACGAATTTTATCGACCCGGCTTTCCCCTCTGAAGGCACCACCAGTGATTTCAAACATACGTTCATAAAACGTGCCTGTTGTACGCAAGGCCGTATATTTTGCATCGGCCAGATCAACCAGGGTGTAGTCATCGGGACGGGTGTCCATGCCACGACCATTATAATTACGTGTGGTTGCCTGGCTGATACGTTGGGCAAAGATATCGACTATCAGATGTTTTTCGACTAAGTGTATGTCTTTGGCAATGGCACCATAACCTTCAATCGCTCCGGTGATGGCAAGCCCGATATAATCGGTGTGGCTGTCGTGTGCATTATTGAGAGTGCCGGCCAACAGGAATCCTTCACCAATGCCCGGTAAGCGATAGGGCATGGGCAAAATATAATGGCCCGGTTGTTTGATAAACTGATCGCGCCTGCGCTCGACCGCATCTACATCGGAAACCATTGTTAACAATAATGCTAGCTGCAGACAATACAGAATGCCTGTCTTGCCTTTTCCCATATTGGATATGCCTTAAAACTGGACTGATTCAGTTTGGTTTATTGAATCGAGTATAGGCTATCCAGAGAAATGTGATACCGGCAAGGATGATGGGTAGAGTTAAAATTTGTCCCATGGTAACCCAACCAAAGGCAAGGTAGCCAATGTGAGCATCTGGTACACGAACAAATTCAACGATAAACCTGGCAACACCATAGCCTATGGCAAACACACCGGATACGGCCATCATGGGGCGAGGTTTGGCGGAATAGATCCAGAGAATAATAAATAGAATGACACCTTCTGATATACATTCATACAGTGGTGATGGATGACGTGGCAGGCTGGAACCCGATGCCGGGAAAACCATGGCCCAGGGTACATCACTGACCTTGCCCCACAGTTCACCATTGAGGAAATTTCCGAAGCGCACAGTAATGATACTGATGGGTACATAGGGAGCAATGAAGTCGAGAATATTGAAATAGCCTTTTTTGTATTTCCGATTAAAGAACCACAGGCCGACCATGACACCAATTAAACCGCCATGGAATGACATGCCACCCTCCCACACTTTAAAGAAGCTGATGGGGTTATCCAGCAACATGCCAAAGTTATAAAAGAACATATAACCGATCCTGCCGCCGACGATGGCTCCCAGGCCTGAATAAAACAACAGGTCATCGGCTTCAATATTTTTCCAGTCGATAATTTTTTTATAAATTCGATACCGCGCAAGCGCCAGGCTGGTAGAAAAACCAATCAGGTACATCAGGCCATACCAGTGTATGGGCCAGCCAAAGACTCGAAATGCTACTGGATCAAAATCGACTATCATGGTTCACCTTTATATTATGATTAATTCCCGCCCTGCATACGCTGGACAATACGTTCTAATTCTTCATCCATGCTTGTGACCGGCTGCCAGCCCATAAGCTCTTTTGCAGCACTATTATCCACTTGCAATGAACCCGACAGGCGCTGCCAGACGGCCTGTTTACCTAATAGTCGAATCCCGAATTCGATCAGGCGTGATGGAAAATAAAACACTGGAGATCGCTGGCCAAAGGCTTTGGCAATTTTACCGACTAACTCAGCAGTGGACAGGGCTTCATCATCAGCTGCCAGAAAGACATGTCCCGCCGCATTGGGGTGAACACAGGCCAGCATGATCAGACTGGCGAGGTTATCGAGTGCTACCAGGGAACGTTTATTTTTAATCCCGGCCAGTGGTAATGGAATTCGTTTTCTGACCAGCTTGATCAAACTCTGTAGATTGGCCTTAACGCCCGGCCCATAAACCAGAGGGGGACGAATAATAACGACTTCAAGTCCCGTTGCCTGAGCAATTTCCCGCAGGTTTTTCTCCGCCTCCCATTTGGCGATAGCATAGGGATCAGATGGTGCAGGAATATCATCCGCCTTAAATGGCTTGTCTTTGGTCCGTTCACCATTGACCTTGATGGTACTGATGTACACAAACCGCTTCACCCCTGCCTTAACCGCGGCCTCTGCCAATGAACGTGTACCATCAAGATTGATTTTTCGAAATTCGGCCAGGGGGTTATCTGCCTGATCATGCATGACATGAACACGTGCAGCCAGATGGACCACCACATCCATCCCCGCCACCGCCGTGCTCCAGTCGGTATTGGCGTCGATATCACCAACCACAATAGAATCGGCATGCACATCCACAGTACTACTGGGGCGCCTTATCGCAGCACGACACTGGTGGCCCTGTTCCTGTAGCATGCTTAATAAGCGACCACCAACAAAACCCGTTGCACCTGTAAGTAGAATATTCGCCATGTAATTACTGAAATAGATATTTATAAGTTTTAAGACTTGCCCATGTTACCGTGTCATGACTCTAACTGCATCTTTGCTTAAAATTGACTCGCGTGACAGTGAATTCAGGTTTCATTATAGTCGAGCAAACAACACAGGATAACGCCATGCCCCAAAATCGACTCCAGCAGGAAACCAGCCCCTATTTATTACAACATGCTGATAATCCTGTTGACTGGTGGCCATGGTGTGAGGAAGCACTCACTCTGGCCAGACAGCAAAACAGGCCCATTTTACTCTCCATTGGTTATTCCGCCTGTCACTGGTGTCACGTAATGGCCCACGAATCCTTCGAAGACCCGGCTACGGCTGAGGTTATGAACCGGCTCTATATCAATATAAAAGTCGACCGTGAAGAAAGACCGGATCTGGACAAGATATATCAGTCTGCCCATCATCTGCTTAATCGGCGTGCCGGGGGCTGGCCTCTGACAGCCATGCTGACACCGGATGACCTGATACCATTTTTTGTCGGTACCTATTTTCCCAAAACACCCCGCCATAATATGCCGGCTTTTGTCGATGTGCTCCAACAGGTGGTGAATTTCTATCATGAACATCATGATGAAATACTGAAACAGAATGACTCCCTGACCCATGCCTTGCAACAGGGTATTACAGCAAGCACGGGGAGCACTTCTCTCAATCCTGCTCCTCTCGACCAGGCCCGCCGTGAACTGGGAAAAAACTATGACAAAGACTATGCTGGTTTTGGGGCGGCACCTAAATTTCCTCACCCTACCAGTCTTGAACGCCTGTTACGTCACTGGTCGGCAACTCAACATCAGGAAACCCCTGACACAACTGCCCAGAATATGGCCATGCATACTCTGCGGGGTATGGCCATGGGAGGAATTTATGATCAAATAGGCGGGGGTTTCTGTCGATACTCGGTGGATGAAATGTGGATGATTCCCCATTTTGAAAAAATGCTCTATGACAATGGCCCACTCCTTGCCCTGTATGCGGATGCCTGGTCTATTAATAAAGAGCCGATATTTAAACAGATCACCCAGGAAACAGCAGAATGGGTCATCCGTGAAATGCAATCACCCGAGGGTGGCTATTACTCAACTCTGGATGCCGATAGTGAAGGTGAAGAAGGCCGCTTCTATGTCTGGACACCTGATGAAGTGAAATCTGTTTTGACCGATAAGGAATATCCGGTCTTTGCTGCTAGCTATGGACTTGATCGTGATGCCAATTTTGAAGGCCAATGGCATTTACACAGATATAAGTCTGCTGAGCAAGTTAGTGAAAAACTCAAACTCGATATTGATCTGACCAGTGACTTATTGCTCACTGCAAAACAAAAACTATTTAATGTTCGTAAACAACGTATTCATCCTGGCAGAGATGAAAAGATTCTTACTAGCTGGAATGCCCTTATGATAAAAGGCATGGCCATTGCCGGCCGACGTCTGCAACGGGCTGACTTTATTACATCGGCAGAACAGGCACTGGATTTTATACACGACACCTTATACCAGGATGGTCGCCTGCTGGCCTGCTATAAGGATGGGCAGGCACGGCTTAGTGCCTATCTTGATGACTACGCCTTTTTAATCGATGCCATTCTTGAGTTATTGCAAAGTCATTGGCAAACCAAAAACCTTTTTCTGGCTATTTCACTGGCTGACAGTCTGCTGGAACACTTTGAAGATAAAGAACAGGGTGGCTTTTATTTTACCGCCGATGATCATGAACAGCTCTATCATCGTCCCAAGCCCTATAGTGATGAATCTATACCCGCCGGTAATGGGATCGCCGCCTATGCCCTGCAACGGCTTGGTTATTTACTTGGTGAACAGCGCTACATTGATGCTGCTGAGCGAACCCTAAAATCGGCCTGGCCCCATATTTCCCACATTCCCTATGCCCATTGTGCTTTGTTACTGGCGCTGGAAGAAAACCTGTACCCACCAACGACCGTGATTATCCGGGGCAGTCAGAATGAAATCATCGACTGGCAGTCAATCTGCCAGGCTAGTTACCAACCTCGCCTGCAAACCTATGCCATACCAGATACCATAACCGATCTGCCCGGCCTATTAACTGAAAGAAAACCGGAAGCCCACCCCCTCGCCTACCTGTGTACCGGTACAACTTGCCAGCCCCCAGTACATGATCTCAAATCCCTGGCCACACTATTCAATGATAAAAGCCACCAACTCGAACCGAGCACATAATACCCCTGCTATTTACTTGATTATTGTTTTCACATTATGAAATACAAAAACGCGTTACACATTTTAACAAATGATAATTACCACTCCCTTATGAAAAATTGACAGTTTGCCGATAGCAAAACATGGGTTTACCTGTAATTAATCACCATAAAAATAATAATACATTTAACATATAACTGGGCTGTCGGCAGTTTGAATATAAAAAAACAACAACTGGATTTTGTCTACCAGCAATTACCAACTGGTCAACTGGCCAGTGTTGCCTGTGGTGTCTTTATGGTCTTCTTACTATGGGGTCATGTCGATAAGCAATGGTTACTCGGCTGGTTTCTTGCTCTCATTGGTTTTGCATCCATTCGACTTATTAGCAGCAGACTTTATCGTCAACAAGCAGAAAAACCTGACATATATCAAAAATACAAACGCCTGTACATTGCTGGTGCAATCACCGGCGGTCTAAGCTGGTCAGCTAGCGTGTTATTCCTTGGTATGGCAAATGAACCAATTTTACAGTCTGGAATTTTCATTATTCTGGCAGGCATAACAGCGGGATCCATCATTTCCAATGCCATGATCCTGGCCGGATACTATGTCGTCCAACTACCTGTTCTCATCAGCCTGGCTGCCTGGCTATTTATACAGAACTCCGCCACTCATACTACCTTATCATTAGTAACCCTGTTTTATTCAGCGATGCTGAGTTTACTGGCCAAGAATTATCATGATCATCTTGTTCTCGCACATACATCAGAAGACAGCAACCGGCAACTTGTTGATGAACTGTCGAATACAAATGAAGTATTAACTAAGGAAATTCATGCCAGACACACTGCAATGGCATCATTAAAACGCTCAGAACAGCGTTTTAAAAATATTATCGAAGCAGCACCTGATGCCATGATTATGATTAAAGAGTCGGGTGAGATCACCATGGCTAATGAGCAGGCGATTAAACTGTTTGGATATCCCGAGCAGGAATTATTGGGTGAAAAAGTTGAGAAACTGGTTCCACCACGCTTTGCCCAACATAATACTATTCGAGAAGAGTTCACGAAAAAAACCTCCCTGGGAGTTCTAAATATTCATCCCGATTTTTTTGCCCTGCACAAAGAAGGTTATGAAATACCTGTTGAGATCAGACTCAGCACGATCCCCTATGATGATGGCAAATACATATCTGCCTCAATACGTGATATTACGTCCCATATTGAAATAGAGAATGAGCTTCGCCAGGCAAGAAACCTGGCAGAACAGGCTAACAGGGCAAAATCTGAATTCATCTCTAATATTAATCATGAGTTACGCACACCATTGAATGCCATTATTGGTTTTTCTGATTTACTCAAACTGGCTGACAATTTTACTGCACAACAAACAGATCAAATCATTGAGATAAAAAAATCTGGCAAGCATTTACTTAATTTAATCAATGAACTTCAGGATATTTCAAAAATTGAGTCTGGCCATATTGATATTGAAAGTGAAGATGTTGAAATTATGGAAATTCTGCAAGATTGCCTGTTAATTACTCAACCACTCGCTGATAAAAAAGAAATCAAGGTAGAAATCATAAAACCTGAGTTTGATGATTACCTTATCCATGCAGACAGGACTCGATTGAAACAGGTCATAATTAACCTACTGACCAATGCCATTAAGTACAATTCAAAAAATGGCAATGTAACCATACACTGTAAAAAAGTAGAAGATAACAGCTTAAAAATCAGCGTGACTGACACTGGCCCCGGCTTTTCAGAAAAGCAGTTGCAAAACCTCTATGAACCTTATAACCGGCTAGGTGCTGAAAACTCCGATATTCAGGGTAGCGGGATTGGCCTTTCGCTAAGTAAGAAACTGCTTGAAATGATGAATGGAAATATTCAACTGGAAACTAAACATGGATTTGGCAGTACCTTCTCCATCACCTTGCCTGGTGCACAATCCCAATCAGCTTTCAAAGTTCAAAATAGTTAGTAAGCAAAGGAAATACACATGTTTCATACCTATGTTGGTTCCCAGCCCATCTATAACAGCAACCTGGAAATTTACGCTTATAAACTTCTGTTCCGCAATAGCATGGATAACAAGGCCAACTTTGAAGATGCTGACAGGGCCACTTCTGAATTAATCATTAATAGTTTGACAGATATTGGGCTTGACCGACTTATCGGCAAACATAAGGCCAGCATTAAATTTACAAGGAACTTCTTACTGGGTGAATACCCTATTCCAAAATTAAAAAATAGAATCATCATAGAACTTGAAGATACGATTGAGTTTGATGACGATATTCTAAAAACATTGGGAGAGTTTTCTGAAAAAGGATTCACTTTATCCATGTCAGAAGAAACCTACTTAAAATATTTCTCAGATAAACCAGATTATAAATATATTGTAAAATTCAACATAAAAAATCCAGGACAAGCAAACCTGCTAGAACTGATCAGCTCTATCAAGGACGATAATGTAAAGACAATGGCCGAAATGGTAGAAACCCAGCAGGACTTTATATCCTGTAATGAAATTGGTTTTGACTATTTTGGTGGTTTTTTCTTTTGCGAGCCATTGATTGTCAAAGGTGTAGGCATACCGGGAAATAAACTGCAACTCGTAAAACTGTTACATAAGCTTCAGGATGAGGAGACAAGTGCACAGGAACTTGATAGCCTGATCAGCACAGACATTACACTTAGTTACCGCCTGTTGCGTTATGCAAACTCCAGTTATAGCGGTCTGAAAACACGGGTCGAGTCAATTCAACATGCTGTAAGCCTGTTGGGCCTGGATACAATCAAAATGATTGCCACACTTATGGCCTTGTCCAGTATCGACGACAAACCACAAGAGCTGTTTTTCTTTGGACTCATCCGGGCCAAAATGTGTGAACATCTCACAGAATTTCTACCTGGCATCACGCCAAATATGGCATTCACCGTTGGACTGCTCTCTATTATCAATGCATTACTCGATAGTCCAATGGAAGATATACTGGCCAAATTACCGCTGAACGAAAACCTCACTATGGCCTTATTAAACCATGAAGGCCCATTGGGTCATATGCTGCATGATGTCATCGCCTATATCAATAACAAACAGGACGACTATAGACTGACTAAATTGAGTGATGGTATTCTTTGTTATGCCTACCTGCAGGCTGTCGTGTGGGCCAACTCAATTGCGCCTTTACTGAATGAAAAACCCGCTAAAAGAAAAGCTACCGGCTAGGTTCGTATTCTTCATACTGAGGAATATCACCGCTGATATCTTCCCAATTTGACTTTGAGGTAACAAAGATGTGGGCCTGGGGTCGCTCAGAAATATCCGACTCTATGGTTCCCAACCTAACCCTGAGCTCATCAGGGATCGATGTTCTTTTACTCATAATAGGTGAACCACAGTGCTTACAAAAGTACTTGGTCTGGTCACCACCAGACAGAAACCCTGTTAACTCAGACTCGCCTGACTCAAACTCAAATTCATCTGCCTTTACTATTCCATTTGTAGCAAAGGCACTGCCCTGGGCCTTGCGACACTGAGAACAATGACAGTACACAATATTACGAATTCCACCGTTTATAGAAAACCGGACCTTGCCACAGAGGCAACTTCCCTTATACATATGCTGATACCCTGTTTATTTATTCTCAGTTAATTTACACTAAACTTTGTTAATTAATAAGGAGGTTAACATGACCTGTTGCATAGATGGAATGTACTGTGCGGAAACAGTTCTTCAGGAAATAGCGGAACAACAGAATATCCAATCCCCTTTGATACCCCGTATTGCCACCGGCCTGTGCAGTGGCATGTCACGTACCAATGGCCCCTGTGGTGCCATGACAGGGGGTATTCTGGCATTGAATGTCGTATTAGGACGCGATAATACTGATCAGGGGGTAGAACGGAATTATGCCGCTGTACAGGAACTGGTAGAACAGTTTGGTCAGGCCCATGGCAGCACACAATGCCATGAATTGCTTGCCTGTGATCTTAATACTGCAGAAGGTCAGAAGAAATATCGTGATCAAGGCCTGGCCCAGCATTGTGCAGAATATGCCGATAGTGCCATTAAAATGGTCAAACAGATTTTGCAATCGGCCTGAGCCCTGCGACAATAGGCCGTTATTCCATCACGGCCTGTTGTTATGCAGTCATATGAAGTCATTATAATCGGCGCCAGTGCCTCCGGCCTGATGTGTGCCATCGAGGCCGGTAAGCGTGGCCGCAAGGTACTGGTCCTGGACCATGCCAATAAGGCCGGCAAAAAAATCCTCATGTCTGGCGGTGGACGCTGTAATTTTACTAATTACGATGTCAGCGCCGATAACTATCTTTCCCACAACCCACACTTCTGTAAGTCTGCCCTGAGTCGATTCACGCAATGGGATTTCATTGCCATGGTTGAACGTTACAGGATTCCCTATCACGAACGGGAACACGGTCAGCTATTTTGTAATATCAGTGCTAAAGACATTCTGAAGATGCTGCTGAACGAATGTAAAGAGTATGGTGTCGGTATCAAGCTCAAGCATGAGATTGTTGATATTGATCAACAGGCAGAAGGATTTGTTATACGGACCGATCAGGCTGAGTTTGCCAGTGAATCGCTGGTGATTGCGACAGGTGGTCTGTCTATTCCCAGGATGGGTGCCACTCCCTTCGGCTATAAAGTGGCTGAACAGTTTGGTCACAGGGTGTGGCCCACGCGGGCCGGACTAGTGCCCTTTACCCTGCATGATAAAGATAAACAGCGCTTTGCAAGTCTCTCGGGTATTGCCATCAATGCCATTGTCAGTACCGAACACAAGACCTTCAGGGAAAATGTCCTGTTTACTCATCGAGGCCTGAGTGGGCCGGCCATTTTACAGGTGTCTTCTTACTGGCAGGCCGGTGAAGATATTCGAATCAACCTGTTACCTGATATCTCCTTACTGGACAATCTGCTGGAACTGAAGCAAACCCATCCCCGACAACAGTTGAAGACCAGTATTGCCACATTGCTACCCAAACGACTGGTCGCGGTTTTGCTAGATGAGAGCCTGGCAAATACCCCATTACAGGATCTTTCCAAACAACAGCTCGAATCCATCGCCCCTGCCTTTCATGAACAGACCCTCAAACCGAACGGGACCGAGGGTTATCGGACCGCCGAGGTCACCTTGGGCGGGGTGGATTGTGATGGGCTTTCTTCAAAAACCATGGAAAGCACCACCACAAAAGGACTGTATTTCATTGGTGAGGTGGTAGATGTGACTGGCTGGTTGGGTGGATACAATTTTCAGTGGGCCTGGTCATCCGGTTGGTGTGCCGGTCAGGTGGTGTAGTAGGGTATAATAGACCCCTAATTCCTATACAAAATACATGGTTATGTTATGAAAGTGATTATCCGCCTTTTCTTCCGTCTCGTACGCCGTATCATTGGCCCCATTATGTTGTTCATCGACTGGATCACCACCCCTAAAGGGGTTCAGCGTGACGTAAAAGAACAGGAAAAAATTGATCAGGATACCCAAAATATGACCCTGTACCAGTTCAAGACCTGCCCGTTCTGTATCAAGGTACGTCGTCACACCAAACGCCTCTCGCTGAACATTGAAACTCGCGATGCCCAGCACGATCCAGGCAGTCGCGCACAATTATTGACCGGTGGTGGTGAACTAAAAGTTCCCTGCCTTAAAGTGACTAATGAGGCGGGTGAAGACCGCTGGATGTATGAGTCTGATGATATTATTCATTACCTCAATGCCCAGTTTGATCGCGAGCAAACAAACCCACAACAAAATGTCACACGACATTGAACAACCAGTTCTGGACCCAGAACTGTTACTCAAGCTGGCCCGTTACCGCATGCCCTTTGGCAAATATGCCAACCGTCTGTTGATCGATCTGCCGGAACCCTATGTGATCTGGTTTGCCCAACAGGGTTTTCCAAAAGGTGAATTAGGCAAAATGCTGGCCATGGTCCATGAGATTAAAATCAATGGGCTGGAATACCTGTTCCAGCCCCTGAGAAAAGCCTGATACTTTACCTGGCTCCCTGACTTGCACTCAGTGTTTTCAATCTGGACTGTGTGATCTTACTGGCCGGGTCAAACATCACAACGGACTTGTCCGGTACAGAAAAATGCTGCTGGGTCATGAGATCAACACCACACTGTAATAATTCAAACCAGTCGAGGAAACGGTTGATCATGGCACTGCCAGCAAAGGGTCGGCCATGTTGTGGGACAATCATTTCCACATCCATATTCCTGACCATATTGGCCCACAGGCGACAGGCTCGATTGGAAACCATGTAACGTGCATGAAAACCCCGCATCTTTTTCACATGTCTATCAAAATCACGCACTGGACGACCATGCTCTTCATCTGTCATTGAGGCACCGACATCACCGGTAAATAGAATCTTACTAACCGGATCATAGAAATGAAAATTTCCCACCGAATGTAAAAAATGGGCAGGAATGGCAATTATCTCGCTCTCACCAAAGGGTAGGCGAATCCCCTGATCTGGGATCGATAGAATACGTCCCTCACCTTTTTCCATCATATAGCCAGGAACCAGATGAGGCAGGAAACGATCCCAGAGTTTTGAAATTACGATTCGCGCACCGGTATACATCAACCACTTGTCCAGAGAGGTGATAATGTCAGGATCCTGGTGTGAAGCAATCACATAATCCAGTTCCTTAATGGATGCGACTTTGGAAATTTCAGAAAACAGTGGCTGATAAGTCAGGTTGCCGCCTGGATCGAATAGTGCCGAATGATGGCCACTGGTGATAAAAAACTGGTTGGACTGAATCCCATCGCCCTTTACCAGGTCGGTAAATAAACGAACTACATGATCACCCTGTTCGTAGAGAATAACTGACATTTATACCCCCAAAAGTTTTATTAGTATTTGCTAATATACGAGTTTGGAGATTAACGAATGCGGTCTAAACAGGATTTGATCTGGATCATTTGACTCTCAAAACAGTCCCGCCCATAAATCATCCGGAATTAGAAAAAGATAAAATGAGAAAAGCATTAGGTTGGTTAAACTTCACAATTTCTTCGGAATACAACCATTCTGCATATAAAACCTGGCTGAAAGTACTCTAGCTCAGGATTTGCATTATAACCACAATATTTGTCAGTTATTTAATTTTGCCTAAATATGCCTGTTTTGGGTTAATGTCTTTGTGGATTTGTCGATAAGTGCTGTATTCGACTACCAAGGGAGAAGAATATGTTTAAACGAAGTTCAATCCATTTAATCCTGCCTGCTTTCATGATGCTGGTTTTAAGTGCCTGTATGGGCAAACCATTAAACCCAGAGGTCAAACAGAAAATTAAAACCACCGAGGTTCGTTTGATAATCAAGCAACCTGAGATTTATGGAGCTGTTGTACATAACAACAACAATGCTATTGGTGGAATATTCGGTACCGTTACCGCGGTCGCATCAATAAGCGCCAAGGAAGAACGTGTTAAGCGTAATGAAAAGGCCATCAAGCCCGTCGTCAAGGCCTTGAAAGGTTACAAGGTTCAGAGTCTTGCCAAACAGGTTTATGCCGCTGGTCTGAAAAGAGTGGAATGGATGAGTCCATCTACAGTAAAAGTTGTTAATCGTGATCTTTCTACAGAAGAACGTAATGAGATTACACGTAAGTCTAAGGCTGATGCAGTGATATTTGTTGATGTTGACTACCGCCTGAACGAGACATTTAAAAGCCTGGAAGTTAATACACGCTCACAAATGTATCATGAGCATGCCCGAGCTAGCGGTGCAGAACCAGATATCATCTATCGTGCCTATCACACCTATAAATGGGATCTGCCAAATAATGCCGACGGTATTTATGACCACCATAAGTTAGGTAAAAAGTGGAGTAAAAATAGAGCCAAAGTCCTGAAGAGTAAAATTCGTGAAGGGCTTGAGGAAGAAGTTAAGTTCCTGGTCTCTGAATTACACAAGTCCTGATCACCTGGGTTAATCCAAATGAAAAACCGGTCCACTGTGACCGGTTTTTTTATTTCAAACAGAGCTTATCAAAAACAGATTGGTATAAATCAATCTATTGTCAACATCATCCTATGTTATGCCCAAAACTCTCCTTAAATCGAGCATCAAATTCAGCCCGGGTAAAGGAGTGGTTCTGAGTACCATGAGATTCGATCTTGATTGCGCCACATAGTGACGCCATTTTGCCAGTGGTTTCCCAGTCCATGTCGTTCATGATGCCGTACAGCAGACCGGCACGATAGGCATCACCACAACCGGTGGGATCGTTTACAGCCGTTGTTTTGGCCAGGGGGATTTCATGACGTTTTTCTTTGGTGTATATCAGCGAACCCTCACCACCACGGGTCACGATCAGGGCATCGACCATTTCAGCAATTTCATGGGCTGACTTACCTGTCCGTTCTTCTACCAGTTGGGCTTCATAATCATTCACGGCAACCCAGGTGGCCTTTTCAATAAAACTTAAAAGATCCTTACCGTCAAACATCGGCAGGCCCTGGCCTGGATCAAAAATAAATGGAATACCGGCTTCAGCAAATTCCTCGGCGTGTTGTAGCATGCCATCTCGACCATCGGGAGATACAATACCGACTTTCACACCACTGGCATCAGCGATATGGTTTTCATGGGCAAAGTTCATGGCGCCAGGATGAAAGGCGGTAATCTGGTTATCGTCCTGATCAGTAGTAATAAAGGCCTGTGCAGTATAAGTACTATCGATGACCTTGATATGCTTGCGATCCACGCCACACTCATCCATCCACTGTGCATAGGGAGCAAAATCAGTCCCGACGGTACCCATCGGTAAGGGCTCACCACCCAGCAGTTTCAGGTTGTATGCGATATTGCCGGAACAGCCACCAAATTCACGGCGCATGTCTGGCACCAGGAAGGAGACATTGAGGATATGTACCTTGTCAGGCAGGATGTGGTTCTTGAACTTATCGTGGAACACCATAATGGTATCGTAGGCGAAGGAACCGCAAATCAGTGCTGACATAGCTAACCTCTTTTGTTATTTAATTAATGTGAGAGCTTGATATTAAAGTCTCAGAAGAAACGATCATAGGCAATCAAGCCCCAAATGACAAACGCATTGATCAAAACCAGCATAACGGCAGCAGACCCCATATCCTTGGCGCGCCCGGCCAGTTCATGATGCTCCTCACCTGTTCGATCAACAACGGCCTCTATGGCCGAATTCAGAATTTCCACGATGAGTATCAATATCAGACTGCCGATTAGTAAGGCATACTCAATAGCGGACTGCCCAAGCCAGAAGGCCAGTGGTATCAATATAACTGTAAGAAAAAGTTCCTGGCGAAATGCGGCCTCATGAACAAAGGCCGCTTTGAGTCCCTTGATAGAATAAGCGGTAGCATCGATGATGCGTGCTATCCCTGTCTTGCCCGGCTTCATTTATGTGTTGCAGCCTGCCATGTCAGATCCAGTTCACGGGCGGCCTTAACATCATCCAGTCGGCGTACCGGCATGGTATGTGGAGCCTGCGTCACGGTTTCTGGTGAATTTTCCGCCTCCTGCTGAATATTCTGCATGGTCTCGATAAAGTAATCGAGGGCCTCTTTTGCCTCGGTTTCAGTTGGTTCAATCAACAAACACTCTGGAACCAGTAATGGGAAATAGGTTGTGGGTGCATGCACCCCATAGTCCAGCATACGCTTGGCAAAATCCATAGTGTTTACACCCAGGGTTTTGGCCTGCTTTTTCAGGGTCACAATAAATTCATGCGTAGCACGACGACCGGGATAGGCCAGATCAAAGCCAGCCTGTTCCAGTTTGACCATCATGTAGTTGGCATTGAGGGTCGCATATTCAGAAACACGTTCCATACCTTCCTTACCTAAAAGTCGTGCATAGATATAGGCCCGCAATAGAATACCTGCATTACCGGCAAAGGCCGACAGGCGACCCATGGTATCCGGTACATCTTTTTCCCATAACAGGCGGTATTCATCACTTTCTTTTGCCACCATGGGCACAGGCAAATAAGGAATCAGGCGTTCACTGACACCGACAGGGCCGGCACCGGGACCACCACCACCATGAGGTGTGGAAAAGGTTTTGTGTAAATTCATATGGATGACATCAAAACCCATATCACCGGGTTTGACCTTACCCAGGATTGCATTCAGGTTGGCACCATCGTAATAAAGCAGGCCACCTGCATCATGGACAATCTTGGCAATTTCTTTAATCTTTCTTTCAAACACACCCAGTGTCGAAGGGTTGGTCAGCATGATACCGGCGGTTTGTGGACCAACGGCCTTTTTCAGCTCTTCAATATCCACATCACCGTCTTTATTGGTGGGGATCTCTTTGACCTTGTAGTTACACATGGTGGCCGTGGCCGGATTAGTGCCATGGGCAGCATCAGGAACCAGGATCTCGGTTCTCTCGTCATCACCATTGGCATCATGATAGGCACGAATCATGGCCACACCGGCAAACTCACCCTGGGCGCCAGCCATGGGGGCAAGGGAGACCGCCTTCATACCGGTTACGTCCTTGAGCATTTCCTGAAGTTCATACATACAACTTAAAAAGCCCTGACTCAGCTTGTCGGGGCTGGCGGGATGACGTTGCAGAAAACCAGGCAACAGAGCCAGTGAGTTACAGGCCCTGGGATTGTATTTCATGGTGCAGGAACCCAGCGGATAAAAGTGCGTATCGATAGAGAAGTTCTTTTGAGACAGGCGAGTATAGTGACGCACCGCCTGCATCTCCGACACTTCCGGTAACAGCGGCTTGCTCTTGCGATGAAACTGATCCGGTATGGCATGCTTTACTTCTGCAGCCTCCACCTTTTGTGCATGGTTAGTTCGACTGGGTTGGGAATGTTCAAAAATCAGCATATCTTGTTCCTGCATCAAATATGTAAATTAACCACGGAGCGCATTGAGAAAAATAGGTACCCAGTGATCCCCGTGGTTCATAAAAAATCAGGCCGTGACACTTTCACCTGACAGGGCCGCCAGTGCGGCATCGTAATTGGGTTCCTGAGCAATCTCGGGAACCAGTTCGTTATAAATCACCTTGTCATTTTCATCGAGAACGACCACAGCGCGTGCCGTGATACCGGCCAGTGGGCCATCCTGGATCAGCACACCATAATCCTTGGCAAAGTTCTTATCACGCATCATGGAAAGACTGATCACCTTGTCGGTGTTCTCTGCCGTACAAAAACGACCCATAGCAAAAGGCAGATCAGCAGAGATAATCAGCATGACGCTATCATCACGTGCTGCATCATTAAATCGCTTGGTCGAAGTGGCACAGACTGGGGTATCCAGACTGGGAACGATATTTAATAACTTTTTCTTGCCTGCGAAATCAGCCAGACTTTTATCATTCAGTTCACCATCGGTGAGTTTAAAGGCAGGTGCCGCACTACCCACTGCTGGTAAATCGGCATTGGTATTGATTGCGTTACCCTGTAATGTAATTTGTGCCATCGTCGTCTCTCCTTAATTAGAGTGTTTGTAAGTTAAATATCCATTTATTCAAGCTATCTTTGGTTCAGCAGAGCTCTTCGTTGCCTGCAGTTGGGTGGATATTTGTTGCAGCTTATCAACAAAGGTAATTAAATCTGCCTCGGTCTTGGTTTCGGTTGCACAGACCAGCAAACAATTTTTCAGTTCGGGATAGTCATCTTCCAGCATAATGCCACCGACAATACCCTGGGCCGTCAAAGCCTGTGTGACTTCATTCACGGGGCGATCAAACTGGACAACGGCTTCGTGGAACAGAGGACGGTCAAATAACTTCTTGATACCCGGTACACCATTCAATTTATCGAGCAGTTCCATGGTATTGGCATGACTATTGGCTGCCGCCTGCTCAATACCTGCGGGTCCCATCAGGGCCATGTGAATGGTTGCGGCAGTGACCAGCAGCCCCTGATTGGTACAGATATTCGATGTCGCCTTGGAGCGTCGAATATGTTGTTCACGGGCCTGTAAGGTTAGTGAAAAACCGGGCTTACCATCAAGATCGGTAGTGCGACCAATGATACGTCCTGGCATCTGCCGTACATAATCCTGACGACAGCACATGAAACCAAAGTAAGGACCGCCTGATGACAACGGAATTCCCAGTGGCTGGCCATCACCACACACAATATCGGCACCGATCTCACCCCATTCACCCGGTGGGGTTAACACCGCAAGTGATACCGGATTCGTGACTCCGATGACCAGGGCCTTGTGTTCGTGTGCCCAGTCAGTAAGGGCATCAACCTCTTCCAGTACACCAAAAAAGTTGGGTTGCGGGATCACCAGGGCAACAAAGTCACCGGGGTCCTTGGGCAGGCTGGCGGGATCAAGGTGACCACCGGTTACATCGTAATCCAGTTCTTCAAGAATGATGCCCTGTCCTTTGGTGATGGTCTGGGCCACTTTGCGATAACTGGGATGTACGGTACGAGGTATCAAAATACGTTTTGATTTTGCCTTACGGTTGGCGCGCACGGCCATGAGTATGGCTTCGGCCAGGGCGGAGGCACCATCGTATAAAGAGGCATTAGAAACATCCATCCCGGTCAGGCTGGCCATCATGGTCTGGTACTCATAAAGCAATTGCAAGGTACCCTGACTGGCCTCGGCCTGGTAAGGTGTGTAGGCTGAATAAAATTCACCGCGTGTGGTGATCTCCCAGACAGCCGAAGGGATATGATGCTCATAGGCACCACCACCGGCAAAGCACAGTGAGCGGCTATCCTGTGCAGCACGTTCGGCCATCAATCTTTGCACAGCCATCTCAGACAGCCCCGTGGGTACCTCGGTCAAACCTTTAGAACGAAGTTCTTTTGGGATCTCATCAAACAATGCTTCAATATCTTTGACCCCAATGGCCGCCAGCATGTCGCGAACGTCATCTTCAGTATGTGGTATAAACGGCATGTTTTCTTACACCTAGCTATGTAAAGTTATCAATTTAAAAATTTCTATTAAGTCGATTGAGTCGTACTAGCGGCTTAATTAATGATCATCTGCAGCAACGTGATCGGTATACTCTGATGAACTCATCAGGTTATCAAAATCACCTTCATCTTCCGGTTTGATACTGAAAATCCAGCCGTCACCATAAGGGTCGGCATTAATGGTTTCCGGTGCATCGGCCAGAGTTGCATTGGCTTCGACGACTTCACCGGAGATAGGACAATACACGTCCGATGCGGCCTTAACAGACTCAACAACCGCACAATCTTCGCCCTGTTCAAAACTGCTGCCAGACTCTGGTGCATCAACAAATACCAGGTCACCCAGCAATTCCTGTGCATGATCGCTGATACCTATTGTCAGGGTCCCATCATCATTCTTGCGAACCCATTCGTGTGATTTTGTATAACGTAATTCAGCCGGTATGTTACTCATGTTTGTTTCCCCTGATAAAAATTAAAACTCGTTACTTGAACTGGTCTCAAAATGTGTGAGCGATGGTGAGACAAGGCAAAAATGGACGAAAAAGCGGAGTTTACACGAAGTAAATGAGCATTTTGAGTCCATTTTTAACGCAGTATCAGCTTTGCTCACGCATTTTAAATGCAGGCCTTACCCTGTCTGACAAAAGGCGGCTTAACCACTTTGACATCCATCAATTTACCGCGCATATCCACTTTACATTGTTCACCAGTACTTTTAGGGACCCGGGCAAAGGCAATGGCCTTACCCAGGGTTGGTGAAAAACTACCACTGGTGATTTCACCATCGTCCAGGCCATCAATAATGACTTTCTGGTGGTTACGCAATACGCCCTTGCCTTCCAGTAACAGACCGACAAATTTCTTAGTTGTGCCCTGCTCACGCTGTTGTTCAAGTGCCTTACGTCCGATAAAGTCACGAGCCTCTGGATCCCATGCGATGGTCCAGCCAAGACCGGATTCAAGTGGTGAGGTTTCTTCATCCATATCGGTACCGTACAGGTTCATACCCGCTTCCAGTCGCAGGGTGTCGCGTGCACCCAGGCCTGCCGGTTTAACACCGGCCTGTATGAGACTGTCCCAGAAACTGGCCGCCTCTGTCGCCGGTAGCATGATTTCATAACCGTCTTCACCGGTGTAACCGGTACGGGCCACGGCCATGTCACCGATCTCACGCATAAAGAAGATCCCGATTCCATCCAGGGCCTGGGCCTGATCGCCCAATACGGCATGAACCTTGTCTCTTGCATTGGGTCCCTGCACGGCAATCATCGCCAGGTCGTCACGCACATTAACAGTGACATTAAAGGCTTCGGATTGTTTGTTGATCCAGGCCAGGTCTTTTTCTCGGGTGGCTGCGTTCACCACCATACGGAACCAGGTGTCCGTCATATAGTAGGTAATCAGATCATCGATCACCCCACCCTTTTCATTCAACATACATGAATACAGCGCCTTACCAGCGTCCTTCAGGCGGTCGACATTATTGGCCAGCAGATAACGCAGAAAATCTTTTACCCGTTCACCGGTGAGATCCACCACAACCATATGCGAGACATCAAACATGCCTGCATCTTTTCTGACCTGATGGTGTTCATCGATTTGTGAACCATAATTGATTGGCATATCCCAGCCGCCAAAGTCCACCATTTTGGCCTGCAGGTTTACATGTATGTCATATAAGGGGGTACGTTGTCCCATTTAAAAGCCTCGTCAAATTGTTAGGTATTTTTTTAAGTACTTTTAAGAATAGTCATTTTAAAGTATCTATTCTTCTGCATGATAGGAGGAACGAACCAGCGGGCCGGACTTGACCCAGCTAAATCCCAGTTCATTCGCCACATTTGTATAATCATCAAATTCTGCCGGAGAGAGATAACGTTGGACCGGTAGGTGATATTTGCTTGGTCTCAGGTATTGACCTATGGCCACACGATCCACATTGGCTGCCCGTAAATCTTTGAGTACCTGAACCACTTCATTATGGTGTTCACCCACACCGAGCATGATAGCGGACTTTGCTTCCACACCATCCAGTGCCGCAGCCTTTTGCAGCATATCCAGGCTGCGTTGATAATCGGCCCCTTTACGCACGGTTTTATATAGGGAGGGTACGGTTTCAACATTGTGTCCCCAGACCATGCGTGTTTCACCTTCAGCTTGCGTGAGTGCCTGATAGATCACTTCAACGGCATTGTCCTGACAACGAAAATAATCCGAGGTGAGTAATTCGATCCCCATCGCCGCCTTACCCTGACGAAGCTGCGTAATGGTATCGGCAAAGATTTTTGCCCCACCATCGGCTAAGTCATCACGATTCACACAGGTCAGCACTACATAATCCAGGCCCATACCCAGGGCAGCTTCTGCCACGCGGCGTGGCTCATCATCATCAAACCAGTCTGGTTTGCCGGTTTTTACAGCACAGAAGCCACAGGCGCGAGTGCAGGTATCCCCCAGCAACATAAAAGTGGCTGTACCGCGACTCCAGCATTCCTGGCGATTGGGACAATGGGCCTCAACACAGACCGTATTGAGTTGTTGTTGAGATACGGCGGATGCCGTCTGGCCATAGTTGTCACCCGCTGACAGGGGTTGGCGGATCCACGCAGGCATACGCCCCACATTAGGCTGACTGGAATGGTCGAAAACTGGAATGACTTTGGCCATATTTTTTCCCGGTTACAAAAACAAAAAGGGCGACGGAAAGTCCTGTGACTTTTCGTCGCCCCTCTGTCCTTTCACCTGAGAGCTTGGGCCCCTTCGGTGCTCTTTATAGAGTCTCTCCAGAGTCAACTTTTGAATATATTGATTCAATCAATGCATTCAAAACTAACGGTCCTTTTGCCTGAGCGATTCCGGGTGGTTGCGCCTTCGGCGGTCAGTGAATACTGACTCTCTCCCATTAGTCCTGAGTTGAAGACGCGATTTTACTTGCTCTAATCCGTAAAACCAAGGTGATCTGTGTAGATATTTTGCTTAATGACGCTGATTACGATCTGGTCGCATTAAAAACCATAATACTGGCAGGGTTCCTATGACCAGCATTAATGCCGCCGGGGCCGCCAGTTCGAGCATTTCCTCACTGGCTTCAATCCAGATTCGAACGGGCAAAGTATCGAAGCCGGTGGGACGCAGTAACAGGGTGGCGGGCAGTTCTTTTAATGTATCAATGAACACCAATACCCAGGCACTGATCATTCCACCGCGCATCATGGGTAACATAACCCGCCACAGGTTCTGCAAGGGACTGGCACCCAGACTACGACCCGCCTGCTCAATGGAAGGGGTAAGCTGCTGCACTACCGATTCCTGAGACTGAACCGCCAGGGGTAAAAAACGAATGACCATGGCAAGAATTAATACCAACAGGCCTCCATAGATGTCCGGCACCATAGCCAGGACAAAGGTCAGGATCCCAAGGGCAATCACAGGGCCAGGAAGTACAAAGCCGATACTGGATAGATGCACACAGGCCTGACTGAGATAATCCCGTCGCCTTGCGTGGTACAGGGCAACGGGTAGACCCGCTACCATGGCAAGGCTTGCTGCAAAAATACTGATTAATAGCGAATTACTTACATAGCCCCAGAAGGCGGTGTCGATCAGATCCTTGACCCAGGCCTCCCAACTCCAGACCAGCATCCAGGACACGGGCAATATAAAAGCAAACAGGGTGATCAGGCCCAACCAGAACCAGATTAATATCGTCTCGGTGGAACTGGCCTCGGTGGGAA
>JAOULO010000061.1 GCA_029881995.1 Gammaproteobacteria bacterium
TGGCACTACGCGCAGGACGATCATCGGCAGCGATCTTGACCTTGACCAGTTCATGATGGGCCAGGGCATTATCGATCTCTGTCATGACATTTTCAGTCAGACCGGCACCACCAATCATGACCACGGGTTTACGATCATGTAGCAGGCCGCGTAAATAGCGTTTTTGTTTCTCTTTCAATGGCATAAAATGACCTCAATTCAGGCAGCGGATCATACCACCACATGGCACGTTCTAAGCAAAGTAAAAGCTGGTTAAAGGAACATTTTGACGATCTTTATGTGCAAAAAGCGCAGAAGGAAGGCTATCGATCTCGAGCCGTGTATAAATTGTTGGAAATCGATGAAAAGGACCACCTGCTTAAACCAGATATGACCATTATTGACCTAGGTGCGGCCCCAGGTGGCTGGAGCCAAATTGCAGGCTTGAAACTCAAAGGCCGCGGTCGAGTAATCGCAACAGATATTCTTCCCATGGATGCCCTGGCCGATGTCGAGTTTATTCAGGGGGATTTTCGGGAAGAGGCCGTATTAAATAATTTGTTACAAATGTTGGGAGAGGATAAAGCAGACCTTGTAATGTCCGATATGGCCCCCAATATCAGTGGAATGAAGGCTGTGGACCAGCCCAGGGCCATGTATTTGGCAGAACTGGCCTTTGAATTGGCTAAAGAAACCCTAAATAATCAAGGTGTTTTTTTGGTCAAGGTCTTTCAAGGGGAAGGCTTTGATGAATACCTGAGAGAATTGCGCAGTTATTTTAAGAGTGTTACTGTCAGAAAACCTAAGGCTTCCCGGCCTCGCTCACGTGAGGTCTATTTACTGGCCAGGGGGCGCAAGCAGGCACTATAATAGATTAACGGCTGTAGACCGTTTGTGAGTTAGAGGGATAGTCTTGAACGATTTAACAAAGAACATCATTTTGTGGGTGATTGTCGCCATCATCCTCATGTCTGTATTCAATAACCTGAGTACTCAGAAATCAGAGACCAAGGTGGCCTATTCTGATTTTATTGAGAGTGTAAAACAGAGTCAGGTGACAGAAGTCCAGATTCAGGGGCGTACTATCTCTGGTACGACCACCAGCAATACTCGTTTTTCAACCTTCAGTCCAGAAACAGATAATACAGCCATGATCGGCGACCTGATGAAGCATGGCGTGAAGATTGTCGGTAAGCCAATCGAACAGTCCATCTGGACGCAGATATTTATTTCCTGGTTCCCCTTCTTATTGATTATCGGCCTGTGGATTTTCTTTATGCGCCAGATGCAGGGCGGTGGCGGTGGCCGAGGTGCCCTTTCCTTTGGTAAGAGCCGTGCCCGTATGCTGGGTGAAGATCAGATCAAGATCACCTTTAACGATGTGGCCGGTGTCGACGAGGCCAAGGAAGAGGTAGGTGAACTGGTCGAATTCCTCAGAGATCCTGGCAAGTTCCAGAAACTGGGTGGCAAGATTCCCCGTGGTGTGTTGATGGTCGGCTCACCGGGTACGGGTAAAACCCTGCTGGCCAAGGCCATTGCCGGTGAAGCGAAAGTACCGTTCTTTACCATTTCCGGTTCTGACTTCGTGGAAATGTTCGTCGGTGTCGGTGCCTCCCGTGTGCGTGACATGTTCGAACAGGCCAAGAAGCATGCCCCCTGTATTATTTTCATCGATGAAATCGATGCCGTGGGTCGTCACCGTGGCGCCGGTCTTGGCGGTGGGCATGATGAACGTGAACAGACCCTTAACCAGTTACTGGTTGAGATGGATGGTTTTGAAGGTAATGAAGGCGTCATCGTTATTGCCGCGACCAACCGTCCCGATGTACTGGACCCCGCGCTGCTACGCCCTGGTCGTTTTGACCGTCAGGTGGTGGTGCCACTGCCCGATATGCGTGGTCGTGAACAGATCCTGAAAGTCCACATGCGTAAGGTGCCCATTTCTGACAATGTCGATCCCCGTATCATTGCCCGTGGTACCCCCGGCTTTTCCGGTGCCGACCTCGCTAACCTGGTGAACGAGGCGGCCCTGTTTGCCGCTCGCGGCAACAAGCGTCTGGTCGAGATGGAAGAATTTGAAAAGGCCAAGGATAAGATCCTCATGGGTGCGGAACGCAAGTCCATGGTCATGAGCGATGATGAGAAAAAACTCACCGCCTACCATGAGGCGGGTCACGCCATCGTCGGTTTGTCCGTGCCATCGCATGACCCTGTTTACAAGGTCTCGATTATCCCGCGTGGCCGTGCTCTGGGTATTACCATGTTTCTGCCGGTAGAAGACCGTTACAGTTACAGTAAGGAGCGCCTGGAAAGCCAGATTTCCAGTCTGTTCGGTGGTCGTCTCGCTGAAGAATTGATATTTGGTAAAGAAAAGGTCACCACCGGTGCTTCAAACGATATACACCGCGTGACTGGGCTGGCTCGCAGTATGGTCACAAAGTGGGGCCTGTCAGATCGCCTGGGTCCCATGACTTATAGTGAAGAAGAAGGTGAAGTCTTCCTGGGCCATTCCGTGACACAACACAAGAATGTCTCTGATGAAACAACACATATTATCGATGAAGAAATTCGTGCCATTGTAGACCGTAACTACGATCGGGCACTCAAGATTCTCAACGATGAGATAGAAAAACTTCATATGATGGCCGATGCCCTGATTAAGTATGAAACCATCGACAAGGAGCAGATCGATGACATCATGGCAGGTAATGCCCCACGTCCTCCCAAGGACTGGGACGATACACCACGAAGTGGTGGCTCCAGTGCCAGTGCTGAAGAAGAAGGAAAACAGGACGACAAAGGGAAAGGTTCGATTGGCAAACCTGCCAGTGAACATTAATTAAGTCCCAACTGGCCAAAGGATAAGGTCAGGTAAAAACGATATACTAACGGCGGGTTTAACCCGCCGTTTTTTATTTGTGGACGACGTATTTACTAATGATTATTAATTTGAAACACGGTGTTCTTGATCTGAATCAGCCTCAGGTCATGGGTATTCTCAATGTCACACCAGATTCCTTTTCTGATGGTGGTAAGTTCAACGCAGTGGATACTGCATTGTTTCAGGCCAGGCAAATGGAGGCCGATGGGGCGGCCATTATCGATATAGGTGGGGAATCGACCCGCCCTGGAGCCGAACCAGTCAATATCGAACAGGAACTGGACAGGGTTATTCCGGTCATCACGGCCATTAGAAATGAATCCGATATACCCATTTCCATCGATACCAGCAAACCCGAAGTTATGCTTCAGGCCGTTCAGGCGGGTGCCGATATGGTAAATGATGTCTGTGCCTTACAGCTTGAGGGTGCCCCAGATGTGGTCGCAGAACTGGATGTACCCGTATGCCTCATGCACATGCTGGGTGAGCCTCGTACCATGCAGGCATCGCCCCAATACAATGATTTAATCGAAGATATAAAAATGTTTTTTAAGCAACGTATTGATCAATGTCTAGCCGCTGGCATAAAACAGGAACGGATCTTGCTCGATCCGGGTTTTGGATTTGGTAAAACACCCGAACACAATTTGAGTTTGATAAAGCATTTCAGGGAATATTTGTCATTTGAACTGCCATTATTAGCGGGTGTTTCGCGCAAATCTACAATAGGATATATACTTAATAAAGAGGTGGATGAGCGGTTATATGGTAGTATTGCGCTCGCCACGATAGCAACAATGAATGGCGCATCCATTATTCGGGCCCACGATGTGGCGGCCACCGTGGATGCAATAAAGATGTGTCAGGCAGTGAACCTGGCACCATAAGCTGCAAAAGGAAACAGCATGACGCGAAAATATTTTGGAACCGATGGTATTCGGGGCAAGGTTGGTACGTTCCCTATTACCCCGGATTTTATGCTCAAACTGGGCTGGGCGGCTGGTAAGGTACTGGCCGGTTGTGATGGTGGAAAAGTCCTGATTGGTAAGGACACACGTATCTCTGGGTATATGTTTGAGTCAGCCCTTGAAGCAGGCCTCTCATCCGCTGGGCTTGATATCTGCCTCACTGGTCCCATGCCAACCCCGGCCATTGCTTATCTCACCCGCACCATGCATGCAAAAGCGGGCATTGTGATCAGCGCCTCCCACAATCCATATTACGATAATGGCATCAAATTCTTTTCTGCCGAGGGCACCAAGTTGCCCGATGATGTGGAGATGGCCATCGAGGCCGAGATGGATAAGGAAATGGTGTGCAATGAGTCCGCCAGTCTGGGTAAGGCTGTGCGCATCAAGGATGCGGAAGGCCGTTATATTGAATTCTGTAAAAGCTCGATTCCCTATGCAACCAGCCTGAATGGCCTAAAGATCGTGGTCGATTGTGCCCATGGTGCGGCCTATTGGGTGGCACCCAGTGTACTAAGAGAACTCGGTGCCAAGGTGATTACCCTAGGTGTCCAGCCAGATGGTATGAATATTAATGTTGAAGCCGGTTCCACCAAGCCTTCCAACCTGCAGGATGCCGTTAAGAAAGAGAAAGCCGACCTGGGCATTGCCCTTGATGGGGATGCGGATCGGGTCATTATGGTGGATGCCAATGGTGAGCTGGTAGATGGTGATGAGCTGTTATACATCATTGCCAGAGATCGCCAGGCCGAAGGAGTATTGAACGGTGGGGTGGTTGGGACATTGATGACCAATCTTGGCCTGGAACACGCCCTGACCAATGCTGGTATTCCCTTTGGACGCGCTTCCGTGGGAGATCGCTATGTGATGGAAATGCTGCAGAATAAAGGCTGGATCCTGGGTGGTGAATCTTCGGGGCATATTATCTGTCTGGACAGGACTACCACTGGTGATGGAACCATCTCTGCCTTACAGATTGTCTCGGCCATGGTTAAACAGGGCAAGTCATTACGCGAATTACTTGATGGCGTGAGTAAGTATCCACAAACCCTGATTAACGTCAAAATGGCGGAACAACGTATCAATGTGGTCGACCAGCCACCCGTCAAAACCGCCGTGGCCGATGCCGAGGCGGAACTGAATGGCTCAGGTCGGGTTCTGCTGCGTCCTTCCGGTACTGAACCCCTGATTCGAGTGATGGTCGAAGGCAAGGATGGCAAGCAGGTTCAGTCAGTTGCCGAGGGACTGGCGGATATTGTCAAACAGGCCGTCTCCTGACGGCTGTCTGGTAAGTACATAACACCATAATAAACAGGCGAATATGCCCGCGTGCATTGATTTCTGGGCACTGCGGGGGTATCCTTTCGCGCTATTTTTCAAGACAAGAATGAAGTCCAAGGGGAGAAAAGACGATGCGTAAACCGATTATTGCCGGTAACTGGAAAATGAATGGTTCCCGGAGCGATATCAAGACCTTACTCGATGGTATCAAGGCGGGTATGGGCGATGTGAATGCGGCTGAAGTCGCGGTTTGCGCACCTTATATATATATCCCTGATGTGGCCGAGCAACTGAATGGCACAGCCATTGGGTTTGGTGGTCAGAACCTGAGCACTGAAGCCAAGGGTGCCTTCACAGGTGAAATCTCAGCCTCCATGCTGCTGGACTTCAGTTGCAAATATGTCATCGTCGGCCACTCAGAGCGCCGTACCCTCTACGGTGAAGATGATACCCTGGTGGCAAAGAAATATGCCGTTGCCCACGCAGCCGGTCTGGTTCCTATCCTGTGTATCGGTGAAACCCTGGAAGAGCGTGAAGGCGGTGTGACTGAAGAAGTCTGTGCCCGTCAGCTTAAGGCCGTCATCGACGAAGTCGGTATCGGCAAAGTGGGTGATGGTGTCATTGCCTATGAACCCGTCTGGGCGATCGGTACTGGCAAAACCGCCACTCCACAGCAGGCCCAGGATGTTCACGCCTTTATTCGTGGCATGCTGGCAGAGCATGACCAGGGCGTGGCCGACAAAGTACGCATTCAGTACGGCGGCAGCATGAACGCCGGCAATGCCAAAGAATTACTTGCCATGGCAGATATTGATGGTGGTCTGATTGGGGGCGCGTCTCTCAAGGCAGAAGACTTCCTGGCCATCTGTACTGCTGCTGGCTAAACCAACGGAAGATATAAAATGCTACATAACCTGTTACTCGTTGCACATGTACTCATCGCCATTGGCCTGATTGGTCTGGTACTGATACAGCAAGGTAAGGGCGCCGATGCTGGTGCCGCGTTTGGGAGTGGTGCCTCAGGTACCATGTTTGGTAGTCGTGGAGCGGCCTCTTTTCTGACCCGTACCACCGGCATTCTGGCCACCCTGTTTTTTATTACCAGCCTTTCACTGGCTTACGTCGCAAGTAACAAGGTCAAATCGAATAGTGTGATTGACGTTGTACCGACTGAAAAGATACAAGAATCGGATGTGCCAAGTGCACCGGAAGCTGATGTACCTGCTGCAGCACCAAAATCCAACAAGGATAAACCTGCTGCTGCAACTAAGTCAGATGTACCTCAGTCAGAGTAAAGATTACGCAGATGTGGTGGAACTGGTAGACACGCTATCTTGAGGGGGTAGTGGGGCAACCCGTGCCGGTTCGACTCCGGCCATCTGCACCATATATCGGCAAAAGCCTCTGCAACGAAAGTTGCAGGGGCTTTTTCGTTTGTATTTCTCCTCCCTCACTTCAATAAACATTCCCTCTCTTTGCAGGAGGGGGCTAGGGGGTGGTGATCGGATGGGGTTGTGGTTTTAACTTTTTAATTTGAATCGCTGTCGCGATGCTGTTGATCTAAGTCCGTTCTCGGACGGACAGCCGAGTTACTTTCTCTTACTTGTCTAAGAGAAAGTAACCAAAGAGAAGGACACCCCTACGATGGCACAAGCGTGTGTTTGAGTTTTGGTTTTTTGTTGAGCACTGGCGATGGGATATCCATATCCCAGCGCCAATGCGGCGGCGTCCATGCCGCCCCTGTTTGTATATAAAAAAACCAAAACCCAAACACGTGCCATCGAAGGGGATTGATCCTCACTCCATGCATGAGTTACCTTAAGGTTCAATGTCTAAATATTAGAAATAGGTTGATTCTGTCTAATCCAGTAAATTACAAAATTCGTATTATGAGCTGTAGGTGCCTACATGATAAAAATTCTAAGTTCATTAATTTTATTATTTTCGTTATTTTCCCCATGTCCAGCAATAAATAATACATTTATCGATTCAGAAAACAATAAACACAATCTGACAGAAACAGAACAAAATATTTTAATTAATGCTTTAAAAGATAAATATATAAACAAAAGAGGTGATGCCATAAAGAGCAAAGTCTCAAAAGTGGTTTTAGAAAAGCTAATTAAAAATGGTGAAATAAAACTTTTCCAAATATCTAGTCAGCGCCCTACTATTAATATCGAAGATATCCCACCTACAGTTTTCTATCATATTACAAATAAAGGTGTTGGATATATAAGAATCAACAGCTTTGCACTCAAAACTGCAAGCTCTATTCATGAAGTATTTGATTATTTTTCCACGCAAACAATCAAAAGTATGCTCATTGATTTAAGAGGAAATTATGGAGGCTCCTTTCAATATGCAGCATCTTTTGCGGACTGGTTCGCTGCGGAAAATTTAGTGATTTGCACTATAAATATTGCGAACCCAGAATATAATGATCAATATAGGACTACCAGTGAAAGATTTAAATTTGCACAGAGCATACCAATCATAGCATTAACTAATTCAGAAACGTCTGGCTCTGCCGAGATAGTTGCCGCCTTTTTAAAAAACAATAAGATTGCAACAATCGTTGGAGAAAAAACAGGTGGGTTAGGAGATACAGAGACAATTATCCCTATTAGCACAACATTGGTTGCAAAGTTCCGAACTGGAATTGTACTGGACTCAAATGGATTGGTTATAACGGGGAATGGAGTAATGCCTGATGTTATTGAAAAAGACATAAATGAAAAAGAAGTGTATAAGAATGACAATCTAATTGATGCGCTAAATGACGCACATCACAGTACTGATAAACAATATAAAAAAGCTTTGGAAGTATTCAATAAAATCATTGATTCGAATTCTAATAGACCATAAAAATGGGACTCAGAGGCCCGTAGACTGGAGTAATTTAAACGAACCTAAATATTTCATTTTCTTGTCAACATTGTAGTCAATTCGATTTCGAACGGGGCCCCTTTGCTGGCGCGTGTTTGGATTTTGGTTTTTTAAAATATAGATAAGGGGCCGCAAGGATGCGGCCGCATTGGCAGAGGGCCATGGACGGCCCTTCTGCCAATGCTCAACAAAAAACCAAAATTCAAACACACGTTTGCGCCAGCGTAGGGGTGTCCTTCTCTTTGGTTACTTTCTCTTAGACAAGTAAGAGAAAGTAACTCGGCTGTCCGTCCGAGAACGGACTTAGATCAACAGCATCGCGACAGCGATTCCAAAATAAATAAACAACAAACCCATCCACCTGACGCAAATCAACACTTACACAAATACAACCCGATAAAATACCCACCATTAGCACCCCCTTATATGCTAATAAAGTGAGGACATATATCCGATAACTGATATGGTTTTTAAAAGAATTTTCGAGTTGTTATAGATTTTGAAAATAAACGCGTGTCAGACAGAGTAAAGTTCTGTATGAAGAGATGATATTGGTTTTTATTTTTTTCAACGAATTTTTTTATACCCTCAGCAAATTAAATATGTTGATGTTTTTATTAAAGTTTTCATAATACACCAAACTTGACACGATCTTGGCATCTGCCTAGACTGACTAGCCTTTAAAGCTCAGGCGAATAACAGAATACTAATTTGCTGTTGTTACTAGAACAGCAACGCCACCAAGGGGAGTGAGGAATACATATGCTGGAGAATTATCTTCCAGTCCTGGTTTTCATGGTCGTTGGTGTAGCCATCGGCGGTATCATGATCATTCTGGGTTTTATCCTGTCACCAAATCGTCCTGATAGCGAAAAGCTTTCTCCGTACGAATGTGGTTTTGAGGCATTTGAAGATGCCCGTATGAAATTCGACGTGCGTTATTACCTCGTCGCCATCCTGTTTATTATTTTTGATCTTGAGATTGCCTTCCTGTTTCCCTGGGCTATCGTGCTGGGGGATATCGGTATGTTTGGTTATTGGGCGATGGCGATCTTTCTCGGGATCCTGGTTATTGGCTTTATTTATGAGTGGAAGAAAGGGGCCCTGGAATGGGAATAGAAGGTACCTTTAACGAAGGCGTTTTTACCACCAGTGCTGACAAGTTGATCAATTGGGCACGTACCGGTTCGTTATGGCCCATGACCTTTGGTCTGGCCTGTTGTGCGGTGGAAATGATGCAGGCAGCGGCATCCCGTTATGATATGGATCGGATGGGTATCATCTTTCGACCCAGCCCTCGTCAGTCTGATGTAATGATTGTGGCGGGTACCCTGGTGAATAAAATGGCACCTGCCTTACGCAAGGTTTATGACCAGATGGCTGAACCACGCTGGGTAATATCCATGGGATCCTGTGCCAATGGCGGTGGTTATTACCATTATTCCTATTCTGTCGTACGTGGATGTGACCGCGTGGTTCCCGTGGATATATATGTGCCTGGATGTCCACCGACCGCTGAGGCCCTGCTGTATGGCATTATCCAGTTACAAAATAAAATAAGACGCACCAATACGATTGCGCGCTAACGAGAGTATCGAATTTAAATGTCCGAGTATTACCAGAACCTGCTTGAGAAACTGAATGAACGCTTCGGTGATGCCATCACCGGTTCTAGTGTGAAGTTCGGTGAAGCCAATATTACGGTGGACAAGGGCAAGCTTCTTGATGTGGCCACGGCCCTGCGTGATGAAGCCGGTTTTGCCTTTGAAGAATGTATCGATCTCTGCGGAGTGGATTATCTCGAATACGGTGATGGCATCTGGGAAGGCCCTCGATTCTGTGTCACCTATCACCTGTTATCGGTAAAAAATAATCATCGCCTGCGCATGCGTGTTTTTGCGGATGATGAGATGCCGGTGGTCGATTCCGTTATTAATATCTGGAGTTCGGTTAACTGGTTTGAGCGTGAGGCCTTTGACCTGTATGGCATTGTGTTTGATGGCCATCCGGATCTGCGTCGCATCCTGACGGATTATGGTTTCATTGGTCATCCTTTCCGAAAAGATTTCCCGCTCAATGGGCATGTGGAAATGCGTTACGACCCCGAAAAACGCCGTGTTATTTATCAGCCTGTCACCATTGAACCCCGCGTTAATCAGGTACGTGTGGTGCGTGACGATCATCGCTATAGCGACCGAATGGCAGAAGAGAGTTAAGCCATGTCAGAAATTCGAAATTACACACTCAACTTTGGTCCCCAACACCCGGCAGCACATGGTGTATTACGTCTGGTACTGGAGATGGACGGTGAGGTGATCGAACGTGCAGATCCCCACGTTGGTCTGTTGCATCGCGCCACGGAAAAACTGGCCGAGTACAAGCCCTTTAACCAGAGTGTTCCTTATATGGATCGCCTGGATTATGTTTCCATGATGTGTAATGAACACGGTTATGTCATGGCAATCGAAAAAATGCTGGGCATCGAGGTTCCCATTCGTGCTCAGTACATTCGCGTTATGTTTGATGAGATCACTCGTATCCTCAATCACATGATGTGGCTTGGAACCCATGCACTGGATGTGGGAGCCATGACGGTATTTCTGTATTGCTTCCGTGAGCGTGAAGACCTGATGGATATGTACGAGGCCGTATCCGGTGCCCGTATGCATGCGGCCTATTATCGTGCTGGTGGCGTGTATCGTGATCTGCCCGATCAGATGCCCCAATATGAACTGTCCAAGTATAAAAATGAAAAAGACGTTAAGCGCCTGAATGAAAATCGTCAGGGTTCACTGCTGGACTTTATTGAAGATTTTACCAACCGTTTCCCCGCTTACATCGATGATTATGAAACCCTGCTGACAGACAACCGTATCTGGAAACAACGTACTGTTGGTATTGGTGTGGTCTCTCCTGAGCGTGCCATGAACCTGGGCTTTACCGGTCCAATGTTACGCGGATCGGGTATTGAATGGGATCTGCGTAAGAAGCAGCCTTATGAAGTTTATGACAAACTGAAGTTTGATATCCCGGTGGGTACTGCTGGCGACTGTTATGACCGTTATCTGGTACGTATCGAAGAGTTGCGTCAGTCCAACCGTATCATCAAACAATGTATCGACTGGCTGCGCCGTAATCCTGGTCCGGTCATGCTGGATGATCACAAATTTGCGACTCCTCCACGTGAGGAAATGAAGGGCAATATGGAAGCCCTGATTCACCACTTTAAACTGTTTACCGAAGGCTACACAGTACCCGCAGGTGAAGCCTATGCTGCGATTGAACACCCCAAGGGTGAGTTCGGTATATATATAGTATCGGATGGGGCCAATAAGCCTTACCGCTTGAAGATTCGTGCACCTGGATTTGTTCATCTGTCAGCTATGGATGAGATGTCCAAGGGCCATATGCTAGCTGACGTGGTGGCCATTATCGGGACCATGGATGTTGTGTTTGGAGAGATCGATCGATGAGCACACAAAGCTGTAATAAACCAAGCAAACTGGATCTGATTAATCAGGCCTCGCGTGAAGATATTGATCGCTGGATTGCCAAGTACCCGGCAGAACAAAAACAGTCTGCCTGTATGTCTGCGCTACGCATTGTGCAGGATCAAAACGGTGGTTTTCTCACGGATGACCTGATGGATGCCGTGGCTGAGTATCTGGAAATGCCAGCCATTGCCGTTTATGAAGTCGCTACGTTTTATTCCATGTATGAGATGAAACCAGTAGGACGACACAAGATATGTGTTTGCACCAATATCTCATGCATGTTGTGTGCATCCGATGAAATTGTTAATCATCTGGAAAGCCGTCTGGGGATCAAAATGGGTGAAACCACTCCCGATGGTCGTATCACATTAAAAGAAGTGGAGTGTCTGGGGGCCTGTGTGGATGCACCGGTAATTCAGATAGGGGATACCTATCATGAAAAATTGACCCTGACCAAGATCGATAAAATTTTAAGCAGTTTAACCTAAACCGGACAGGCAGAATCTGACATGGCAAATGAGGTTTGTTTCAGAACGCTACATCTTGACCAACCGTGGACACTGGAGAGTTATAAAAGTGTCGGTGGGTATAAGGTATGGGAGCGTATTCTGAAAGAAAAGACTCCGCCGGAGGACGTCATCGAAGAACTCAAGGTTTCAGCCCTGCGTGGTCGTGGTGGTGCAGGATTTCCCACCGGTTTGAAGTGGAGCTTTATGCCCCGCAATGCGCCTGGTCAGAAATACATCGTCTGTAATTCAGATGAAGGTGAACCAGGTACCTGTAAGGACCGTGACATCCTGCGTTATAACCCCCATCAATTAATTGAAGGCATGGCAATCGCCGGTTACTGTATTGGTGCAACCGCGGGTTATAACTATATCCGTGGTGAGTTCTGGGAACCCTACGAACGATTCGAGGCTGCGCTTGAAGAAGCCTATAAGGCTGGCATGATTGGCAAGAACATCATGGGATCCGGTGTTGATTTTGATCTCGCCTCCCATCTGGGTGCGGGTGCCTATATTTGTGGTGAAGAGACTGCTTTGTTGGAGTCGATTGAAGGCAAAAAAGGTCAGCCCCGTTTTAAACCACCATTCCCGGCCGGCTTTGGTTTGTATGGTCGTCCGACCACTATTAATAATACCGAGAGCCTCGCCTCTGTGCCGGTGATTCTGGAAAAGGGTGGCAAGTGGTTCCTGGAAATGGGTAAGCCCAATAATGGGGGCACCAAACTGTTTTGTGTTTCCGGCCATGTGAACAAGCCAGGTAACTTCGAAGTTCCCATGGGAACCCCATTTTCGGATCTGCTGGAAATGGCTGGCGGTGTACGTAACGGCCGCAAATTAAAAGCTGTTATCCCTGGTGGATCATCTACGCCGGTAATTCCGGGTAAGCAAATGATGGATGTGGATATGGATTACGATTCCATTGCCAAGGCCGGTTCCATGTTGGGTGCAGGTTCGGTCATTGTGATGGATGATACGACCTGTATGGTAAAAGTTCTCGCCCGTTTATCGCATTTTTATTACGAAGAGTCCTGTGGACAGTGTACGCCCTGTCGTGAAGGGACAGGTTGGCTGGCCCGTATGGTTCATCGCATAGAGCATGGTCAGGGACGTCCTGAAGATATTGATCTGCTGGATGATGTTGCAAACCGTATTGGTGGTCGCACCATCTGTGCATTGGGAGATGCAGCGGCCATGCCGGTCATGAGTTTCCTGAAACATTACCGCAATGAATTTGAATATCACATTGAACACGGCAAGTGCATGGTTTAAGTGAAGGTTTAATAGCAAAGATGACAGACACACTGAACTTAGAAATTAATGGTATAGCACTCCAGGTACCCCAGGGTAGCATGGTGATTGAGGCAGCGGATGCAGCCGGGATCACCATACCTCGTTTCTGTTATCACAAAAAACTCTCTATCGCGGCCAATTGCCGTATGTGCTTGGTTGAAGTGGAAAAGGCACCCAAACCTTTACCAGCCTGTGCAACTCCTGTCACCGATGGTATGAAAGTCTTTACCAAGTCGGTCAAGGCCATCGATGCCCAAAAAAGTGTGATGGAGTTTCTGTTGATCAACCATCCACTGGATTGCCCGATTTGCGATCAGGGTGGTGAGTGTGATCTGCAGGATATTGCCATGGGCTTTGGCGGTGATGTCTCTCGCTTCGCCGAAAAGAAACGTGTAATACGTGAGAAAAATATTGGTCCACTGGTCGCGACAGATATGACGCGCTGTATTCACTGTACACGTTGTGTGCGTTTTGGTCAGGAAATTGCCGGTATCCGAGAAATGGGAGCTACAGGTCGAGGTGAACATACCGAGATTGGTACTTATGTAGAATCTGCAATCGATTCGGAAATGTCCGGTAATATTATTGATCTCTGCCCAGTGGGAGCGTTGACCTCCAAGCCTTATCGTTACTCTGGTCGTCCATGGGAGAATCGTCAGCACCATTCGATTTCACCGCATGATTGTGTCGGTTCAAATCTGATTGTGGAAGAACGTCGTAATCATGTTATGCGTGTACTTCCTCGTGAGAATGAAGCCATTAATGAAATCTGGTTGTCTGATCGAGATCGTTTCAGCTATTCCGGCCTTTATAGTGATGACCGTGCAAGCTCACCCATGATCAAACAGGGCAGTGCCTGGAAGCATGTCGACTGGGAAACCGCACTGGCTTATGCCACAGAAGGTTTACAACGCGCCAAACAGGCAAATGGCACGGACAAAATAGGTTCAATTGCCAGTGCATCTTCCACGGTGGAAGAACTCTATCTATTACAGAAACTCATGCGTGGTATTGGCAGCAGTAATATCGACCACCGTA
Organism: Gammaproteobacteria bacterium; assembly: GCA_029881995.1. Lineage (GTDB taxonomy): Bacteria > Pseudomonadota > Gammaproteobacteria > UBA6429 > Thiohalophilaceae > JAHEDB01. The sequence goes on from JAOULO010000061.1 coordinate 14,327, forward strand.
CTCGTCAGACCGATTTTAGTGATCAGGACATTGCTCCCATTGCACCTAGCCTGGGCCAGGCCATTTCTGATCTGGAAACCGTTGATGCAGCTCTGTTGATAGGTTCAAACATACGTAAGGATCAGCCCATTATTGCACACCGCCTGCGCAAAGCCGCCCTCAAGGGAGCTCAGGTGATGTTTATTAATTCCATGGAACATGATTTCAATTTCCCTGTGGCTGAAAACATTGTGACAGGCCCGGCTGATATGGTTCTGGAACTCATGGCAGTTTGTAAGGCACTGCTAGCTATTAGTGGTGGTCAGGCTCCGGATGGTTTGTCAGCCTTATTAGCTGACGTCAGTTCACAAGATTCTCATAAGGCTATCGCAAGTCATTTACACTCCGCCAATACGGCAAGTGTATTGATTGGTACACAGGCTATGAGTCAGCCTGAATTCTCTACCATTCGTGCCCTCGCTAATGTCATTACCGAAAATTCAAAGGCCAGTCTGGGTTATCTTCCAGCCGGTGCGAATAGTACCGGTGCCTGTCTTGCCGGTGCAGTACCTCATCGTGGTGTTGCCGGTGCTGATACGGGGGCCTCAGGCCAACATGTTCAAGCTATGCTGGCTGATAACATGATCGGGATGGTTTTATTAAACCTGGAACCAGAGTTTGATTGTGCTGAACCTGCCCAGGCATTGCAGAGTTTACGTGATTCAGAATTTGTTATTTGTTTGACACCGTATGTGACCGAAACCATGCAGTCCTATGCTGATGTCATTTTACCCATTTCCACTTTTGCAGAAACTTCCGGTACCTATGTCAATATCGAAGGTCGTTGGCAGAGTTTTGCCGCCAGCGTTAAACCCATGGGTGATGCCAAACCCGCCTGGAAGGTTCTGCGTGTGCTTGGCAATATGCTGGAATTAGGTGGGTTTGAATATCTTTCATCTGATGAGGTTCGCGATGAGTGTCAGTCGCAATGTGAGAATGTTGTGCTCTCATCTCGTAGCGAATGGAAAAAACCTGCTGGCCCGAATAAGACTTCAGGTGGACTGGTCAGGGTAGGGCAACTGCCTATTTATGCCACAGACAGCATTGTGCGTCGTTCTCCAGCCTTGCAACAGACCGGCGATGCCATTCAGGCGGCCATGCATCTCAGCGCCAGTACATTGGCGGGTACAAAGTTAAACGGTGCTGATCAGGGAGTGATATCACAAAATGGTCATCAGGCAACATTACCCATCATTATTGATGACCGTGTACCGGACAATTGTGTCATGGTGCCAGTTGGGGTAATGGGTAGTGAACGACTTGGTAGCAGTTATGGTGCTATCGAATTATCAAAAAGCTAATAAGAACAGAGAGACGTAGAGTCAGGTATCAACATGTTTGAATGGGTCGAAACAATCTTTACCAGCCTGCCGCAAGGTGTGCAAACGATGACGTTTATTATTCTCAAAATCGTTGCTATCACCCTGCCGCTGATGCTGTGTGTGGCCTACCTGACTTATGCTGAACGTAAAATCATCGGTTACATGCAGGTAAGACTTGGCCCGAACCGGGTAGGTCCAAAAGGCTGGTTACAGCCAATTGCCGATGCTGTAAAACTGATGTTCAAGGAAATTATTATTCCTACAGGTTCAAATAAATACCTGTTCCTGATTGCACCAGTTTTATCTATTGGCCCGGCACTGGCGGCCTGGGCAGTGATTCCTTTTGATGATGGTATGCAACTGGCGAATATTAATGCCGGTCTGCTTTATGTGCTGGCGGTGACCTCGGTTGGTGTTTATGGAGTGATCATTGCGGGTTGGGCATCCAACTCGAAGTATGCCCTATTAGGTGCGATGCGATCTGCCGCACAAATTGTTGCCTATGAAATTGCCATGGGTTTTGCACTGGTTGGTGTATTGATGGCAGCAGGTAGTTTGAATCTGGGTGATATCGTCAGAGCACAGTCGGGTAGTGTGATTCACTGGTTCTGGTTGCCGCTACTGCCTTTATTTATCGTTTATTTCATCTCTGGTGTAGCAGAAACTAACCGCGCACCCTTTGATGTGGCGGAAGGTGAGTCAGAGATTGTGGCCGGTTTCCATGTGGAATATTCCGGCATGGCTTTCGCTGTCTTCTTCCTGGCGGAATACGCCAATATGATTCTGATTGCTGCCCTGGCTTCGATTATGTTCCTCGGCGGCTGGTTATCACCCTTCCAGGGCATCCTGCCGGAAGCGGTATTTAGTGTACCGGTGATCGGACACATCCTTGGTGATGGTATTCACTGGCTATTAATCAAGATTGCTTTCTTCCTGTTCCATTTCCTCTGGTTGCGTGCCACGTTCCCACGTTATCGTTATGACCAGATTATGCGTTTGGGCTGGAAAGTATTTATCCCGATTACCATTGTCTGGCTATTGGTAATTGGTCTGGCGATTCTGGGCGAAGTTGGCCCGTGGTGGAATGCGGCTTAAGTTACGGTTGAGAATTTTATGGGCAATATAATTCAATATTTTAAAAGTCTACTTCTTTCAGAAATGAGAAAGGGTATGGCTGTGACTGGCCGGCATCTGTTTGCACGCAAGGTTACTCAGCAATATCCGGAAGATAAGACACCGATCTCGAACCGTTTTCGTGGCTTGCATGCACTGCGTCGCTACTCAAATGGAGAAGAACGTTGTATCGCATGTAAATTATGCGAGGCGGTATGTCCGGCCCTGGCGATTACCATCGAGTCAGAGCAGCGGGCTGACGGAACACGTCGTACTACACGTTACGATATTGATCTGACAAAATGTATTTTCTGTGGTTTTTGTGAAGAGTCCTGTCCAGTGGATTCTATCGTTGAGACACATATTTTTGAATACCATGGCGAGGAGCGCGGAGACCTGTATATGACCAAGGAAAAGTTACTGGCCATTGGTGACAAGTATGAGGCACAAATTGCCGCAGCGCGTAAACAAGATGCGCCGTATCGTTAACAGGCTGAATTAATATTATGGGTATTGAAAAAATCATATTCTATTTTGCTGCTCTGGTGATGATTGCCAGTGCCACTATGGTGATCACTGTACGTAACCCGATACGCGCAGCCCTGTTTCTGGTGCTGACATTTTTCAGTAGCGCTATTATCTGGATGATTCTGGAAGCCGAATTCCTGGCTATTACCCTGGTACTGGTTTATGTCGGTGCTGTAATGGTGTTATTCCTGTTCGTGGTCATGATGCTGGATATCAACATTGCAAGACTTCGGGAAGGGTTTATCAAATTTTTACCTTTTGGTATTGCGGTGGCAGTAGTCATGGCAGGCCTGATCATCGCGGTAGTGGGGTCTGGCAGCTTTGGTCTTAATAACTGGACTGAGCCAGCACGTCATGCAGCTGATTACAATAACACTCGTGAATTAGGGCTGGTGCTGTATACAAAGTATGTCTATCCATTTGAGATTGCAGCGGTCATTCTGCTGGTTGCTATTGTGGCAGCCATCGCGCTGACATTACGTCGTCGACCGACCACCAAATACCAGAAGCCGGAAGAACAGATTGCCGTGAAGCGCAGTGATCGAGTGCGTGTCGTTTCAATGGACACCGAGCAGAAAAAATAAGGGGAGAGGAAAAAGAATTATGATCGCATTATCTGAATTCCTCATTTTAGGGGCCATCTTGTTCAGCCTGAGTGTGGCAGGCATATTCCTCAACAGGAAAAATGTCATCATCCTGCTGATGGCCATCGAGCTAATGTTACTGGCTGTCAATATGAACTTTAT
>JAOULO010000010.1 GCA_029881995.1 Gammaproteobacteria bacterium
ATAGCCTCCCATTGTGAAATAGTTACCAAATGTGCGAGCACCTGAGACCAGCATGGGCTCTAAAGTTTTACGACTTTCTGCAGCAGCACCCTTGATACTTGCTGTTATACTTGCGTTGTCAATCCGCTTACCTGTTTTGGCATCAAACAGCGCAACCATTACATGGTAATGTGTCCCTGCAGGGATACCACCATGCATCGTCCCTTCAGGATGATGGCGAGGGTGTCCCTTAATCATTTCAGCCGGGATAACGCCCAGATAAATATCGACACCATCAACAAGTCGATGTAACGGATTATCTGCTGCCCGTACGGGTAAAATATTTAACATCAGGGCTGCAGTGAATATTGTAACAAACCATTTCAATGTGTTCATATCATTACCTCCTTGTTACCTGTGTATATAACTTCCTTTCAATGCTTTAAATAACATCTTTTAAGATCATAATGGTGCTCGTAAAAAATCAGGCCATTCTCTTAATTTAGGAAAAAACATGGGTGTTCTATTGCGATAGGATTGATATTGATCGCTATAACTGCTTGCCACTGTTCTTTCTTCAGCGCGGGAAAGTCTCACATAGGCATAGATCAAGATAGGCGCCATAATCACCGTCAGCAGTGTTGGCCATTGAATGAGAAAAGCGACGATGACCAGAAACAGACCCGTATACTGTGGATGTCGGACGAAGGAATAAACACCTGTGGTCACCAGGCTACCTTGTGCAGCATGCACCTGGCGCCAGCCTTTTGACATGAGGATATAACCCATAATCAGGAGTATCAGGCTCACTCCCATGACTAAGGCCCATGCGAAATTAGAACCACCGAACACTACGACCCATAAATGGCCGTATTTATGGTTGAATGGTTGCAAGACGGGGTAGGCTTCTCCGAGCCAACCGGTTAAGAGGTAAATGGTTAGGGGGAAACCGTACATTTCTGTAAACAGTGCCACCAGAAAAGCGGTGACAATGCCCATGTTTCGCCATTCGACTTTTCCCTGTGGTCTGATAAAACTCAGGATAAAAAACAGAAACAGGCCAATATTAAAAATGGCGATGACCCACATCCCATAGGCATAATCATGATCCATACACTAGCTCCTGACTGTTATTCAGTTAACCACGGTCATCTGATGTGCCTCACCGGCTGGTAATTTAATGGTATTGATGACCTTCATGGTTTTCTGATCGACGACCCAGATCAAGGGTTGTTTGCGGCTGGAGACATACACCTTACCAGTACCGCGAATAGTATTCAGATGATAAGGGACCGGGGACAGCGCAATTTCACGTTTGGTACCACTATCAGTGTCAATCGACACCAGTTTGTTTTCCTGCTTGCTACTGATAAACAGGGTCTTGCCGTCGTCGCCGATATCAAGTCCATGTACGGCCTTGCCAACCGAATAAGTCTTACTGACCTTGCCAGTCTTCACAGAGACGGCCGAAACCTTGCCGGTACCAGGGTTGGCTACATAGATGATTGATTCATCACCAGAGAAGGTTATGTGTTCCGGTGCTGGCCCGGATTCGAGCTGACGTAGAACTTTCCAGTTCTCAAGATCGATCTCACTGATATTATTACCACCGGTATTACTGACATAAGCGCGTTTACCATTTTTGGTAATAACGGTGTAATTGGGCACCATGCCGGTCTTAATGTAACGCAGGATTTTATTCTCCTGCATGTCCAGTACGCTGACCTTACCGCGCAAGCCATGGGTCGATAATACATAGCGACCATCGGGTGTAATGGCCTGGTGGTGGGTCCAGCCCTTAACCGGGATAGTCGACATAACATGGCCATGAGCCGGATGGATTTTAAACAGCTTACTATTGTCTTTATCTTTCGGATCACCTGGTTTCAGTGGTTCTTCCTTTAAACTACCGGCAATCAGGTACTCTCCATCTGGGGTCGCCACCAGGCCATGGGGATTATCGACACCGGGGTAACTGGCGGTAATGCTATCTGTCGCAGCATCCACGGCAATCACCTGGTTACCCGAACCCAGCGGGATATAAACCGTTGGTGATGCGTACAGGGAGTTAATTGATGTACCAAATATTAATAAACCTGTTAGAGCATTTTTTAGTTTCATGGTTATGTCATCCTTATTTATTCATAAGTCATTTTCTTAGTTCAATGCTTATGGTTGCTGTGACCGGCATGACCATCGTCTTGCTGATCGTTTGTTTTTTCATCCAGTGCATCATGGCCATGTCCACCACCGGCTGGATGTTCATGGGCATGGCCCTCACCTTCACTCTTTGGCAGTGACATGACACCAAGGCCATAACGATAAACCACCTCACCTCCATGCCAGGCCGTGGTGCCGAGTAAAAGCAACAGGCCAACCAGTAATGAAACAAACAGTTTAGATGGACTTTTTTGCCCTGTTTTTTTACTGCGCCACAACCAGAATGCAATAATGGTCAGGACTGTAATGGTTGCTAGCGCCCAGTTACGATGAACCGTCATTGCGGCATGGGAAGGGGTATCGTGAGCAACTGTGTTATAGGCATACCAGCCCGCAAGCCCTGTTGCGATAGTGATGATTGCGCCTATCCAGAAGTTCCATTCAGCGACTTTGTACATCGTCTGTTGTGTAGATTCGTTCTTGTTAAATACACCAAGAACAAATAACACGATCGCAATACTAAGCAGGGCCACCGTAAAGTGGACGAAGATCGGGTGCCAATTTGGAATTATTTCTATCATATATATTTCTCTATATAGTTGTTAAACAAACGGTCCTATTTTTTTTCAATTTCTTTGCGCTGTTCAATGAACTGTTCTTCCGAAATTTCACCACGGGCGTAACGCTTTTTAAGTATCTCCAGCGCAGATTCCTGTGAATAATCATCACTTGATCGCAGTGAAGCTTTAACTAAATAAAACAGTCCGACAAAAATTAATATCCACACTACCCACATAAACACGCTACCAAATAACATACTTCCACCATTACCCATCATGGCTTACCTCCTCAAACTCACTGATATGTATAAAATCTTCAACTGGCAGGATCGCGATCACACCATCAGAACTTAGTCCCTGATGGACCGTGCGTGCTATTGTCTCGGCTATGTGCCGGGCATTTTCCTGTTCGGTAAAGATCTCGATCCGGCCGCAATCGGATAGATTGTCCCTGCTGTAATAATTACGGTATTCTCCAAGCCCATGCACCTTGGTAATCGTCATACCCTTTACCCCAATGGCCAGCAAAGCCTGTTCGGTTTCATCGAGCGACATAGAGGGAATGATGGCCGTTACTTTTCGATAGTTCATTTCACACCTCCTGTTAAAGTTTTGCCCGCCGCAGGCGTAGTGCATTTGTAATCACCGACACAGAGCTGAAACTCATCGCGGCGGCGGCAATCATGGGGGACAGTAAAATACCAAAGACGGGATACAACACACCGGCCGCTACCGGAACACCTGCGGTGTTATAGATAAAAGCAAAGAAAAGGTTCTGTCTGATATTGCGCATGGTAGCGCGACTCAAACGACGGGCTCGAACAATACCTCGCAGGTCTCCCTTTATCAGGGTTACTCCTGCACTTTCCATGGCCACATCGGTTCCTGTACCCATGGCGATACCCACCTGGGCCTGGGCCAGGGCCGGTGCATCATTGATACCGTCCCCTGCCATGGCGACCACACGTCCTTCAGCCTGTAACTGTTTAACGATCTCGGCCTTTTGCTCCGGCAGGACTTCGGCCTGTACCTGATCGATATTCAACTTGCTCGCGACCGCTTCAGCCGTGCGCTTGCTGTCACCTGTTAACATGACAATATGAATCCCTTCGGCATGTAAATCATCTATGGCCTCTGCAGTTGTCAACTTAATGGGATCAGCAACACAAATCAGACCTGCAGCCTGCTTATCAATGGCCAGCAACATGACAGTCTGCCCCTCGGCACGTAGTTTGTCGGCCTGTTGTGGAAGGTCACCTGCATCGATATCAAGACTTTCCAGTAGTTTAATATTGCCCAGTGCCACATTGTGGCCATCGACTTCTCCAATCACCCCTTTTCCTGTCACCGACTGAAAATCAGTGGTCTGACTCAGGCTGATGTTTAATTCCTCAGCACCACGCACAATTGCCTCAGCCAAAGGATGTTCACTCGCTCTCTCCAGACTGGCTGCAAGTTTTAGTGCATCATTCTGGTTAAAACCATTCCTGGTGTACACAGACTCCAGTTTGGGCTTGCCTTCCGTTAATGTACCGGTCTTGTCCACCACGAGGGTGTCAACCTTTTCCATGATCTCCAGGGCCTCGGCATTCTTTATTAAGACTCCGGCCATGGCCCCACGACCGGTACCGACCATGATGGAAATAGGCGTGGCCAGTCCCAGCGCACAGGGGCAGGCAATGATCAACACAGCAACCGCATTAACAATCGCAAAGGCAAGACGGGGTTCCGGCCCCCATCCCCACCAGACAATAAAGGCTGAGATAGCAACAAACACCACTGCAGGTACAAAGTAGGCGGCAACCAGGTCCGCCAGTTTCTGGATAGGAGCACGTGAGCGCTGTGCCTCGGCCACCATCTGCACGATCTGCGACAACAGGGTGTCACTACCAATACGTTCGGCCACCATCACCAGGCTACCCGTACCATTGACAGTTGCGCCAATCAGTTTGTCGCCATCCATCTTACTGACCGGGATGGGTTCGCCTGTGACCATGGATTCATCGACGTAACTGTCACCTTCAATGACCACACCATCCACGGGAATCTTTTCACCCGGGCGAATACGCAAAACATCGCCCAGCCTGACTTCTTCAAGGGGGATATCTTCTTCTTTACCATCACTGTGAATAATACGCGCGGTATTGGGAGCAAGACCGAGCAGAAGTTTAATAGCGGCATTGGTTTTAGAGCGGGCCCGCAGCTCCAGCACCTGGCCCAGTAATACCAGGGCGGTAATCACGGCAGCTGCTTCGAAATAAACAGCAACGGTTCCATCACCATGTTGCATGACGGCAGGAAATATCTGAGGCAGTAACATCGCTGTTACACTATATAGCCAGGCCACGGCGACCCCGAGACCAATCAACGTAAACATGTTCAGGTTTCGAGTCACGAGCGACTGCCAGCCACGCACGAAAAACGGCCAGCCACCCCATAACACCACGGGTGTTGCGAGGACAAATTCAGTCCACTGTACCGCCTTCATACTTAAACCTGTTGGTAACCATTGCGGCATCATATCGGCAAGCATCGCGAGGACAAACACTGGCAGAGCAAGCACCACACTGATCCAGAACCGACGTGACATATCGATCAGCTCTTCATTCTGTTCTTCGACTTGCACGGTTCGAGGTTCCAGGGCCATGCCGCATTTAGGGCAACTGCCGGGTTCATCCTGAACGATCTCAGGATGCATGGGACAGGTGTATTCTGTTCTGGTTTGCACGGGTGGGAGTCCCATCGGTTCCAGTGCCATACCACAGTCAGGACAGGTGCCCGGTCCCTGCTGCTGCACTTCAGGGTGCATAGGGCAGGTATAAATGGCATTTTTATCCGCTTCGGTTAACTCTGCCTGTTTGCTTTTTTCTTTATGTAGATACGACTCAGGGGCAGCCCTGAACTTGTCATGACAGCCATTTGAACAGAAATACCAGTCAGCACCATGATACTGCATATGTGCGGCGGCCTTATCTTGCTCAACGGTCATACCACAGACGGGATCAATTGCCATTGTCATCACCTGCATCCATCGTTATTTATTTCATATCCATCATCATCTTTTGCTGGTCCATCATATTTTCCATCATCATTTGCATCATGTTCATACGATTTCCCATGTGTTCCATACGCTGATCCATATTCATGTCTTTCATCATCTTCTCATGCATATTGGCATCGCCCATCATGCCCTTCATATTCATCATCATCTCCATATGCTCATGCATCATCTTCATACGGTCTTTTGAATTACCGGACTTTTCCATTCGCTCCATCATATGGTCCATTTTTTTATCTTGTGTATGCATGCTATCCATATCCATCATGCCGCCCATACCCATTGCAAAAGCACTGGTACCAATAACAAAAGTGGATAAAATAATTGTGCTAGTCAGTTTTTTCATGGTCGTCTCCTGTTTCAGGTTTTCCGTTAGGAATCTTCCTGTGTTAATCGATAGCGGTTTCGATAAGCTGGCAAATCATACCGCCATCGGGTAATTTGTCCGGTCTTCCTTTCCAGTTAGCTAGTGCCTTTTCCATGAGGTGCACTTACATAATAGGGGGGGAACAGGCTAAACCCGTTATATAGTTTGTTCAGATTGTTACAGAATTTACACTTTATCGAGCGGGGAGCGATCAGACACAGATTTCATGGATTTAAAATGACTGGGTGTCATGCCAGTGACCTTTTTAAACTGGCCACTCATGTGGGCAACACTGCTGAAGCCAAGCTGATAGGCAATCTCGCCCAGACTCAACTCATCATAGACCAGCAGTTCCCTGACCTTTTCGATACGCTGGCGAATGAAAAACTGCTCAATGGTGATGCCTTCAACAGAAGAGAACAGGTTACTGAGGTAATGGTAATCACGGTTCAGGCTTTCCTGAATTTGATGGGAGAGTTTGACCTTATTATCGCCGTTTGTGTGGTTGATGATGTCCAGGCAGGTCAGTTTTATTTTCTCAATCATCTGCGACTGTTTGTTGTCAAGAAAGGCAAACCCCAAAACCTCAAGCCTTGTGCGGAGTTGAGATTCAACTTCAGCCAGGTCCTGTTCACCAAATGCATCACCAAAGTCGATCTCACCCAGCTTGACGGATTTAGCCGTGAGCGACAGTTCTTGCAGAACATTTTCCACGGCCATAATGCAGCGATCACAGACCATGTTTTTGATGAATAGCTTCATATCCTTCTAATGCACCTGTCCCATATACCGGTAAAGTTTGCCACGAAGCCTCGAAATCGACGCCAGGGCAGCAGGAAAACATAAGTTTTGTTCATTACCACGCTTTGTGTGGGAATGGATAAATACCCAGTCACATCTTCCATCAAATGGTATGCTTCATCAAGCATTTGCAGGGAGCGCCCATCAAACCATGTCCAACCTGTCCGCCAAACCCAAACTACTGCTGTTGGTTATGCTCGGTTTTGTCGGCCTGTTCATCTATCGGGTACTCGATACCCAGGGCTTGCTCGCCGCCATGCAGGACGGCCAGCGCATCCTGAGCTATCTGCAATCACTGGGACTGTTCGGCCCAGTGATGATCATCATTATGATGACTGTGGCGATCATGGTCAGTCCCTTACCCAGTGCACCCATCGCCATTGCCGCCGGTGCCGCTTATGGTCATGGGTGGGGAACACTGTATGTCTTGCTGGGATCACTGTGTGGTGCGATCGGTGCATTTATGATCGGCCGCTACCTGGGTTACGAAGCCGTGCGAAACTATGCCGAGCGACGCCTACCCAAACGCCTTTATGATTCACAAAACACCCTCATGGGGTTTGTTCTGCTGACCCGGCTCATGCCCTTCCTCTCCTTCGACATCATCAGCTACGCCGCCGGACTTACCCCACTCACCCTCTGGCGCTTCATCCTGGCCACCGGCATCGGCATTGCCCCCGCCAGTTTCCTGCTCGCCCACATCGGCAGTGAATTTGCCACCACCGAACTCAATCGCATCGCCATGGCCCTGCTGTTACTGGTCGTTGTGTCAGTGGTGTTGATGTTGGTCAGGTTGAGATGGGGTAGTGATTCGAAACAGTCTTAAAATCAACAGATCTGACGGGGGCAATGCCAATCGCCACATAGTGTAAACCCTAAAAACTGGGGTCAGTTCACTTGATTGAGAAACAAATAATTGATATCTAACCCAAGTTTATTAAGCTTATCTCACACTGCCTGGCTTATCACTAACAAATGGCCTGAAACTCGCACTAAACGGTTTCTCACCTGCGATGTGTATCGATACCTCAAATTTCAGATCTTTAGTCTCCTCAAACTCACCGCTACCGACGAGTAGATTATTGTCATCAGCATAGAGTTTAAAGTGGCTATCTGTTGTACCTGAAAGAACAAATACCGTTGCGCTACTCATGCCCAGCTCGACTGGTTTGCCGTTATTATCATTAACGGTGAGGTGAACCTGTTTGCCATTGATGTGTATGCTTAATTGATAGCGGTCGGCTGCGGCAATGGTGGCAGGGGCAGGCTTGTGCGTTTTTTGACGTTGGTACTTTTTTGTGTAGGTGTTGCCACCGCCGCCATGGGCGAAGCTGGTGGCGGGCAGCATGAGTACTAACAGGTATGTGATGACGAGAACAAATTTCACAGGTATTTCTCCAATATGATATAAATAGTTTAACAAAGGTGAACCGGGCCAGTCTTGCGACTGGCCCGATGATTTGTCGACTTATTTAAAACCAGAATTTAAACCCGGCGACAAGTTGCGACTTCTGCTTTTCTTCACCGGCGGCTTCGGCATAGTCGGCGGTCTGGCCAAATTTGCTGCTCCAGTTAACACCGATATAGGGTGCGAACTCACGACGGATTTCATAACGCAGCCTGAGACCGGCTTCTATGTCGGTCAAGCCAGTACCGATACCGATTTCTGGATCATCCTTGCCGGACAGGTTGATCTCAACCTCGGGTGAGAGTACCAGTCGCTGGGTAAACATAAACTCATACTCGGCTTCCACTCGGGCAGCACTGCGACCATTTTCACCGAGGTATACCGCGGCATCGACTTCAAAGAAATACGGCGCGAGGCCTTCAAAGCCCAGTACCAGCCAGTTACGTTCCAGTTCCGTTTCGGGATATGTATCACGGCGTATACCGGTTTGTAGATCCCAGTAGGGTGCAATGGCTCGGCTGTATAAGGCCTGTACTTCGATTTCTTCCGTTTCACCTTCGAACTGCTCCACTTCGGTTTTGAACCAGAACTTGTTCAGGTCATAACCAACCCAGAGTTGGGCATCCAGTACGGTCTCGGTGCCTTCGTCGGTTTCACGGTTTTCCAGTTGATCGACCATGACTTTTGTTAACAGTGGATCATCACCACCGGCGGCAAATGTCGTGGCAGGTAACAACAGGGCGATTATCAATAATCTATTTACTATTTTCATGTTACACCTCCTCAACTGACCACTACTTTACGGAACATACCTGCCATGTGATAAATCAGGTGGCAGTGGTAAGCCCATTCACCTTTGGCATCGGCCGTGACCAGGTAGCTGATCTTTGCACCGGGCTGGACAATGACCGTGTGCTTACGCGGGATGTATTTACCATCACCGGTTTCCAGGTCACTCCACATGCCGTGCAGATGCATGGGGTGGTTCATCATGGTGTCGTTGATGAGATTGATACGGACTCGTTCACCGTATTTGAGTTTCAGGGGTTGCGAGTCGGCATACTTGATGCCGTTGATCGACCACATGTATCGGCTCATGTTGCCGGTTAAGTGCAGGTCGATCTCACGTGAGGGTTCACGTCCATCGGGACTGCGATGCAGGTTACGCAGGTCGGCATAGGTCAGCACACGTCGACCGTTATCACGCAGGCCGACACCGGGATCATCCAGTCGATACTGTGCACCATCGGCTCGCATGTCCACATGGGGTCCATACTCAGTTTCTGCGTGCACGACTTTGCGTTTGCTGCCATAGCCAGCACGACCGGATCCCATTGTGGGTTTGCTTGCCATGTTGTGCATCGAGTGATCCATCCCTTGCATGTTATGTTTGGAATGATCTATGCCCGCCATGTTATGTCCGGCATGCTCACCGCTGCTCATACCACTCATAGCACCGTGGGCCATGCCCATATCCATATGGGTGAGTACTGGTGCTGGATCCATAGGTGGCACATCTGCCGTTAAGGCGGGATCGGGTGTTAGGGTACCGCGGGCATAACCACTGCGATCCATCGCCTGGGCAAACACGGAGTAAGCACGATCGTGTTTGGGTTCGACGATGACATCATAGGTTTCTGCAACACCGATACGAAACTCATCTACATCGACTGGCTTGATGTATTGACCATCGGCTGCAACCACGGTCATTTTTAAACCGGGGATGCGCACATCAAAGAAGGTCATGCCGGCCGCATTGATAAAGCGCAGGCGTACACGCTCACCACGTTTGAACAGACCCATCCAGCCATCGGCCGGGGTGACACCGTTCATGAGGAAGGTATAGGTATAACCCGTGACATCAGAGATATCCCGATCGGACATGCGCATGTTATTCCACATGGAACGATCATCAAGATATTTACCCAGACCTTTTTCACCCATTTCACTGAACTGTTCGCCAACGGTACGTTCACGGAAGTTGTAGTAATGGGACAGCTTTTTCAGTTTGGCATAAACATCCGATGGGTCTTCATCGGTCCAGTCTGACAACATGACCACATAGTCACGATCATATTTAAACGGCTCGGGTTCTTTCGGGTCGATAATGATTGCACCATAGGCTCCGGTTTGTTCCTGGTAACCTGAATGGCTGTGATACCAGTATGTCCCACTTTGCACGGCTGGGAATTTATAGGTAAAGCTTTCACCCGGCTTGATGCCGTTAAAACTGATACCGGGTACGCCGTCCATTTTGTAGGGCAGGATTAAACCGTGCCAGTGAATGGAGGTGTCTTCGGCCATCATGTTGGTGACCTTGAGTGTGATGTTGTCACCTTCACGAAAGCGTAATACCGGGGCTGGAACTGAACCGTTAATGGCGGTGGCCATGCGGTTGCTACCGGTGAAGTTGACGGGGGTGGGGCTGTAAGTGAGATTAAAGCGATTACCGCGCAACACCTGTGGCCCCATGCGGGCCTGTTGCATCTCGGCAAAGCTGGCAGTTGGGTTAAGCCCCATGGCCAGCAATGCACCACCGCCTGCCAGACTTTGTACAAAACGACGTCGAGATAATGAAACATTATCCTGAGGTAAAATAAACTTAGACATTTTTGTGTCCTCATATCCTGCATCCAATAAGGGATGCGTAAACCATAATTGTAGATTACGAGTTACACACGTGAACTCGTGATGAGATTGGTGGTTTGGATATCAGGCTTGTGGGGGACGGTATAGCGCAGATGGAGTGATGGAATTGGGGTGATCATCGCCACCCGGATATTTAATCGCACTTGTAGTGAGACTGGTTTTGAATACGCTCAGGGGAACAGCATTCATGAGTTGTGTGGCACAGTGGGCCATGCCACAAAGGGCGTTGTTTTCACATTGCCCCGAATCATGATCGCTCGAATGATTAGATTGGGCCATTTGTTCCATGCAATGGTTCGAATCATGGTCTGACATGTCCGCCATGGACGACGCCCATACAGGTGACAGACCCATCAGGCCTATCAGCAGTACAGCGAGCAGTTTTTGCAGTCCATGTGGCATCAATATCACCGGGTTAAACCGTTACATTAACAACTTGGGCAAATATAGACGGAAAAAGTTCAAATATCCAGAATATTTATAATGAAAATTATAACTTATTGATTATATTGACTATTAATATCTCTACGTTAAGAACAAAGTCAATATCATAATACCGAATTCGTCCGAAAATCCGCTATATTCGGCGCCCTCACAGAACAAAAATGCCTACTGTACACTACTCATTTCGTTGCTGAAATTAACCCAGTCTGAACCTTTATTTGTAATGTTGCAGCGACTGCGGTTATAAGTGCCGCACGAAATATGACCGAGGACGATGTTGGCATCTAATAATCGACGACGCCTGCCGAGGTATATACTGATCCGCAAGTGTGCTGATGGTGTTTTCTTCTAAGACTAAAGATCGGCCACATTTGATTGAATATTTGAGGCGGTTACCCTGAATACTTCTATTCACGACTGTCTGCTCTCGCTGCAAAGCAGCCGTTCTGAGTTCGGAATAAGCCAACTTTACTTGGCAAGCATATATATAGCGAAATAACAGCGTCTGCCCCAGATAAATTTTCTATAGCCTGGTGAGAAAAAACTGGGCCAGTTATTTATTCATTCTCATGAATACGGTTGTCACGATAGACTTCCATATCGGTGGCCACCACCTGTTTACCCATTAGACAGATCTTACCGCGATAACGATGTGCCCCATCACTGGTGAACTCGAAACGATACTCACGATAAAACACAATATGTCCGATATTATTTCGTTGTAAGCGAATTTTAATCTGGGCCACTGAATCATCCAGGAAATATACATCTGCCTTCTGACAAAGCCGACTGCCTGCCGCCACGGTAATTTCTCTTGCCTGCAGACCGTTAAACCAGAACCAGACCACTCCCAAAAGACTTAATAGAGCAATAAGCTCAAAACTGGACATGCATCAACTCAGGCAATTTGTGATACCGCGCTCTCTGTATTGTGCCGAAAATAATCACAGGCCATTTTGATTAACTCCAGTTGCTCGTGGTTGTGGTGATATAGGGCATAGACAGATCGCTCAATAACAGGGGCATCATTGACACGGAATAACACGCCTTTATCGAGCAGGGGTTTCACCATGGGTTCGGTGATATAGGCTGAGCCACCACGCTTGAGTATTACATCCCGCACCAACCGGGCCTGCATTACACGCATGGCTGGGATAGGTGCATCTGGAAAGTAACGGGCATGGGTGTTAGAAAAGGATGTTCCCCAATCCATCATAATATAATGATGCTGCATGGCCTGAGAAACATTCAGGTCAGGCTGGTCTGATACCATCACCAGGGGCACCTGGGCCGCCTCTATGCATTCCATATCACCTGACTGAGGTGAATCAAAGACAAAGGCAATGTCCATGCTTCGTTCCAGTGTCCTGCGTAACAGAATATCCGGGCTTTGTACTTCAGCATGTAAAATCAGATCTGGACATGCCTCGTATAAATAAAAGATCCATTCCTGCAATATGCTGTCCCACAGGCTGGAGGCTGCACCGACCACCAGTGGCACATGTTGTTCTTCAGCTATTCCAATCTCCTGTCGTGCCCTCACCCAATTCGTGACTATATTTTCTGCATAACGTATTAAGCGCTGGCCAGCATCGGTGAGCTGTATATTGTTTCGCTGGCGCACGAACAGGGGCATGCCAATCTGGTCTTCCAGCATCTTTATGCGGGCACTCACGGTGGACTGGCTGACATACAGATTGTCTGCGGCCCGACCAAAATGGCGGGTTCGATTAACTTCGAGAAAGGTCCTGAGGGCATCAATATCCATACCACTACCTCTTATTATATTCTTTAATTATAGTCCTAAATCATTACCATTAATCCAGCCGATGGAGTAATTTCCTCAATCTTTTTGATTAGAAAATGTCATTTCCCTTTTTGCTTCACCAGGACTAAATAAGCAATCAAGGTTTAATGCTAAACCGACCCGACCGGTCTGCCCGGTCACCCCAGGTTTTTATTGGAGCTAGAATGAAATGAAAACAAAACTGAGTTTAACACTATTATTAACAGGTTTGATTGGCTTTGGTTCACAGACAATTGCGAAAGAAAATGAGGGACTGAGCAAGGTCGAACTTGATCAAATTAAGGCCAGTTGCAAACAGGAATCTAAAGGCGCCGAAAATCCCGAGTGGTATGCCGATGAATGTATCAGTGATCGGGTCCAGGCTCTGAAAGAAGAGCGTGGCCTGGCTGAGCCAAAAGAAGAAACCTGATTAAATAGAAGTGAATACGCCATGGCCACGGTCATGGCGTTTTTTTTTGATACTTTGATTCAATTCTCCAATCGTTAGGATTCAAAAATCTCATTTTATTTTCCCCATTAAAAGGACTAAATAGCAACTAAGACCTGAACAGGTTGAAATGGGTCGGGTAACCGACCTGGGAAATATTTGTATGGAGTATCAATATAATGAAAATCAAGTTTTTGATGATGACACTGGGCCTGATGGCTGCTTTCTCAGTATCCAGTGTTCAGGCCTCTGACATGAACGCGGCTGAAGCCGATATCAAGGCAGAGTGTAAGGAAGAATCCAAGAACGCCGAAAGCCCTGAAATCTACTTCGAAGAATGTGTTGCAGACAAAATGCAGGCCCTCAGAGATGAACAGGGTACAGGCAGTGGCGATGCCCCGGCCGGAGACCGCGGTTAGTCATCACGCAATGGGCACCACTTGAGAAAGTGGTGCCTTAGCCCTGCTTTTGTATTGTAATGACCCACCTGTCATTTTCTTCCGTTATATCAAGATAACTTACCCTTTTTTCCTTACACCACGCCTTAACATCCTCACCACAGGGTGGATAGGTAATCAATAATTTCGCCATCATGCCTGCATCCAGTTTTTCAACTGCCTTGTTAATAGCCAGCAGATACCCTGGACAGGTTTGACCACGTACATCAATAAACGCTACCCCATCAACAATCTCAACAGAGTTGGCCTTTATTTCGGATTTTGTTTTCTTTTTGAAAGGCCACATGGCTAATTATTTTTTAACTATCTCGCCACCGGCATCTTTTAGCCCTTCTATCCCACCTTCGATAAATTGCGCATTGATACCATCGGATTGCAATCTATCCACAACACTATTACTTACGCCACCACCTCTAACACAATAGACGATCACCTGCCCTTCTTTAGGAACAGAGTTAATCCAGTCATCTATTCTGGCAGGATCTTTCCAGCTTGCGCCGGGGATGATCTCATCTGAGGTGTTATAATCGCTGTCTCTGCGTATATCGAGAACTACTGCAGCATTTTCTTTTATTGTCATAAACTCTTCTGGTTTTACTGTTCGTAGCATTTTTATTTCCTTATGTGGTGTTGTTAAAAATTAATTTATTGAGCTGGCATTTGCATAAACTCAGAGACTTCAAGCGAGCCACCAATTTCAAGAAAAGGACAGGCCTGTGCTACTGACAGTGCCGCTTCCATTGATTCTGCTTTAATGATCGTAAACCCGGACATGGCGCTGCTTCCTCCTTCGCTTATCGTGCCATCAGAACTCACCGTGGTTGTATCCTTTAATGGAATAGTTGGTATAACAACAGATTCACCTAGTGAAGTTAACCACTGCATATATTTTTCGAAGTGTTGATTTGCCTCTTCCGGGTTTGAGGGCTGACTTCCGCCCAGATAAACAATAACAAATTGTTTCATTTTATTTTCCTCACTACATAAAGTTTTTTTCATTCTACCACGTTAGACTGGCTAATTATCGCCTTTTCAGCTTACCCATCAACGATTTAACAATCGACTCATACCAACTATCAGGCTTCTTAGTTTTCACACAACTTAATGCAAAACGTTCTCTGCGTTCAGACATCCAGTCCTGCTTATAGGCTTCGTTACCGGTCAGAAAATCAATTTCACTGATCTTATCGGTATCGATAACATACTCCATCATGAAACTGGTCAATATTGAACCCGGTGAATATGATTTCCATGCCTCATCATATGCCAGTCTGAATATACTTGCCTTGCCGTGCACTACAAACCAGAGCTGTGCTGCCACAGGTTTATTCTTGACATAAAGCACACCCAGTCTTGACCAGGCTGCTCTGGAAAACCCTTCCACTACGCTATTGAGAAATTCCACAAACTGTTCATTTGCCTTCCAGCTGGAAGTGAAGACTGCGTAATAATCGCACATCGCATGAGGTACATCATCGCCTATAAATAGACGCATTTCATATCCATGTTCACGATCAAGTTTGCGACTTTTACGAGATATTGTATTACGTAACCTGGACGGTCGGCCAGCCAGATAGTTAACAAATGATTGGTTCTGTAGACGATAAATCCAGTTATACGTCCGAAAATGTAACTGGCATTGATAGCCTGCCTGTTGCATAAAATCCTGCAGAACAATCATTTTATTGTCATCATCAGCAACCGGTTCGAGTAGCAGAGAACGGGCCGGCAACTTCTCCAGGCCCTTCACCAGACAGGCCAGTACCTGGGACTGGTCTTCCTCCGCCAGGAGTAAACTGAAATGGGTTGCGTAACGATGTTTGAGGGACAGGAAATTTTCTTTGGATAACTGAATTAAGGGTAGTATGGCCAGCACTTGATCATCTGCTACTACGCAGGCCAGCATCATTGCCTGATCATTCTCGAGTGTTGCGGTAACTTTTTTAAACCACTGGCTTGAGTAAAAGAGGTTTTCTTTTTCACCCTGAACAAAGAGTACGTTCGCACTTTCCGGCAACTGATCCCAATTGTAATAACAGACAAACTTCATTAACAGGCTCAGTGAATTGCAAAACTATGAATTATTCTCCGAAAGGATCATCAGACACAAAAACATTGAGATAAGGTGCATAGGTCAAAGCTGCGCCTTGATAAACACCCAGGCTATTGAATGCTTCTATTACCTGCAATTGAAGTGATTCATTCTGAGTATCTGTCTTGAGTGCTTCAAGTGCTGTGAGTAATGGAGCAATATTCTGATGTTCCATATATGTTTTTAACATACTTAGGGCCCTGTCAATATCGTCAACCATGATAGTTTGCCCTTTGTTTTTTATGCCTTCCGTTGCTGGTAAATCGCTGTTTGTTTCATCAACCATTTCTCATCTCCGTACTATATGTACAACACTAATAACCAGTTCAAAACATAGTACAACAATACTAGATTTCAGACTCTCTACATTGTGTAAATTTATTCCGCAAAAAAAAACCGGCCAGTGATGTCACATGGCCGGCTTATTCGTTTCAGGGTAGTAACTTAGGCAGTGGCGCCAAGTCTTTCCTGAATAGCATTGATGACGGCGTCACTGGAAGTGGCGTCAACAGTCATCAGCAGGCCTTCGTTTTCGTAGAAACCAATCAATGGAGCAGTTTTCTCATTGTAAGTTTCCAGGCGGTGGCTGATAGCTTCTTCTGTTTCGTCTTCACGCTGGATGACTGGGCTTCCACACTTGTCACAAACACCTTCTTCCTTGGGTGGGTTGCTCTTGACGTTGTAGATCGCCTGGCAGTCACCATTAGAACAGGTACGACGTGTGGTCAGACGGTCCAGGATGACATCGCGAGGCACATCGATATTTACAGCCATGTCCAGTTCAATACCCAGGTTAGCCAGCATGGTTTTCAGCTGTTCGGCCTGGGGAATAGTGCGAGGGAAACCATCCAGCAGGAAGCCATTTTCACAATCTGGCTCTTGCAGGCGCTTTTCCATAATACCCATGATCAGCTCATCAGGGACCAGGTCACCAGCGGCCATGAAGGCCTGGGCCTGTTTGCCGAGTTCAGTACCAGCAGCAACGGCACCACGCAGGATGTCGCCGGTGGAAATTTGTACAGAACCGTCCAGTTTGGTGAGCAGCTTGGCTACGGTACCCTTACCTGCGCCTGGTGCGCCTAATAAAATCAACTTCATCTATAAACCCTCTTTGTTATACTTAATCTCATCGCGCAGGCCGAGTGACGTGGTGCGCAGTGTGGGCGCATTCTGCCCGTTCACCCCCAATGGCGCAAGTTATTAAATTAATTGCAGTATAAGAAATAATATTTATTCCGCATCATGTCTGACAAAAGCGATTATCCTGATCCCGAAAAACTGGCTCTGGCCGACAAACTCAACCTGGAGACCGGTAAACTCAGCTGGCCCGAGCTACAACGCCACTTTGCCAGAGGCATGGTCATTGTGGTGGGTACCGAGCTGGATCTCATCGACGTGGCCATCAAACTGACCGAAGATGATAAAGCCCAATTTGAGACCTGGACAGCCGAAAACAAGGTCTGGCGCGCCCATGATGAGGATGCCATTCACTGGCAGGAAACAGACCCTGTTTTCTGGTCCGTGGTTGTCGCCCCCTGGGTGCTAGTGCAAACCATCCAATCTGCGAACTCATAAATCTGCATCGACTGACGATATAGGGTCAGTTTTGCCCCAAAATATCCTTTTATGTTTATCCACACGATTTTCTAAAGGTTTTTTTCCTCCCTACGGTGCTAAATTCACCTGCTCTGAAGCCGTTATATATAAATAGGTAAAACCCTCAGACCAGTGAAGTTCAGCCTGGCCTGAAAACCTACTCAATTTTATAGCGGGGAAATATCCATGATTTTTACTAAATCAAGGAATGTGTACATCATTTTTGCCGGTCTGATGACCGTGATTCTGCTATTTCCTACCTCCAGTAGTCGAGTCAGTGCCGAGAAGCAGGAATATGTTCTGGGAGTTTTTCCACACCTGCCCCCACGTGAACTGGAAAAAGTCTTTTCGCCCATGGCGGCTGATATCGCTAAGGCCATCGGCAAACCCATCATTTTCCGCACCAGTTCGACCTATAAAAAATTCATGCAACAACTGGATAAGCAGGTATTTGATATTGCCTTTGTCCAGCCATTTGATTATGTACGTGCTGCTGATAAATATGGTTATTTACCACTGGCAACGCGGCAGGAAAAACTCTCAGCCATTATTGTTACCAAAAAGGGGAGTTCTCTGCTCAGTATCGATAATTTAAAAAATAAAACAATTTCTCTTCCACCCAAAGTAGCTGCAGTCAGCCATCTGATCAAAGATCAACTGAAAAGTCACGGTCTTATCCCGGGTAAAAACATCAAGCTGTCACACCACCGTTCACATGTTTCCTGTATGCAACAGGTGTTGATAGGTAGTGCGGATGCCTGTGGTACAGCGGCTCCAGCATTACGTTTTTTTCAACACAAAATGAAAGTGGAAATGAAGACCATTGGAAAATCAAAATCCATCCCACATACCCTGTTTGCGATTCACCCGCGTATTCCGAATAAAGAAAAACAAATCATATTGAATCGTATTTTAGGTTGGGGAAATACGTCAGAAGGTAAAAAGATGCTGGCACGGGGCAGGCTGAAACCGCTCAGGGAGATCACGGATGATAAATATAATATCGTCCGACAAATGTCTAAATAGGTTTTATGCTTAGTCGTTTTATCCACAATCTGCGTTATTCGCTTAAATACCGAATTGCACTTGTCATCTTTATACTTGAAGCCTGTATGATGGCTTCTGTACTTGGTGTCACCCTGAACTATTCCCTCAAGAAATCACAACAACAACGTGTCGCTACAGAATCAGTAACCATGGAACTGCTAAGCAACCTTGGTAGAGCTGCCCTTTTCACATCTGAATACGATGAAATCCAGACCTATATTGAACAGGTTGTGGATGATCCTCACATTGAAACAATAATATTAACCAATCGGCGAGGTAGTGTAGCGGTATCAAATAAGCTGGAACTTATTGGAAGGGAAATACCAGGCCATACGAAAGAGCATGGTATAGACCATGATGAAAACCAGGAACACTGGGAGGTTAAAGAAATCAATAATTCATCGGGGACTCTTGGCACACTGGCTATTCAATTTTCAAACAAAAGTCTTTTTGAAGCAAACAGGGAAGTGATGAGTCTGGGTATCACGATTGCCCTTAGTGGCATGATCCTTATTGCTATTATCGGTATTACGATAGGCCATATATTAACGCGAAAGCTAGAAGTCCTGAAGGCTGTAGCAAATAATTTTTCTAAAGGTTATCTTGGAACAAGAACTGGTTTCTCTGGCAAAGATGAGGTTTCAATCGTAGGACATACATTTGATGAAATGGCTAAAAAAGTTGCCGACCAGATGAACGAGTTATTTAAGTCCAGAGAAAAACTTGAACAGCGGGTTAAAGAACGGACCGAAGAATTGGCTAATGCACGAGATGAGGCTATACAAGCAACAAAATCTAAAAGTGCCTTTCTGGCCAACATGAGTCATGAGATAAGAACACCGCTAACAGCCATTATTGGATTCTCTGAATCTCTGCAGGAGAACAATCTAAAACAAAAGGAAAGAGAAGAGTATCTTGGCATTATTAACCATAGTGGGAAACACCTGTTACAAATTATAAATGACATTCTGGATCTCTCCAAAGTTGAAGCAGATAAGCTGACAATTGAAAAACTCAAGGTCAATTTGATTGAAGTTCTGTCTGATGTAGAATCACTGGTACGACTCGTTGCTGATGAAAAGGGTTTAACTATCAGCATTAATTATAAATCTGACATCCCTGAAACCATTACAACAGACCCCGTCAGGTTAAAACAGATACTGATCAATCTTTGTAATAATGCCGTTAAATTTACCCATAAGGGTTCAGTTGTTATAGAAGTTGAATATCTACCCATGTTTGATGAAATTTCATGTACTGTCTCGGACACAGGTATTGGTATGACAAAGGAACAAATCAACAAGCTGTTTCAGGCATTTGGTCAGGCGGATTCATCAACCACTCGCAAATATGGTGGTACAGGGCTTGGTTTACATTTATCTAAGCAACTTGCTCAAAAACTGGGGGGTGATATTACCGTCAGCAGTATTGAGGGGGAAGGTAGCTGTTTTACCCTGAACCTGCCGACCGGTAAGATATCTCAGGATAACCTGATAAATGGCGATACATACGTTGCCAGCCATCGAAAGCAACCCCCTACTCAAAACTATAATTTCAACAATAAAAGAATATTACTTGCTGAAGATAATGAGCACAACCAACGGTACATTTCAACACTATTGAAGACTACAGATGTAAAAATAGACATAGCATCTGATGGCAGTGAAGCAGTAAAAATGGCAACTGAAGCAGATTTCGATCTAATCCTTATGGATATGCAAATGCCAAAAATGAATGGTATTGAAGCAACCACAATGTTACGCAACAAAAAGTTTAATAAGCCTATTATCGCTCTAACTGCCAATTATTCCAGTTCAGACATAGAAAGCTATTTATCAGCTGGCTGTGATGCTCACATTGCAAAACCAATTGATCGAAGTCTTTTTTTTAACACAATAAGTCTATATCTACCAAACTGTAATCTCCCTGATAAGGATATCAATAAAGATAATATCGCTGCCATAACAACTAGAGATGAGTTTAATAACGAGATTGCCACAGCCATAAATATGTTCATCCAGCGCTTACCAGGTACTTTTACTGCCATCTGCGAACAATATGAGGCACGCAATATCAAAAAGCTTGAGGAACTTATTCATGATCTCAAAGGGACTTCTGGTAATTTTGGTTATAACAGGCTTTTTAACATTTCTCAGCGGATGGAAACTGTTATAAAAGACAATAAACTTGATGAATTCCAAGAACTAATTCAACAGGCAGAGATAGAAGTTCAGTCAATTATTTCAAACCCTGGAAAATCCAGCATGATATTCTAATACTGCTGAATTGTAATTATTCCTTTCATCAACTTCAATTTACTATTTCTATCCAGTTTTCTAATTTTATATTCAAGCTTACTGGCATCTGATCGATTTTCACAGGCCATTTCATAGACAAGCTTAACTGGTCGTCTGGCACGGGTATACTTTGCACCCAGGTTATTATTGTTATGTTCGTCTAATCTTCTCACTGTATCTGTAGTAATGCCTGTATAATAGCTTCCATCATTACATTCAAGCATATAGACAGTCCACTGGCTCACGATTCATCACCTGATTGTAATTCATGAATAATATGATCTTCTAATTGCTCTGGATGGATACTCTCTTCTGAGACAGCGTAGTCACAGACTGAAACACCGGCCTGGCTTGTAGATACCCTTTGCCCAGTCAATAAAGGATGCCAGTCAGGTAATGTCCTTTTTTCATAGAGAGTTCGATAGGCACAGGTCTCAGGTAACAGGCAGAATAACTCTGGTTTATCTACTGTAAGTACCAGACACGCCTCCACCTCTTTTTGCCTATTTGGGTAATCCATACAACGGCAGTTTTCCAGGTCCAGTAATCGACAGGCAACGTTAGTTGTATAAATTCTGTCGCTTTCATCATCCTGCAGTTTCATTAAGCAGCAATAGCCACAACCATCACAGAGAGACTCCCACTCTTCTTTATTCATTTCACTTAGTAGCTTATGCTGCCAGAAAGGCGCTTCAATACTCATTTGATTGGATTTTCTGCTTAGTAATAACGGTCTTTTCCTTTTTATCTAAATGCACAATATGATGTGCATGCAACAGAGGAACCAGGATAGACCATGTGAACTTTCTCTCATTCATCAGTAGTAAGTGACATAGATCAAGTTCGCCGCGATAAATACCGTCATTTTTCAGTTGAGGATGTAGTTTTGTCATGTGTTTTACTATATGCCTTTAAGAAAGCTATTTACCATTGATACAGATCATCGCACACCACCATATTTATTGTTACAAAGCTGTGTATAGTGGATTATCCGATAATTCCCATGGTAGCCATCCCATCCGTATTAATCAATTGCAAGGCTAATCCTCATCAGATTTAGACATAGTGTAAGGGTTCTGCGCCATGTTGAGTTGTCCGTCCAGAAAGTCGATCTGTATTGGTCTGATACTTTTTTTCTTTGGTGCCGCTGCCTATGGCGGACTGAATACCTTTTTTCATTATACCAACCGAATGGATTTCTGTATCTCCTGTCATTCCATGAAAATCAATTATGAGGAGTATAAAAAAACTCTACATTACAAAAATGCTATCGGTGTACAGGCGACTTGTTCTGACTGCCATGTACCGAAGGCATTTTTTCCAAAACTCTATGCCAAAATTATGGCGGCCAAGGATGTCTATCACGAAATTATGGGGACAGTTGATACAAAAGAGAAGTATGAAGCCAGGCGCTGGCACATGGCCAATCTGGTATGGGAGAAAATGCGCGCCAATGATTCACGTGAATGTCGCACCTGTCACAACTATGAAAACATGGATCTAAGTGAGCAGGACCGACGGGCGCGTAAAAAACATACTCGCGCACCTTTACAGGGTAAAACCTGTATTGACTGTCATTCGGGTATAGCCCATACCGAACCACTGGAACCGGAGGGGGCCATTGAGTAATGTCCAGGCTAATACGAAATTTTCTGCTGCTGCTGGGCATACTCAGTTTTACATCTGTTCTGGCGACAGATATCAATCGAAGCCTGCTCGACTCTGCCATTGTCGGTGACCAGGACACAATTCAATTATTATTAAATAAAGGTGCCAATCCTGACGCCAAAAGTCGTTTCGGTAAATCCGCCCTGATGTTTGCCGCAGAAAATGGTAATCACGAGGTAGTTAAATTATTGGTCGGACAAGGTGCCAATATCAATGCGCGCAGTCTGGTTGGCTGTACTGCGCTGACCTATGCGGCTGAAAATGGTCATGATGAACTGGTCAAGTTTCTACTGAAAAAAGGTGCCAAAACCCATCCCAAGACCCGTGCCGGCTGGGATGCCCTGGCCATGGCAAGCCGCCAGGGCCACAACACGGTCATGTCAACATTGATCGCGCACAAGGCAAACGTGAACACCTCAGACAAGGATGGTATGACCGCCCTTATGGCCACTGCGGTTCGAAGTAATACAAAGGCCGTTAGCTTATTACTTGATGCCGATGCCGACCTGCACGTACGGGACAAAAACGGCATGAGTGCCATGATGATGGCGGCATGTAAAGGTAACACCGAAATAGTAAAAATGCTTTTAAAGCGTGGAGCTAATGTCAATACTGTTGACAATGATGCAGAAACATCATTGTTTTGTGCCGCAGCAGGGGGACATACTGATGTTATGAATTTACTGTTAAAACAGGGTGCAAATATCAATCAGCAGGATTTGACCGGTGAAACAGCCTTGTTTACCGCCGCTATCAACCGCCAGACCAACGCTGTACGCTTTTTGTTAGAACACGGCGCGAATCGAAAAATAAAAAACAAAGCAAAACTGACCGTTATGGAAGTTGCCATCAAAAAGCGACTACATGATATCGCAGACCTGCTTGAGCACCATAAAGGGAAGAAATGAATTTATAAATTGATGCATTTGCATGAAACAGTAATCACATCCCGTCTGCGGCGGGAAGGAGGAGAAATGAAATTACAGTATCCATACAAAATACTGCTATTGCTATGTTGTTCTCTGTTTTACAACATAAGCTATGCAGCAACCCCCAGTGCTGCCATGCTGGCCAACACCTGTGCCGGCTGCCACGGTACCAATGGTTCCAGTGTTGGTCCGGCCAGCCCGACTATTGCTGGTATTTCCAAGGACTATTTTATCGAGACCATGCAGGCCTACAAGTCCGGGGAACGTCCCTCCACAATCATGACACGTATAGCAAAAGGATATACCGATGAGGAAATAAAACTCATGGCAGGATTCTTTTCAAAACAACCCTTTGTTCGCCAGAGTCAAGGCTTTGATAAAAACAAGGCCACAACCGGTAAAAAGCTGCATAAGAAATATTGTGAAAAATGTCATGAAAAGGGTGGTCGCTCGGCAGAAGATGATGCTGGCATTCTAGCCGGTCAATGGGAACCCTATCTTCGTTTCACTATGGAAGACTTTAACAATGGCAGTCGTTCCATGGAAAAGAAAATGAAGAAAAAAATGCAGGCCCTCAACAAGAGCCACGGTAAAAAGGGCGTAGATGCCCTGATGCATTACTACGCAAGTCAGAACAAGTGAGGAGGAAACAGCCATGACAAACATAAACCGTAGAGATTTTCTCACCTTGACCGGTGGGGCGGTGGCTGTCTCAGCGCTGGGTTTCCCCATGCTGAGTTTTGCTTCCGGTAAACGTGTTGTCATCGTCGGTGGTGGTATGGGTGGGGCCACAGCCGCCAAGTATATCAAGATGGCCGATAACAGTATTGATGTCACCCTGATTGAAGTCAACAAGACCTATCATACCTGCTTCTTAAGTAATGAGATTCTAGGAGGTAATCGCGATATTAAATCCATTCGCTTTGGTTACAGTGGACTGAAGAAGCGAGGTATCAATGTCATCCATGATCTGGTAACAGGTATCGACCCTGTAACCAAAAAGGTCAGCATCAAAAGTGGTAAGACCTTTACCTATGATGCCTGTATTGTCTCTCCTGGTATCAGTTTTAACTGGGATGCCATCAAGGGCTATGATGCAAAAGTTGCAGAGTCTATCCCCCATGCATGGAAGGCCGGGCCACAGACCACTCTATTGAAAAACCAGATCCGAGCTATGAAGGATGGAGGCCTTGTCGTGATAGTGGCACCACCCAATCCTTTTCGCTGCCCACCCGGTCCCTATGAACGGGCCAGCCAGATTGCCTGGTACCTGAAAAACAATAAGCCTAAGTCCAAGATTATCATCCTGGATAACAAGAAAAAGTTTTCCAAGATGAAGCTGTTTACTGCTGGCTGGCAACGGCATTATGGCTATAACACTGATAAAAGTATGATCGAGTGGATCAGTGGTGATGCTGGAGGTAAGGTCACCGCAGTTGATGCAAAAAAACGTACCGCAATAGCTGAAGTCGATTTTGATGCGGACGTTCTCAATGTCATCCCCCCACAGAAAGCCGGCAAGATTGCCCTGATGTCTGACCTGGCAAATGACAAAGGCTGGTGCCCGATTCACCCCGGCACTTTCGAGTCAACCCGACACAAGGGAATTTATGTACTGGGTGATGCCGCTGTGGCAGCGCCACTACCCAAGTCGGGCTATGCCGCCAACTCCGAGGCCAAGGTTTGTGCTGCGGTAATTGTTGCCAGGCTGAATGGCAAAGCCGATCCAGTACCTTCCTATGTCAACACCTGTTACAGCATCATTACACCCGATGATGGTATGTCAGTCGCCATGGTGTATCGACTTGCCGAAGAGGGTAAAGACAAAGGTAAGATCATCAAGATCAAGGGCTCTGGTGGATTGACCCCCATGGAGGCCAGTGCGACCATGCGAAAACGGGAAGTCACTTATGCCCATTCGTGGTTTAAGAATATCACCCACGATACGTTTGGCTAAGTCGTTCTGGTCTGTACTGCACCTGTCGCAATGACAGGTGCTTTTTTACTCAAGAGTAATACCGGCAAAGTTATCACATTGCTGGTGTTCTGCCGTATCATCTGACACCTGTCCACGTACCAACCATTTAGTTTGCATACCTGCTGATTTTGCAGCATCCAGCTCTTCCTTGATATCAGACAGGAACATTATCTCCTCGGCAGGCAATGCTATCTCTTTAACTATAGTGTTATAGGCATCGGCCTCACGCTTATTGCCGATACGGGTATCAAAGTAGCCACTGAACAGGGGTGTCAGGTCTCCGGCATCACTGTAACCGAACAACAATTTTTGTGCCTTTACTGAACCGGATGAGAACACATAAAGTTTGACACCCTGTTCATGCCATTTTCTGAGATACTCCACAGCATCATCGTACATATGCCCGGTAAAGTCCCCTTGCCGGTAACCGGCCTCCCAGATCATGCCCTGCAGGGCCTTTAAAGGGGTAATCTTTTTATCTTCTTCTATCCATTTAATTAACTGGGCAATGATGTCGTCAATCGTCAGCTCTTTACCGACCTGCAGACGTATATCATTCAGTTGAGACATCACGTCAGGCTCATCGGCATGATGACGAACAAACTCTGGCAATCTTTCCTTTGCATAGGGGAATAACACATCATGCACAAAGGAGATGGAAGATGTTGTTCCCTCAATATCGGTGACAATAGCTCGAATCATGCGATTTCAGTCACCATGTCATCAAAACTTGGAAAAGTAGTAGCAATATCGCTGCCAGTAAAGTTGCCTTCCCAGCCATTTTCAGTGGTAAAAAATCGAATACACTTGAACGAAGGATTTTCTCCCATATCAAACCAGTGTGTTGTATTAGCGGGTACACTGATAAGATCACCCTTCTCACACATTACCATGTAAACCTCATCATCAAGATGAAGGTAGAACAGGCCTCGTCCATCTACAAAAAAACGAATCTCAAAATCTACATGAGTGTGCTCAGCCAGAAACTTCGATCGGAAAGCGGCCTTATCTGGATGATCCGGATTAAGACTGACGACATCGACTGAACTGAAATTATATTTTTTACTCAGCGTATCGATTGATTCCTGGTAGGCGGTCATAACCGCATCCTGATCGGCATCATCGGCCAATACCTGATTAGCCTGCCAGGCCTCAAACTGGACACCTTTTTTGGCCAGTTGTTCGGTAATGGCTGTATGCTCAGTAACAGATTGAATAACTACCGGGTTATTGTCCTTACAGATAAATAATGCACTCATGGTCAGTTCACTCCTCGCATGCGTAGTTCACATTCAAATAAAAATTCAAACGCCTCGACATGGCGTAAGGCATCTTCCACTGTTTCCCCCCAGGTATAAAAACCGTGGCCATTAATAAGGTAGCCGTAGATTGGGCCTTCAGATTGCATATAGTCATCGACCCGCTCTGCCAATCGTTCGATATTCTGGTCATTTTGAAAAATCGGCACAGTCACGGAACAGTCATGGGTATCTATGCCGGGAAAGGCCTTAAGCAATTCATAATCCTGTAACTGTAGGAATTCACCTGACAATCGAGATAATAATGTGGCATTTACCGAGTGGGGATGCAAGATGGCTTTTGCTTCAGGTATACGGTTATAGATCTGAACATGCAGGCCTGTTTCAGCAGATGATCGGCGTTCATCCAGTGATTGACCATTGGCATCCACACGCATTATGTCCTCATCAAGCATTCTTCCCTTGTGTCTGCCTGAAACCGTAATGGCAATATCCCCATTCGACAAGCGAGCCGAAAAATTACCACTGGTGGCTGGCACCATACCCAGGGCATATAAACTCTGTCCTGCAGTTATAAGCTCTGACGTGCGCTGATTAAATTCCTGCTGTTGATCTGCCATGGCTACCACCCCTGGAAAATTCACGTATCCTATCATAGTAGGCTGAAACTACAATTATATTAACGACTTAAATTGTCCCAGTAATTCTACCAGGAATATTTCCAGTTACAGCCATCAAGACATTTAACCTGGCATTCTGACTTACGACTGATCATTATCAATGTAATAAATTAATAAATCAGTTAGCCTGCAAATTGGTTTGTAGATGCTGCTTCGTATAAATAATTTAAGAGACATTAGGTATGCACTTGTTTAGACACATACCACATCACCGGAGAGACGATGTCGAGTCTCATGAGCTGATTTATTTTCTGATGGAATTAGCCATACTGATATATATTTTTATGATTTGGCCCGTCAAATAATTCTTCAGTTTAACAACTGGCATAGATCAGGGGGACATACATTTCCTGTGAACTGACTCCCCCATGCACGCCTATGTGAGCGAAGGCCCGTTCCCCGACAAGTTGATCCTTTATGATAAAATTGTCTTTCATCAACAAAGTGTAATGACCAATACGCTCATGGAGTTTTGGGTGTGATTCACCTATACCAAAATACCCTTCATCAAGTACAGTCTGGCTTGGTTTTAGTATTATACAATCCTCCAGCTCAGATTTAATATAATCAATAAACTGGTTTTCTTTACCAGGATGAACATAACAGTAGGCTGCTCTGGGTTCACCACTCAAGGGCATAACTAGAGACTCCTGAATTATTGGGTGATCATGGAGATGTATTATCCGATCCGGGGCTGTATCAATAAAACCATGATCTGCAGTCACGATTATGCTGGTATCGGTGCCAGCCAGTTTTTTTAACAGGGAATCAAACTCGGCATCCAGTTCTGCAAAATGACTATGGACCTTTGAACTTGTACAACCGGTCTCATGAGAATAACGATCAAAATCAGGCCAATAAGCATAGATATATTTATGCTCATCGGTACTGTTAACAATGCTTTGAATATTATTAAAACACTCAGATAAATTGTTATACCCATGTAATAAGGCAGCACCTGAATGCGCTACATTATATTCAGAATGAATAATCCATTCGGGTGCAACGACATAAGATGTCCAGGGAAGTAAATCAAATATAGGGGTGTGTCCATACAGGCTATTTGCATCAAGATGCTCCGGGTTAAAATTT
Organism: Gammaproteobacteria bacterium; assembly: GCA_029881995.1. Taxonomy (GTDB): domain Bacteria; phylum Pseudomonadota; class Gammaproteobacteria; order UBA6429; family Thiohalophilaceae; genus JAHEDB01. The sequence goes on from JAOULO010000010.1 coordinate 28,757, forward strand.
GACATTCCCACACGAGGTTTGAAGGGTAAAACTGCCGTGATACAACCCAGTTCCTTTAGATAGGTAAACCAACCCGTCAGGCCATGTTGTTGCGGGGCCAGCCCTGTCATAAAAGTCGTAATTGCTGTAGCCGTAGTGGAAGGGAATACCGAAGTCATTTTTCCTGCTATATGGTCATGCAAACAACTTCCCTGCCCATGTTTAAGCAAGTACTCATAACCCAGGCCGTCAATTACTAATAAAATAATATTTCGGTTGTTGGCCAATCTATCAACCGACAGAGACTCAAGCACAGGGTAATTATTTACGACCTTACCCATCGCTGATGACAGGCTACTCATCAAATTAACAAGACTATTTCCCTGATAATCAGGACATGGCATGGGATAACCTGGATAAATTCTCAACTGAAAAAACTATAACACACTAGAAATCGGCAGACTCGAAGCAAACGCGCAAAAACTAATTAGCTTTATGGCAAAAAAATACCCTCCAATATGGGAGGGCGAGTGTGGGGGGTTCATTATTATTGTGCTTCTATCTTATTAGAACGGTGATCAATGTCAATACCTTATGTTATAGCTAGGCATTAAAAAAACCTGACGTGATGTCAGGTTTAATAGTTGCTGTAAAATTAGTTTATGCTAATTTTCCGACTTGCCCTGGCCTGCTTAGGCACATGGATTTCCAGAAGACCATTCTTGAAACTGGATTTTACATTGTCCAGATCCACATCTGTGGGTAGCATCATCGTTCTACTAAAAGTGCCGTGGGCAATTTCTGAACGATAATACCCGCCATTTTCCACCTTCTCTTCATAATTTGTTGTCCCTTTGATGGTTATTGTGTGATCTGTCATGGTGACATCCAGGTCTTTTTTCTCCACACCAGGTAACTCAGCACGTAACAGGATCTCTTTATCACGTTCAATTACTTCCATATTGGGCTGTTTTCCACCAAAAGGGGCTGGAATATGACTCCACTCTGGCCAGCTAAAATGCAGGGGTCGCATCCAGTTACGGGCCGAAAAACCTTCCATCAAATGGCTCATTTCTTCAAATGGGTTTAACCAGCGATGTTGTTTGGTTTTACTCGCCTCTTCAGTGCTGGGGTGAAGAGGTTTAACTGCACTTTGAGTTGTTTCATGTGTTCTGGTCATGACAGCACCTCCTCTGATCATATGACAGGAAATATCTTTCCTGTTTAATTACTACTACAAAATGAAAAAACCTGCCTTGACGCTGATCAAGACAGGTTTCATTTATTAGTAACTTCTTAATTAGATAATTCTAATTTACATAGCGAGGACATCCAGGTCGCGTTGTTGGTGCTGACGGCTTTTGCCCTGACGTTGTCGAACATAATTGGCCAACTGTCGACTCAGGGCATTAAAGGCATCCCTCACGGCTACATAGGCATTTTCGTGCGCATGGTTAAGGCCAGGATCACGGCTAACTACCAGTTCATTACCCGGCAGGGTCAGATCAATTGTTACCTGATATGTTGCACCCTTATGGTGGTGCTTATGGGGGGTATCGATAGTTACACGACATCCGGTGATACTATCGGTAATTCTGGTAAGTTTCTGTACTTTTTCGCGGATTCTTGCTTCAAGGGCTTCTGATGGTGGGATGTTATGAAAATTGATCTGTAATGGTAATTGCATACTTGTCTCCTCTTTCTCATTTGCAGTTTCAGGATACCTTCCACCTTTCAGATCACTCATTGATCTGGATCAAGTTGTCCAGAGAGATAAAACAGGCCTACGAGGGTTTTAGCGTCTATTATTTGACCATTGCGCGCCCACTTTATCGCCTCACTTACCTCAACCCACTGAATTTCAATCACTTCCTCAGCTTCATGTGCTGTATTTGTTGTTTTCAAATTCCGTGCAAGATATATATAAATGATCTCCTTAAATACCCCTGGTGATGTATAGATTTGTCCCAGCTCCTGCCATTGACTTGCCAACAATCCAGCCTCTTCGGCCAATTCACGTTGGGCCGTTTCCAGGGATGGTTCATTATTATCAATTTTTCCTGCTGGTAACTCCCACAACCACTGCCCCGCCACATGGCGATACTGTCGTAATAAACATATCTGGCTGTGTTCATTAAGTGCAACGACAGCTGCTCCACCTGGATGCTGAATCACTTCCAGTTCAAACTCATGATTATTGGGGAGAACAACTGTTTCAGTATCTACATTAATTACTTTGCCACTGTAAACACGTTGTTTGCTCATCTTTTACCTTCTAAAAAAACCAGTACCTGTCAAATTTAATAGTTTTAACATCATAACGCTGTCCCTCATAGAATTGGCTAACGGTTTACCAATAAATAGGTTAAAATGTATTCACATGGGTGCAATTGCTTCGAATATATCACGCCCCTGTATATTTGTATGGATACTTACAAATAGTTAGACCGGTACCTGTTACTGACAGGCACACTAAACCGGCATAGCAGGATGAAAATTAGGCTGTATTTTCTAATGTAACGGGAGTGTGCAGGTTCGGTGTCGGCTAATGAAAATAATGGTGGGGGCTTGATTGATTGCCATGGTTCATCCAAGGCCCTTCGTCTGTTACAAACCCTGAACAAAACCCCATCTGGTAAAGTCCTTTATCAACAAATTGAACGTATTCTTCTGGAAGCTGACCATACTCAGGACAAAATAATCCGTGGTTATACTGCTCTGGTACTGACCATGATCGAGGCCTACCGGCGTAAACTCCCCAAAGACTCCTTACTGTATTTGGAATTAAAACTTATTCAAAAAAGACTGATTCCACCCATATCAATTTCTGAGCTGGCCACACTACAGAGTTATATTAAAAATGCCTCACAGCTAATTAATGAACTATCAAAAGTTGATGACATAGTCATCGAAGATGCACTTGGCCCACTACTTGGTAAGGAAATTCAAGGCCAAACTTTATCTACACTTCTTGATGATGTGGATCAACATGAATCAAGCCAATCTTCTAAATCGCTAAACCAGACAGAACATCAACAAAAAATTGACCAACAACACCGCCAACTACAGGAGATGCAGGAACAACTTACCGACAAAATTAATTCTGCCTCTGGGCAGTTCCACCAATTTACAAAAAAGTTAAAAACTGTTTATGTTGACCTGAAATCTTCCAGCAAGGAAAGTGATATTAGAAAGCTACAGCATTCGACCATGCACGAAATTAAAACCTTTTTAAAACAGCAAAACAACCTGTCTTCGATATTAAATGAAACACGTCAATTACTACACAAGGTCAATCACCATAGTCAGAAACTAACGCACGAATTAAATCAGGTACGCGTATTAAGCCTGACAGACGACCTAACACACTTGCCTAACCGTCGCGCCTTTGTGCGTCGACTGGAAGACGAGATAAACCGCTCTCAGAGGGAAGCTAGCCCTTTGATTCTTGCATTACTTGACCTGGACTTTTTTAAAGATATCAATGACAGATATGGCCATAGTGTGGGTGATGAAATATTGCAAAGCTATGCTGCAGATATTCTTTCCATATTTCGCCACTATGACATGGTGGCCAGATATGGCGGAGAAGAATTTGCTATTATCCTGCCAAATACTGATTACGAAGGGGCAACTCAGGCCTTTGAAAAAGTCAGAAACAAAGCAAGCGGCCATTACCTTGAATATAACAATACGCGGATAGTCCTGCCTACCTTCTCTGCTGGACTAGCCAGACACCGTCCCGGTGAATCATCAAAAGACTTTATCGAAAGAGTTGATGCACTATTATATAAGGCTAAACAAAACGGTCGTAACAGGATCGAAGTAGAAAAAATACTGATTAAAGAAAAAAGCAGTGAAATAGACCGTATTGAGGAATAATATTTGTTGCTGAAATTAATCAAATTTCATTTTGAAGCCTACCGAAAAACCTTCCCGCTGTGTTTTAAAATCCAGAAGCTCATATGATGTAGCCCCACCCGAGGGGCTGTAAAATGTGATATCCTTGTTCTTTGTATTACCTTCCCAATTACGTTCCCAATATCGGTAAATAACAAAAATAGACACATCATTTGTATAGCGCATTGTTAGCCCTGCCAAGAGATCAACCCCTGTTCCATCACCATTCATGCTGATACTTGGATCCTGAGCAAAAGCATCGGGTCGTAAATGATGTGTATCCTCGTTTTTTAACGACATATAAGGGTAATAAGCCAGGTCAAAATTAAGCGCCAATTTTCCAGTTAGCTGATAGGTTCCTCCCATAGCCAGCCCCAGTCCAGTCCATTCCACTTTATTGGTAATCACAGTTCTATCCTGAAGAATGGTTGTTCCAGCTGGGAGACACCGGATGTCAGATACGACAAGGGCTGTACATTCAACCCAGTGTACCCCAGTGGCAATATACTCTTCATACCAGTAACTAAAAATAAGCCCAAACCCAAGTTCAACTTTAGAGGATTTTATTTGTAAATCTTTGGGCATCAGTTGTCCCTTCAGATACTGAACGCTACCACTATCGATTTCACTATGAGTTCTTGAAAAACGGTGTTCACCTGTTTTAGTCGTATTATAGGAAATTGCACCATCTGCACTTACATAATCATCATCCACCAGTAAACCGCTACTTACACTCCCAGTTCCTATATTCAATTCCAGCTTGTGCCCCTCCATTGATACATGGTTCACCCCAATTTCAAGAATATGACTTGCCACTTTCTGGTAATCAAGTTCTGAAGTGGGTCTTCCATATAGAGAACTTCCATTATCAAAACTCCACTTTGTCTGCCCTTCTGATACCCAGGTACTTAAACTGAATTCTGTACTTTCCTCCGCTATAACAATGATTGGCCACACCACCACCAACATTAATAATATTTTTATAGTTTGTTTCATCCACCGAACTCCATCACTTTTATAAGCTAGTGAACATCCTGTATACTGTCCACACAACACCCTTATAAAGATAGATACCAGTAGAGAAACTTTCCATGCGAATACTTCACACCATGATTCGAGTCGGTGATTTACAAAAATCCATTGCCTTTTATACTGAAATTCTGGGAATGAAACTGTTACGCCAAAAAGATTACCCGGATGGCAAGTTTACCCTGGCCTTTGTCGGCTATGGGGATGAGTCTGATAACACAGTAATTGAGCTGACCCATAACTGGGATACCGATCAGTATGATGTAGGTTCAGGTTTTGGCCATTTGGCCCTCGAGGTGGATGATGTTTATCAGGCGACTGATGATATCAGGCAACGAGGTGGAAAAATTATCAGGGATGCCGGACCGATGAATGCTGGTACAACCATCATCGCCTTTGTGGAAGATCCCGATGGTTATCAGATAGAACTGATTGGTAAGAAGGGCTAGGTATATTCCGTATACTTTTTCGAACTGCCCTTCACTTTTTCAACAGGGTACTTTTTCTCATTGATAGCAATCTTTTGCTTAGCCGTCTCCAGTAAATCAATATCCAGCCGCTCAGCAAGACGAATACTATAGATAAAGATATCGGCCAGCTCATAAGCCACTTCCTGGCGCTTATCTTCCTGCAGTTCATAGCTCTGCTGTTCATTTAACCACTGGAAGTGCTCCACCAGTTCAGCCGCTTCAACTATCAGGGCCATGGCCAGATTCTTGGGTGCATGAAACTGTTCCCAGTCGCGTTCCACGGCAAACTGTTTGAGCTTTTTATTTAATTGTTCAATTTCGTTCATAGTCCCTCCTGCAAGTTTTCATCCTTTCAATAAAAAAGCCCGCTGTAACGGGCTTTTTGTGTAAGATTTCGTACTGTCTGTCAGTGCATGCCAAACTGAGTGGCCTGTTGGGCGTGACGATGTAACTCCAGACATGACCAGGAATCATAATCTACAATCTGTCGACTGCCATCAAGATATTCAATCACGACACTTGCTGGCTGTGTATCTGCATACATCAACATCTTCACCTTCAGCAACTTACCTGTTTTATTCATATACCAGTTTCCGACCACTGGCTGGTGATTCATAAACATTTGACCGAGCCTCCCGATTCATACTTGTTATGCATACACACCCGAGAGCCTATTGTATCCAGACTCTCTACAATTTCAACATATTTTTTATGGGTTTTAGGCGAGCAAACTTGAGTAAAACACTCTGGCTTTACTCGTCTGTCACACACCCTTCCGAAGCGGTCTTTACATTTTTTATATATTTGTAGAGCGTACCACGATTTGCTTTATAGGGAGGCATTTTCCAGGACGATTTCCGCTTGGAAAATTCCTCATCACTGACATCGACCGATAACTCCAGTTTATCAGCATCAATGGTAATTTCGTCACCATCCTGGATCAGCCCAATGGGCCCGCCTTCCTGGGCTTCGGGAACCACGTGGCCAATGATAAAGCCGTGTGAGCCGCCAGAAAAGCGGCCATCGGTAATCAGGGCCACATCATTACCCAGTCCGGCTCCCATGATGGCCGAGGTCGGTGTGAGCATCTCCGGCATACCAGGCCCACCTTTTGGCCCTTCATAGCGAATCACCACCACATCACCCTTACCAATCTTGCCGTCTTCCAGAGCCTTGAGCATATCTTCCTCACAGTCATAGACCTTGGCCGGGCCAACAAAACGCAGGCCTTCTTTACCTGTGATCTTGGCCACAGAACCTTCTGGTGCCAGATTACCCTTGAGGATCTGGATGTGGCCTGTCTCCTTGATCGGTTTGTCCAGGGGCATAATGACGTCCTGCCCCTCACTCAGGCCGGGAACTTCGGCCAGATTTTCAGCCACGGTCTTGCCCGTAACTGTCATGCAGTCACCGTTGATCAGCCCCTGCTCCAGGAGAAATTTCATAACAGCCGGTGTTCCACCCACGTTATGCAGATCTTCCATGACATATTTGCCACTGGGTTTGAGATCGGCCAGGAAGGGAATTCGGCTACTAACTGCCTGGAAATCATCCAGCGTCAGATTCACATCAACAGCACGGGACATGGCAATCAGGTGCAATACAGCATTGGTGGATCCCCCCGTGGCCATAATGATCACCATGGCGTTTTCAAAGGCCTCACGAGTCATAATGTCGCGAGGCTTAATATCTTTTTCCAGCAGGTGGCGAATGGCATGACCGGCACGTACACACTCATCCAGCTTGCCCTGATCCACCGCCGGGGTCGATGAACTATAAGGCAGACTCATACCCATGGCCTCAATAGCAGTGGCCATGGTGTTTGCCGTATACATGCCGCCACAGGAGCCGGCCCCAGGGCAGGATTTCTCGACAATACCCTGACGTTCATCATCACTGATCTTTCCTGCAATGAACTGACCATAACTCTGGAAGGCCGAAACAATATCCAACGGTTGATCATTCAGATATCCGGGTTTGATAGTACCTCCGTAAACCATCAGGGCCGGACGATTCAGGCGCCCCATAGCAATCAGCACACCAGGCATGTTCTTGTCACAACCTGGAATGGCAACCAGGCCGTCATACCACTGGCCGCCCATCACTGTCTCAACCGAATCGGCAATGATGTCCCTTGATTGAAGGGAATAACTCATACCGCGTGTGCCCATGGATATTCCATCAGATACGCCAATAGTATTAAAACGCATACCCACCAGATCCGCTTCAACCACACCTTTCTTGACCATGGCAGCCAGATCATTCAGGTGCATATTACAGGTATTGCCCTCCCACCAGACGCTGGCAATCCCAATTTCTGCTTTCTTCATATCCTCAGAACTCAGGCCAGTACCATACAGCATGGCCTGTGAGGCGCCCTGGGACTTGGGCTCGGTGATGCGGGAACTAAACTTGTTTAACTTGTCAGCCATGGTCGAAAATTCTCCAAAATCTCACTGATTCAGTCATTCAAAAGACGACTGGATTTACCAAAATTCTTTCCCGTATCATACTATTCCTCCATTATAAAAAAGGGAATAGACTCGGGCAGGGGCCAAGTATAAAACAAGTTACGCAGGAACCGTTAAAAACCGCGTGCTGATTCACGTTTTAGGCTTTCAAGTTAATTCACAATGGGCCGATAAGCTTTAATAAGGACGGAGAGGAATTATAATAATTTTATTAAAAACCAATAAGTTAGGCTGTCTTCACTATCCTGACTCAATGACCACAGGGCCGATATGAGACAAGTATCTCTGCACAGGAAGTTCAGAATATTTTCCAGCATGCTGCTGGGAGGCTTACTGTTATGTCCTGCCATCAGCAATAGCTATGACAAAGATACCTATGCCGACCAGCGAAAAGATTACATCGCTGCAGAAAAGGCCCTCAACCGAGGTCAGCTTGGCCACTACCGTGAACTGGCTACTCGGTTAAGCGAGTACCCATTATATCCTTACCTTAAATTCAAACGGATGCACCGTGAACTGGGTAAATTGCCTGATGCTGAAGTGCACAAGTTTCTGGTTGACTACAATGACTCTCCAGTTTCAAGCAAACTACGCCATGCCTGGTTACGTAAACTCGCTAGCCGCCAACAATGGCAAACCCTGGTAGACAATTATTATCTGGTGAAGAATACCCAACTTCACTGCCACTATTCTCGAGCCTTGTTTGAAATAGGCGACACCCGAGCCACCGAAGTGGCAAAGGAACTATGGCTAACCGGCAAATCCATGCCCGCTAGCTGTCAATACAGTTTTAAACGCCTGCGAGAAGTCGGCATTCTCAATGATGACCTGACCTGGAAGCGTATCCAATTGGCCATCTATTCCGGAAGATCCCAGCTTGCCCGCCATCTGGGTAAAACCTTGCCAGCCAAAGATAAAAATCTACTTCAGCTCTGGCTCAAGGTTCGTCGCAAACATGAACTTCTATCGAAAGTCTATAACCTGAATACAGATTACAGACCAGAGGTCGTACGCTGGATGATTGTAGATGGTGTTCGCAGCATGGCCCGTAAAAAAGAATTACAGGCCACCCGTGTCTGGCTGGATATTCGTGATGACTACCAATTCACACCGGAAGACCACCAACGGATTGAACGCCGGCTTATATATAAACTGTCACAGAATGAAAATGAGCAGGCCCAGCACCTCTTTAAAGAACTGACCCCGGCCATCCCGGACAATCGCATGTTCACCTATTACACTCTGTCTGCCCTGCAGGACCGTGACTGGAAATCTGCCCTGAACTGGATGGGTCGACTGGATGCAACTGAACAGCAGGATTCTCGCTGGCGTTACTGGCGTGCCCGTGCCCTTGAGGCCCTGGGACACCTGGAAGAGGCCCGTGGCCTTTATTTGCTAATTGCCAATGACCGCAGCTACTACAGCTTCCTGGCCTCTGATCGTTCAGGACTGTCCTATCGTTTTGAAGACAAACCCATTGAATACAGCGACGAAGAGTTATTGAGTCTGAAAAAATTCCCTGCATTGTTACGGGCCGGGGAACTATTTTTCCTGAAGCGTATTGTAGAAGCCCGGCGGGAATGGAATGTCGCCATTCGCCAGATGAACCGGGAACAGCTCCTCAAGGCCTCAAAGCTGGCCCAGCAGTTTGGCTGGTATGATCGTGCCATTATAACGATGGCCCAGGCAGGTTATTGGGATGACCTCGAGCTTCGTTTCCCACTGGCACACCAGAACCTAGTCCTGAAACATGCCAATCGACAGAAAATCAATCCCGCCTGGGCCTTTGCCATTATCCGGCAGGAAAGTGCCTTTACAGCGGATGCCCGCTCTCATGCTGGTGCCATGGGATTGATGCAGCTAATGCCTCGTACGGCGAGACAGGTGGCACGCAGTATGCGAATCCGTCGGCCAAAACGCCATGACCTGATCAATGTGACAACCAACGTCCGCCTGGGTGTGCGCTACCTTAAGAAGGTTTACGACAAGTTTAAGGGTAATTCTGTCTTGGCCACAGCAGCCTATAATGCCGGAGGCCACCGCGTTAAACAGTGGTTACCCGAATCAGGTTCCACCCCTGCAGATATCTGGGTTGAACAGGTTCCCTTCCAGGAAACTCAAGACTACCTGAAGCGCGTGTTGGTCTACACCATTATTTATGAGAAACGCCTTGGCCTGGAAAGTGTGCCACTACTCAAACGTATGCTACCGATTCAGGGCAAAGATCCTATTGTCCTGTCCAGTAAAGTCAAAAAGCAAGCTCCTGACGTCTGATCTCACACATTCTTAAAATAATTATAACTATTTGATTTAGTTATAAATTAATTACTTTAATCCTCGTAAAACCAGCCGATAGCAAAGTAGGATCTTTTAATTATTGGAACAAGTCATGTCATACCTGCTCTTTGCCTTAATCGGAACTATTGTATTTGCCACGCTGTTTCATGTTCGAAAACAATTTCTGCAAACCGCTCATATTCGCCAAAGTCTGAACCAAGCCCGTGCCAGTCAGACACTTACCGGTATGCATAAGCTAAGAAAGGATACGTAAGAATAAATAGAAAGCCGGGTAAATTATTACCCGGCCTGGTGACATCAACAAAATTGATTAACAGCGAAGACTAGGCTCGTTGTCCGCTGTAACTTGAAATGATTTGATCTTCCAGGGTAATCCTATCCGCCAGTACTTCACCCAGCTTTGATAAGTCCTGTTCCAGGTTGGCCAGGTTGTCACAGTGATCTTCACAGTCATACTTCTCATTGAAATCGAGAATAAAACGGGTCGAGGCCGAAATTTCCGGATAAATCTTTTCTGCCACCTTACGCACCTCGGTACGTCGCTCGGCATCTTCCTCAATAAACCGGTAGAGCTGGAAATGAGCACTTGCCGTGTAGTCGACCAGGGCCTCACAGAACTCCTGAATCGTCCTTTGCATCTCCTTATCCGGATTAAACGGCCGCATTCCAGCCAGCTGGCTGAACAGCGTCAGGGTCGCGTTACGGGTTTCTAGTAAGGTATGCAGCTTTTCAAATGAACCAGTACGTCTTTCGACTGGAGCAGATTGTGTTGACGTCATCATTGTCCCCTTCAATTTTTTACTATTAGTCGGTTTGGAACACCCTAACTATGCACTTAGTATGCCATGGTCTGTCAAGACTCTTTTTCTCGACTGACTGGACGGTTTGGGTCCGTTATCCACTCACTCCATGATCCTGGATAGAGCAGGCTTCCCTTCAAGCCTATGATTTCCATGGCTAAAATATTATGACAAGCTGTGACGCCTGAGCCACAACTGTGAATAATCTTTTTTCCTGTGAAATTCGTTACATTTTGTGAAATCTGAGCTTGCAATTTATCTGGTGTCAAAAATTTTCCCTGCGCGTCAAGATTATTTTCAAATGGACTATTGATTGAACCGGGAATATGACCCGCCACTTTATCCAGTGGCTCCACTTCTCCGAGGTAACGAGCTTCGTCACGGGCATCCACCACGATAGCAGTCCCTTTTTCCATGGCCTCTTTTACTATCTCGCTTGAAACCCATAGTGCATCGTTAGCACTGGCCTGAAAGTCTGAAGGTAGTATGGTAGGAACATCCGAACTCACAGGCAATCCTGCCTCCTGCCAGGCGGCAAACCCTCCATTCAAAACTGCCACCTTGTCATGCCTCAACCAACGACTGAGCCACCAGAGGCGACTGGCAAGGGCGCCAGCCTGACCATCATAGACAACCAACTGAGTATCACGAGTGATTCCCCACTGGGAAAATCGCCCTGCCAGCACACTGACATCAGGTAAGGGGTGGCGACCAGTAGTATTAGAATGGGGACCTGAAAGATCTTCTTCCAGATGGGCATAAAGGGCATTGGGGATATGTGCTTCGTGATACCACTGTCTACCTGCCTCAGTTTTCATCAAATCAAATCGACAGTCCATAATCCGCCAGTCGGGGGCATCGACATGCCTGGCCAAATCACTGGCCTCAATGATAGTGGTATAAGCCTTGTTCAAGGATTGTCACCGTTCTTGTTTTACCCCCCGGCCAGAAAAGTATGGCAGATAAAACTCTAAAGTGAATCATCTGGCTATTGGGTATACAGATCGCATCGACTACAATATTAGTCCCTGCTAAATTGACCCTACTATTATGGCTGCTCCTGAACTGCTCCTTCCCGCCGGTACGCTGAAAAATATGCACTATGCCTTTGCCTATGGTGCCGATGCGGTATATGCCGGCCAACCCAGGTATAGCCTGCGGGTGCGTAATAATGATTTTATGCTGGAGAATCTGGCCACCGGTATTGCCGAGGCCCATCGCCTGGGGAAAAAGTTTTTTGTTGCCAGCAACATCCTGCCCCATAACGCCAAACTCAAAACCTATCTGGCCGATATGCAACCGGTCATCGACCTGAAACCGGATGCCCTGATCATGGCCGACCCCGGCCTCATTATGATGGTGAAGGAAAAATGGCCTGACATACCCATCCATCTTTCGGTACAGGCCAATACGGTTAATTATGCCGGTGTCAAATTCTGGCAATCCATTGGGTTGGAGCGGGTCATCCTCTCACGGGAACTGTCCCTGGATGAAATCACCGAAATTCGCCAGCAGTGTCCGGACATGGAGCTGGAGGTCTTTGTCCATGGTGCCCTGTGTATCGCCTATTCTGGCCGCTGTTTATTATCCGGTTATTTCAATCACCGCGACCCCAACCAGGGAACCTGCACCAATGCCTGCCGTTGGGAATACAAGCTGCACCAGGCCGACGAAACGGAAAGTGGTGACATCCATAAGATAGAGTTTGATGCCATGGCGGCCCTGAAAAACCCACCACCCTTTGCTGAAGCCGATGAGCGTCGCCACCCCCTGGCCGATGAGGTTTATCTCATCGAAGAGCAAGGTCGGAATGGGGAATACATGCCTATTTTGGAAGATGAGCATGGCACCTACATCATGAACTCTCGGGATCTACGGGCCATCCAGCATGTTGAGCAGTTAGCGAAAATTGGTATCGACTCCCTGAAGATCGAAGGTCGAACCAAATCCCATTATTACGTAGCCCGTACCGCCCAGCTTTATCGGCAGGCCATCGATGATGCCGTGGCCGGTCGACCCTTCAACCCCGAGCTCTATGGCAAGCTGGAAGGACTGGCCAACCGAGGCTATACCGAAGGCTTTTACCAGCGCCACCCGAATCAGGACTATCAAAATTACCTGCAGGGTATCTCCCGCAGCCAACACCAGCAATTTGTGGGGGAAATCATCAGCTTTGATGATGCCAGTGGTATGGCGGAAGTGCTGGTTAAGAATAAACTCCGTGTTGGTGATCAAGTGGAAGTCATTGCACCAGCCGGTAATCAGCTTATCACCGTACAGCATATGGAAAACCTTAAGGGGGAAGACATGCAGGAGGCCCCCGGTGGTGGTTATCAGATTCGTATTCCCCTGCCTGCGGCTCAATATGAGAAAGGCTTACTGGCCAAATACCTGCAAAATTGAGCCTGCTACCATGAACTAAAGTTTTCCATCCACCTGCCGGTAAATAGATAAATAGTGGGTTAGCGACAATAATAATAGTTCATGTCCATTGACTTCTTATCAAGCAAAGAACTCTTTCTGACCATCGATCAAGGTGGCCATGCCACTCGTGCCATTGCCTTTAATGGCCAGGGCGTCATGATCGCTGAAACCCATCAGGACATTCAGGTCCAGCATCCGCGGGAAGATTATGTTGAGCATGATGCCCAAGAACTGGTTAACTCAGTACAAACCGTACTTAATAAAATGGTCGAGACACTCGGGGATCGAGTCAGTGATGTCATTGCGGCAGGCATGGCAACACAACGCTCGAACATCGTTTGCTGGGATAAACGTAGCGGTAAAGCATTAACACCCATCATTAGCTGGCAGGATCGACGCAACCACCAATGGCTAAAACAGTTCAAACCCCGTGCCGAAGAAATTCATAAAACCACCGGACTGTTTTTGTCACCCCATTACGGGGCCAGTAAACTGCGCTGGTGTCTGGAAAACTATCCTGAACTACAAGACGCTCTTGATTCTGGCGATCTTTGTATGGGCCCCATGGCCAGTTACTTTGTCTTCAGTATCACCAAAGAACATAATTTCCTGACCGATGTGGTGAATGCCTCACGCACCCAGTTATGGAGCCTGCATACCAGTGACTGGGATCCTGCATTACTTAAGTTGTTTGATATTCCTCTACAGGCCTTACCGCTTTGTAAACCCAGCGCTTCATGTTTCGGCCATATACAGCTGGCAGATAAAGATATCCCGCTTAATCTCGTAACCGGAGATCAATCGGCGGCCATGTTTGCCTATGGTCACATTCAACCAGATACCGCCTATATTAATACCGGCACTGGAGCCTTTGTCTCTCGCCCTTCCGGCCCATTAAAAATCTTTGGCCGCCGTTTACTTACCAGCTTGATCAATCAATCAGAACATGAAAGCCAGTATGTCCTGGAAGGTACCGTGAATGGTGCAGGCAGTGCCCTGAGCTGGCTGGCAGAGGAACATAATGTAACTGATATTGAAAACAGGCTGGCCGACTGGCTGGAACAAGTGACCTCACCCCCTCTGTTTTTTAATGGTATCTCAGGACTGGCGGCCCCATTCTGGATTGCCGACTTCCCCACCCGTTTTGAAACCGAAAACTGTAGTGACGCTGAAAAGGCCGTTGCAGTAATTGAGAGCGTGGTTTTTTTACTCTGTGCCAATATTGAAGAAATGCAAAAACTTTCTTCACCACCCGAACAAATCCAGATTACCGGTGGCCTGGCCATTCAGGATGGGTTGTGCCAAAGGCTGGCCGACCTGACCGGTCTTCCCGTCTATCGACCTGTTGAATGTGAAGCCACTGCCAGGGGAGTTGCCTATTTACTGGTGGAAGAAGTGGATCAATGGCCGGAACAGGAACCTGGTGTCTGGTTTGAACCTGCTAACAACCCTGGACTGGAGGAGCGTTATACCCGCTGGACCCAGACCATGTTGGCGATCATGAGAAATTAATCAGTTAAACGAAGACGATACTGGGTTTAACATCAATTTTGCCGTATCAGCAATCGGCTTCCTTGCTGGCAAAATAGGCCTGAGTTGTTTGAGCACCTGCAGTGCCGTTGCACGATAGCCCGTTAACTTACCACCATATAACGTTAACAATGACTCAAGGCTGGCGTGTTGATACAAGATAGTGTCTCTGGGACGATGAAAATAATGATGATTTGTTCTCGGTAAAACCCGCAGGCCCGAGAAACTGCCAGTCATCTCATCCTGCCCATCAAAATAATGTCCATAGACCTCTAATAAATATTCAATTTCATCATCGAGTGGTTTGGAATTTGCGGGATCGCCCAAAAATGGGGTCTCAGTCGTTCCCACCATGGTCCCACCCTGCCATGGCATAACAAAGACCGCACGCCTGTCCTGTGGTGCCTCAACGTAATAGATTCCATTCGGTGCCGGTTGTGACAACACAATATGTGTTCCCTGCACCAGATCCATTTCCAGTTTGGGTACCTCTGGTGACACACTGTCCAGCACCCGATTGACCCATGGTCCGGCGGCATTCACTACAACTTTACACTGACATTCTTTTTCCTGATCCTGTTGTTGATAAGCAATGGCAAATTGATGCTGCTGATGTGTTATCTGAATAACCCTGGCAGGACATACCAGTTCTGCGCCAAGCTCCATAGCTGACTGCATGACGGACCGTGTCAGCGCTTTATCATCGGTCTGTGCATCAAAGTATCGATAGACGGCCTGTAGTGATGTCGTATTCTTTAATTCAAGTCCAGATACAGTATCACGATCGAGTTTTGTAAAACGGGCATCATGGGTGAAGTTACCCAGCATGGCATATAGAGACAGACCGGCTCTGATCTGCCAGGATCGACGCGAGGTTTCAGGATAAACAGGTATATAAAAGGGAACCAGTTTGACCAACTCAGGTGCCAGCTTGAGTAACAGGGCCCGCTCCAGCAGAGCCTTTCTCACCAGACTGAACTGGCCACTTTCAAGATATCGCAAACCACCATGGATCAATTTACTGGAACGACTCGATGTCCCTGAGGCCAGCCCATCCTGTTCAAATAGAATAACACTGTAACCGGCAGCCGCAGCTGCCTGCGCCACTCCAACCCCCTGAATCCCTCCACCAATAACTGCCAGGTCATACATACAAATTAATTACCTGCAATATCTCGAGTCTGCTCAAGCATTTCTCCAATGGCAAAGGTCTCAACAAACTCTATTCCTCGTTTATGAAGTGCTACCGCCAGCTTGGGATCGGTACATTCATAAACTGCCAAATGAGTATTATTCAACTTTAAATCACCTTCAGCAGGCACGGTTTCCAGATCACAAAAAAAGTATTGTGGATTTAGATCAGCAATAGCCTCATTGTTCCTCTCTTCCCAGTCATCATGTACCGCACCTATAGGCCATTGGTACTGCTCTGAGACATAGGCTAATGCTTCGATACTGTAGGAAATGATGACACACTGATCTTTAACCGGTTCCAGCGTCGATAAAACCTGCTCAACCATGAATTCAATACCAAACTTTTCCAGGCTGCTTCGTTTTAGTTCGATAAAAACCGTCACCTTAGGATGAGTCTGCATCAACCCGACCAGATCAAGCAATGTGGTAATTGGGTTATCGGCAAACTTATTACCAAATCGCCCTGAGTCACTGGCACGAAATTCATTTAATTCAGATGCTGTGTAATCATGTAGGCTACCTGCTTGATCACAGAGCCGCTGCATGTCCCGATCATGAAATAGAAAGGGAACCTTGTCCTTACTAAGCTGGATATCAACCTCAAGAAAATTTGCTCCTGCTTCGATGGCTGCCCCCAAACCCACTAGAGTATTCTCAGGGTAATTTAAGGTATAACCACGATGGGCGACCAAGTTAACTGATTTTTCCATAACTAAATTTTACAGGTTATTTTTTATTGAAAAAATAATGTGAATAATTCACAAAATTAATGTTAATTTTTCTCTAACATAATTTTACATTTTTTATAGAATTTATGTTAATTTTACCCCAGTACAAGGAAGTTTAGACTAATCATTCTAGTACATTAAAAGTGGGTTAATAGTTGGAAAACCTCAAACTTTTTGAATTCATAGACCGACTAAACACAGCAAATACTTACGACGTGATTCATGGCGTCTGTATGGACTTTTGCGTGCAATATGGTTTTGACAAGTTTATCTATGCTGCCCGCATTCCAACCTCTCTCGTCAGTCCTAACTATATATTTATCAACGGCTACCCGCAGGAATGGCGCGATCATTATGTAGAACAGGACTATTTACGAATCGACCCTACAGTTTCCCACTGTTTTTCAAAAACCACACCAATTTACTGGGAACATATTGTAAATACAGCATGTAAGGAAAATAAAAATGTTGATAAGCTTTTTGCTGAGGCAGGTAGTCTGGGCCTGCAAAATGGGATCAGTTTTCCAATTCATTGCATCCATGGTGAAAGTGCCATGTTCAGTATGGCGGTCAATCTGAGTACCGACAAATCCCGGGACATCATTAAAGAAACCGTCGCTCTTGCACATCTGTTTGTTACCTATGTACATGAAGCGGTCGTCCGCGTCCCCGATAATGGGCTGGTCGCCCAGGTCAATGCACAGCTTACCTCACGCGAGAAAGAGTGCTTACTATGGACAACAGAGGGAAAGACATCCTGGGAGATATCCCAGATATTAAATATTTCTGAAAGGACTGTAGTTTTTCACATTAATAATGCAGTTAAAAAACTTGATGTTGTCAACAAACAACATGCCGTAGCTCGTGCGATTTCTCTTGGCCATATTAAACCTGTTATATAAGGGACATTTAGTAAAACAGTTAATACCATGCAGTAAACCTAATGTAATCTACCTGTAATATTTGACAGCTTACCCAAAGACTTAAATCAAGATTTACTTCTCCTGACGACAACTTGAATTGGGAGAAATAATATGACTATCTACTTTGGCAAAGCTGATGAATTTATTTATGACCACCATACACTCTACAATATGTTTAGATTCCGCCATCATATATTCCATGATCGACTCAAGTGGGACGTAAATAGTATTGGTGGAATGGAATACGATGAGTTTGATACGTTGAACCCATATCATATGATAGCGGTCAACCACGATCAACAGGTAGAGGCATGCTGGCGTCTCTTACCAACGACAGGCCCCTATATGTTACAGAAAACATTTTCACAATTGCTTAAGGGTGAAAATGCACCCTCACAAAATGACGTGTGGGAGTTGAGTCGGTTTGCTGTGATCTCCTCTAATCAGAAAAAATCAACCCAGGCGGTAATGAGTGAACTTTCATTTCAAATGTTTCAGCAAACGTATGAATTTGCTATTCAAAATAATATAAAATCCTATGTTACCGTTGTTAGTGCCGCCGTTGAAAGAATGTTTATGCGTGCAGGCTTTCCTATGCGACGGTTTGGTGATGGTGAGTCACAAAAAATTGGCAAAATTACCACAGTTGCATGCTGGATGGATGTAAATGAACAATATAAGGATGCAGCATATCAGCTAAGTAATAGTCGTAATGCCGCATAAGTCTTTAATGTGCTGTGAACAGGTATCTTTTCAGGCTACAATACCTGTTCACAGTCTCTATTTTTCAAATCAGGTTATTAAAATGGATTTTGACAGCTTATTGGGAAATTTAGAAAATACTAATTGTGTTGAGCAACTTCGAAGCTGTTGCAATATTTTTGTAGATATACATAACTATGATTATTATTCATTATATGGCTCGATATATACAAGCTTACTAAGTCCTTCCTTACATAAAATTTCAGGCCCCCATAACAAACGTCCTAAAAATAATGAAACCGAACATGATATCTTACAGACATGCATAGATTCTACAACACCGGTTATATTAGGAAATTTTTCTGATTCAAAGTTAATATTTAATCCATTAATCCGTACTATTCACAAACCAAATGCAAGAAAGCTTGATATCTACTTCCCTATACATTTTCCTGTTGGGAAAATTGCTATTTTTCATCTAACCAAGCGATCCAAAAAAGAAAACATAGAAGAGAGTGTATTTAATATACTACCTAAAGGTAGACAGTTTGCCAGTGAGGCAGGACTTGCGTTTGTATCACTTATAGAAAAAGAATGGGAAAATATTTATCCCGAACTTTCACAACGAGAGCGCCATTGTCTTTTATTAACTGCGGATGGTTTGTCACCAAAAAATATCGCCGAAGAAATAGGCCTTTCCCAGCATACTGTGATCTTCTACTTAAAAAACGTCAGAAAAAAATATGATGCTAAAAATATTCAAAGTGCCATTAGTAAAGCCATTTTAAAGGGTGACATCATGCCCCAAATGGTTTCAGTTGAAACATGACTGTTCGCCAGGCTTAGCTTCATGTAGCCAGTTCATATATGCTTTCACTTCAGCAGTATTTTCTTCAGGTGCCCAACTGGCAAAGTCTTTATCGGTCAGCGGAATATATGGTCCCTGCTTGACCTCAAAAAAAACGGCCCCGTCTTCCAATGCAAGGACGGTATGCCATGTATCAGGTTTTATTTCTGCTCCCAGCACATCACCATTAGCTGAAAACTCTATACGTTCTGTGACTTTTCCACCATCATCAAATATCAATGCTGCAAAAGCCCCTTTTACAGCAATAAACAGTTCAGTCTTTTCTTTTTCAGGGTGTCGATGAGGCCTGACATAACTATCCGTTTGCATGGCAATAAAAAGTTTCTGTAGCGGGGCATCAAGCGATTCATGCAGGTTTAGATTTGTTCTTCTTCTGGGTGATGAAACAGCTTCCTGATTGAGCCTTTCCAGCATTTTTTTATCCAGTTGCTTAATCATGTTAAATCACCCGATCATTACCACCATCTACAGGCAATTGGGCACCCGTAGTTTTGGCGAATAGTTTGCCACACATTTCGGCCACCAGTTCAGCCACATCATGGCTACTAACTTCTGTTTTAAGAATATTTTTCCGTTTGTACTCATCGACCGAAAGGCCATAGGATTCGGCTCTGGAGTTCAGCACTTCATCCGTCCAGATGCCTGTATCAAACACAGCATCCGGGTGTAGGGTATTGACCCGGATATTATCCTGCCCCCATTCCAGGGCCGCCACCCTGGCCAATTGATTGATTCCAGCCTTGGCTACCGAATAGGCCGCTGCACCGGGGCCAGGGGCCAGCACGTTCTTGGATCCCATCATCACAACCCGACCACCATTAGGCGCAATTTTCAATAGTGGATAGGCCTCTCGCATTAACATGAGATTGGAATCCAGATTAATCTGCATCACTTCACGCCAGCTTTCATCACTGAGTGCATATATATTTTGACTCTTTGGAAAAATCCCGGCATTCAAAATTAACATATCAATACCACCAAAGTGTCTTACAGCCTTTTCCAGGGCCAGCTCTACATGTTGCCTGATACTCACATCACAGCTTATTCCTAAATAAGCCGGCTGTTGCTCAAGAGACTCAACAGCATCATTAATATCCAGACCAATTACAGCAGCACCTCTGGCCAGAAATGAGTTTACACAGGCCAGACCTATTCCAGATGCTGCGCCTGTAATAAGGACAACTTCACCCATAAACTCCGGGCTTGCTCCTGATTTTTTCAGTTTTGCCTGCTCCAGTTCCCAATACTCAACATCAAAAATATCTTTTGCCGGTAATGCCCGATATTCACCTAAGCGAGTAGCCCTGGTAATAACATCAATGGTGTGATCATAAATATCAGCAATTATTGCTGTCTCTTTTGCAGTAGCCCCAACAGTCCCGACTCCAAGTTCATGATCCAGAATGACTCGTGGAGTAGGATCCAACATCGATAACGCCTGTTTTGCACTGGACTCATGGGCTTTGAAATATTTTGTATACTCCTGTACATAAGCATCTACGTCCATGCCTAACATTGGCAACCTTTTGGTCCGAATCACATGATCAGGTGTTGCCGGTCCTTCCTGAGAAATATCGCCGAGGTCTTCCCGGTTGACAAAATCAAGATTCTTGAGGCCTGAATTAAAACTAACCAGCATCGGTTTTTTGGCATGCTTCGAAATATCACTGCGGAGTTCAGAAATTTTCTGAACATGAGACTTGCCATCATCCACCTCTTTGTTGGAACTCAGGATAGTCCAGGCCTTGTTTTGTTTGATGTAGGATTCAGCCATGCTTACCAAAGAAATCATTCTTTCATAAGACTCTTTGGCTGTTTCACCAAATGAGAAAATTCCGTGGTTCATTAATACCATCCCAATGGTGTTGTCATTCACCTGCTTGGGAAATTCTGTGGCACATAACCTTGCCAGATCGAAACCGGGCATGCAGTAGGGAAGAATTACAACTTTGTCTCCATAGATATCCTTGATTCGGTTCAGACCATTTGGTGTATTGGTTATGGTCACCAGTGAATCAGCATGGGTATGGTCAACATATTTATACGGTAGAATCGCATGTAAAATTGCCTCAACCGAAGGTGTAGGAGCCGAAGCATTGGTCATGTGGGTCTTTAACTCATTGACCATCTGTGAATCACTCAGGGTTTCGAGTTCCGCCAGGCGAACCAGATGATTTAAACGTACAGGTGAAAAACCGGGGCGTTCTATAAACTCAAGATCCCAGCCACTACCTTTCACATACAGAATCGTTTCTGTTTCACCCAGAATATTCTGTTCATCAATCTTGACCGAGGTATTTCCACCTCCATGTAAAACCAGTGTCTTGTCTCTACCAAGTAATCGTGAACTATAGACCCTTAGATCAAGTTCATCTTTACACTGTTCAGCCTCTTCCGAAGTCCACAAGCTATTCATCAATTTGTTACCACGATATGTTCAAGGTTGTTGTTATCTAATGAACCCCGAATGCCAAATACGTCTGGATATACCTCCGAATAAAAAAAATGGCTTTCGCACTTACAATCAGAGGAACCAAGCCCCGGCATCGGGATTTGTAATTTTATAGTGTAATACAGCCTGTCGGACCAGGCATGTTCGCATTTAATATTATCCGTACTATACCAGAGCTCACGCAGAAGGAGATGGGGACGAATATAGTCCAGGTGCCAGTGTGGTTTCTTACTAACTCCCTGGTGATGACGTATTCTGGCCCGAAGTCCTCCTGAACCGAAAGCGCTACCGACATAGAAATAATATCCTGGCACCAGTTCCAGGCTACCGCGTCGCCCGACATTCACCATGACCTGTTTGTCCGATTGAAATACCAGCAGGTATGTCCCTGCTATCGGTGGAATATCTTCAAGCATTCACAGATTATAAAAAGGTTAAGGATAGGCTGCGAGCTAAAAATAAGAAGTTAGTACGAGAGTGTAATCACATCGCCTTCTAATCGAAACGCTTACGATCATGGGGTAGGCCGTAATCGATGGCTGGCCCCTTGGGCACAATCCGGCTGGGATTAATGGTGGGATGACTCCAGTAATAATGGCGCTTGATATGATCCATAAAGACTGTCTCTGCAATACCTGGCTGCTGATATAAATCTCGCAAATAATTTGACAGGTTTGGATAGTCAACAATACGCTGACGATTGCACTTGAAGTGACCAACATAGACAGGGTCAAACCTTACCAGGGTTGTAAATAGACGCCAGTCGGCTTCAGTTATTTGTGTGCCCGTCAGATACCGTTGCTGGCCAAGGCGAGATTCTACCTCATCCAGAGCAGAAAAAAGATTGTCAAAGGCCTTCTCATAGGCCTGCTGACTGGTCGCAAAACCCGTTCGGTACACGCCGTTATTAATATTGTGATAAATAAACTCATTGATTTTATCGATATCCGAACGCAGGTTTTCCGGATAATAATCTGCGGTATCACCTGTCAGGGTATTAAAGGCGGTATTGAACATCCGGATGATCTCGGAAGACTCATTGTTCACAATGGTCTGCTGCTGTTTGTCATACAGTACCGGGACAGTCACGATGCCTGAATAGTCCGGCCTGGCCTGTTGATAGACCTGGTACATGAAATCACAGTTATTAAGATGATCCTCTGTGGCCCCATCAAAGCTACCAAACTTCCAGCCTTCCGGCCCCATATCCGGACTGACCACCGAAACACTGATCAAATCCTCGAGTTTTTTGAGTTTACGAAAGATCAGGGTGCGATGTGCCCAGGGACAGGCATGGGAAATATAGAGGTGATAACGACCGGCTTCGGCTTTAAAACCGTCACCGCCGCTTTGACCTGCCGTTCCGTCCGCCGTTACCCAATGCCTGAATTGAGAGTCCTGCCGGATGAATTCCCCCTCTTCCGAGGTCGAGGGCTCCCAGTCCAGCCTAAGTTCACCATTTAATAAGATACTCATAAGCTAAAAGCATACCTGATTATGCAAAAGAAAGAGACCGGGCAAGCCGGCCTCCTTTGTCTGTGCATAGACATGAAAAACATCCTAAACAAACCAAATTCCAGGCCATCTCATTAGAGTAAATATTCACTAATTGCCCAGTAATTGATCTGATAACTTGTTCCAGTATTTTATCCCTATCAGAATCACCGCCTTGTTTTACGGAATTTGGCCATAAATGACTTGTTACATTAATTATGGTGCAAATTTTTCGATTGAAAAGTATAATAATTTGTTCAATAGTATCGTAATTTTAGATGTATAGGTGTTATGGCTCATCCTAAGGTGACATTAGAGCAGTGGCGGGTTCTGCAGGCCGTCATCGATACCGGAGGATTTGCCCAGGCCGCAAAGACCTTGCACCGCAGCCAGTCTTCGGTCAGCTATGCCGTACAAAAACTCCAGGAACAATTAGGTACCCGGCTTTTGAGAATTGTTGGTCGCAAGGCAGAACTCACTGAAGCCGGTAAGATCCTTCTCCAGCAGTCTCGTCTACTGCTGGAAAAGGCCGGTGAGCTGGAAGATATGGCCCATATGATTAATTCGGGCTGGGAAACGGAAATACAACTGGTCGTAGATGTTGCCTACCCTACCCGTGATTTAATCCATGTCCTGAAACAGTTTGAACCCCTGAGCCAGGGCACCCGAGTACTCCTCAAAGAGGTTGTCCTGTCAGGAGCCGAAGAGGCCCTGATACAGGGCAATGCCGACCTGGTCATCACTGCCGTCATGCCTCAGGGCTTCCTGGGCGACTTACTGACAGAAATTGAATTCATTGCCGTCGCCCACCCGGAACACTCGCTTCACCAGATGAAAAAGGAACTTGTGGCCAGTGATCTACAGCAGGAACTCCAGGTGGTCATCAGTGATTCCGGCGTACTCCAACAAAGGGACGTTGGCTGGCAGGAATCCCGTTACCGCT
The DNA here is from genome assembly GCA_029881995.1 of Gammaproteobacteria bacterium. GTDB lineage: Bacteria > Pseudomonadota > Gammaproteobacteria > UBA6429 > Thiohalophilaceae > JAHEDB01. The sequence goes on from JAOULO010000010.1 coordinate 52,962, forward strand.
GGAGTGTGACCCGCCTTGAGACGGCTGTTGAGACCATCAGCAGCGGCCTTGGCTTTGCCTGGTTACCTGTGCACATGATAGAAAACCAGCTCAGACGAGGGGAGTTACAAGCCCTGCCTCTCCGTGAAGGCCAAACTTACAAGGCACAACTCTACCAGGTAATGGTTAACCCTGCTCAACCCGGCCCCGCCACAAGTCAGCTGGCCAAACTCTTCCTGCAATACGAGCAGGCTCGACAGAGCACCCAGGAACAACTGCTCGCCCATATGTAATATTGTCGATTTTCCTTACACTTTCTACATATTTATATTAACCAATACCTTCAACCCTCTGTTTAACCAGCATTTTTTGTAATGGCATAGTCTCTGCACATATCTCTCGCAATAATCATAAAGCGAGAATTCAAAATGAAATTAATGAACGTATTCGGATTTAGCCTTGTTTACTTTTTGATGAGCACAACTGCCCATGGGGGAATTAACACCGGCACCACCAGCGGTATTCTCAGCAGTAAGGAAAAATGTGCAGCTGCCCTGAATAGCTACCTCAGCTATCGCCATGAAAGCCACTCAGAAGACGCCTATAAAATCCAGAAGCTGGAAAACCAGGTCGATGCCCTGTGCGAGGGTTACCAGATCCAGTTAATGGAAAATGAGGGCGTCATGACCGGAGTTGTCGAACTGGCAGAGTAATCTCTTTTTAATACGCAATCGCGTAATAAATGACATACACCCAGGACAACAGGCCATGGAATATGGCCCACAGGATAGATTTGTTGGCGGTATATGAAATAGCAATGGCCAGGGCCGTACCAAAGGTAATACCGGTCCGGGCCATTTCCCAACGATAGGTATACATCGCATTTGATCTCATTAGTCCTCTCCTGATCTATTTTTTCAAATAAGCCTGCCGCAAGGATGACGGAAACTTTTCAATCGCGTAACGCAACATGGTGCGTGGCATTCTGGCTATGTGCCGGTCAAGAAAATCCTCTGCCCGTTTACGATCTCGCTTGCCCACTTCCCGTATCATCCATCCCGACGCCTTATGGATTAAATCCTGTTTGTCCGTTAACAGTAAAGTCGCCAGCTCCAGAGTCAAATCATACTGCCCCTGCCGAATAAAATAGAGGGTCGCCATCATCGAAATGCGACGCCGCCAGAGATCTCTGGATCGAGCCAGCTTTTCCAGGACTGCGATATCCTGAGGATGATGATACAACCAGGCACCGACAATCTTATCGGCCGAAACATCCACCAGATCCCAGTTATTAATAACATTCGTGTGTTTAAGATAGGTACGATAAATTTTTTTCTGCAGGGACTCATCCCCTTGCTGAAACTGCTGTATCAGGATCAGCAGGGCCAATAATCGGTGCTCATGGATCCTGGACTGTAACAGTTGCAAGTTATGAATAATGGGCAAGCTGGCATGCTGCCGGGCCAGCTTTCGCAATACCGGCACACGCACCCCAATAAATCGGTCACCCTCACCGTATTCACCTGGCCCAGTTTTAAAATACCGTGCCTGATGCTCTGCATCCTGCTTATTGGCCAGGGCCTTGAGTTGCTTTCTTATCTCCCCAACGGTGCTTTCCCTTGCCTGAACCATTATCCGTAATACCTTATACCCGGTTCCGACCCACCACTACCGCCTCACGGTCATCTCCAAACAGGTACACCTCGGCCTGCATGCCGACCCGCTCAAACTCCCCGACAATCTCGTCGGGACGAAGGAAGTGGTTCCCCTGCACATGCTCTGAAAGGTTCTGAAACGCCATACCACGTCGACCAGGCTCGCGAAGCAGGCTGCGCTGCTCAGGCCAATTAGGTTCCCAGATGATGACTACCCCATCTGGCTTGAGGTGCTCCTTCATAATCCGAAAAACATTTTCTTTCTGGTCCCAGACATGGTGCAAGGCACGATTCATGGCAATCAAATCGGCCTGCTCGGTAATTCCAAAATGATTAATATCGCCGGGTTTGAAACTGACCCGATCCGCAATACCTGCCTGCTCTGCCAGCTCACTGGCCTGACGAATATTCTCATCAAAACCATCCAGCCCAATTCCACGCAGGTTGGGCAGGCGCTTTGCCAGGCCTCGTAAATACCAGCCATTACCACAACCAAGGTCCACCGCCAGCCCCTGCCGGGCATCTACCTCCTGATAGGCTGGCACATTAGGGATAATGTCACTTTCCAGAAACGGCCCAAACATCCCTTCCAGCATGGGACCAAACCATGGCAACACGGTCTTTCTCTCAGCCAGGACACGTTCCCCTGGTCGCTCTCCACTTGGCATCAGTTCTGCCGCACGCTCTGCCATATGAGCGCCGAGTACGGCATTGACAGCAAAAGGCATCAGGCTACCCGGTATATCGGGTAAAAACTGTCCGCCCAATTCCGACAGTGTAAACAGCCCCGCCTCAACTTCATCCAGTAACTCAAAGGCATAGGCACTATCACACCAGCGGTTAACATAGGCTGCATCCATGTCAGATTCGCTGGCAAGCTCCGCAGCTGTCGCCGAGCCTAACTTTTGCAACACAGTAAACAGATGGTTAACGATCCCGATATAGGCAATATTTAAAAACAGCGCCCCCTGAGTTCGGCGCATTATTTCCTGACGTATTTCAATACTCATAACCACTCACACTTAAGTTAATACACTTACTCGAATCTGATAATTTTATCTTAGTTTTCCTGCCTGGAATAATAACGGGCACCGATAGCCCGTAACCAGGGATAAGTCCAGAGAATCAAAACCAGCCCCAATCCGACAATCGACAGGCTATCACGAATTCCTGCTGGGTGAAGATGGAATGACTTCACTAGGATGGTATCAGATTTAGTAAAATGACCTTGCAAGGAAATCATTTGCTGCACATCAACTGCGACACCCTCAATCAGTATCTTTTCGTTCAGGTCCGTTAAAACATGACTCGTGGGAGAGGGGAAATAACGGACTCGATCCAGTTCAATATATTTGCCAGTCCGATTTTCATAATACCGTAGAGTCTGAACAAAATGACTGTTTGTACTTTCTGCCTGTGATAAGAAATAAAGAGGTAAAAACAAATAACAGCAAAAAAAGAATACTGAGAGACCGCCTTGAACACTCCTTCTAAATCTGACCACTACGCCACTTGACAAACTTTCCCGCCAGTAATAAATCAAATATCCCAGACCAAGTAAACTAAGACCATAGCTTACCAGGCTATTCGGCCAGAACAGGCCAATATTCAGTTGTTCCCAGTTAAGCGGTGCAAACAGATGAACCCCATTGGCCCATTTGGTCTGAAGAGCATCGAGGACTAAATGTAGAAAGATACCTAGAGCAAGCACCCAGAACACCTGACGAGCATTTTTTGCAAGCAGGCTACATGCCACAGCAAATATTAAACAACAAATCAATGATGCCTGAATCGATGCGTAGAGTTTAATATCATAGGGAAATATATCTATCGCTATGGTTTTAACAATCCGGCGCAAGATCCATGGAATATCTGGAATAATTGCCGCCAGACAGATCCACTTTAAATCGACTGTCCTGTCGATACTTCGAGTAATCAGTCCCTGAATTCCGATATGGGCCAGAGTATTTGGCATTAATTTGTCTCCACCATGGTCTATTTGTTACAAGTCATACTATCGAGCTCTATCAAGTATCAGGCTGGTGTTTATAATTCAGTGTGCTAAGGTCACTGTCTTTTCTCGCAAAACCTTAATATATAAACTATAAATCAACCAGTATGCTACTTAAATATCTGCTAAGAATTTCATGGATTATATACAGTTGGTGTGAACTGGTCATTGCCACCGCCCTGCTCTATACACTTTCCTATTTCCCTCGGCTCATTAGCCGTACCCTGTATTTCTATCTGTTTCGAACCTGGTGCAAAGTTTTTGTCAGTGCCCTGGGTGTAAATTTACGCTTGCACCAGAAAAATACCCAACCGATACCCAAAAATTTTATTCTGGTTGCCAATCATCCTTCTGCCTTTGAAGATATCGGTATCCCGGCCCTGTTTAATGTCTATTCCCTGGCCAAGGCAGAAGTGGCTGAGTGGTGGTGGGCTGGGCGTATTGTCGAGGCCGCTGGGAATCTATTTGTAAAACGTGAATCCCGCGAAGCTCGAAAAGTCGCAGCTAAAAGAATAACTGACTTTGTCAAAAGCGGGAAAAATATTGTGATCTACCCTGAAGGAGGATGTAAGGGTCGCCGGATATTTCATACCTTCATGCACGGGGCATTTGATATTTCCATGCAAACCGGTGTTCCTATATTGCCTGTTTTTTTACACTACGAATCTCAGGATGATTTTGAATGGCGTAATCCACAGACACTTCTACACAAACTCTGGCACATGATGGTTACCCAAAACAATCGGGCCAATTATTATTTATATGATGCAGTTTACCCTGACAAGTTTGAGAACAAGGAAGCCTATAATGAATATGTCCACAAGCTCTATATTGAGTGGCAGGAGCGTTATTTAAAATAACACTGCAAAAAGATTTACTCTTCTCCCCAAACCGCCTTATAGAAACGCTTCAAGCCATGAATCGCCGTATATTCACGATTATGGAAGTTCTCCTGGCTTTTTGAGGTGACTTTCAATGTGGCCTGATGCTTTTTAAGTAATACGTTTACAGAAAATTGGACATTGCTGGCAGATAATATTTTCTTCAGCAATTTTCTGGAGCCAGTAAAACGTATTTCTGCATCATAGGTCTTGGAAAAAACACCACTCTCCCGGTTTAAAATAATGGAGTCCTTAACACGCGTTAACTGCTCTGGCTTACCATCGATGGAAATTTCAAATGTCCCAGCACTTTTTTTCAGATCTTCCATATTGGTCTGTTCAGAAATGGGGAACTGTATGATTAAACGAAGCTCTTCTCCATATCGTTCATCCCACACCACACCAAGGCGAAAAGTACTAGGACTGCTATCGGCATCAAATAAAGAGGCAGGATGTAGCAGGACATATCGTTTGCCATCATAGACAGCCTTGCCCTTGATCAGTTTTCCAGGTGTATCCCCTTCAAGGGCCTGACTGATATTGGTTGTTACCAGGAATAAAAACAGGACAGACAGAATCGACTTGAAATACTTTTTCATACTGATTTCCCCACGGAAAATAACTGGTTATAAGTTAATGATTTCTAATATCACTTAACGGCAGGAAACCCTGTCACTTTACCAGGTATATTTTCGGCCCTCGCCGGGTTTCATGAAGAATTTTCGATAAATAAAGGTAGGTAGTACAAAGAAAATGGCGATAAACAGTACACTGTAGATATATGGATACTCCATAATCAGCCAACCAACAATAATTGTGCCAGTCAGCAACCAGATTAACATCATCACCGCTTTTGGGATATCTTCAGGCATTTTAGAGGCTTCCTAGTTCTTGCAATTTAACAGCCTCCCCGGTCAGGGAGAATCCCCCAATGATCATGTAGTTTCGTTCCCTAGTCAATGCTCGCCCGGAAGATTTCCGCTCAGGGAAAACACCTATGCCTTAATGATTTCAATGCCTTGCTCATCACCCGGAGGCAAAACCGGCTCATAGGCCACAACCTGGGGTTCATGGATGGGGATTTCTACCGTGATCATGCCATCATAAACTGCTGACTGTTCATTCTCAGTTTCAGAAGTTGCTGCTCCTTTGCTTGTCAGTTTTTTAGCCAACAATGAAGCCGTCTCATTAAACAAGAGCCTGTCCAGCACTTCTCTTAGTGCTAGTGCTAACGGAGGAAAGACCAAAACTGATAGTAAAATAAGGCTTACGGTTATTTCCAATGTTCCCTCTCCCTTTCAGAATGGTTAAATAGTAGGGACAGTCCCAATTAAAATCTGTGAGTTAATTCTTATTTGTAGTTTCTCTTGTATTTCTTAAGGTAATTGACAACTCGCTTATGCCGGTATCGTTTTGCCAGTCCCTCGGCATCAAACCCAGCAGTATTGCGGCTATTAATATCTGCATCATGGGCTAGCAGGTAATCAACAACCATAAGATGTCCTCCTCTTGCCGCTTTTAGCAGTGGAGTCCATTTATTGTTATTTTGAATATTGACTTCCGCACCATGATTAAGAAGATATTGCACAATTCGTAAGTGACCATAACGGGAAGAGAAGCTCATGGCATTATGTCCCTTGCCGGATTTGGCATTAACCTTTGCCCCTTTGCCTACCAGTATGGTTACCAGTTCGTACCGACCCGCTCTTGCCGCAATCATTAACAGGGTTTCAGTTTTGATACGATAATCGACACTCAGTCCCTGAGACAATTTATGATTAATAAACTCGACATCATTGTGCTGGATTGCATTGACTAGCTGCGCATTCAGGTCGACAGCATACGCAAGGGGGATATAAAGCAGGATTAACAGGCCAAGGCTGGGTAGACCCCATAATTTTTTGTTAACTGATAACACGACACCACTACAGAACACTTAACATATAAAAAATTATAGCCAAGCTCTAACGGGTATCCACCATTAAACAGATTTAATGACGGGTAAAAACCCAGTTGTTCCCTTTTGATAAGGATTTATTAAAACCATAGCCATCTTCGTCGAATGATTGAATATCTTCAGGATCCGACAGGCGATTTTTTATTATATAACGACTCAGCATTCCACGGGCCTTCTTGGCATAAATGCCAATCATTTTATATTCACCGTTTTTCTTTTCCTTGAATGCTGGTGTAATAATGTCGGCCTTAAGGGCTTTTGGTTTAACAGCCTTAAAATATTCATTCGATGCAAGATTTATCAGGCAATCTGAACCGATTTTATTCAACTGCTCATTCAGGCCTTCAGTAATAATCGTTCCCCAGAATTCATATAGATTCTTACCACGATCATTCTGTAGCCTTGTCCCCATCTCAAGTCGATAAGCCTGCATCAAATCAAGAGGTCTCAACAGCCCATACAGGCCAGATAAAATCCGCAGATGCTCCTGGGCAAACTTGAAATCTGTCTTGTTGAATGAGTATGCCTCTAGCCCCGTATATACATCGCCTTTAAACGCCAGCACGGCCTGCCTGGCATTACTGTCGTTGAAAGGCTTTTTCCAAGATGTATACCGATCGACATTTAAATCGGCTATTTTCATACTGACCTTCATCAACTCAGCAATATCCAGTGGAGAAAACTGCCGTAGACGATTAATCAACTGCTGGGAGTGATCCAGAAAGTCCGGTTGACTGGCAATGTCGGTCGGGCGCTTTGATTCATAGTCCAGCGTCTTGGCGGGAGAGACAACAATCAGCATAGTTCAACTCAATCGTTAAAAAGAAGGCATTTTATCAAATTAGCTAGCATCCTCAATCCTTAACAACTGGAAGGAGTTAATTTGAGCTCTGAACGGCCTCTTTCAGGGCCTTTCGCCAGCGGCGATCACCCAGATAGGCCCAGCTGGCAGGGTCTTCAAGAATGCTCTTTTCAAAATAACTGACATAATGCTGCACCGCCTGTTCCACATTATCCGGAATCAGCGGCTCACCAAAAACAAGATGAATTTCTTTACCAATAGAACGAAAATATAGCGGTAACATGGGTACCTTTCGCTTAACGGCGACCTTGGCGGCCCATGGATTAAAGCCACGGGTCAGTCCAAAAATAGAGGCCTTTATGCCTCGTTCAGAATGGTCCATGTTATCCAGAGTTGTGGCAATGACATATTTTTCCTTCAAGGCCGAGAACATGGCCCTTGAAAGTTCGACGGGGCTCCCCCCTCTGACCATAAGAATTTTAACTTCCATAGCACTGAAAAACTCCAGAGCCATACGAGTTCTTCCAATGGTAGAAGGATTACGAGCTACCAACAGGGTTGGCCAGGTCATATTCAACTTCATACCAGAAAAGGCACTACCGATATTGTGTGGGATATTAAATAACAAACCACCATGCTCCAGGCGCAGCTTTTCCACCATCTCGGCATCCTCATGACTGATAACAACCCGGTGATGAATACCTTTCGCACCTTTCTGATATAAACGAATGTAATGACAAAAGATGGTTCTGATATTCGTCAGGAAATCCTGATAGAGCTTTTTGGGTTCATGTCGAATCCCCTTTTTAGCCGCAAGCTGGCTTATATACTCACATGTCTCACGAATAGGGTTTTTACGAAAAGGATACAGTAATCGAAAAAAACCAACCATTAAATAGACAGGAATAATCGCCAAAGGGTAAGGCATATACTTGGCCGCCCGGTAAAATAGTGGCATGAACATCTCTTTGAGATGGGTACCACCAAAACGTTTCCCGGTACAACCTTCATACTCCACCACTTCCAGTTCATCCTGGTAGAGTGCGGGTGAAGTTACAATTTCTGTTCGGGTAATTTTAATTTCTTGCTCGGGTGAAGTGACGTCAGACACAGATTATGAACTCCTGATAAACAAACCTGTAATAGTAATACGTATTATCAAAAAGACCTTGTTGAAAATCAAATAAACAGACCAGCCTGCTCGACTGGTCTTGAATATTATGAATGGGAAAGGATAGATGCTAAGTCAGACTCAGGTCAGCATGGTGGTAACGGCTTTTTCTAGTCTGCCAGCATCGAATGGTTTCTGAATCCAGCCATTTGCCCCCATATTTTTGGATTTTTCCTTTTTGAAATCTGCGGTTTCTGTCGTAAGCATCAGGATTGGAACCGATTTATAGGCATCAAGGCGTCGAAGCTTGTAGACCAGGCTAATACCATTAATATTTGGCATATTAATATCGGTCAAAACCAGGTCAACCGTTGTATCCCGGGCTATATTCATCGCTTCAGCACCATCACAGGCAACGATGACTTCATGTCCTAAATTTCCAAGAATGGTACTGACCATTTCGCGTATAGTTCTGGAATCATCCACTGCGAGTATTTTCGCCATATATTCACCTGCCAATTTATTGCTCCGGTATATTATTTACGGAGCATTTTAGATAAAACTTGAGTGCTAAATATTAAAGTTTAACTGGCGAAGAGAGGCAGAGGCTTACCTACTGTTGCCCTTGATAAATAGCCAGTCATCATATCGGCATTATTTTAGTGGGCTTTAATAATTATTTACAAAAGCGGTGATGCCATTGGAATTATTTCAATATCATTTAGGATACCAGCCCCATTAGGCGACTTCATGCTGTTCAAGGTTTACTGGCAGGCCATCCTCTTCAATCTCATCAGGTGACAGTACATCAAGCATGGAAACCTGCTCATTTTTCAACTCATCACCAAATGATATCTCACCCGTTTGAGGATCAATTTTATAGAAAAATGGGTTCCCTGCAATTGAATCTAACCGACGTAGTCGAGCCATTCTTACCAGACGGTAACAAAGCAGCACAATGACGGGAATAGCGAGTAATAGGATCAGATTTAATACGGTATCGTATGTCATAACTATCCACTCCTGTAGATAATATAATAAATAGTATAGACATCTCTGACACTATTGCAGAAAAAATAGATTGCTAAATTGATGCAGGATATTCCACACCGAGTAATTCCTGTTCAACATCAATCTCCTTATAACTGTCTTCTTTCAATTGAAATGCGAGACTGACCGAAAGCCCGGCCATAAACCCCAATAGACAGAAAAAACTGGTAGGCGGCGTCTCCGGACGAAGTGTATGAATATCTCCCAGGACAAACCCAATTTTAATCACTAATGCGATCAGCAGCCCCTGTAGCAAGCCCTGAAAAAGATACCTGGCATAAGGTTTAAATTGAATTTTAAAACTGGAAGTAAACGGAACCGTATCCAGACGATAGGCCGACATCACGACAACCACAAAGGCAATAAAAGTAAACGGCCACATTATCGACATAATATCCGGAAACCCACCTATACTGGCTACTCCATCACCGCTCTTGAATTTTGGTGCGAGGTACGCAAATGCACTGGCAATCACATTTGTAAATAGCCATGCAATAAAACCCAGGCCAGCGTATATCAACCAGGGTCTCTGTCGAAATGGAAGCTCTTCCTCAATTGATAGAACTGATGGCCAGGTGCCCACAATGGAAAGGCGCTTTTTCATATTAACAATATAAAGCAATGGTAATACCATCATGATCAAGCTTTGCATCACATAGCTGAATAGTTTAAATGCCGTAATTTCAATTTTAGTCTCAGCTAAAACCTCATAAAGGAACACAGATAGAAACACAAAAGATATGATAGTCAGGGTTAAAACACCAAAAACCCTGGCAATTGATTCACTCTTAATTTCTTTTCTATTATTAACATCCACCTCATATGAGTGTTCTTTCAACCATGCGACTGGGTCAATTCGTGGATTACTATTAAGGATCAACATACAGGCAATCATACGGCAGGTCTGATAAAGCAGCTTTCTGACATCTTCTCTAAGCTTATCCTGATCTTCCCTTGACCACTTATCCTGATGATTTCTGTATTCTGCAATGTCATCCAGCAATTCGATATACTCATGCTTTAAGCCGCGATAACCCAGATTATATTCAAGCTCCAGGCGATGTCCCCTTTTCTTGTTCAGTTCCTGACTCATACATTGCAGGAGATAGCTGAGCTTGGCCCATTTCCACAAAATGTTTTTTCTATTTTCAATCTCGAAATCTTCAAGTTCGATATCGCACCGGGTTTCCTTCTTACTAACTGGATTATTTTTCATCAAGGTTTGGATAATCGATTTTGCCTTATCAGTACTGTAATCTATTCTCATATGAATCAGCTTATCGAACAGGTCATGGCCTTTCAGTGGAATACGCGCATTCTCATGCAATATTTCACGTAGATCACAAATCAGGTTACTCAGCCACTTTGGATATTGGGTAACACCGATGATCACCAATAAGCTGACAAAACTGGTTACAATAGAATATTCCCCCACGATTTTTGCCAGTTGTTCTTCATACCCCTTCAGTCCTTCGGCACTGATTGAACTCAGAAATATATAAACGACCGCATAAATAAATATGAGAATGCCGGTAAATACCAGCCGGAAAAATTTATACGACTGATATTCAGTCATCAAACGTGGTTCAACAGGTGAGACGACGTTCTTATAACGTTCATTCGTTTCTGAGTAGTTATATAAAGGTTGATTAAAAAAACGAATTGAATAGGCAATGAGTATTATAATACTCGCTGAATGGGCAATAACTTCGTGCATTGTACTCATATCTCACCTCCATGCTTATAATTGTTTTATACAACTTCAGCTACATAGCAGCTAACTCCACATTCTTTCATTTGTATTCCCCCTAACATACAAATTTTTTCTAAGCAGTGGGTTAAGCTAATTTAATAAGCCTAGCTTGTTTATAATTCACAAATAACTTAAATAAAATGAAAAATTACCAAAAACCAGTATCTTGTTATGAATAAATTACCTCACACAAAATACTTTATAACTGACTTACTGCCTACCACAGCTCCTTAAATACCCCCCTCTTCCAGATTTATTGCATCATTTTATTGAGAAATCCAGGTAGGTTTCGTAAGCAATCAGCCAAACTCGGGCATACAGAAACTTACTTCTTGGCCAAAGAACCTGCCCCATATCTCATTATCCAAACCCATATATAAATAAGGATGTTAAGTATATTAATATCTACTAAAGTTAAATCGCGATTTGCCGAATGACATGGTGATCTTGACCAGACAACCCCACAGGCAATGCTCTGGTTAAGAAGGTATAAGACCATAAATGAATAAAGGTTTATAAATGCATTATCAAATATACAAGCTAGTTTTACCACTGCTGACATGCCTGCTTTTGCTGCCAAACTTTGCATTCAGTAAAGAAATCCAGCTGGCAGCCTTTGTCAGTGAGGACGTCATAGAAAAAACAGAAGCAGTTCTTAACCAGACTGCCTCACCCATCATTGTGGTGGAGTCACCTTATGATTTTAAAACCACAATTCAGAATCTGAAAAAAGCCATAGCCGGTCGGAATTTTCGACTTATCCGCATCCAACAACTGACCCAGGGGTTTAGTGAGGAAGACTCATCACAACAGGATACGATTGTTTATTTCTGTAACTTTAATCTAGTCAATCAGGCAATTAAAACTGATTTTCGTATCGGACAGTTCCTGCCTTGTCGAGTAACCGTACATGAAGAAAATGGCAGGGTGTTTCTCATGGCGACAAACCCTGAACCCATCGGTGCCATGCTTGGGCACAAAAAACTGAAAGCCATCTGCAGCCAGATTAGCACTATGTATCGCAGCCTGCTGGAGGATGCTACTCTTTAATAACTATGCGATTCCTGTTAACTAGCCTTTTCATTCTGATTACCACAAAGCCTGTCACTGCCCAACAGGCCTTCCTGACCAGCCAGTGTCAAAGCGCATACCCAGAAGCCATGATGTTTGTGCAGGACCAGTTACGCCAGCGTGGCTATAAGATTTCTCGGGTACAGCATGTTGATAAAGGTCTTAAATCTCGCGGATATGAATCCCGACGCTACCGGGTTGTGTTTTTTGGAAAGCCAGATGAGATCAATATTATCAGGACCCAGTACTCTGCCTTGATCCCTTTTTTTCCCCTCAATATTACCGTGTTTGAAGAACCCGATCACATTGGAGTTTCAGCCATTGATCCCATGCAAATCTATCGATTATATGGTGAGGAAGTTTTGACAGATAAGTTCAAACAATGGAGCCAGGATATTCAGGCCGTGGTCAAAGCCTTTAAACATTGCAGTGAGTAAATGTCAGCCTTTATGATTAAGGCTCTTAATCACCATACACCTGTATATTAACTTTACGCTTACGTGGCCCATCCAATTCATACAACATAACAGACTGGTATTGCCCGAGCACCAGTTCCTGATCCACTAGAGAAACCACTTCGGAACTACCCAGTAACATGGCTGCCAGATGGGAATGAGCATTTTCTGGTTCATCAGGTGGGCAATCCCGTAGTGCGATATCATTATGTAGATAGCGATTGCCCGGTGGAATCAGGTTCAACAAAAATGTCCTGACATCCTCAAGCAACCTTTCCTCGTTTTCATTTATCGCTATTGCGGTGGTGGTGTGTTGAGAAGTAATTGTCACAAAACCATTTTTGATACCAGACCTGGCCACCGCATCCTTAATAGAAGGCATCAGATCATGCAATGCGATACCTTCGCCGGTATCGATTTCAAAAAATGACGTCTTGATTTTCAAAATAAACCTGCGCCTGACTCTGTTGGTTTATCGGGTGCTTTGGCCCCTGAAAAATGTTCCCAGTAATATGGACCATAATCAATAAAAATTTCCTGGCCAGGCTTAATTTTCCTAATAGCTTCTATCCGGGCCTTCTTCCATCGATTGGAAGACACAATCCGACAATTGGGCTCATCATGATGATTGATATATCGCACATAATTTGCCTTTGGACCTTCGCCAACGATATTGCAATCCTTACAGACCCATAAAACATAATCGGATTCTGAATACGGAGGCTGCTCAACCTCTTCATCAGTCAAAATCATACCCGTATAGGGGCCGATCGTATCGCCAGACTTAATGTTGACCTTCGAATATAAGCCCATACCTGCATTCTCAATCGTCGATTCATCGATTTCAAAATGCTCACTTTGCCACTCATTACCAATTGCCATCTATCTTAAGTTCCTGCTAATTCATCAAATCAAGCGGCGCATAATAACGGTTTTATCTCAATATTTAAATCATTCAGACAAGACAGTCTTCAATTTCACGTAATTAACTGTGCATAATTACTAGAATTAATATAAAAGTATAAGAAAAACACCAGCCACCATTAATATACCCGCCGGAAGATGTTGTCGAAAATTCATGTCTCTGAACATCCAGGCACCCAGTAACATACCAAAAATCAGACTGGTGCGTTTCACGGCTATCATATATGCCACTTCGACCTGGGCAATTGCCATAAAATGAGTCACAACCATAATTGCCATCAAACCACCCACCACAAGACTGGGCCTCGGGCGCCGGGCAATATGTGTCACTGTTGCTGGCTGTGTTAACAACACCATAACTACCAGCAAACAGCCAATGATAGTGAAATAGAATGCACCAAACGCTAGTGGTGTCGAATACTGAATTGCTTGTTTTGAATAAACCGATGTCAGACTATAAATTATCGAGGCTAATAGCATTAACCTAGAACCACGCAGTGTAACAATTGCCCTAAATGGTGCCAGGTAATTCATGCCCGACTTTTTTACATGATCCAGATTAAGTAGATAGGTACCAATAACAATACATAGAATACCCAAACCACCTTCAAGGCTGATGACCTCATCCAGTACCAGATACCCAGTCAAAATATTAAAAACCGGCGTAAATGCCAGATATGGCAGAGTCAGATGCAAAGGCGCATCACGGATGGCAAGGACATACAACCACATCGCCAGTATCTCCAATGGCGCAAGTACTGACATGTAGTACCAGAAGGCCAGGGGCAAATCGAATAGACCAAAGTAAATACTGAATGGCAGGAGAACCATCCCAGGCAAACCAAGACGAACTAGTAGAATATAAACACCACTATAGCCTGCGTAATATTTTTTAGTGTAGGCATCAGATAGTGCCAGTGAGATAGCACATACCATGGACAGCGTGAACCAGTTCATTTAGACATAACCTGAAAATTACACTGAATTATTATTAATGGGAAGAAAATGAAACAATGTTCAGAATTACCATTTAAATCAAGCTGGTAATTGAGCAATAACAGAAATGAAACAGCATATACCTAATCCAATTGTTCTAGATACAAAACCTCCACTAGACAATGGAATAACTGTATCTAAGTAGACTCACATTCAAATCCATTACTACAACAATACTGTTTAGTCTCATGGCTTGGCTCACCTCATACCCCATTTTCTTGCCTGAACTCTAATCATTTTATCAGTTTAACCGATAACAACTCGTAATTTTCAGCTATTGCTGAGACTTAATAGGTTAACACATAAGAGATAACTTATTGATAAATCAACATATTGACCTATTACGTACTTTTCATGCCGTAAAGGAACTCTTCGGCACCAGAGTTAGTAAATGGAAACACTCAATATAGAATGGAGGTGGGTAAGCTATGAAAGTAGTGATTGTAGGTGGTTCAGCTGGTGGTGCGAGTGTTGCAGCAAGACTTCGACGACTGGACGAGGATGTTGAAATCATAATACTCGACAGAAGTGACGAAATATCGTTTGCAACCTGTGGCATGCCATATTACTTAGGTGGTGTTATCCAGGATCGTGAACGCCTGTCAGTCATCGACAAGGCAGAATTCAAATCCATCCTCAATGTTGATGTTCGTACCGAAAACGAAGTCATCGAAATTGATCGAAAAAACAAAACCGTCCTGATCAGGGACTGTAATGCAAAGAAGAAATATACTGAATCCTATGACAAACTGGTCCTGTCACCTGGCGGGGCTCCCATCATCCCCAATATCCCAGGAATTGATCAGGCCAATGTGTTTACCCTGCGAAATGGTGAAGACATGGATGCCATCAAACACTTTCTTGAGGTACATAAGTGTAAAAGCGCATTAGTGATCGGTGCAGGATTTATTGGTCTTGAACTGGCAGAGAATTTACACAGGCTTAATCTTGAAGTTAACATGGTCGATGCGGCTGACCAGGCAATGGGTTCATGGGACCTGGAAATGGCAACCATGATTCATCATCATTTACATTCTAAAAATGTAAATCTGATTCTTAACAGTAAGGCTGTTTCTCTTAAAGACAATGAAGCCACCCTTGATAATGGTGAAAAGATACATGGCGAAATTGTTATTTTAGCACTAGGCGTTTCACCAGATATAACCATCGCCAAAGAGGCCAATCTTCGAGTTGGTAATAATGGAGGAATATCTGTCAACGATGGATTGATCACTTCAGACGAACATATATTCGCTCTCGGTGATGCCATTGAAGTTAAGGACAGGATCACACACAACAAATCACTAATTCCCCTTGCAGGTATCGCCCACAAACAGGCACAAGTTGTAGCAGAGAACATTTGTGGCCGACACCGCATTATGAAGGATGTTCAGATTACTGCGATTGCAAAGGTTTTTGATCTGACTGTAGCCATTACAGGACGGTCTGAACGAGGCCTGATCAGGAATAATGTTAATTTCAAGAAATCTTATATCGAAGCACCCTCACATGCTGGTTATTATCCAGACGCCCATCCGATGGTTATTAAATTACTGTTTGCAGCCAGGACGGGGCGAATACTTGGTGCACAGATAATAGGTGTTGATGGAGTCGATAAACGTATTGATGTTATCGCAGCAGCCATTAATTTTGGTAAAACCGTCTATGATCTTATCGACCTGGAATTATCCTATGCACCACCATTTTCATCAGCAAAAGATCCCGTCAATATCGCCGGCATGGTGGCTAAAAACATGCTTCGTGAAGACTACCATGTTGTCTACTGGGACGACATTGACAAATTTGATTCCAATAAAACCATTATTGTCGATGTCAGGACACCTGAAGAATACGCGATTCATTCGATAGATAATGCAATTAATATCCCTCTTACCGAAATACGCGACAGATTAGATGAACTCCCTAAAGATAAAACTATCATCACATACTGCCAACAGGGTAAGAAAAGTTATTTTGCCTACAAAATATTGCGGCATAATGGTTACGAAGACCTGTACAACCTAAGTGGTGGACTCCGAATATATAGACTCAGTAAACAACAAGAGAGTCACAATGGTATTTTCGATTATGACCGAGTTAAAAGTGATGACGTGTTATACGACGATGCGAGTAATGATAGTACAGATACAGTTGTTTATGATAATTTAATTGAGATTGATGCATGTGGGCTAAGTTGCCCTGGCCCAATATTGAAACTTTCAAAGGCCGTTAAGAAAAGTGATCCCGGAACGGTAATCAGAATCAGTGCGACTGACCAGGGTTTCGTTGGTGATGTAGTTTCCTGGTGTGAGAAAACCGGTGTTCAGCTACTGGAACAGGAAAACAAAGATGCGAAATTTTTTGTTACAGTGAGAAAGGGATAAGCAGAATTGCTTATTCCTTTCTCCTGGAGAGTAGAATGTGTCACGCCAGTCCAGCTGGCTTTGGAATATCAAAAATAGTTTGTGTATCAAACATCTTTCTACATTCCGAAGCATCCTTCTTTACTATCGCAGATTTTAGGGTTCGATCCGCATCAAGCCATTCCTCACGTAATTCATCACTGATTCCTGCCTGACGAATAGACTCGGATAAAATTTGACTACGCAATTCAAAAAGCTCCTCGGTGATGACGATATTCTGGTGCGCCATTTTTGGGGTTTTCCCTGCGTAAACCTTTGGCCCACCAAACAGTCCAGCCATAAAAGTGGTCTGTTGGTTTTCAAAAATCTCCTGTGGATGATCGACAAAATACTGTTTCAACCAGGGGTGGGCAAACAGCTTATCATAAAAGATTTTGTGTACCTTTTTTAAGGTTTCCATTCCGCCTACGCGATCAAATAAACTCTTATCAATCCCCATTGCTTCTACTCCGATAATTCAGGCCAGTTTGCCTCCATGTTGTATCGGCAGAAACCATGTGGTTCTTAAGAAACAAATTACTAGAATGAGTTAATTTAAACGACTGATTTATGAGTATATTTTATGATTAGAGACAATAATAAAAACAATTCAGCCTTACTTCAGCGCTCATACCCAACTTTTCTTTTTAAACACTCCGCAAATTAACAGCAGATAACATCACCCTATCGCATCGAAAACTGCTTTATTTTTTCTTCGTGTTGCAAAGCATTAAACTCACCACGTACTGCAACCAGACACCTGGCACAGAGACAGTCACTGAATCGGGTCGCAATATAGTCCAGTTGCTCAGGACTGAGTACAACCGTCTGGCACTGGCACAACAAAATCGAGCCCGACTTGCACTCAAATTCCCTGTTGCAGCGTTGACAATGCTTTGTTTCGTGTTTTGGATTCATTATTTATTCGCTGTCAAGTGTTCTGACCTCTTGATTGCAGCACCTTTTTCTTTACTTGATCTTATCAATAACTTCTGACAAGGCTTGCTTCTGAACTTTTTCAAGATGTTTATCTAAAAACTTCATCTCATTCGTTGTTAATTCATCAAATGTTCTGGGGGACACAAACGAGGGATTGAGCATTCTAAACAACTTATACTCATTGTCTTCATAATTCTCCATCGTATGATTATGCTTTTTATATGTAGAAGCTAGTATTTTTCTTTTATCTGGAAAGTCCGAGATATCCTTATGGATTGATTTGTACTCACTTAATATTTTTTCATTATTTTCATCTTCCGATATTAACTTATATATTTGATCCATTTCTTTTTCTGTTAATTTACGTATTTTTTTAATTTCTTTTTTTGCGCTTTGCAATAACTTTTTCACAACCTTCTTACTTTTTACATCTAAAACGTCTAATTGCAACTCTACATTACTAAATGATTCCAACCATGCTACATCGTAGAAACCATATCCTAAAAATGGAACAGGAGAAGAAGTTTCACCTCTAGTTATTAGAATAATCGTATCAAGACCAGCTTCAGTAGCGACTTCTAACAAGCGGTTATAAAATTCTTTCTTTTCCCATATTGATACCCTTTCATCATTATCTTCTTCATCAAATTCTGATTTTTCTTTTGGTTTAATTGACAATGTATACAACTCATCCCTGTACTTCGATAATTTCTTAACTGCTGAATTATTTACAGCTTTCATCTGTAACAGAATTTCTTCCTCGACTTCTCTATCAACATTCCAATTTGATACTTTCGGCTTAGATTCTTCAAAACTAGTTAATAAGCCACCTCCGCCATGAGTAGCCACGTGCACAACATGAGCCCAATCCCCCATTAAACTTAACACCCCTACATTTTGAGTTTTCTGTCCTGCAAATGCAGTGGAACTAGCCATGTTAAATAGAATAATTAGCAATATCGATTTTTTTATCATAGTACTTCCCCATATTCTCCTGTTAAATTTCATAACATCAACACAAACAATTAAATTGAACAATTTTTCCAACTTTATAATAACAATTACTTCTTAACTAAATTTATCATGCCATGATTAACGCCCGCTATCATAATAGTGAAATCTGTATTCAGACACGGGTACCTACTCAAACAAACCGAACTACTGGTTAAAAAATATTCCCTCTGGCACCTTTTTTCCTTCTTTAGCCTTTATAATTCCACTTTTTAATTATGACGATACTCTCTATCATCGCCTTTTGGTGGTATAAATG